>JAACWS010000060.1 GCA_009991955.1 Spirochaetales bacterium
AAGCACCTTACTCAACCTTATGGGGCTTCTAGACCGGCCAGACTCGGGGAAAATTTTTATTCAAAATGTAAACCTTGCGGATTTATCCCCCACAGAAGGGGCAAAAATTCGACGAGAAAAAATGGGTTTTGTGTTTCAAGACTTTAATCTCATTCCCGTTCTCACCGCCTACGAGAACGTTGAACTTACCCTCAGGTTTTCTCTCCACAAGGGCGACAAAGCCCAGCAGCGACAGTGGATAATGCACCTGCTCGAATCGGTTGGCCTGGATGACCACGCCCACCACCGGCCGGGCCAACTATCGGGGGGGCAACAACAAAGGGTGGCCGTTGCCCGGGCCCTGGCCCACAAACCCTTGGTTGTCTTTGCTGACGAACCAACCGCCAACCTCGACAGTGCCACGGGGAAATCCCTCTTAGAACTTATGCAGAAATTCCATCGGACCTTTGGAACTACCTTCGTGTTTTCTACCCACGATCCGGCGGTTACCCAATTGGCAACCCAGGTTATACACCTGAAAGACGGAGAAGTTCTTCGCCTATGATGTTTCTCGCCCTTCGTAACCTGGTTCGTCATTGGACCCACTCCCTTTTATTAATAGGCCTATTTGGCCTTACCTTTGGGGTCTTTCTCCTTGGCAACAGCCTCTTACGAACTTCCGACCGTACCTTAACCACCCTGTTCCAAACCTCGGTTACCGGCGACTACGTTCTGGCCCAAACCACCGATCTTTCCATGAGCCTTTTTGGAACAAACACACCCACCCTTGAAAACTACGTATCAATTCCACTGTTAACCCAACCCCTGGTACTTCGCGAAGGGCTGGCCCAACAAGAGGAAGTCGAAATGGTCAGTTTTCTGCTCTCCGGTGGGGTTCTTGTCGATATTGCGGGGTATAGGCAAAATCATCCTGCCTTCGGGGTAGACCCCCGTACGTATTTTTCTGTCCTGCCCGGTATTACCTTGGTAGAGGGCACCTACCTTCAAGACGGTGCTCCCGGAATTATGATAACCCAATCCCTTGCCCATACTATCCAACAAGGTCAGGGGCGTGCCCCGGTTCCTGGGGACCCGGTACTTCTTACCTATGGCCGTGACGAACGCTTTCGTATTCGCTCGGTTCCTTTAGTAGGAATTTTTCGCTATCCCAATTCCCACGAAACCTTGGACCCCCTGGTTCTGGTAGATTCCCGTACCCTGGCCGATCTCTTTTCTATTCAAACCCGGGTATTTCAAGACTCTTTTTCAACCGATGGACCTTTAAACTCCCAAGATCTAGACCTGCTGTTTTCCGACGACGAATTTTTAGCCCCCACACCCGAGGAACAAAGTGGCCAATCCTTGGCAGATCAACTTCTATCCCAAGTTCTTTCGGTTGCCCCCGAGGCCAGTGTCTCTGGTTCCCAACCGCAGAACCTAGACGCTCACTTTGTCCTGGTAAAAGGACCATTGACCCCCAGTGTCCAAGAACTTGCCACAAGTGTAGGTGCTCAAATTCTTCCCTGGCGTCAAGCTGCGGGGCAGTCTGCTCTTTTTGTCTTGCTTTTACAAACGGTCTTTAACGGAGGGTTCCTCCTTTTTACCCTGGTGGTCATATTTGGTACGGCAAACCTGGTAGTTATTTCTACCTACCGGCGCAGTCGCGAAATTGGCACCCTCCGCGCCTTGGGTATAGACGACCGACAGGTGAGAAACCTATTTATACTTGAACACCTACTTTTGGCCCTCTTCGCCGGCCTTTTAAGCCTCGTGGCTTCGGGACTCGTTGTGGTACTGGTAAATTCCCGACAACTCGCCCTGCCAAATACCCTACTGCGAACCATGCTCGGGGGGCCAACATTACACTTGGCAATCGACCCGGTCGTAGGGTTTTTTGCCTTGGGTATGTTGCTCTTTATTGCGGTGGCATCTTCGTACCTTCCGGTTGCCCGGGCGAATCGTACCCCAATAATCCAACTGGTAAGGGGCCTCTAGTGGATTTGCCTATGATTCTGTCCTCATCCTTTCGCTATCTTCGGGGGCATTTTCGACATTACCTCTTTGTCCTTTTAGTCGTTGCCCTGGGTTTTGGCTTTATTACCACCTCATCTTCCCTGGCCGATGGAATGCAACAGTCGGTAGAACGGTCCGCCCTCCAGCATTACGCCGGCCATGTGTTTATTCACGGCAGGGACCGTCAGGCCCGATCTCTCATGGTCATGGACGATCTTGCCATAATCGAAGAAGTGGTGGACTCTCTGCTTCCCCCGGGAGTTCAGAAGGTCTATCGGGTTCATGGCTTCGATCGTACAAGCCTGCTTTCTGGGGGCTCCCAGTTTCCCCTTAAAGACCTCTTTGGCGTAGATTTTATCGCCGAGGCAAGTTTGTTTTCCCAACTGGACTACCTCCAAGGCCAGTACTCAACCGACTGGGACCCCAATACCCTGGTTCTTTCGGCACCTGCGGCCGAACTACTCAAAGTTCGGTTTGGCGACTCCCTGGTTCTAAGGGTAGAAAATCGCCAAGGCCAAACGGATACCCGCGAACTTGTTGTTCGGGCAATACTTCGCGACGACAGTGTATTTGGTTACTCCCGGGCCTACATTGACCACACCACCGCCGCTCAACTTCTAGGCCTTTCGCCTGCCTCCTACTCGGTATTGGGTCTGGTCCTTCCCGATCCCCTTACCTCGAGGCTCTGGGCGACTACCATCCGACAGGCCCTCGAAAATCGTTTACCCCTCGGGGGTCCCATTGAAACCCGAAATCAACTAACTACCGAGTTACGAAAATCCTGGCAAGGGGTTCGGTATTTTGTTTTCGACCTACCGGTCTATTTGGGCGAAATTACCGATCTTTTAGGGGCCCTGCGTTTGGGCTCGTACCTGCTCTTAGGAATTATGAACCTTGTAGTCCTTGCTGCTGCCCTGGTTACCTACCGGGTAGTGCTCCATCAACGAACCCGGGAACTAGGTACCCTGGTTGCCCTGGGGTATCCCCATATTTTTGTTGTCGCCCTGCTTTTTTTTGAATTGCTCATGCTTCTAGGATTAGGAATTTTGTTCGGAACCCTCTTGGGCCTTGGGGCCACACAGGTAACCGGTCTTTTTGCCTTCGAATGGATACCCGGGTTCGAGCTCTTTCTTACCAACGGGCGATTGGTTCCGCTTTTTCTTTCTTCCCGCTTTTTTGCCAACTCCGGAATTATGGTTTTAGCAGTAATTCCCCCGGTGCTTTTTATGGCTCTTCGTATGGTCCATCGCCCCATTCCGAACTTGTTGAAAGGACAACTTACCGCCCTATGAGAAAACTCGTTTCTTTTATTATGTGGGGATTTCTGTGCTTGAGCCTTTTCGCCCAAACCTCGACCGATGTAGCCCGCCTACGCCGGGCCGATGGGTCTTGGACCTATGTAGATTCAGACTTTTCGGCCGAATACGAAATAATTCAAGACACCCCCGGCCGAGGTAGGTCAATAACCAAGGCCGCGGTGTTTCGCCGAGACCGAAACAATATTTACACTATCGTCGTCCTCGAACCCCAAGCCGATCGGGGTCAGGGATACCTGAAACAAGGGGACACCCTATGGATATACGACCCCGAAAGTGGACAGTTCAATACCACCAGCTCCCGGGATCGTTTTCGAAATACCAACGCTCGAAACTCCGACTTTACCCAATCTACCCTGGCCGAGGACTACCGAATTTTGTCCGTAAGTTCCGTCCGTCTTGGCCGCTTTGACGCCTTTTTGTACGAGCTTGAGTCAGACAAGTCGGGCATAACCTTTCCCTACATGAAGGTGTGGATAACCGACGATGGTCGAATTTTGAAGACCGAGGACTACAGCCTCTCGCGCCAGCTCATGCGAACCACCGCCGTACCCAACTACCACCAAATTTCTGGCCGGCTGGTACCTCAGCAAATATTTATTGTAGATGAACTGGAAGGGGCGGTTGTCAACGGTACCTTTGTTCACGAACGGACAATTCTAACCGTGTCAAACCCGAGTTTTGCCCCAGTGAACGACTCGGTGTTCTCTCGAACTTTCTTGGAAAGAATTCGTCGATGACAAAGAGTTCTCTGGTCCTGGTTTTTCTTGTCCTGGGGTTTATATCCTGGTCCCAAACACCCCCTTCCCAAGACGACCCACTGGACCTAGATAGCCTGTTCGACGGCGAGGAGGTTGTTCAAGAGGACCCTCCATCGACCCCGTCCTTACCCCAGCCCACGGTGCTGGACCGGGTGCAACAACGAGACCCGGTCGAACTTACCTCTACCTTTGGCCTGGTATTTGGGTACTCTCCGGGGTGGAAAGACTCTCTGTCTGCTTCTGAATACGATGGTCTTTCGATTCTTACCCTAGGTTCTTACCTGGGGCTACGGCTTGCAATTTCGCCGGTACTTACCGTGTGGACCGGGGTCAGTTTTTCCTACCCCGGGTATGTGTTAGACGTTACCCAGCTGTATGCCGACTACACCTTTTCGAATGGTTTTTTGCTTAGTCTGGGGCGCCGTACCTTACAATGGGGCCGATCGCCCAACTTTGGTTTTGGAAACCTCCTGCAACGCCAAGCAGATAATCCCCTAAGCCCAGTTTCTACAAAGAGTCTGTTAGTGAGCCGCCTTTCTATTCCTATAGGTGTTGGTGGTCTTGACCTGGTAATCCAAAACAAAGACGAATACCATAGTAATCCCCAATCTCCGGACCCCCTCCGCCTTGGGTACGGTCTTCAATATGTCCTTGCCATCGAGAAACTAGAACTAGACCTACGGGTATTCTACCAGGCGGGAATGGCTGCGCGGCTGGCCGGTTCCGGAGCCATCGGCCTTAACGAGTGGCTCGACCTCTACGGCGAAGGACTCATTGCCGCCAGTACCCTTCGCTTGGATGCCACCGAAATAATTGACCCAACCCGGCCCTATGACCCTCTCGATTTTAGTCTTGCTTTTGGAAGTATTTTTACCCTCTTTGACGCAACCCTAACGATTAACCCCGAGTGGTACTATAATGGGGAAGAAAGCGAAACTATCGTTCCTGGACCCTTTCCGTTATTCTGGGGTTCCAATTTGGCACTTAATGTAGATTTCCGGCCCAAAGATCTTGGGATCCGGGCCCAACTTGGTTCCCGTTGGTCCTTTTCTACCAACACCGGCATCGTTCTACCTGGGGTCTCCTTCGATATTACCCGTCACTTAACCTTTAACCTTGGCGCAGGTTTCCTTTTTGGCCCATCTCACCTTGGATACCCCCAAAATAACCCCGACCCTAGCCCTTCAAACAGATCGGCCTTTATGACCGCCGCCCTAGCCCTTAATGGAAGATTATGAACATAACAGTCGCCGGCCTTGGTTTTGTAGGCCTTTCTAACGCCGTTCTATTAGCCCAAAACAACTGGGTTCGGGTATTCGACATAGATTCGAAGAAACTCGACCTTCTTCGTCGGGGAATATCCCCCATAGTCGACGAAGAATTGACCCACTACCTTTCCCAAGTTGAACTGGATTTAGCCGTGGAATCCAACGCCGAAAAAGCCTACGAAGGGGCCGATCTTGTCCTCGTGGCCACCCCTACCGACTACGACCCGGAAACGAACTATTTTAACACCAATTCGGTCGAACAGGTTATTTCTCAAGTGCTCGACGTAAACCCCAAAGCCACTATCGTCATTAAGTCGACCGTGCCGGTCGGATTTACAGCGTCTATGCAAAAAAAGTACTACAGCAAGAACATTATTTTTTCTCCCGAGTTTCTACGGGAAGGAAAGGCCCTGTACGACAACCTCTTTCCTACCCGCATCATTGTGGGCGATAGGGGAAAGCGGGGTCAGCAGTTCGCCGAACTTCTTGCCCAGGGGGCCATAAAAAAAGACGTTCCCCTCCTATTAACCGACCCAACCGAGGCCGAGGCCATTAAGCTTTTTGCCAACACCTTCTTGGCCCTACGTATTGCCTACTTTAACGAGTTGGACTCCTACGCCGAAGTCCACGGCCTTTCTACCGAGCACATTATTCGGGGGGTTAGCCTCGATCCTCGAATTGGCGACTACTACAACAACCCCAGCTTTGGTTACGGTGGGTACTGCTTACCTAAAGACACAAAACAACTCTTGGCCAACTACTCCCAGGTACCCAACAACCTCATTCAGGCCGTTGTCGATGCCAACCGAACCCGAAAAGACCATATTGCCACCCAAATTCTTGCCCGAAAACCAAAAACCGTCGGAATTTATCGACTGACCATGAAGTCCAACTCAGACAATTTTCGATCTTCCGCAGTCCAAGGGGTAATGAAACGCCTGAAAGCCAAAGGAATTCCCGTCTATATTTACGAACCTGCCTACGAGGGAGACTCGTTCTTCAACTCGCCTGTTCTAACCGACCTGGAAGAGTTCAAAAACACCTGCGATGTAATAATTTCTAATAGACACAACCCCGAGCTCTCCGATGTACACCACAAACTCTATACCCGTGACATTTTCTTTCGGGACTAAGGATAAATAGTATGACCTCGCTACACAAAAAATTCGTCTTGGACGAGGTGTTTCTCATGGCCTGGAACGCCTCGGCCCAACACAACCGACTGTACGCTCTTGAATGTACACCAACTCAACGCATAGTCTTTAAAAACCGTATGAAGGAGTTCATCGAATCTTCGGTCCTGCCTAATTACCACCACGACTACAGCGAGAAAGATCACCTAAGCTTCATTCATTCCATTAAAGAGTATGCCGAGAAAGAATTTTGCCCCATTCTCAGTAAAGGAACCTACACAATAGGCACCGCCCAAAAACTTCTTAACCTGCTTCTAAAATACTACTGGTGTCTGGGTTACCTAGACAACACCCCCCTTCATTGCCCGGTGGATAGAATAATTCTTCAGGTCGCAGGAATTAACTCGGTGAACTGGACCGATTTTGATACCGCCGATGAATACCAAGGGATAGTCAATCGCCTAAAAGAAGTAGCCCAATCTCGGTCCCTAGCCGAATGGGAACTAGACCTTTGGTCTCGCCGAACTACTGCCACATAAGGATAATGTTATGGAAAATTATCTGACCCACACAATAACCAAGGTAACCGGGCAGTATGGTCTAGAAGCCATGAAGGCCCTAACCGAGTACGTTGTGCAACCTATGGTTTTGGTCGATAAACACGCCACCCTTACCTACTACAATTCTGCCGCCCTGGAAGAGTTTCGTAGGTTATGGAATGTTACCATCTCCTTGGGGAGTAATTTTCTGGAGTATTTACCAACCGATGTACACAAAGAGTTTTCCAACGCCCTATTGGTCGTAACCTCGGGTTCGGTGGACTACCACCTTCTGCGGCCAGACTACGGTTTTCATTTTATTCCGGTTCAAGAGTCCCTCGACAGAAATCCCTGGGGCATTTGGATTGTGGTTACCAAAGAAAAACTCGAAAAGGCCCAACCGTGAAACCCATCCTGTGGGGTCTGGTCTTAGTCCTCGTATTTTCGCCCGCCTTTGGAGCCGAACCCGAAGAGCGGGCTGCCTTCTTGGCAAGTGGAATTCTTGGAGCCGACGACGGAGGACTGTACACCGGTCCGGGGTTAGGGTTTCGACTACTTTCCGACTCTATTACCATGAGTGGGAACATGCGATTTGTTAACGACGGTAAGTGGGACCCTACCGAAAGTTGGATGCTTTATGGTTACTATTTTGACCTTCTTCACGCCTCGGTTACCCTTCACAGCAGTCCATTCGAGTTGTCCTTTGGATATTTGCCCGCTACCCATCGGTATTCTCAAAATCCCTTTGAAATTCTTTTAGACGCCAACGGCAAACCAGCTATAGGTGCGGCCTTTACCTACGATGGTACCCTGTTCTCGTACCAAACCCGTTGGATTGGGCTCAATTACCGGTCCCCTTGGGAATACGGCTATGCCCCCGACCCCGAAGCTACCTGGCGAGACAGGGGTTTTAATAAAAAAATCTACCTTATTCATTTGGGAAACCTTCGAGTAGGGTATCAAGAAAGTTCGGTTTTTCTCGACCGCTTTTTTGATGCCAACTTCTTCCTCAACCCGGCCCCGACCTTATTCGTCAATACCCTGTGGTCCCAGGGTGATAATCCCTGGGTTCATAATACCAACGACTCCAGCTATATGGGCTTCTACGGCGACTACACCTTGCCCCAGTTTCGAGCCGAGGCAGAAGTGGTCATTAAGGATATGGTTAGGCCTGGGAACCTGGATACAGGGAACTTAAACAAGTTTGCCTGGTCTGCAGGCGCGACCTTTACTACCGACCTGGGCAATTTTTCTTTTTGGCACGGCGGGGCAACCAAACATATGTTTGCAGCCTCTTATTCGGAAGACGGTAATCCTAATAAGTACCCCTACGAATATACCTACTATCCGGCCAGCCAGGTTGAAGGGCGTACCATTGCTCTATCGGACAATTACATCGGGTTCCCCTACGGCGAAAATACCCTGGCCTTTCAGTTGGCCTGGCAAAAGCCTTGGATCCTGGGAGCTTATCTCTTAACCACTGATACGACCTTGGAGTGGGCTATTGGGGGTTCTCAATCGCCCCATAACCCTTGGCATTTGGATGACAGTTGGCGCGACATACCCCGGGACACCGAGCTCTTTTATGGTGATTCCGTGTTATCCCACACTCTCGTTCTCTCTTTGGGCGCCCAAGTAGAGTGGTCCAATTTTTTCCTCCACGCCCAAGTTGAACTGGGTGGGACTTTTAATCCGCTCAATTTGGTAACACCCATTGCAGGGGAGCCACCACTGTGGAGGCCCCAGGCTGGCGCCTTCGATAATGCCACCCGCATTGAGTTGGAAATGGGAGTTAAATTGGGAAACTTATAAACCACTGCCAGGTTTGCTCAACCCCTTCGGCGGTGGTGTAGGGTGGGGGACCAAAGGTCTTGTTCAACCGAGCTCTATCAATGGTTAGGTTGGGCCAGGTAAGCATTTTGTATTTCTGACTCGTCACTAAGGGGCGTTTTTTTCCCGTACTGGCTACCAGGTCACCAATTTTTGCCAGAATGTACAGGGGAAAGCGGGGAATTGGCACCGGAATGGACCACGAGCCGTAACTCTTTCGTATTAACGCAGCGAAATCGTTGGCCGAGAGGTCGGTACTATCGGCCATAAAATACGTGCCCAGAATATCGGGGTTTTCAAGGACCTTGGTTACATAATAGGTGAGGTTTTTGACAAAAATTGGACTAATGAGCGATGGGTACAAAAAAATCGGAGAAAAACCCTTGGCCATGGCACGAAAAAAGACCAAAAAATCCTTGTCCCGGGGACCATATACAGGTCCGGGTCGGAGAATGGTAAGGTCAATACCCCCCTGAGCACATTTTTCTCGTACCAGGTTTTCGGCCATCAATTTCGATACACCGTAGTCGGTAAAGGGAAGATTTTTGGTCTCTTCGTTAATAGGCTGGCTATTTTTACTGGGGTGTACTGCTTCTTGGCTCGAAAAATACACGAACCTAGTCGGCTGGTTCTTGGTTTGCACGATCGCCGAAAGTAAGGCTTCGGTGTAGCGAAGATTCACTTTCATAAATTCCTCTCGAGAATCGGCAATTGTAATGCCTGCTAAATGCAGGATTTCATGGCAACCATCGGCGAAGGAAACCAAATCTTCGACCCGGTCATAACTTCCGCGCTGTACTTCGACCTTTTTTGCCCAGTTCGATGGTAGTAGACTACCGGCCCTTAGAAAACATCGTAGGGTGTATCCCTCGTCCACCAGGCTTTCTACCAAATGGGTGCCGATAAACCCCGTTGAACCGGTAATTCCGATTATTTTTTTTTGCATTTGTATGTATAGTAACAAAATAATATTAATTGTTCTATTAGCTGGCCCACCCGTACCGTTGTTCGAAACCCCTTAGCTTAGGATTTCTTCTTTGGTCGGGTGGGCTTTTTGTCAAGGCGCTTGGTTTCCTCCATGAGGTTCATACATCCTCTGGCGACCCTGTGATACCTTTGTAGTCTTGATTATCGGGCCCAGCAAACAATAGCTGCTATTTTTTATATGCCAACAGGAAGACCCCGAGGACTTGTTCCTCGGGGTCTTTTTTTGCCTTTTTTTCAAGGTTTTTAGTATTATAAAGTCAAAAAAATCTAAAAAAAAATTATAATTTTTAATTACGTCTCCCGTTGCCCAACCGGAGGCAGAAAGTTACAATTGGGTCTATGGAAAACAACACAACAATAGTCTCCGAAGGATCTCTCGATCGAGTGGATGAAGTGTTTCGTTCCTTGTGGGACGATAGGGCGCCCCTGGTTATTGCCGACTCCAATACCTGGAAGGCCGCCGGAGCCCAGGTATTTAAAACCCTCAAGGAATCCTTTGGCGATCGGTGTTCGAGGTTCATTTTTCCTGACAATCCCAAGGTCTACGCCGACTACGACAACGTAACTACGGTTCGGCAGGTGTTGGAAGAGCACCCCGAATCCATCGCCGTGGCCGTGGGCTCGGGAACCATTAACGATTTGGTCAAACGGGCCTCCTTCGAGGTGGGCCGCGGGTATATGGTGGTGCCTACCGCCTGTTCTATGGACGGTTACACCGCTAAGGGTGCCTCTATTAGTCGAGACGGATTTAAACAGACCATGGACTGCCCGGTTCCCAAGGCTATGGTGGCCGACCCCTTGGTGTTTCGCCATGCGCCGGCGGCTATGTCGGCTTCGGGTTATGGAGATTTGGCGGCCAAGGTTCCCGCCGGGGCCGATTGGCTTATCGCCGACCGCTTAGGCATCGAACCAATCCACGACGAGGCCTGGCACCTGGCCCAGGATGGCCTCAAAGAAGTCTTGGCCGATGCCCGACTTTTGGTCGACCCCGGCAGTGGATATATTGACCGGGTATTTCTTAAGTTGGTAGATCTGGGCCAGGCCATGGCGGTGTACAAAGACACCCGCCCAGCCTCGGGGGCCGATCATCTCATGAGTCACGTATGGGAAATGGAACACCTATTCTACCAGGGAATCGAGCCCTCCCACGGGTTCAAGGTATCTATCGGAACCCTGGTGAGTACCGCCCTTATGACCGAGTTCTTGAAAGTCGACATTGTCCAAGGAAAAGAGAAGGTCGCTCGCTTTCCCGGACTCGCATGGAAAGACCGGTTAGCCCAGGTAAAGGCTCTGCTGTCTTCTACTCCAACCCCGCCGCCGGTTTTCGAAACTACGGTAAAAACCTACAAGGTCAAGTACCTCGAACCCCCTGCCCTCAAGGCAAGACAAAAAATCATCCTCGAAAAATGGAACGACATTCAAGGGGCCCTGGCAGACCAACTTATTCCTTTTGACACCCTAAAGGGACTCCTTGGGGTTGCCGGGTGTCCTACCGAACCGGGACATATCGGGCTAAGTGGACAACGACTGGAGTTGGGAATTCGAAAGGCCCTGCTTATACGAAACCGCTATACAATTTTAGATTTTCTCTACGAGGCGGGCCTCTTTGAAGACCTCGTTACCCAGGTCGTCTACGGCGGCGAGTACTTTTCGATCTAGTTGAACCACCGCTTCTACGTGGGGAGTGTGGGGGGCCATGTCCACCGCCTGGGCCCGGACCAGTTGGTACTTTGATACCAGAATGCTCAGGTCTCGGGCGAGGCTTGTGGGATTACAACTGACGTAAATAATTCGCCGAGGTTCGGCCTCCAGGATTCGGTGGAGGACTGGCTCGGCAATTCCCGGCCGGGGAGGATCGCAGACCAACACATCCGGTCGCCCGTGCAAAGAAAAGAACTCTCTGTTCAGCACATCTTTCATATCCCCGGCAAAAAACTCCGTATTTTTTAGGCCGTTCTCTGCACAGGACCTTCGGGCAGCCTCCACCGCCTCTTCGATGTACTCAACCCCAATGACCTTGGCCCCGTGGCGGGCGAGGTAGGCGGCAATGGTGCCTGTACCGGTATATAAATCGTACACCACATCGGTCGGACGAATGTCTGCCCACTGGCGGACAAGGGCATACAACTGGGGGGTCTGGAAAATATTGGTTTGAAAAAAACTCAAAGGCCCAACATGAAACTCTAGGCCCTCAAGGGTTTCGGTAATCCACGGGCTACCGGCTCGGAGTTGGGGCTTTAAATCGGCGTAGCTATCGTTGAGTTTGGAGTTCACGAGGGTATACAGGCTCGTTACGAAGGGGAAGGTTGTCCTAAGGTAGTCAACCAGCTGTTGTTCCAGCTGGAAATCCTCGTAGGCTACAATAAGGACTACCATGAGCTCCCCACTTCCGGTGGTGCGAATAACGAGGGTCCGCAAATAGCCCGTGTTTGCCCGGGAATCGTAGAAAGAAATCCCCAAACCTTGGGCGAATTTTTTGAGTCCATTGCGAATGGTATTTCCACGATCATCTTGCAGGTAACAGGTTTCCAAGTCTAGTACCTTCCCAGGGGTTCCGGGCACAAAAAGCCCGGCGGCCTGGGTATTTGGATCGTCAATTTCCATCTCCGAAGCCAAACGCCACCGGCGGTTCGAAAAACTGTACTCCATTTTGTTTCGGTAGACCCGGTCTTGGGGGCTTTGAAGGGGGGGAAGTATTTGGGTCGATTCTAAGACCTCCCCCGGCAGCGTAGCTTTTAATGCCTTCAAAAAGAGGTCGCCCTTCCATTGAACCTGAAGGGAGTAGGGGACCAGCTGCCACCGACACCCCCCACAGGGACCAAAATGGCTACAAAAAGGTTGAATCCGATCGGCAGATGGGGTCAGAACATCAATATTCCGCCCTTCGTAGGTGCCCTTACGTTTTCGAAAGCCCGCGGTTACTCGAATTCGATCTCCCGGTACCGTTTGCCGCCCGTCGACGGTAATTTTTGTTCCCTTATCGTCTTGGGCCAGCATATCGCCCCCTGCAAGTACGTGGACCACTTCGCAGTTATCAAACTCTTTGTCTCGTTTTCCCATGGCCGGGACTGTACCACAAACCGACCAATCTCGGTACTATCCCTGGTATGGAACAGGAGAACACAGCCCTCATCGAATACCTTAGTCAGTTTGTAACCCCCGAACGGCTTTCAAAAATGCATCGAGTAGTCGCCGAACGAACCCGCTATTTGACGGTTGTTCTTGAGGATATTTTTCAGCCCCACAATGCCTCGGCGGTGCTACGCAGTTGCGACGCCTTTGGGGTCCAAGATGTACACATTATTGAAGATCGAAACTCCTATCAGGTAAACCCCGACGTGGAGTTGGGAACCAGCCAATGGTTGACCCTTCAGCGGTACAAGGGCGAAGACCCAACGGTTAAGGCGATAACTGCCCTCAAGTCCCGGGGCTACCGTATTGTGGCTACCTCACCTCGGACCGACGGGTATACCCTGGCAAACCTTCCCATTCATCAAGGTCCCATCGCCCTTATGTTTGGAACCGAATTAACTGGGCTTACCCCAACCGCCCTCGAATTAGCAGACGATTTTGTTACCATACCTATGTTTGGATTTGTCGAAAGTTTTAATATTTCGGTAAGTGCCGCCCTTTGCCTTTACGATATAACTACTCGATTACGAAAAAGCGAACTTTCATACAAACTGCAAAAAGACGAACAGGACCAGTTATTATTAACGTGGTTACGAAAAAATATAAAAAAAGCCGACGCATTGGAGCGCGCTTTTAAAAGAAGTGGTAGTATAGTATAAATGAAAGATAACAGGAGCAAGAAATGGCAACAAAATCAGCAAAACTATTCGCCGAAGTAGTCAATAAGGTTGAAGAGTTAGAAAAAATCGCCCTTATAACCGGCAAGAATCGATTTCTTACCATCATTGGAAAAGCAATTAAGAATAAGACCCTCGAATCTCTTAGTTTCGACGAGTTTTTTACTGCCATGGGTTACAATCGTGATAACGACGATGCTATCCGAAAGCCCTGGAAGAAAATTCATGGAATTACCTTAAAAACTGCGGAAGAAATGAAGACCATTTTGTATCCAGAAAAAGGAAAACGTGGACCCCGGGGCAATAAGGTTGCGGCATTAAAACAAAATCGAGACAAAGTACACGCTCTCATAAATGAATACATCGATTCGAATGGAAAAGTGAAAATTGTAATAAACGGAAAAGAGTTTCAAGCCACATCCATAGACATTTTGTTCCGTTATGTGGACGACGGAAAAAAGAAAAGTGCTTCTATTGGGTCGCTGTTGTAAGTACGAAGGGCCTCCACCGAAAGCCCTCTAATACCAAGGAAGGAACCGCCATCTCAGGCAGATACTCGGTAGCCGGCCGGTAGCGCGAACCTTCCAAGGTCCATACAATCATCTCCCTCTTTCATCAACACTCTGCAAAGCAGTACCTTGGCGTATTCATCGGTCCGTTGGCCATTCGGCTGAACTTCTAGAGATATTTCTACTGGACTCTTGCCTAAGTCCCACTCTCGGTAGAAATCGAATAACTTTTCTGTAGCTTTATTGCAATCAACATAGTCCCCGTTGTCGAATACAAGGTATCCATAAGGCGACTTAGCAAAAAGGTTTTCACATGTCCCCATCTTCTAATTTTAATTTTCGTTGAGCCGGGTTACAATGAATTTAAATTCGGGCTACTTCTCGAAAGTCAAAAATTTCTCTATTATTTCCTTAGGCCTGGGGTCGAAAAAAAATGATTTGGGTTTCTCTCCTAGTATTTTTCGTTTTTCTCATCGCTGTTATCTTGGCCTATGCTAAGTTCTCGCCCTGGCCGACTTTTATCGTAAAGGGAATGGAATCAGGCTTTTCTCTTGGTGAAATCCAAACCCTACAAAAGACCGCGAAACACCTTAAATTATCGGATCCTTCGGCACTTTTTTGGTCTGAAAAGGTACTCGATACCTGTATACGAGATCTCATTAAAAATCCGCCCCTTACCCCCGAAGGGGAGGAAGTTCCAGAGTTCCAGGAGTTCTTAGGAAAAATTCTGGATTTTCATAAACGGGCCGATTTTTCTCTCAGTCGCCAAAAAGCAGGGCTTAGCACCAGTCGGAGCATTGGCATAGGGCAGCCACTAAAAATCACTGTTCCTGGCCAGGGGCTACATGAAGTGGTAGTCCTCGAGAATACAAAGCGATGTCTTCATGTTACCCGACCGTCCACGAAATCTATGGAAATTCCTATTGATTTATCAAACCAAAAGATCCAGGTGTATTTTTGGCGAAAAGAAGACGCAGGCTACTACTTCGATTCTCGAACCCTGGCAACTACAAGTCAAAAGGATTCGGGATTCGTATGCATCGCCCACTCAGACGTATTGACCCGGACACAGAAGCGAAATTCAATTCGTGTTGGCTTGCAACAACAGGCTCGCATATTTCCGATTCTCGAAATCGGCCCACCCAGCGAAGAGTGGGCCGATAACGGCGGCCTGGCGTGCAAAATTGTAGACATTTCCGAAAGCGGAGCTGGAATTCAAGTGGGAGGAAGGGGAAAAATAGGAATGCAAATTCGACTTCAGACCCACCTTGGGCCTCTACCGGTGGTCATAAGTGGAACAGTAAAAAGCGTAAACTATAACGAAAAATCCCACTCAACAATTCTTCACCTCCAGGCTCTACCGCCAAGTCGGGAAATGCGAAACCGAATTCTTTTGTACACCTTTGGAATCGTCGGGAACAAAAAGGTGACAAAACCAGCAAATCCCGAAGAAACCCCCGAAGTAGACAATAGAAACATTGCACCGAATGCTGTAGAATAAGTCTGGTGACCTCTAGACCTATTCTTAATCGGCTCAGGATCTTAAGTCATTGCGGTGCAATGACCAACTTAGCCAGGAAATTGGATTATAGAGGTCACCAACCCATTGTTTATGGACCGGAGGATAGTATGAGAATGTACGTATTTCGAGCAGCCGTTACCCTTGGGGTATTACTGCTTGTGGGCTTGCCACTCCTATGCCAGGAGACCGCAGCACCAGCAACCCCGCCTGCACCCAGTGCTTCAGCGACTCAGGAGCAGGCTCCTCAGGCCCAAAATCAGACCCCCGAAGAACTTAGGCTCAACGCCTATCTTGAAACCTTCAATACCGTCGATCTTGCGGGAAAAATTCAGCTCCTTGAAGCCGCCGCCAACGATCCAATTGACCAGGTAGTTCCGGTCTATGGCCTTGCAGCGCGGTATTTGGTCGACAACGCCCAAGCCCTTCCTCTGGACACAGAACTACAACTCATGGTCCGATTGGTTCTTCCTCGGATCCAAGAGAGTGGGGTATCAGCCTATAATTCATTGCTGTGGCAGATCTTCTTGGCTCACGACGATATCCTCCAACGGCAGGTAATTCTGGCAAACCTCGCACCAGTTGCGGTTGACGATCCTCAGACCCGTCTTAATATTGCCTCCTTTCTCCAGGCCCAACTGCGAAGAAAACAAACCGGCGAAACAATCTCGGTCCAGCTAGCCCTTGCCCTCGTCGATGCCTTGGGGAAAATGAATAATGCAGAGTTTCGTCCGGTGCTCGTAGAAACGGTTATTGCCCAGATAGATGCAAACATTACCGCCCTGGCCTATGAGATTCTCGGGACCTTGGGAGAAATGCCCCAGGCCTTTGGCGAAGTGTTCCGCCTTGCCCAGGGAGCGGACAAACTCGATATCTACGTCGCCTTTGTCGAGTCGGAAGATGTGACAACCGAAGACAAGGTAGCCTTTGCGCAAATCGTCTTGAACAATATTCTTTCTACCTCTATTCGCGATGCCGAAACTGCTCGAGTGTTTATAGACATTCGTGTTTCTGCGGTTCGAATACTCTCTGCGAACAACCGGCCCGAGTTTGCACCAATCCTAGTTCGACATTTTAACGATGCAATTGTTGGATACGATCGAGGTACAATCGAACGTCTGGTAGTTATTGAGGCCATCGCGGCCCTGGGAACTACCACGTCTCCCGTGGCTGCCCAACGGTTAACCGAGTTCTTAAACCTCATCAACTCTTATACCCAGCAGGACAGACCCTACGACCGGCAAATTACCCTCAATACCATAGAAAATTTAAGAATTTTGCAAAACGTTCAATCGTACAACGCACTCTTCATGGTAACTATACTTAACTACCCGGTTCCATTAAAAGATGCCGCACGGGAAGCCCTATCGGCAATCGCCCGATAACAGCTTTTCTGCCTATCGCTCAAACCGGCTCGTTGTAGCCGGTTTTTTTTTGCTCCGGGTACCTCTCTGGGAAGGAGGTCAATCTTGAGTATCGTTCTAGGTCTCGGTGGTGTAAGTTTTTTAGTTGGAAGAATTTTCGCCCCTACTCTCCTCTTGGAATGGGGACCAGCCCTTCGGGGGAGTGTATCCTTCGGTTTTTGGTGTTTTTTAGGAGGCTTGGTTTTTTGGTCTTCAAGTAAGTTTCTTCTCTTACAGGTGGCAAAACAGGGTGGTTGGTCCCGAGCCCTGAGAATGTGGATCGTCCTTGGTCTTCGAACTGCTCCGGCACTTTTGTTACTCGGCGTAATTTTGGAAGGACTTTCATGGGCAGCTCTCACGGCCTATAACCCGGCTTTTGGAGTTCCACGTTTTGCCTGGGGACCCGAAATTCGCCAACGGGTGGCAACTCTTTTTCTTCGGCTCGATTTGGACATGGGTACCCGGGGAAGGGATAGTTGGATTTTGCCCGGAGCCTTTCTGCAAGCCCTCTTGCTCGGCGACCGGCAATCCCTCGACCCCCGGGTGATGGTTCTCTTTCGTCAGGCCGGAATCCTTCATATTTTGGCTCTCAGTGGGTTTCACCTGAATTTGCTTCTCAGTGGAACCCTTCCCCTACGAAAGGCCTACGACTGGACTCTAACCCAGTTATCGAAACATAGTCGAATGCCTCCTCTCTGGCTTACTCGCCTCGTCGAGGCTTCGGGATTTCTCGTCTTATCGACCATCTTATTGGTCTACTGCACGATAGCAGTTCCCGGGCCGGGACTCTTTCGGGCTGCCCTTATGGCGATAGTGAGTCTTGGCTGGGGGTTTCTCAAGTATCCTGGGGGGTTCTGGGCCGGGTATTGGGGTAGCATGGTAGTTTTGCTCCTGCTCGACCCCACGTTTCTGGAGCACTGGGGGTTCATCCTCAGCTACCTTTCTCTGGGAGGTCTGGTCCTCTTTTCGGGGCCGATATTTCTGGCTTTGCGAACTATTGTTGGCGATTTTGTGGCTCGATACCTTTCTACCGGGCTTGCGGCGGTGTGGATAACAACTCCTTTTTTCTTGGCTACCACCTTCGAAAGTGAAGGGCTCATAGTCAATGGAATTATTGCCGGTCCGCTCGTTGGCTGGGTTGTCACCCTTTGGGCAGCCCTCGGATTTCTTTGGCTCCTATTCCAGCTTCCCCTTATTTCTCATCTCCTTGGGTATGTGGCCTTGGGGACGGAAAAAATACTCCTGGGAATTAGGGTGATTCCTCCCTTGGGGGGTGAGATTTTTCTGGTGGGTGGGCTTTGGCTTGGCCTTGGGGGCTTGATAGGGGGGTGGTACCTTTGGTACGGTGCTGTCCGTGAACCTCGACTACGACTCCCCCCGCTTTCTGCACGATTTCCTGGCGGCCCAAGGTTTCTCGATGAAGAAGCGATTCGGGCAAAACTTCATGATCAGTCCCTCCGCCAGGGCAAAGATCCTCGCCCTTTTGCCCCAGGATTCGAACCTTCAGGTGTGGGAACTGGGTCCAGGTCTGGGAGCCCTTACCCATCTCTTGTTAAAGACCTACCAGCAGGTGAGGGTATTCGAAATTGATCATGGGTTTGTGCGAATGCTCAAAGAAGTATTTGCCGACTCATCGGGATTGACTATTGTCGAAGGTGATGGACTCAAAACCTGGCCCGAGCAGGCCCAGATCCACGGCGTTCCCGATATCCTACTGGGGAACCTACCCTATAGTACCGGCTCGGTTATGATTGCGGGGTTTATGGAAGCCCAGTTTCTCCCCCCAACCATGGTCTTTACCCTCCAGCGGGAAGTGGCTCAAAGAATGATCAGCGGTCCGGGGAAAAAAGAATACTCCAGCTTCTCGGTACTCTGCCAGACCTACTATCAGGTTGAAATCGCCGGTGACCTCAAACCCGGTGCTTTTTATCCCGCTCCCGAGGTAACCAGCACCATTCTGCGCCTCACCCGCCTCGAGCAGTCAGAATTACTTCCAGACCCCAAGATTTTTGCCCAAATTCTCCGGGGATCTTTTGCCAGCCGCCGGAAGACCCTTCAAAACAATCTCCGAGTCCTCCAAATCCCGAAACCCAACAATCAAGGTTTCTACACCTGGGACGAAATTTCTCAGATAGCAAAGGAACTAGGAATGGACCCTGGAAGACGAGCCGAGGAGTTTGCGCCACCTGCTTTTCGTAACCTCGCCCGAGCTCTTGGACCGCAAAACTAAAGAATCCCCTGGTCTATCAAGACCTGGTGAATTTTCTGTCGAATTTCTTCCTTTGGTACAATCATGGGAAGCCGGTAGTGGGCTTCCATAACGCCAGTCAAACTAAGGGCGTACTTAATCGGTAGGGGATTTGTATCGAAAAACATCGCCCTAAACAGCGGCAACAAGGCGTAATGCTGGCACCGAGCCTCATCCCATTTTCCGTCTAAACAGGTGTTTACGAACTGGCTCATTTCCCCGGGAATTATATTGCTGGCCACCGAGATAACCCCGTCACCACCCAAGGCGATTAACGGAAACACCAAATTGTCATCTCCCGAGAGAACTGAAAAATTCGCCGGTCGTTGGCTGAGCACGTCCATCATCTGGGAAATATTGCCGCTGGCTTCTTTGACCCCAACAATATTGCGGTGGTTTGCTAGTTCCATGAGGGTAGAGGTTTCAATATTCACCGAGCTTCGGCCGGGAATGTTGTACACAATCAGAGGCAGGTCTACCTTCTCGGCCAGGGTCCAGAAATGCAAGTAGAGCCCTTCCTGGTTCGGTTTATTGTAATAAGGCGCCACCTGCAGACTCGCTGCGGCCCCTAATTCCTTGGCCTGGGTGGTCATGTCGATGGCTTCTTGGGTGTTGTTACTCCCGGTTCCCGCAATTACCGGAACCCTGCCCGCAGCCTGGTCAATAACTATTCCAACGATTTGTATGTTTTCTTTGTGGGTAACCGTCGGACTCTCACCGGTGGTGCCTACGGGAACTATTCCCTGAACACCTCCTGCTATCTGAGCATCGACCAAATTTCGTAGGGCAACTTCGTCGACCGAACCATCGGACTTAAAAGGGGTCACCAGGGCAGTATATACTCCTCGGTACATGAACTATCTCCTTACCTAAGGTAAATTAATGGGCGAAGAGGGTGGAAAAAAAATCGTCCGTAGTAAACACACCATTTTTTTGGGCCACCCACTCTAATCCCAACACCGCACCCAGGGCAAAGCCCTCGCGGCTACGGGCAGTATGACTAATGTTCAGGCTATCCGCTTCGCTATCGAGGGTAACCGTATGAATGCCAGGAATATGCCCGCCCCGGGTGCTCGATACGTGGAGCTCTTCGGGACGAATTGGTCGGTTGCGCAGGGAATCACCTACAATAACCTTCTTTCTCCGATTATTCTTGAGAATTTCGGTTCCCAGGGTAAAGGCTGTCCCCGATGGACTGTCTTTTTTTTGGCTATGGTGGTACTCGTGAACCATAATATCGTAGCTATCGATCGTCTCTATCATTTTTGCTGCTTGGGCGGTCAAACGAAAGAGCATATTGGCCCCGAGGCTAAAGTTAGAACCGTACAAAAATGCACCGGTAGTGTGGGCCAAGGGCGCAAGGATGAGGTCTCGATGTTCGTCCCACCCCGTGGTACCCAACACAACCCGAGCCCCAGTTTCTGCGTACACTTGCACGTTCTTTGCTACCCACTCTCCGTTGGGTCCCGGAAGGCTAAATTCAATAATTCCGTCCGTATCGACCAGACTTTCGGGGGTTAGGGTTGGAAAGTCCGCTTCCACAGCCGCAGGGTCAATTATGACCGAAACCGAATGGCCCCGGGACTCGGCAATACTACGAATTATCCGCCCCATTCGACCGTAGCCGACTAACCCTATACGCATTGTCCTAGGCCTCGGCTTGGGTAATAGTGAGGGCGCTGACGTTTACAATATCTTCTACCGAGCATCCTCGGCTCAGGTCGCTCACCGGTTTGGCAAAACCCTGGAGAATCGGTCCAACCGCCCCTGCTCCCCCGAGCCGTTGGACTAACTTATACCCAATATTGCCCGACTGAAGGTCGGGGAAAATGAGGGTGTTCGCCTTTCCCGCTACAAGGCTCCCTGGAGCCTTCTTACTTCCGACCGAAGGAACAATCGCCGCGTCCAGTTGCATTTCTCCATCGACCAGGAGGGTAGGGGCCTGGGCCTTTACCAAAGCCAGGGCTTCTACAACCTTGTCCACTTCTGGACCCGATGCGCTTCCCTTGGTGGAATAACTGAGCATCGCCACCGCCGGTTCGGTGCCCAGAAAGGTCCGGCAACTCTCGGCCGCGGCCAGGGCAATTTCGGCCAATTGTTCGGCAGTAGGATTAGGGATTGTTGCACAATCGGCAAAGATCATTCTGCCCTTGTCACCCCAGGCCGGATCGGGGTGAATCATGACAAAGCAAGAGCTGGCACTTTTTATGCCCGGTTTTGTTTTAATAATGGTAAAGGCGGCCTTGAGTACGTCGCCGGTGGTGTTTTCGGCTCCGGCTACCATCGCATCGCTGTGGCCTAGGCGTACCATCATGGAACCCCAACGCAGGTTGTCGGCCATTTCTTCGTAGGCTTTTTCCGGGGTCATTCCCTTGTGTTTTCGCAATTCGAAATATTCGGTGGCGTAGGCCTGGCGTCGGCTGTCGGTGGCTGGGTCAACCAACACGATTCCCTTTAGGTCGGTCTTTACTTCTGCGGCAATCTTCTTAATCCCTTCGGAAGCTCCTAAAAGCACAACCTCCACGGCGATTCCTTGGTCCAAGATCTTTCGGGCGGCTTGGATGGTTCGGGGTTCGGTCCCCTCGGGCAATACAAGCTTTTTCTTCATTGATGTGGCTTTTGCTGCAATGGTTTCTAAGAAGGTCATAGGGATTTCCTCTTTTTTTGGAGATGATTTTAGGGGATTAAGATACCACAGTTTTCCTGTCCATGGCCACACGAACCGAGGTTTGGTATACTTTGGGTCTATGACCATTGGAATCTATGGCCTGGGCCGATTTGGCCAATTCTGGGGCAGTCTGTTGGCAAAGACACCGGCCCGAATCCTGGGCTACAACCGTAGCCCCCGAGCAGTGATTTCCTCAATCGAGCTTGTGTCCCTGGAAGAACTCGGCCGGTGCGACTGTGTCTTTCTGTGTACCGCCATCTCGTCGATGCCCCAGGTCTGTATGACCTTGGCTCCTTACTTGGCACCCGAGACCCTCATTTTTGACACCTGCTCGGTCAAGATCTATCCGACCAAGGTAATGGCCGAAAAAATCCCCCTTTCGAATCCCATACTTCCCTTGCACCCCATGTTTGGCCCCGATTCGGCTAACCAACCGGATCTCCCCTTGGTCATGTGCCCCGATCCCCGGAACAACCCCCGGTCGACCAAACTCTTTGCTGCCTGGCAGCAGACCTTTACAAACCTGGGTCTGCGAGTTCTGCCCATGACCCCCGAAGAACACGACCAAGAGGCGGCTCGAACCCAGGGAATCACCCACTTTATTGGGCGAATCCTCGGAGAGCTCGATCTTCATCCCTCCCCCATAGGTACTCTTGGGTATCGAAAGATTTTTGAAGTCCGGGAACAGACCTGTAACGATCCATGGCAGCTTTTTTTAGATCTTCAACGCTACAATCCCTATACCAAATCCCTTCGCGCCGAAATGGACGTGGCTTTTCGTAAGCTCATGGGAACACTGGAAACGTTGACAGACGATTCGGGCGAATAGTACTATCCCAGAGACCGGGAGGACTGCATGGCAGAACTAAGGCTTCGGACCATCGACGAAGCAGAAATTGAAACTATCATCGGCGAGGACATCGAGTTTTCCGGAACCCTTACCCTCGACCATCCCTCCCTCATCAAAGGTAAGGTCGACGGAACGGTAAATTCTACCAGCGATGTCTACATTCATCAGGCCGCGGCCATTGATGCTCACCTTACCTCCCTTACCCTTAGCGTGAAAGGTACTCTCTCCGGGACGGTCAAGGCTTCCAAACGAATTGAACTCTACCAATCGGGCACCCTTTCTGCCGATATCGAAACTCCCGATCTCTTTATTCAATCGGGAAGCCTCTTCAATGGTCGCTGTACCATGGTCCCCGCTGCCCACTCATCCAACGAAACTCAGTCAACCTTGCCCGATCCTTCAATCACCCGTAGGGAGGCTCGCCGTGAAAGTTTGTAATTCTAGCGGATTTCTTTCCTCTACCTTTGGGATTTTTCTTGTGGGATTTTTGATCCTGGCTCTCGTCCCTGGGATTTCGCTCTACTCCCAGCAGGCTACTTCTCCGGCCACCCCCACAGCCCCTGCGGCTACCCAGACTCCCCGTCCCGATGCCCTGGCCCTCTGGCGGCAGGGCCGTTTCCAAGACGCAGTAAACGTTACCCTCCAGGAGCTTCAACAGAATCCCCGAAACCTCGACTCCTACACTGTTTTGGGTTGGAGCCTTCTGGATATGGGCCGATGGGCCGAGGCCCGGGACTACGCCCAACAGGCTTTGGCTATTTCTCGATTTGACTATCGGATAATTGGCATTATGGCCCAGGCCCAGTACCAATTGAACCAAAACACCCTGGCCCTTCAGTACTTGCAAGAGTACGTGCAGCTTCAACCCACGGGCGCTCGGATCGACCAAATGTACTACTTCATGGGCGAAATCTATATTCGTCTCGGCGAGTTCCACCGGGCCGACATCGCTCTGACCACCGCTGTCCACCATAATCCGCGAGTTGCCCTTTGGTGGGCTCGTCTGGGTTTTGCTCGCGAACAGGTGCGTAGCTTCGAAAACGCCCGGGCCGCCTACCAGCGAGCCCTGAACCTCCAAGCGAACCTCACCGCTGCCCAGCAAGGATTATCGAGAGTTCAGGCTCAGCTATAGATGTCTCGACGCCCCGCACTTGCCGGGCTCGTTTTCTAAGAAGGGCATCTCTGAAAACCCCTTTTCTTAATCAGCCCGCGCGCTTAAGTCATTGGGGTGAAATGACCAACTTGGCCAGACAACCAGATGTTAGAGTTGCCCAAGAAAATAGTCTACAAAAAAATACATTTACCAGATAATGCTCCCTCATAAAGAATGTATTAGAGAAATTTAGTCCAAGGAAAAATCAAAAAATTTCCGGTCTCATGAATATTTTTCTATCTCGAGGTATACTAAGTAATGAGGATTTAAAAATAAATCCCTTTCGTTCAACCCTTCGGGGACTCGAGTCGAGTTCTCTGTAAGAAACAAGGAGACCACTATGAAGAAACTGATTCTTATTCTTGGGGTGTTTATCCTCGGTGCAGGCTTTCTTGCTGCCCAGGTCGACCCCTTTATGCCTCCCCACCCCATAACTATGGGTCAAGGGGGAGCTTTTACCGCGAATCCTGAGGGGTTCAACTCGTTCTACTACAACCCCGCGGGTTTCGCCCGGGAGGGGGAGTTTACCCTGCTGTCTCTTTCTGGGTACGCCTTTGCTGACCAGGGTCTTGTGAACCTCATGCTCGATGCACTACGGGGCGAGGGGGCATTGGCTGCCTCTTCTCGAGCTACCGAAGAAGACGATTTTCTTGCCAGTTTGGGTATTTCGGCTGAATTAGCCGGTCAGTTCGAGGCCTTGGGGACTTGGGCATCAGACCTGACCACTGCGCAGCAAGAATCTGCTTTGACTGCATTGAAAGATGCAAACTATGTCACTCAAGAGCAAATTGACGCCGCGGGCGATGATTTTGGTGCACTTGCTGTGGCGTTGTTACCTCTAATATCTGACCCCGATGAATTTGCTGCGGCAATTAATACTGCAAGTAGTGCGGCCGATGGAGGTACTTCACTTTCATATACAAGCTATAATGAATCCACCTTCAAAGCCGAACTTACTAAGGCTAACAACTCCAACGCCCTCCCTTCGGGTAACGTTCGAGCGGGGGCAAACCTTGGCATCGCCTACGCTGGAAACGGTTTTGGTATTGGTCTTTTTGCCGGTGCCGACGCAACCTTTACAGGGGCTAACCTCCTGGCTTCTCGGGGCCGAATCATGAATACCCTCACCCTGGCTGTGGGTTTTGCCTTCCCAATCGGTCCTGTAACCCTCGGGGTGCAAGCCCGTCCCACAATTCTCGGGTACAGCGACGTTAACCCGGCACCCTTTATCTTGTCGGCCCAAAGTGGCGGAAGTACCGATGTTTCCAGTCTTATCGGCGACATCTATACCGGATTCCGAATTGGTCTCGATGTAGGGGCACTCATGGACCTAGGACCCTTCACCTTTGGAGCAGTGCTCAAGGACATAATTCCTTTCCAATTAACCTCCGCCAGCCGATACACCTTGGACCAATACGGATCAGAGTGGCTCGTTGCTCCGCCTCTTGGAACAGGTGCAGATCTTTCCCCCGCCGAAATCGAGGCCCTCTACTCCGTACCTCCCATGAAGTTCAATCTTGGTGCCAGCTTCCATCCGGATCTTGGTGTCTTTGCGAACATCATCGATCCCCGGGTGAGTATTGATATCCACGATGTATTTGGCTTTGTCCGAAAAGCCGATGAAAACACCCTCATTAGCGAGGACCGAACAATCCTGAACCACATCAATGTGGGTGCGGATATTAAGATTCTTCGGTTCATCTCTGCTCGGGCGGGTTATACCGGTACCGGTGGTGGTGGACTTACTGCAGGATTGGGTCTCAAACTGTTCTTCTTGGACCTGAATGCGGCTGTTGCTGCTACAGAACTAAAAGAAGTAAACGGCGAGTACCAGTTCAAGAATATTGGTTTCAGCTTCGAAACCGCGTTCCGCTTTTAAAGGAGTTGCCTTTTAATGAAGACCGTCGGGCCCTGGCTCGACGGTTTTTTTATGTCCTCGGCTTGACAAGAGGACAGGGTATTGATACATTTCGGTCCTGTTACTCGGGCCGCTAGCTCAGCAGGTAGAGCAACGCCCTTTTAAGGCGTGGGTCACTGGTTCGAATCCAGTGCGGCTCATAGGCCAAAAAGCACGTTACCCCAATATGTTTTTTGGTCGAGTATGTCTCCTTCGTCTAGTGGTTAGGACACCGGGTTTTCATCCCGGCAACAGGGGTTCGAGCCCCCTAGGAGATGGTGCCGTAAAAAGGCAAAAACGAACGAGTATGTCTCCTTCGTCTAGTGGTTAGGACACCGGGTTTTCATCCCGGCAACAGGGGTTCGAGCCCCCTAGGAGATGGCAAAAAAGGGA
Organism: Spirochaetales bacterium; assembly: GCA_009991955.1. Taxonomy (GTDB): domain Bacteria; phylum Spirochaetota; class Spirochaetia; order DSM-27196; family Salinispiraceae; genus SKVS01. The sequence goes on from JAACWS010000060.1 coordinate 26,276, forward strand.
AGAACCTCAGCGGTTGTTCCCTTTTTTTTATTCTCTTTTGAGGGCAGGAAATCCCGTATTCTCGGGGAACCAAAGGCGGAATCCTAGTCCAATTTGTACGCCGATAGCTGGAATTTTGGTACCAACACCGACGGTTGGAGCGGCCTCCAAAAATAGTTCCAAAAAATTGTCTAACAAGTACATGTTGAGTCCAATCGGTAGCCGTCCTGCGATAACAAACTCCGGATTACTCCCAGTTCGAAGGCCTCCGTACAGCCCGGCGCCTAGGTACCACTGGATAATATCGACTAGTGGATCGTTTCGGAACCAGTAGTCTGCGCTTACACCCAGGGCAATATCTTGCTGAAAATCTGCCCCAAGGCCAAAGAGAAATCGACTTTCATCGGGTTTAAATTGGAGCATGAGATTTGTGCCAGGAATTCCAGATCCCAAAGTACCACCTCCAGAAAGGCCAATTCCGAAGCCAAAGAGGTTAGCTGAACCGATAGCTAAAAGGACGAATAAGTAGATGATTGGTAGCTTTTTCATTCCCTTAGAATACTACAAAGATAAAAAAAAGGCACCGAGAGGTGCCTTATGGACAAAAGTAAGGAATAGATTAGAACCAAACTCGGAAACCAAGGGCTCCTTGGGCGCCTATTACAGGGAAACGGACAGGGTCTTCGAAGGCAGCGCTAATAGTTGGCGCAATTTCTAAGAATAGCTCGAGGGCCCGATCAAGAATAAAAATATTCAGGCCTACAGGAATCCTAAATCCCAGGTCAACCTGGACATCACTATCAATACCGATTCCGAGATAACCACCGACTCCCAAATACCAATTCAATATTCCGGTGAGGTTCGGGTTGGTAATCCAGTAATCCGCGGTAATTCCAATATTCGCAGAGTCTCCCAGTTGGGCGCCTAAACCTAACAAAAGGGGAAAGCTATCAATCTTGAGAGACAACATAACGTTCGACCCGGCAAGTCCTGGACCAATTGGCAACCCTGCGGAAACCCCAATAGCGCTCTTGGCAAACAAACCAGTTCCGCCGGCGGTCAAGAGCAAAATCAACCCGATGAGTACGATGCGTTTTTTCATTCGAAAAACTCCTTAATTATATATCTACGGCAGAAAGTATCTCTTGAAGCACCAAAAAACAAGCACAACTCGCAACTGGGCCCAAAATTATGGTACTATGCCAACATCATTGTATAACGCCCTGCAGGAGGTACTATGTCACGTCAAATTGTGCTCCACGCTGCCGATCTTGAGGGATTTCTGACCCCCGAAGACCAAAATCATTTGAGCAAAATGCATGCCCTCTACGATCGGGCCCTGGTAAAGTTCCATCGCTACGGCCAAGAACTCGAGGTCGGTTCCCCAGGAAAGGCCAAAGAAGAAATAATTCAGCTCTACAATGAAATGGGCGATGCAATGAAAGATATCGTGGGCAACCACGGGCGTATTCGGGTCTATTCTTTTCAGCAACCCAAGGAGAATCACGGCGAAGTGTCGAGGCTCATAGCCAAGTTGCGCGATACCCGCACCCAACGGCAAGAATTTGTGTACTACGTCCAGCGGGCCTACGAGCTCCTGTTCCAACTGGCATTCCATATGAGCCACGATGCCCACAAAAATCACCTCATCATTCGTACCCCGGTCACCCAACCGGTGCAAAACTATGCGGTCCACAAAATTCCCGCCATCGACCATCTACTAGACAACACTGTTATGTGTGTCATGCTTCGTGGAGCCCTTTTGCCCAGTATTATAGTTTCTAAAGAAATTCAGGAGTACAGTTCCTCGGGCTACGTTACCCCCTTTGCCCTCTTCCGCATTCGGAGAAACGATAAAAAGAAGCAAGTGGACATGGACTACCTCTTGGACTTGGATTACTCGTATTTTGATCTCGAGGGCCTCAACGGCAAGGACCTCATCTTTGCCGATCCTATGAACGCGACCGGCGGATCCCTAGTTACCATCGTGCGGTACCTCGAATCCCAGGGGGTATTTCCCCGATCGATCAAGTTTTTTACGGTAATTTCAGCTCTTGAGGGGGCTTTGCAAGTCGTGAGGGGTATTCCAAACATCGAGCTTTACACTCTCTGGATGGACCCAGTCCTTAACGATGATGCCTATATCCTCCCGGGTCTGGGGGACGCCGGCGATAGACTCAACGGTCGCGATAGCGAAGAACTACCTCGGAACATAATTCAGCTCATAGCCGATTACGGCCAGAACATTGCAAACCTCTACCGGTGGCAGGTACGGAAGATCGAAGAAACCGTTCTGGGCAAGATGATTTAAGGTCGGGTCATGGGTGTTCTTTTTCTGTTGATTTTGAGTGTCTCAATTCTCGGGTGCAACACACCACCGGCTGACCAATCGATCGTCCTGGCAGAGGATTACGCCCGCCTCGGGCAAGGCTTTTATCAATCGGGCGAACTTTCCCAAGCCGTCAATTTTCTGTCCCGGGCCTATGAAATCAGCCCCAACTCCGCCGACATCGGGTACAACCTTGCCCGGGCTCTCATCGATAATAAACAGGTTGACCAAGGGGTATCGCTCCTAAAAGGACTTCTCACGGAGAATCCCCAAAATATTCTTCTCATCGAGGCCCTCGCCTATGGATACCAGTTACTCGGAGAAGACTATGAAGCCCTCGATTTACTCACCTCTCATCGGGAATCTTTGGGAAGGCTGGGGACGTACAACCTCCTATTGGCCTACTATCGGGCGGGCCGATTTGCCGACGGTGCCCAAGAGGCCTCCGGACTCCCCCAGACCTGGTTGGAGGCCGATACCAAACTCGCGGCAATGACCGCAGTTCTTAGGGGCGAAGTAGGTGAAATAGATGAAGCTGGCGCTCTTCTCGAAAGCCTCAATCTCGGGCAGGAAGGTTTTTTTCTTTCTTATTTAGCTGAAGTTTATCAGAAGCAGGAAAGAACCCTCGAGGAAGTAGCCCTGCGAGAGCGGCTCTATCGTCTTCCCTATCGGGCATCTGATCAGGCCTTGGAGCTGGCCCGTCGATTCTATTCTACGCTCCAAGACTCGGAAATGGGATATACCTGGCTTACCGCTGCTTTGGATGAACAAGGGGTCCATTGGTCAGGAATCGAAGAAGAATTTTTGCCTGTCCTAGCTCCTTCACAGGTCCAGGAGCTAAGGGAACAGGAAGCGGGAAGTTAAGCACTTGGACCTGTGAGGGCCAGAAGTTGGTCGAACACCTGGTCCGGAGACTGGGCAGCATTCAAATTTTCAATAAGGTTCTCAGACCCATAGTAGCCTATTAACGGCGAGGTTTGGTCTCGATAAACCTGAAGGCGAATCTTGATTGCCTCAATTTGATCATCCGGTCGGGTCGAAAGAGGTTCGCCGGTCAGATCGTCTTTCCCTTCGATAGTCGGTGGATTAAAAAGCACATGGTAGGTTCGGCCTGAGGCCTCGTGGACCCGGCGTCCGGAGAGCCGTCGAATAATTTCGCTTTCCTCTAATACAAAGTTGATGACTCTGTCGATCGCAGAAATTTCTTTCAAAGCATCTGCTTGAGGTATAGTTCGAGGAAATCCGTCTAAAATAAAGCCGATTTGGGCATCCTTTTCGGCCAACCGTTCTTTTACTAGTCCAACGGTCAACTCATCGGACACCAGACTCCCGGATTCGACAATTTTTTTCACGTGATTTCCTAGCTCGGTACCCGATCGAATAGCTGCTCGAATTATGTCCCCGGTGGAAATATGGGGTATGTTTAACTCCCGAGCAAGCCGAGCGGCCATTGTGCCCTTACCTGCCCCAGGAGGGCCCAAAAAAATCAGTCTCATATATTCCCCCTTACGGTAGCAGAGTTACGCTTGCATTGATTTGATTAATACTACGCGTTGATTTATGATTCAGTCAATAAACTGTAGGGGAGTTACATACATGGATTTTTGGTCAAGAGTCAAGGATGCGGTAGATAAGGGCCTGGTGGCCTCGAAAGATGCCCTCGGTAAAGCTGGGGATGCTGCGAGGGATCTCGGCGAAAAAGGCGTGTTAAAAATTGAAATTCGTGAACTCGAGAATCGAATTAAAGATCTCCTTCGTTCATTGGGATTTTATGTGTACGAGCAGTTCGAGAAAGAAGGGAAAGCTTCGGTGACGTCCAAGAACACTGAGCTGACGAAAATTCTCGACCTCATCCGACAGGCGGAAAAAGATATCCAAACTCGCGAAGTAAGAATTGCATCCCTCAAAAAACAAGAGGAACAAGAGCAGGCATAGTTTTTTTAATAGATATTTCCAAAACCGATTGACAGATTCTAGAGGTTTTGGTACTTTCACCCTCTCGTCAGCTGGGTATCCCCGGCGGCAAGTTAGTGCTCTTCGAAAGAAGAAAAAATCCTGAAAATCAAGAGTTTTCCTCTTGACCCAAAGTCTGAAGTTCTATAAGCTTCACTCTCACCGACAGGAAATAGCGTAAAAGCGCCTAACGGAAACTCCGCATTTTGCATAACTGCAAATTGACAGGAACGTTCTTACACAGTTATTAGAGAAGGAAAAGAAGTCAAGACGAGTGGTTATTGAAACTACTTGTGCGATGCAACCAGTCAAGAATTGGAAATGCAGGAATCTGG
>JAACWS010000061.1 GCA_009991955.1 Spirochaetales bacterium
TTAAGATGACTTCCAGGTATCAAATGTAAATTATATGCACTCCATTTTATGGGGGAGTGGATTACTGGATGGTTTATACGGATTCAGGTATTATTTATGCTCCATCTTAATAGTCCCGTTCCAATCTAAGGGAGGAGGATCATTAAGGAACCGCTCGCATCTTTGTATATAGAGTTCGGAGAGATAATCTCCGGGAAGAGCCGATTGTACTTGGTAAAAGAGTTCTTTCGCCTCAGTAAACTTTCGCTCATAAAAAAAGTCAGTTGCCTGATTATGGGTCTCCCAGGCCTTAGCGGTTGAGGAAGACAAAGAGAGTGCCGAGGTAAAAATTCTTTCGCCCTTGGTCTTCCCTTTTACTATAACCGTATCTACCAGTCGATAGGGATACATTGGACCAGCCTTCATTCGGAGGCTATTGGAAATGAGGATTTCTTGCTTATACTCTTTCGTTAGTCCCTCAAGCCGAGAAGCCAGATTTACGCTATCACCAATAACGGTGTAATCCATCTTCTTCTCGGTCCCTATGTTTCCAACCGTGACCTCTCCAAAATTGATACCGACGCCAGTGAGAAAAAGGGGCTTTCCATCCTTCGCTAGTTGGTCATTAAAAGTTTTTAGAGCCTGAACTATTTTGAGCCCCGCAGTAAGAGCTTCGTATCCATCGTTCTCGTTCGAAAACGGAGCACCAAAAAAGGCCATAACCGCATCCCCAATATACTTGTCGACGATACCGTGATGCTCAATAATAATTTCTACCAGCACAGAGAAGTAGTTGTTGAGGACATTCACCAGGGCCTCGGGGGTGTAGGACTCAGAAATTGTCGTAAATGACCGAATATCCGTAAAGAAAATTGCAATTTCTTTCGTCGCGCCTATTAAAGCCGCCTCGGGACGCTCAAAAATCTGGTTAATTACGTCGTTGGGAACGTATTTTTGAAAAATCTGTCGAATTTTTTGCTCATTCCGTTTTGCTAGGACTGCGCCAAGGGCGTACTGTTTTACTTGCCGATAGGCCGCGTCTAACTGAGTCATCATGGTATTAAAGGTATGGGCAAGTTTGCCAATTTCATCATGGTATTCGACCTCTACCCGTTCGCTTAGGTCACCACTCTCGATGATGTGGTCCATAGCTCGTACCATGGAACCCAAAGGTCGGGTGAGGACTCCCACTAAGAAGATCAACAAAAGAATACTTACAATGATAGAACTGGCGAGAACGATTCCACTTTGAAAAATTATTTGATTAACCGGGACATAAAAAGTCTGTGAGGCTTCGGTAATAAGCACCAACCAATTGAAGGGTTCGAAAAAGAAACTGTACCCGACTCTTTCTTCGCTACCGAGGCTAAAAGTGACCCATCCTCGGTTTTTTTGTTCGTAAAAGACTGTAAGTACTTGCCTGTCTTCGTCATTAAGACTCGATAAATCTAAGGGGCGATTTGCGAAAGCCCGATTGAGTTGGGGGCCAAGGGCGAACGTAAGCTCTGTTGGGGAGCGGGTAAACTGGATTACATTGTTTGCGATACTGGTTTTGGTAATGATTACCAAGTCTTCTCGATCCTGCAAATTGTTGTTCACCAACAGGTTCCACTGATCTTGAGCATAGCTCTCGAGTTGCTCGGCCTTATATCCTAAAAATTCGACGGCAAGACTGGTGAGGCCGTTCCTAGCGGACAAAGCTGCAGTAAACCCAGAAATTACGAGGGCGAAAATTATGAGGGGAATAACACTCAGTAGAATTTTAATCTTTACGCTCAATCAAACCACCTGTAATGGATAAAATTCGCCAACCTCATACCAACTAAGTGTAAACTAAGGGGAGAAAAAAAAGAATCGTAATTCTTCCAAGCTGGCCAATTTCGCTTTTTTTACTTTACTTTTTGCTATAGAATATAAGGCGTATGGCAGAGCCTTCGATAGACACTATCGCTGGAGCCGATGACGAGGATCAAGCTCGTAGAGAGATAGAATTACTCGTAGATTCGGAGCGAACTAATTTAAAAAATACCAACTCCAGCTTTAGTCCCTTAAAAAAAGGTACGGCGTTCCCCCTGATTCTGAACGGTTCACTTGCATTAGTAATGGTGGTCTTGGTCTTAGTTTTGTGGGGCTTTTTTGCCTCCGCCCAGGAAGGTTATACCCTTCACTCGAGCGACCGACTCGCCGTCGGTGAGGACATTGTATCGGCCCTTTTGGCTGAGGCCCAAAGTTCTCTAGATCAAAAAAACAAAGAAATTGCAGCCATAGAGGCGGAACTTGAATCTATTGAATCCCAACTTCTTGCTCTGGATCTGGAAGAGGTAATCGAACGCAAAAGACTCTTGGATAGAAAATCCGAACTTGAACAAAACCTTTACCTCGCGATTGCTGAAAGAGATCAGATTAAAAACCAAATTACCGTGCAGACCCGAAATCTTGAGCAAGTACGTACTGGGGTAGCGGCTTCTGAGACCCCAAGCGAACTTCAAGCCCTCGGAGAACAGAATCAACTCAGCCAAATATACGACAACCGGGTAGACCTCGGCCTTCGGCAAATTGGTGCTCAAGTAGGGCTTTCGAACTGGGAAGAAGCCCTCGGGAACCTAGAGAATATTCGAACCTTTATTCAAGATTTTGTTCAAAATCCTAAGGGTGAGTTTTTGAGGTCCCGAGCAGATTCAGATCTTGGGGTTGTAGCAACCCTAGAAGCAACAGTCCTTGCAGCGCAAAATGGATGGGAACCCTCGGAGGAAAAGGAAGTCGTGCTTGAGTACCCGGGAGATCCGGAAGAAGTTGCAAGATTAGTGGCCAGGGTGAACCAGCAAAATGCTCAAATTGCAAATTTAGAAACCATAAATGCAGTTGCTACCGAGCGACTCAATCGAATTCTCGAGTCCTTTAGTAGTGTCGCCTTCGGAGAGGTAAGTGATTCCGAAGTACCCGGTGTTGGTGTATCATCGATAGAATCGTCCTTTGATAGTCTACCTCGGCGCATCGAGCAACTTCAAACGGTGATAATTGCCTCCCAAGAGAGTCAAGCCCGACTCGCTACGGAAGTTGGAAAACTTCAAACCCTTCAAGAATCCTACGATACCGAGAGCACAAGAATTCGCAGCCTTTCAAATGGGTCCGACCGAGAAGAAATACGATCGGGCTTCAACGAACTTCTCGACGTATTCGATTCGAGCCCCGGGGCTGCGGACGTGTTTCCAGACCTAACTATAATCCTTCGGACGGTCGTGGAAAATCTCATAGAAATAGAAGTAAATCGGGTTCGGGCCGAAGCAGAGGACGAAATTCTAGCAGCGGTTCTCGCCAGTTCTGCGAAGATCGCCGATGAACAAATCCGTCTCCTGGCGACCTCGGGCTCGGCGAATCAGGACTCTATGGAACTTCTCGATAACCTCATACGGGAAATCGATGGGGTTGCAAAAGAAACCATCGCCGGTCGAGATAATCGAGATGTGTCGAGAGCTCTTGGGACCGTCATCTCGGTATCAGCGCCGAATATTACCGTGCGCAGGGCGTCAATTTTTGAGACTGGGAGGGTCCGGAGAGTTTTTATTAGTCGAATTCTCGCCAATGGCGACCGAATCCCCATAGCAGATGCGGAGATTATTGCAACAACCGGAGACGATCTGGTCCTTAGGGTGAGCTCAACAATTGCGCCAACAATTTATCCCGAAAAAAACGATCTCGTTTTTGTAGAGTTCTAGAAAGCCTCTCAATACCTTTATTTAAATTTTTTAATATAGACACTTTCCAATGTATTATTGTTGTGATACACTTCAATATCGAGCTATTATTATCGATATAACTTTCTTACCAGGAGCTATCATGAACTATCTAATTGTTGGAGGAGTTGCCGGAGGTGCTACCACCGCCGCCCGGCTCCGACGGATCGATGAGTCGGCCTTGATCATTATTGTCGAACGGGGTGAACATATATCCTATGCTAACTGCGGACTGCCCTACTACATCGGGGAGGTAATTCCCGAACGAGAGCGATTGTTTGTCCAGACCCCTGAAAGTTTTAAAGCTCAGCTCAATATCGACGTCCTCATTCGAACAGAAGCTATTTCGGTCGATAGAGGCAAGAAAACTCTTCGGGTTAAAAACCTACAAACCTCTGAAGAAAAAGACCTTTCCTACGATGTGCTTGTCTTGAGCCCCGGGGCAGAACCGGTTCGTCCACCAATCCCTGGTATAAACAGTCCTGGTATCTTTACTCTTCGATCGGTTCCCGAGACCGACGCAATCAAGTCCTTTGTAGACGAACAAAAACCCAAGAAAGCAGTCATAGTTGGAGCAGGATTTATAGGCCTCGAAATGGCAGAGAATCTTCATCATCGAGGGATTTTTGTTACTATTGTCGAAATGGCCCAGCAGGTCATGAACGTTGTGGATTATGAAATGGCTGCCCAGGTTCATCAACACCTGAAGTCAAAGAATGTCGAATTTTATCTGAAAGACGGGGTAGCCGCGTTTCAGGCAAATCAGGGATCCGGGCCAAAGATACTCATCACCCTAAAAAGCGGTAGAGCCATCGATGCGGATATGGTAATTCTTTCGATTGGAGTCCGGCCAGAAAGCAAGTTGGCAAAGGAAGCGGGACTAGAGGTTGGAGCTACCGGGGGTATAGTAGTTAATGAGTTTTTACAAACTACCGATCCTGCGATCTACGCTGTAGGCGACGCAATCGAATATCCAAATCCTATTACCGGTATTCCAGGTATTACCTATCTCGCCGGCCCGGCAAATAAGCAAGGCCGCCTTTGTGCGGACAATATCGTGTACGGAAACAAACGGAGCTACAGGGGTTCAATTGCAACGGCGGTTGCAAAGGTCTTTGACCTTACGGTTGCTACTACCGGAGCAAGTGAAAAAACCCTGCGCGCCGCGGGTATGAAATTTGAGTCGATAATAACCCACAGTTCGTCCCACGCCGGGTACTATCCCGATGCAATGCCTCTCACCCTCAAGACCCTCTTTAATAAAGAAAACGGAAAGGTCTATGGAGCTCAGATTGTCGGGTACGACGGGGTCGATAAACGTATAGACCTCATTGCCTCGGTGGTAAAGAACAATGGTACGATTTTCGACCTCATTGAGTTAGAGCACGCCTACGCTCCGCCCTACTCAAGCGCGAAGGACCCGGTGAATATTGCTGGCTACGTTGCGGATAATATTATTCACGGCGATAGCCGACATATCCATTGGCATGAGGTTCAGGGATGCGATCAGTCAGAAATCCTACTTCTTGACGTACGCACCCCCGAGGAATATGCCCTTGGTTCGATCGAAGGAGCCCTGAATATCCCAACCTATGAACTCAGAAATCGACTGGACGAAATTGACAAGAACAAGTCCATTGTCGTGTTCTGTGGAGTAGGACTTCGTGCTTATCAAGCCGAAAGAGTCCTGAGACAGAGCGGGTTTGAAGACGTCTTTAATCTGAGTGGGGGCTACAAGACCTACGAGTTTGCAGTCCAGAAGCAAGGGAACGAAGACATCTTTTCGAAAGATATTATTTGGAAGGATGATTCCATCTACCAGGCAACTCCTCGGGAATTTGGCTCGGACGGCAAACCCCTTCCGAGCCCAGGGGTTGCGGACAAGCCAGTTTCACCCCTTTCTTTTGAGGCAATTAAAGTAGACGCAGTTGGCCTCCAGTGTCCCGGGCCAATCCTCAAACTCAAAAAGGTCATGGACGAAGCCAAAGAGGGCCAGCAGATTATTGAAACCGCAAGCGACCCGGGATTTGCAAAAGATGCTGCCGCCTGGTGTCGGATGACCGGGAACACCTTGGTGTCTATGGCCCAAGAGGGTGGTAAATACGTTGCGGTCATCGAAAAGGCCCGCCAAACTCCGATTTCGTCGAGGTCGGTTCTCGGTTCGACTTCCGATGAGCGGTCCAAAGGAACGACCCTGGTGGTGTTCTCTGACAGCCTGGACAAAGCCCTTGCAAGCCTCGTTATTGCAAACGGAGCCGCCGGTGCGGGCAAACAGGTAACCATGTTCTTTACCTTTTGGGGATTAAGCCTCCTCAAAAAAGAACATAAACCCCAAGTAAGAAAAGATTTCATGGGCACGATGTTTGGTATGATGCTTCCTGGAAGCTCGAAAGCAATGGGTCTTTCGAAGATGAATTTTGGCGGCACTGGTGCCGGCATGATGCGAAACCGAATGAAGAAAAAGAATATCGCCAGCCTGGAAGAAATGTTGCAGTCGGCCTTGGAAGGGGGAGTCCGAATGGTTGCTTGCCAAATGTCTATGGACATGATGGGTATTGATTCAACCGAACTCATCGATGGAGTTGAGATTGGTGGGGTCGCAACCTATCTCGAGCAAGCCGACCACGCGGGGCTCAACCTTTTCGTTTAGTTGTTGCCCTACCTACCGCTCGATCAACAAGGCCATACCTCGCCCACCTCCGATTCAGAGGGTCGCAAGACCCTTTCGGAGGCTGCTTTTTATCATTTCGTGAACCCGGTTTACCAATATCCATGTCCCTGATGCCCAACCGTGGGACCCATCTTCGATCGATTGCGCCAAACTCCTTTTCAAATTTTTTTTGTGTGCTCCGAAGCTTGTGGAGACCCCTGTTCTTCGTCCATGGACCATCGAAAATCGTCACTTTATTCCCCTTTGGATAAAGAAAAACGATATTCTTTGGCCCTGAAAATAGCGAAATTTTCGCTTACCACAAGCTTTGGGGCACTATAAAATATTAAGAGCCTGGCTCATGTTCTCAGCTACCCCGGCGACCACGGGTATTACAACGGTCATGATTCACTGGGCCTCGAGAATTATCGATTTGAGTCCCGAACCACAAACCTCATTAGCTGTGTACGCTGGAAGTTCTCTTAGACCGCCAACTCCGAGGGCAATCGGTCGGGCTCTATTCTACCCATGCTCAACCGTAAGAATTGAACCAACTATAACCTCCCCTTGCAGGGTTGAAGGAATCCCCGCGGCCTGTAGGCGTTCTCCAAATCCCAGGTCCCTAGAGCAACGGCGCTGGTTTCTTTCAATACCCAGTCAAAAATACCTATGGGAGTTTGGGCTGCCCACAAAAGACTACATCTTTCATTTTTAGAGTGTGTCATTCCCCCTAAAGATACCCGAGTTTTTTCGCTTCCTCGGTAAGCCAACCCCGATGATCGGGATGGGCGACGGCAATAAGGTTTTGGGCTCTCTCTCGGATCGAACGGCCCCTGAGATAAGCAATGCCATGCTCGGTAACTATATGATCGGCGTTGCTACGATGAAGGGTTACAACCGTACCCTGGGGTAACATTGGAACAATTGTAGAAACCGTCCCAGCTTTTGCCGTGGAATGACAAGCAATAATCCCCTTACCCAGACCATCGTAGGCTTCTTTTGCTCCAACAGCGGTGTCGGTTTGGCCACCGGTACCCGAGTACTGGACAGGTCCAATACTTTCGCTCGCTACTTGGCCGGTGAGATCTACCATGATACAGGTGTTAATACTCACCATCCGACTATTTTGTCGCACGACCGCTGGGTCATTTACCCACCTGCCCCGCTGAAATTCAACCGCCAGGTTATCGTCGAGCCAGTCGTAGAGTTTTTTGCTTCCCATGGCAAAGGTACACACAAATTTGTCTTTCATCAGCGACTTTTTCTTATTAGTTATTACCCCCAACTCATAGAGTTCCATCATCGAGTCGACCATCATTTCGGTGTGTACACCGAGGTCTCTTTTCCCGTGAAGAGCGAGGGCTACCGCATTGGGTATATTTCCTATACCTAGTTGGATAGTCGAACCATCAGAAACCAGTTCGGCTACGTAATTTCCTATGAGTCTATCTTCTTCCCCTAGTTCGGGAGTCGGGAGGGCAGGCACTTCCTGATTGTACTCTACGAAGTAATCGATATCTTTCATGTGGAGGTGGGTATCGCCGTAGGTACGAGGTAGATTTTCGTTTACCTCGAGGACTACAAGGTCAGCATTCTCGATCATATCTTTTTCATAGGTCACCCCTAGGCTCAAGGAAACAAATCCCTTTTTGTCCGGAGGAGTACAGGTACCAAAAAAGATGTGCGGATTTCTCACCGATAGTCGATCGAGAGCCGCACGGTGAAGCATATTAGGTACAAACGTAACCGTACCAGTCCCCGCCTTAACAGCCGACCGACTTCCCGGGGCGTGGAACCAACTATTGAGTTCAAAATGACCTTTCATCGAAGGATTCATGTAAAACTCGTAGCCCTTTAGGGTTAAGACAGAAAAAACCTGCACGTTCCTGACTCGTGGGGCGACGAGATGAAACTTTTCCATTGTTCCCTGGGGTTCGCTGGCACACTGGGCCACAATCACGTCTGTGTCGCTTTTTATGAACTCTACAACTTCTTCAATGGTACGTTTTTTTTCTTTATACAAGTCGGTGCTCATTACTGATGCCTCCCTTTAGAATTATTAGTAGACAAATACATTCGATGCTACGGCTAACCCAGCACCGCTTGCGACCATACAAACCCTATCTCCCCTCTTAATAGCCTTTCTCTGGACCCCTACATGAAAAGCCATAGGAATACACCCACTTCCCGTATATCCGAAGTCTTCCATAATAGTTGTGGTCTTGGACATCGGCTGACCAATGATGGCCATTACTTCTTCAATTACGGTCTTGTTAATTTGAGTAAAGAGAAAATGGTCGACGTCGTCTATCCTAAGCCCTGCCCGGTTGACCAATCCTTGAATGACCGTTGGCCATAGTTTAACGTTTCTATCTCCCGGTAATCTCTTTAACAACTGGAGCCCATAGTCCTCAGTTTCCAGTCGTTCTTTGGTTATCGGTTGTCTTGTTCCTCCAGTATAGATTCCGACATAGTCCCATTGGGTGCCATCGGTGACCGAATAGCCTTGTATATATCGACTTTCATCGTGGTCTTCGCACCGACCAAGTAAAAATGCACCCGCCCCATCGGCGAAGATCGAATATCCGAAGGTATCTCGGTCTCGGACAAAGGCGGGCATGTTATAAACGCCAATAACCAGGGCGTTGGTTACTCCCGGGTCCGCAGCAAGAATTCGATTCACTGTATCAAAGGCCGTCGAAAAACCCGCACAGGTCGCGTTGATATCGAAGGTACTACACTGAGCTTGCTCGCCCATGAGCCTCCCCTGAACCAAAATCGACGTGGCAGGACTAATATATTCGGGGGTATCGGTCGCTACGACAATAAGTTGTACATCTTTTGGTTCCACACCCCCCTGGGCCAAGGCAGATCGAGCGGCTTTTTCGGCAAAATCCGCCGTCGTCTCCGGTAAACCACGGAGTTTAGCTATGTGTCGGCGGGAGATACCAAGTTTTTCCCGATGCCGGTCCGAATCAAAATTGATTGAAGCAAGAGTCATGAGCTCCTCGTTGGTTATCGGTTCTCCTGGGGCGTATATTCCGGTTCCACGTATTCGACAGTAGGCCATTGTATCCTCAACTTTTATAATAATGAGAGTCGATTCACCTCTCGACTACTACCCCATTATAGTCCGAGTTTTTCTGTGGCGTAAAGTTATTTTTGCGCTATGCTCGGGCAATCTGCAAATTTTCGCCAGATCGAAAGGGTTTTTACTCGATTTTTTCCTTGACTTCCGGTACAGACAGACAGACAATAGACTCATTATGAGAGATGATTCAGTATTCATCGGAAGGAAGTAACTATGGACGTAGGAATAATGGGAATCGGAACCTATACTCCCAATAGCCTTATGTCATCGGCAGAAATCAGCCAACAGACAGGAATTCCCGAAGCCGTAATTCGAGAAAAATTTGGAGTGTACTCAAAACCTCTACCCGGTCCCCGAGACACCAGTAGTTACATGGGTATTCAAGCAGCAAAAAAGGCAATTGCCCAGGCCGGAATAGATCCCCAAGAAATTGATCTGGTAATTTGGAATGGTGCCCAGCATAAAGATTACCCCTGTTGGCTAGCCGGCCTGGGGGTGGCCGAAGATCTGGGGGCCACGAAGGCTTACAGTTTTGATATGGAAGCTATGTGTGGGTCTATGATGGCGGGCCTCGATCTGGCAAAATCTATCTTACTTACAAAAAAACGAGTATCTACTGTTCTCCTCGTCAGTGGGTATCGAAACGGCGACTTTATCGACTTACGTGAACCAGATACTCGTTTTATGCTTGACCTTGGAGCGGGGGGTGCCGCAGTTGTCCTTAGAAAAGGATATGCGAAGAACTTGATTTTGGAGAGTAGCTTCCGAGGAGATGGTTCCTTTTCCCGGGATTGTATAATTCCGGTCCTTGGTTCCCAGGCTTGGCCCCCGAAGGATAAGGACCTTGATGAATTTCATTTCCAGGTAACCGATTCAGACGGATTTAAAAAGAAACTGGGAGAGAGAACGCTCCCTAATTTTTACGCCGTAGTGCGGGAGAGCCTAGCTGACAGCGGATATAGTTCGGCGGATATCGACTACTTAGCAATATTGCACTTCAAGCGCTCGGCCCATTTGACAATCCTGAATGAGCTGGGTCTTTCCGAATCCCAAACGACTTACTTAGAAAACTATGGACACGTGGGCCAAAACGATCAAATCTTGTCCCTCGAGTTGGGCCTGACCGATGGAAAAATCAAACCCGGAAGTATAGTT
The DNA here is from genome assembly GCA_009991955.1 of Spirochaetales bacterium. Classification (GTDB taxonomy): domain Bacteria; phylum Spirochaetota; class Spirochaetia; order DSM-27196; family Salinispiraceae; genus SKVS01. The sequence goes on from JAACWS010000061.1 coordinate 10,610, forward strand.
GTAATGGTAGGTGCAGGACTTGGATTCGTTTGGGCCTCAACGGTAGTCCGTTGGGGATAGAGGCCGGTTCATGCCTCTCTCTCCTAACCTTTGGAGCTAACTTCTTTCTTTTTCAGCTTATATTCGTTGGTCATATGAAAGGTAATACTTGGGGTCTCACGGATTAGGTAGTTGAGTTGCCATTCGTTTTCCGCAAAATAAACCGGCTCCTCATCTTTGTCATAGGCAATGTTTCCCTCCCGAAATCGAATGAAATGATCGAGAGCAGTCTTATCTGACGATGTTATCCAACAGGCTCGACTAAAATGAAGAGCTTCGAAACGGCAGCTAGCACCGTATTCGTGCTGAAGTCGATATTGGATTACTTCGAACTGGAGGGTACCAACGGTTCCGACTATCTTCCGGCGACCAAGATCTTTTACAAAAAGCTGGGCAAGTCCCTCTTCGGTAAGTTGACGAATTCCTTTGTCTAGTTGTTTTGCCTTGAGTGGGTCCAAATTGGTAAGTTCTTTAAAAACCTCGGGTGAAAAGCTTGGGATTCCTTGATACATCATAGGGTCGCCATCGGTGAGAGTATCGCCTATCTTCAGATCACCCTTATCGAATAAACCAACCACGTCCCCCGGATAGGCTAGATCTACTACCTCTTTCCGTGCCGCCATAAAACTGTAGGGGTTTGTATAGCGAATATTTTTCCCCAGACGAACATGATACACCATTTTATTTCTTTCAAAGGTTCCGCTACACACTCGCAAAAAGGCAATTCGATCCCGATGCCGAGGGTCGAGGTTTGCGTGGATTTTGAAAATAAACCCAGAGAATTTCTCTTCTTCCGCGTCTACCAACCGGGTATCGGTTTGCCTCGGCAGGGGGGAAGGCGCGATGGTGACAAAGGTCTCTAGAAGTTCCCTTACACCGAAATTATTGAGGGCCGAGCCAAAAAATACGGGAGCCACCTCGGCCCTTTCGTACTCTTCCACATTAAACTCGCCGTAGGCTCCCTCAATGAGCTGCACATCCTCGGTGAGGCGAAGGGCCGAATCTTCACCTATTTGACTTTGTAATTGGAGATCCTCAAGCCCAGAAATGAGTATTCTTTCATCTTCTATCGTACTTTTGCCCGGCCGAAAAAGAAATAAATTTTGTTGGACCAGGTTAAAGACTCCCTTAAATCGATTACCCATTCCAATGGGCCAACTCAGGGGCCGAACACGAATATCGAGCTTCTCTTCCAACTCATCCATCAAATCTAGAGGCGGCTTGCCTTCCCGGTCCATCTTATTCACAAAGACAATCACTGGGATTGCCCGCATCCTACATACTTGCATGAGCTTTTCTGTCTGCTCTTCGACCCCTTTCACCGAGTCAATTACAAGAATAACACTATCGACAGCGGTGAGAGTTCTATAAGTATCCTCGGCGAAGTCCTTGTGGCCGGGAGTATCGAGGATGTTAATTATCTTACCCCCGTACTCAAAGGTCATTACCGAGGTTGCAACGGAGATTCCTCTTTGTCGTTCGATTTCCATGAAGTCGCTGGTCGTGGTTCTATCAATCTTGCTGCTCTTAACCGCACCGGCCTCTCGAATACCTCCTCCATAGAGGAGAAGCTTTTCTGTGAGAGTCGTCTTACCCGCATCGGGGTGACTTATAATACCGAAGGTTCGGCGTTTGGTGATTTCATCTTGAAGGGAGTTGCTCATAGACCAAAGATAATAGCGGAATTCAACCTAGGGTTTCAATGAAAAGACGATGAATCCTTTGGTAATTCACTCAGGTCTGGATATCCTTGCGGAGCTTGCCCGGAATAGATACGGGGAAAAAGGTCTTTCGCCAACCTCAACGCCATTTCGGTTATTGCCATATTCAGATACCCGGGGTCCTGGATTTTTTGTTTGAGATCATTGATTCTGTCGTCCGGTCCACCGTTAGCTTTCATTAATTCTCGTGTTGGAGTATGTCCTCGAACCAAAATAGCTCGTTAGTAGACTTATCGATATAGATGAGGTCAAACTGAATGGAATAATGTAAATAATTCGGATGATATTCGAGAAATTCTAGTCCTACTCGGAAAAGTCTGCCTCGTTTTCTCGGACCTATGACCTGCTCCATCGAAGCGACGTCGAACGCTCGATAGGTCTTTACCTCGATGTAATGTAAATCGTGTTCTTTTTCGACGATAATATCGATTTCTCCTTGGGAGGTTCGAAAATTTCTCTCTACCAAGGTAAATCCTTTGGAAATTAAAAAAGTAAGGGCTTGAGACTCGCCTTCCTTGCCAAGCTCCGCTGCTTTTAGACTCAGCTCGGTAGGTCTTTTGGGTTTATCGCCCGAGCGATGAAAACCGATTTCTGGTCTTTAAGGTCGATATCTTGTCCTTCGTCCTTACTGAACTGATGCCCGTCCGAGCCGATCATGATTTTCACCCGCGGCCTTAGGGGCACGTCGGTGTGGTTTTCGATAACTCGGCCGATAGAAGCATCGCTCAAGAGTACAATCGATCCGATCGGATAGATTCCAAAGGTTCGAATGAATATTTTTACTACCTCGGGGTCAAAACGCCGACCATTGTCGCCAAGAATAGTTCGTACAGCGGCATAACCTATCATCGAGTCCCGATACGGCCTTTCACTGACCATTGCTTCAAAAGCATCCGCGATAGATACTATTCGAGCCGGCAGAGATATTTCTTTTCCTTTGATACTCCTAGGATACCCTTTGCCGTCCCACCGTTCATGGTGCTGCATGCTGGTCGTAGCCACTTCCTCGGAAAACCCCATGTCTTTTGTAAGAATTTTATAAGTGTGGAGTGGATGTGTCTTTATAAGCTGCAATTCTTGTTTTTCGAGGGCTTCGTTCTTTTCTCGGATTCCTTCGGGTATTTTCACCATTCCAACGTCTCGCAGTAGGGCGGCAATTGCCAACTGTTGGAGCTTGTGGGCAAGAAAATTCATCTCGATACCCATGAGCATGGCAATTACGGTTCCATTTATTGCATTCCCGATGATCCCGAAGCCACCCTGTACACCGTAGAGAATGAACTGAATCATGGCGTCCCGTTGTTCGTGCAGAGTCTGGGAAATTTCAGCAATTATCTGCAATACCCCTTCTCGGTCCACAACTTTTTGTTCTTTTACTAGGTGAAAGACCTGTTCAAGCTTAGCACTCCATTTGGTGTACTTATCCATTAGCTGACGTTGATCCTCGTTATGGAAAGCCAGTTGACTAAGGGGATTCTTGACATCCCCGGGACTAAGAACTGGTATTTCACTTTTAATGACCCCATCGCTCATGACTGACTCTATTTTCCAACGTTTGAGTCGTTCTAAGTCTTTCTCGGTGATTTTTACTTCCGCCGGTACTAGAATTGTGTCTTCATCGATATACACCGGTTCGGTAAACATCATTCCCTGCTTTAGTTCAGAGAGCAAATAGGTTTTCATTCAAAAACTCCATACTTTTTAAAAATCTCAATGACGAACCGGGGTGATCTAAGAGACCCAAGCCCCCCTTTCATTTTTCGGCCAAAAGTGCCCGATACACGAGGGCAAGTATTTCGAAAAGATCCGTCGGTACCTCTTCTCCTACTCCAACTTGAAAAAGCGATTGGGAAAGAATGTGATCTTCTTTCACGGGGATTCCAAGACTCTCCGCCAGTTCAATAGCTTTGCGAGCCCATGGCCCCTCTCCATGGCCAAGTACAATGGGGGCTTCCATATCCTTTCGGTAGTAGAGTGCCGAGGCCCGGGGTTTCTTAACCATAGGTTTCCTCGATTATACCAGGTGGGTCGAAGGCTGGGAAGTTTAATTCCGCTACCTTTTGAAAACGAAATGGCGTTAATAGGCTCAGTAGTTCATTCTTACGAGTCTCAATATCCCCCGTACCAAAATCTCGACCGGAAGATAAATAAATGGTGCCTCGATTCGGTTCCATCCAAAAATAGGAGTATTGCAGTCTATTGGCCGCATAAAGCTCGCCCTCGATTTTTGAAGGATGTTTTTGATTCGGAAGGTAGTAAAGTCGAACTAAACCCTGACGTTTTTCTTGTTCGATGACCGAGAAATAGAGCCAACGACCCTTGTGAGGATTCATTGACGAAAGATAGTTTAGTAGGTGGAAGGTAGTCTCCTCGCCACCAAGTTGGTTCGATTCTGGCGTTTCAAGGGCCAAATTTGTCCCCAGAAGGTGGAGGATTTTTTTTATTCCAGGAATTTCTTGCTCTTTCGCTCCAAGATCGATTTGGGAAAAGACCTGAGAAAAGACCCCCGCAAAGGTAAGAACTTTTTCCTTCTGCGCCAAAGTTGCAGAAGAAAAAAATGGTAAATAGCCTTTCCGATTCCAGAGGTTCAGTAGGGCGAGTACCGACTCTGCCTTAAGCGGCAGAAAGAGCTCGCTCAAGATCTTCATAAATAGACCGTTAGCATCGGGAAACTGCAGAAAGACCGGCAATGAATCGGGAAGTAAGTTGGATTTACTTCTGGTCCCGGTTTTTATGGGCCCGGTGACAGACACAACCTTGTTCTTCTCATCGACAACAATTCGGCTTCCAAGGGGATAGACCCGGTCAGATGGAAGCTTAAGGACCGTTGCCTTCGAGTTTTCTGCCTGCAAATAAAGGAAATGTTTACCATTCCCTTCGGAGGAAGTCTTTTTAAGAATAAAAACACCGCCCTGAAATGGTTGGGCGGTTTGGGGGAGAGATAATTTATTCTTAGGATCTCCGGAAAAGGAAACCGATTTTAGGGACATTCTCCCCCCGCAGGTCTTATTTCTCGGTTGGTGCCGCTTGAGTTTTCTTCTTGATAAGCTCTCGAACCTTGGCGGACTTACCAATTCGGTCTCTCAAGTAGTACAGCTTGCTTCTTCGTACTCGTCCTTTTCGCACCAGTTCAATTTGGGCAATTCGAGGACTATGAAGAGGGAATACCCGCTCTACCCCTACACCGTAAGAATTCTTTCGAACGGTGAAAGTTTCAGCAACACCCGAATTATTCCGTGCGATAACTGTACCCTCATAGACCTGGATCCGTTCGGTCTTACCTTCAACGATTGTAAAGTGTACCTTTACTAAGTCTCCTATGGAAAACTGCTCAACCCCTTCCCGGTGTTGGCCAGCTTCTACTGCTTTAATCAGGTCCATCTTCATTCCCCCTGTTCTTCCAGCTCTTTGAGCCACTTTTTTTCTTCATCTGTCATCGTGTATCGGGCAAACAGGTCCGGACGATTTATCCGGGTTTTTTGAAGTTGTTTAGCCCTCCGCCATTGGCGTATGAAACGATGATTGCCCGATAGTAACACATCCGGCACATTCTTGTCCAAGTAGTTCTCCGGTCGCGTATAGTGGGGATATTCCAGAAGACCGTCGGTATGACTTTCTTCTTCCAGACTCTCTCGATTGATTACCCCTTCAACTAACCGATACACTGCGTCAACAATAACGAGTGCTGCTACTTCTCCGGAGGATACTACGTAATCTCCGATCGACACCTCGTCGGTAGCATAGGTGTCTAAAATTCGTTGGTCGATACCCTCGTATCTTCCACAAACAAGTACCAATTCTTCGGCCCGGGCTAGGTCTGCTGCGTATGATTGATCGAATAGTCGACCCGCAGGACTCAACACAACAACCCTTTTACCCTTCGCTTCAACCGAATCAAGGGCAGCTGCCAAGGGCTCGGGTTTTAATACCATACCTGCCCCACCCCCGTAGGGATAGTCATCGCAAGTCCGGTGTTTATCGAAGGCAAAGTCTCGTACCTGGACACCCTGGTATTCGACAAGGCCTTTTTGTACCGATTTCGCGATAATAGAAGCAGAAAAGAACCCTTCTACTATCTCGGGAAACAGGCTCACGAGGGTAAATTTCAATCCAGAATCCAATCTACAAGCAGTTCTACGGTCCGGTCGACAACCGAAACCGTTCCGATGAACTTGTTCAAGAATGGAATGTGCACCCTCGTTCCATCGGTTTTTTCGACCTCCAGCATTGAATGGGCTGCACTCTCCCACACCGATACTATTGTGGCAACCCTCTGATCCTGGTACAAAAGCGAACAATCAACCAGGTCAGAGGTGTAATATTCATCCGCCCCAAGGGCAGGACCATCTTCCCGGCTTCGGAGGATTTCGGCACCCCGTAGTTGATTTACCTGCTCGGGGGTATCGAGTCCTTTAATCTTCAGAAGTACATTAGGAACTGCACCTCGAACATACTCAATTTCGATTGGACGTTCGAAACCATTCAAGGAAATTCTGGCGGTTTTCAAGTGTTTCAAGAGCTCGTAATCTCCCGAAACACTCGATACCTTACATTCTCCCCTAATACCATGGGCACTGCGAATTATAGCGGTTACGAAGAAATCAGTTACCTTAGTCGAGGATTTCGAGGACAACCCGTTTCCCTGACTTACTGGACGCTGCACTCAATACCGTCCGAATCGACTTAGCGATTCGTCCGTGTTTTCCTATTACCTTTCCTACGTCATCGGGTGCAACCCGGAGTTCGAGAATTGTCGACTTCTCTCCCTCGATGACTGCCACCTCTACCTGCTCGGGCTCGTCAACGAGAGCCTTTGCCAAATATTCAATGAGTTCTCTTTCCATGAATTCCTCCTCGTGGATTCGGCGGAAGAATTACTGGGGCATATAAATATTCTTAGAGTTAAGAAGATTTTTTACCGTATCCGAAGGAACTGCACCCTGGGAAAGCCATTCGCGAACTCGGTCCTCTTTGATCACCAATTGTCGCTCACCAGCTTCAATGGGATGATAGTGACCAACCTCTTCGATAGCTCTCCCGTCCCGGGCAGTACGAGAATCCATTACTACCAGGCGATAGTAGGGTCGCTTCTTACTTCCAAATCTTTTCAACCGAATCTTTACACTCATTTTTTGAGCCTCCTATAGAAATTTCAACCCGGGAACCTGTAAAAACCCCTCTTCTAACAAAGCCGGTGATCTTCAGCCATTGCGGTGCCATGACCACCTTCGCCAGAAAAAATTTTTCTAAGGTCCCCAACCTATTACTCTTTTCGTATGGGAAAAGGAAAATGCCGCGATCCTTTTTCCGACGTTAGTTTACTCACCACCGAGTTGTTTCATAAACTGGGCTTGGTACCCCTTGTTCTTTGACAACTTCTTCATCATAAGTCGCATTTTTTCGAACTTCTTAATGAGCTTGTTGACTTCGTACACCGAGGTCCCACTACCGTGAGCGATACGCCGACGGCGGCTGGAACCTACTATAAGGTGATTCCTTCTTTCTTTCACCGTCATCGAAAGAATAATTGCCTCTTCTATCTTGATTTCGGGACTATTAACCGCTTTTTCAGCGTCTTCTGCCTTTAGGCCAGGAATCATTCCTAAAAGACTTTCCATGTTACCCATTTTCTTCATCTTTTGGAACTGCTGTAGGTAATCTTCTAGGGTAAAAGATGAACTTGCCATCTTCTTTTGCAGTTCTAGAGCTTCGGTTTCATCAAAAGATTCTTGGGCTTTCTCTACGAGGGAAACCACATCTCCCATTCCAAGGATTCGGCTGGCGATTCGTTCGGGATAGAAGGGTTCAAGGTCGCGAATTTTTTCTCCAACCCCAATGAACTTGATCGGCTGGTCGGTTATGGTTTTAATACTTAGGGCAGCCCCACCCCGGGTATCGGAATCAAATTTCGTGAGAATTATTCCCGTGAGGCCAATTTGCTCGTGAAAACTCTGGGCAATATCGACCGCCGTCTGCCCGGTCATTGCGTCGGCTACCAAAAGAGCCTCTACGGGATCGGCGGCCTTCTTTATCGAAGCAAGTTCTTTCATGAGCCCGGAATCTGCTTGCATTCTTCCGGCAGTATCGATGATAAGAACGTCGTACTGGTCTTTCTTGGCTTTAGCCAGAGCATCCTTCACAACCCGAACAGGATCTTTTGCCTTCAGATCGGCTAGAATTGGTATTTCGTTTTCTTCCGCCAGAACCTGCAACTGGGTAATAGCAGCCGGTCGCACCAGGTCGGCAGCCGCAAGCATGGGGCGACGCCCCTTACTTTTGAGGTGTACTGCAAGTTTCGCTGCGGTAGTCGTCTTCCCTGAACCCTGGAGGCCATAAAGCAAAATGACACTAAGAGTGTCGGGCCCCTTGAGCGCAAGATCCTGCCTGGTGTCGCCGAGTAAGGCGACCATCCGATCGTAGATTACTTTTACAAACTGTTGTCCGGGACTCACTGCTCGCAGAACTGCTTCGCCCTTCGCTTCTTTCAGGACCTTATTCACGAATCGACGAACGACTCGAAGGTTTACATCAGCCTCGAGCAGGGCGAGCTTTATTTGCTCAACCGCATCATCGACATTTTTTTCGGTAATTCGATTTTGTCCAGAGACGGAACGTACAATATCCGTAAAAGTATCGGAGATCCGATTCAGCATTCTAGGGCCATTTCCTTAAGGAGTGGTGCGACAATTGAGCTAACTTACTAACGCCGAAGGGTTGCTCGAGACCGGCTCAGTTTTCCCGCCACTCATTATCCTTAAAAAGATTCGCCCTTTATACCTGGTAGGGAAGGGGTCTGTCAACCGAGGCCGAAATCCTTACCGTATCATGACATAATGACGCTCAAGGTAGCGAATTCGATTTCCCGCCTCGATGTAAAAGTCGCTTAGGGGATAGGAGTTGAGAAGCTCCCGGTAGAGCCCGATCGACTGGCGTATCGAAGAACTGGTCTGATCGATTTCCAACCCTTGGGCCTTATAGAACAGTTGGGCATCGGGGCTCATTCCCGACCATAGGGGAACTAATTCTTCGTAGGCATCGGGGTCGTAGTTGACTTCGAGGAACTGGGTATCGGGAGAAGAAGCTACGATCTCTTGGGGAAGGAAATCAGCAACTACCTGAACCTCAAAAGCTTTGGTCTCGCTCTCACCGGTTGCAAGGATAGTTCGGGTAAATCCAATTTCCCAATTGGTTCCTGCGATCTCGGGCAAACTGAGGATGTAGGTCATTCCGCTGGCACCGTACTGAATAGTGTTTTCCAAGTTTTCATCCCCATTTTCGCTCCGGATAAAATCCAGAAGCCAGCCGAATCCTTCTAACCTTAAGGTAAGAGTCTGGTTGGGGAAGATCTGGAGGGTTTGAGTGGGCTGGGCAGAAGTAGTTTCGACTACCACTGGAGCAGAGGCATCTGGAACGACTGCGACAGCGGCGACTTCCGGGCCAAGGGTCCGGTCGGTGGCCGGGGTGCTATCGAGTTCGGGCAACCGTTCGGTTTCGATTTCGACCGGGGGAATAACCTGGGGTGTAGGCTCCTCGAGAACGTTCTGAATTCCAAGGGGTACTCGAATTGTAGCTGGTTCGACTAAAGATCCCCTCAGAACAACCGAGTCCTGCACCTCGGGGACCTGGACCACCGGCGCAATGTCGATCGCCGGTTTTGAGGCTGGTCTCGTCGCTGGTGTTCCAATCTGGGGTTCAGCTCCAACAACCGTTAGGGGAACCTCCAGGACCTGGGCTATCGGAGGGTCGGGCACGAGAGGTAATGAAATTTCCGGAAAGGCAACAGGAGGAACCCTCGAAGAACCAACGTCGACAGGGTAAATATATCCGGCAACCTGAGGAAAGTCCGGTAGTAGTCGAGCCTTTATGAGTCGGTGAATGGAATCCGCGGAAGGCAGAGCTAAAGACAATTCGTCGGAACTGGCTTGGGGAGGAGTACGATAGGAAGAAATTTGGACGATTGGCTCGGGCTGGAGGGCATACACCGGCCGGGGGCCCGACTCAGACTGCACGGCAGGTTCGTCCAGCACATTAAACTGCTCCGGTTCCCGGCCCGTGGAAAGGCGGGTCTCGCCGAGGAGATTTTCGGAAAATCCATCGGGGGTTACACAACCGACGAGAAACATACTGAGTAATCCCAATCCTACAACCAGTCGCATCCCCATTGTTTCTCTCTCCCTCCTTAGAGGTTCGGAAACAATGACTCCGAGGTTAAGCCCTTTCCATGGGTCTTTGGTTCAATTTAGTCGATAGCGTCGAGTCTCTCTCGGATCTTTTGTCTATTTTGATCGCTTAGGGTTTCGGTACCAATAATGACCGGATCGATCCAGAAAGGGCGAATATCTTCGATAGTCCACTGGGCTTTACGCTCACGATAAGGAATCCACGGTACCTTCCAAAACATTTCCGGCTCCGAGGGTATAACAATTTCGGGCAAAACAATGTTCTCGGCGGCAACCTGAGGACTCACAAAGGTACTCGAGTTCGACGGGGCAGTAAAGTTCTGTTCCTCGGTCCCCTGGGTCGATTCCGGCTGCTGATCCTGACGAGAAAGGGTAGATCCCAAAAGATTGATCACTAGAACCAAAACGATACTAGCCCCAAGAACTCCCCCACCCCACACCACGAATGGAAGGATGGCTTTCTTGTCCAGTGCCATAGTCTAACTCCGATGCAGGGCGGTTTTTGGATCGATTTCTTCGCCCTGTTGGCCAATCCGAATAGAGACAACCTTCGAAACCCCCGACTCTTCCATTGTCACCCCCATGAGGGTAGAGGCTCCCGCCACAGTTTTCTTGTTATGGGTAATAACAATAAATTGGCTGGATGCACCGAATTCCATGAGCATATTCACGAAACGACCTACGTTACTTTCGTCCAAGGCCGCATCAATTTCGTCCAAAAGACAGAAAGGCGAGGGTTTTACCATGTAGGTCGCAAAGAGCAACCCCACTGCGGTCAGCGAACGTTCTCCCCCAGAAAGTAAATTAATACTTTCAAGCTTTTTCCCCGGAGGTTGGGCAAGAATTTCAATGCCCGATTCGAGGACATTTTCTGGATCGGTCAGACGAATTTCTGCCCTTCCCCCCCCAAAAAGCCTCCGAAAGAGGGAATGGAAATTCTTCCGAATTTTATCAAAGGTTTGGGTAAAGAGATCGGCGCTTTCGATGCGAATTTCCTGGGTTATTTGTTCAAGATCGGTTTTGGCTTTTTCTAGGTCTAAAAGTTGGGTATTGAGAAAGTCGTACCGCTCTCTTACCTCAGCAAATTCCTCGGGGGCCAGAAGGTTGACACTTCCTAGACTCTTTTGTTCGTCTTTAATTTTTTCCGCCTTGGTCTTTAGTTCTCCAAGGGGAGTACGGATTTCGTAGATACGCCCCTCGTACTGGGAAAGTTCCTGGCTATATCGATCTCGAAAATTACTGTACATATTCCGAATATCCGTTTGAACCTCGGCCACCGAGACTTGACCTTTTTCGACCCGGTTCTGGGCCTTGGAGAGGGTAATCATACTCGTTTTAAGCTCTCGCTCTTTTCGAATCATCTCGGAATTTTTCGAGCTAATGGTCTTTTCAAGGGCCGCTAAGTCTTTTTGGAGCTTTTTTTCCTCGGCATCAAGATTTTTTCTTCTGTGTCGGACTTCGTCTATTTTTCTATCGAGGCCGACCAACCGCCCTTCGTCCTCGGCAATCCGATTTTGAAGCTGCTGGATTTGACTTGCGAGTTCCGACAGTTGGTTCCGTATACGGGCCAAATCTTGTTCCCCGGATCGAATAGCCGCCTCTAATGAAACACCCGATAGCTTGAGTTCTTCGAGGGTTCGGCGATAAGAGTTCATTTTTTCGGTTAAATCGGAGTTTTCCTGGTTAAGGGCCTCTATTTTTTGACGACTCTCTACAATTTGGTTTCGCAAGTCCGATAATTGGGAATCGATTTTTCGTTTTTGGGTAACAATACCTTCAGGGGCCAGAAATGTATCGAGAAACGAAGGTACGGAGTTTGACAGTTCTGTTACCAACTGCTCAAGGGTTACCATTTTATCATACCCTTCGGTAAAGAAGTCTTTTAGGGCTTCGAGGGTTCGGTTTTTTGATTCAATGCTTTCGTTGTTACGGGAGTCGGAGATTAGGTCGGCCTTCCCACGAAACTGAATTTCTAGTTCGCCAAGCAACTGTAGCGCCTGGTCCTGCAACGACTGTCGTCGATGAAGGGAATAATCCGAGGCCTTAAGTCCCTCGTCGAGCTGAACGACGATATCCTCGGTAATAGTCTGTAATTCCCGTTGAAGTTCTTCAAGTCCCTTCTCGTTGGAAAGAATGAGTTGGTCCTGATCCCGAATAAGCCGTCGATTCTCGGCGATGCGCTCTTCGGTTCGCTGAATATTCTTCTGGAATTCGGTTGCATTCTTCTGAATATCTTCTAAACGAGAGCGCTGACCACTGAGTTCCTTTTCTTTTTCGTCCAAGCCCTCTCGAATACTCTTTTCTCGTTCCGATAGAGATTTTTCTTGTTCCTTGCTTCCCTGTAACTGGGTATGGAGTTCCTGTTTTCGTTCGGCCAACAGCTGCTCTTGGGAATGGGCGTTGTTTTTTTCGAGGTCGATACCATAAAGCTTTTTTTGGTTCTCTATAAGTACCGACTCCATCGAGTTGACTTGATCGAGATTAGTTTCAACTAACTCGTTGATTCCATCGATTTTGGTCTTCATTTCGTCCCGGTCGGCCTCGGCGGCCTGGAGCTCTTTAGCAAATCGGTCTTTCAGCTCGAGAAGGTCTCGTAATCGGAGAAGTTGAATGTCGAGATCGACCTGGAAGTTTTCGTCTTTCAGTCCCCGGTAACGGACGGTCTTATCGGCCTGTTTTTTTAAGGCTTCGTAGCTACGTTTTACTTCTACCAGGATATTTTGAACCTGCCGGATGTTTTCATCGGTTTTTTCGAGCTTACGTTCGGCCTCTTGGCCTTTAACCTTGAATCGGGTTATAGCCGCAGCCTCTTCAAAAATGTTTCGTCGTTCTTCTGGTTTATTGGAGAGGATTTGATCAATCTTGCCCTGCTCCATAATCGAGTAGGCCGACTTTCCAATTCCCGTATCGTAAAATAGTTCCTTTAGCTCCTTGAGCTTGACCGGGGCATTGTTTACCAGATATTCGCTTTCGCCGTTTCGGTATAGACGACGACGAATCGTTATTTCGGGCATATCCAGGTTGAGAACACCTTCATCATTGTGCATAGTAAGCGCTACTTCAGCGACATTAAGGGCCTTGCGGGACTCGGTGCCATTAAAAATAACATCTTCCATCTTTTCGGCCCGGAGACTTTTGGTCGCTTGTTCACCGAGTACCCACTTTATGGCATCAACCACATTGCTTTTGCCACAACCATTTGGACCTAAGAGGGCGGAAATGCCATCGGCAAACTCGATTCTTGTTTTATCCGCAAAGGATTTAAATCCAAAAAGTTCAACGCTTTTGAGAAACACTCGGTACTGCTCCTGGGTCTATGGTATCATAGCTTTTATGAAGGCTACCATAGTATGCGGATTCGATGAAGCAGGTCGAGGCCCCCTGTGCGGTCCAGTGACCGGGGCAGCGGTGATTCTTCCCCCCGGCTTTGATATAACCGGTATAAGAGACTCGAAAAAACTCTCCCAAAAAGCCCGGGATGCTGCAGCCCTACGAATTTATTCCCAAGCCCGTTGGGGTCTCGGGTGGACATGGCCCAAGGAAATAGACGAAATGAATATTCATAGGGCTTCTCTGTTAGCTATGGAACGGGCCTGGGGCGAACTGACGACAAATTTTTGGCTCCCAGAAGACGGAGATATTCTTTTTCTCGTGGATGGAAAGTTTTGCCCACCAAACCTACTCCAGCCTTGTAAAGCCCTCGTTGGGGGGGACGACTTAGAGCCAGCTATTTCGGCTGCTTCAATTTTGGCAAAAACGGCCCGAGATCGATGGATGGATGAATGGGTATATTCTTCCGATCCCCAGGATACCTACGGCATCCTTCACCATAAGGGGTATCCTACTGCTCTCCATCGACGGCGATTAGAAATTCACGGCCCGAGTTCGATCCATCGATTGAGTTTTCGTGGAGTAAAACAAAAGGGGACATCTAAAAAGTAGTCTTCCGCCCTTCATGGCAGAAATTTTAAGAGGTCACCCAGAATGGAAAAAACCGTCGGAGCAACGCAGCCGACGGTTTATATGCGAGGTCATTCCTACAAAAAGAAGACCGTACTCTATAGTACTACCAGACCAATGCTATGTCTACGTGGACGTTGCGAAAGACCCAGATATTCGGGATAACCCCAATATGTCGACTTTTTCTGGGCTCCAAAAAGATCTGGGCTACAACATTCAACTGTATCGGAGAAAACGTGGGTGGTCCCAGGCAAAACTGGCCGAAGAGGCTGAAGTTTCGACAAACTACGTAAGTCACCTCGAGGCCGGCATCAAAAGCCCTTCCCTTTTGGTCTTATATCAGTTAGCTCGAGCTCTTGAGGTCGAAGCCTATCAGCTACTAACCCCTACCCTCAAAGAGATAGCGCCTTCAAAAGAACTCGAAAAATTCCGTATAGAGCTGGCCGACGGAACTTTAGAAGCGATTCGAAGCTATTTCGATACTCTCATAGGTCCTCCGAAAAATCCTTAAGAAGCCTAAGGGTCGTTTCTTCGAGATCTAGTTGCGAACGCCATCCCCAGTCCTTACGGGCTCGGGTATCGTTGATACTCCGGGGCCACTGGTCAGCGATAGCTTGACGAAAATCCGGCTCGTAGGTTACAGAAATCGGATTCCCATGTTTTTGTATCGCAAACATAAAGTCCTCGGGAGCGGCCGAAAATCCAGTTACGTTATACACCCTTCTACTCAAGTGCTCCCTTGGAGCGTTCATAAAAGTAACAATCCCTTCTAAAACGTCGTCGATATGAAGAAAAGGCAATCGAGTCCCCTGCTTAAGAAACGATACAAAGTTTGGTTCACCTTGTGCAGCCTGGGCTAACATATGTATAGCATAGTCGGTTGTACCTCCACCAGGCTTACCCCGGGAACTCAGAATACCTGGGAACCGTAAGGATCGAACATCTAGTCCGTATCGAGAGGTGTAGTACTCGTGGAGCACCTCCCCGGCGACCTTTGTGACCCCGTACATACTGAGGGGCCGAAGTACCGTGTCGTTGGGAGTATTGTCCCGGGGGTAGTCGCGACCAAAAACCGCAATCGAGGAGGGTATGAACACCTGCAATACCCCCCGATCTCTGCTAGCCTCCAGAATATTAAGGGAGCCCAAGAGGTTGACGTCGAAGGTCTTTCGAGGACTTCGTTCACCTACCCCTGACAAAAGCGCTGCCAAGTGAAAAACCTGAGAGATAGAGTTATCTCCAATGAATTGATCTACTTTGCTGGCATCGGTTACATCAAGAGTATCGATATCGGTAGAAAAAATCTGACTATCCGGGTACGATCGTCCCAAGAACGGCACAAGTTCGGTACCAATTTGACCCTTGGCACCGGTAATTAGAATATTCACGAATGGCCACCTCTGGAATCTCATTTTATATGCAATTCGATCATTGCGCCGCAAGGACTTACATAGAGCCATTTGCAAAACGCTTTTTGCGCCTGGTTCTTGCAAATACTTTTGAAAGAACCTTAGGCGTCAAACTCATGGAAATACTAGTTTCCAAACGTGACCGGGTAGAGTTTAATATATTGAACAAGGAAATTCTATGGTCCCCTAGTATTCACCTCCAAAAATTGGCCTAGGAGCCCTGCTTAAAAAGATTCGAAAGGGCAAGGGCATGACGATGGATTACCTCGCTCGGGTGAGTGGAGTAAGTAAATCGATGCTTTCTCAAGTCGAAGCAGAAAAGACCAATCCAACGCTTGCTACCCTCGGTAAGGTCGCCCAGGGGCTAGGTCTTTCCATTCAACATATTCTCGATCTGGCACTTCCAAATCCGTCTCACCAGACCTCACACACTTTTACCCGATCGAGTGATCGGGTGGTCCTCGAGGTTAATAAACCCGGGGTCCACTTTTCGGTATTGACTCCCCTTTCGACCGCGGGGGATTTAGAGGTTTATACTTTGGAAATAGCCCCAGGCACAACTTTAGAGTCTTTCGCCCACCTCCCCGGCACGAGAGAAGCTTTGACTCTCATTTCCGGCTCTCTATAGGTTGTGAGCGGGGAGAGGGAATGGAATTTAGAACAGGGAGATTTTGCCTTGTATCCCGCCGACCGGACCCACAGTTTGATAAACAGAGGTGAAGGGTTAGCAATCGCCCATATGGTAGTAGTTTATTCTTAGATTTTCGGATACTTTTGACTGATGGAATGGAAAGCTAGTCATATTTTAGTTAAAGATAAGGCTCTTGCGGACAAACTACTCAAACAGATCCAGGGCGGGGCACGATTCGAGGAATTGGCCAGGGACTTTTCGACCTGTCCCTCCAAGACGAAGGGCGGTGACTTGGGTTGGTACGGTCCGGGGAAAATGGTACCGGCCTTCGAAGCGGCCGCAGATAAATTATCGGTAAATCGAGTGAGTCCGGTTGTCAAAACTCAGTTTGGATATCATATAATTAAGCTTACCGGCAAACGCTGATTCACCAACTGATAGGGAGCCCATGGAAACGTCTACTTTGCTTCTCGTCGAAGATGAAAAAATCATAGCCCTCGACCTTAAGCGAAGCGTAGAAAAACTTGGCTACACGGTTGTTGGTCTTGCTTCAACTGGCGAGAAAGCTATTGAGTTCATGGAAACAACCCGACCCGACCTCGTCCTCATGGACATTATGCTCGGAAAGGGAATGAACGGAATAGAATGCGCCCGCATTATCGATGACAAATGGCAAATTCCGGTCATTTTTCTTACCGCCTACGCTGACGACGGCATTCTTGAAGCAGCAAAAAAGGCGAAACCCTACGGTTACATTATTAAACCGTTCCGCATGAAAGATCTTCAGACTACCCTAGAGATTGCTCGGTACAAGTATCGTAGTCAAATTGCTGAAAAAGAAAAGCAGGGGTTTATCCAGGCTATTTTGGACAATGCTCAAGAAGGCATTTGCACCTTCAATTTTGAATTACACCTTGGCTATATGAATCGTACAGCTCGGAAGATGTTGGGAATTATCACTGAAAGAGGAGAAGCGGTCGGCGACTTTAGTGCGAGTAGCATTCTAAAACTAATGGACGCCCAGTCCCTTGAGGCCATCTCCCTCGGTTCTCTCTTTCCCGAGTTATACCATCCTGTTCCAGTCATTTTGGACGATCTTCTTTTACAAACCCTAGACGGAAATCTTCTCAATGTTTCGGTGAGGGTAAGTGAATTTTTGTCTCCAATTGATGGTAGCCAGCAATTTGTCGTTTCGATTCTCGATATTTCTACCCAGAAGAATATGGCTCGGTCTATCGACTATCAAACAAAACACGATGCACTTACCGATCTTCCCAATCGTGCCCATTTCTTGGGAACCCTTATTCGCCTTTGGACTAGCAAAGAATACGAAGAAAAACCTTACCACCTCATCCTCATAAATCTCGATAAATTTAAGATTATAAATGAAATAGCAGGACATACCGAGGGAGACCGGGTATTGCGAGATATTGCCCGGGATCTCGAGTCCCTTTTCCATTATCACAGCCTTGCCAGATTGAGCTCCGACGAGTTTGCCCTCCTCGTTCAGGGATCTACCGAACAAACTCGAACTCTAGGCGAAGGCCTTCGTTCGATACTTGAAAGAAGAATACCATGGAATAAGGAGTTCTTCCTCTTAACCGGCAGTGTGGGAATTGTACCGATAACCCAGAATTTTGCCGATAGCCAAACTATCATGGCAGCGGGAGACGATACGGTCTTTATGGTCAAAGCCCGTGGAGGTAATGGGGTAGAAGTTTTTAATCCCGAAAACACCGGGGTCAAAAAGCATCGAGGAGAAATGGTTTGGATAAATAGAATCGTCTCTGCCCTGGAGGACGATCGCTTTGTACTTTACGCCCAGCCGCTATCGCCCCTGAGAGCGGGCCTCCCAAAGAAAAAAGAAATTCTCATTCGCCTCTTGGACGAAAACCAAGCGCTTGTCAGCCCCGGAATCTTCATCGGTGCCGCAGAACGATACAAACTTATGGGGCGCATAGATCTCATGGTTCTTGCAAAAAGTCTGACGTTCATTCAAAGCCTCGAGAACCCTGACGAAACGGTCTACTGCGTCAACCTATCGGGTACTACCCTGCAAGATGGCAGTGCCTTGAGTGAAATTCTGCAGATGTTAGATCAGAATATTAACGTAGCATCCCAACTTCAATTTGAGATAACTGAAACAGCTGCGATTCAAAGTTTTGATCGGGTTATCGATTTCATTTACGAGGTAAAAAACCGCGGAATCACCTTTGCCCTTGATGACTTCGGAAACGGCTTTTCAAGCTTTGCCTACCTTAAAAAGCTTCCGATAAGTGTGCTCAAAATCGATGGTTCCTACGTTCGAGATATGATGCAAGATCACACGAGTCGGGCTATGGTGGCTGCTATTAATACGATGAGTCACGAACTTGGAATGATCACGGTGGCTGAGTTTGTATCGAGCCAAAGTGTTCTCGATGAACTTATTGCCCTTGGGGTAGACTACGCCCAAGGTTATACTATTTCGGAACCAAAGGTTCTTGCCCCCTGACGATGTCTATTCTTTATGGAATTCTTGGATTAAAACACTCGGGAAAAACAACCCTTGGTCGTTTGCTCTCTCAAAAATTGGAGCTGGGCTGGTACGATACCGATCGCCTTTTAGAAAAATGGTACCTCGAAAAGCAAAATGAAAAACCCCAGAAATACCCTGTCCGGGCAAAGAATGAAAGTTTTCTGCCTCGGCTCATTTATAGGACCCACGGTCCTGAGAATTTCTCTCGTTTCGAGGCGGAATCGTTGACCGATTTTCTTGAGACCTGTGATGATTACAGTCTAGTGCTCAGCACCGGTGGCGCATTCGTCACGAACCCGAGGGCTGTCGAGGTCCTAAAAACCAGGAAAAGTATCCTCCTCTTTCTCGATACCCCTGAGGAAGTCCTCTTCGGTCGAATAGAAAAAAAGGGGATACCACCCTTTATAGAGGCTTCTAACCTTGCAGAATCACGAAAAGTTTGGCATACCATCTACACAAGTCGCAGACAAGTCGCCCTAGAGATCGCAGACATCTGCATATCTTGCGGCGAATTAGAAATAAACGAAGTCTACAATCGTGTACTCGTGGCCCTCGAGGAGTGGAATAATGGCAGGTAATTCGTTTGGAGAAATATTTAAGATTACAACCTTTGGCGAAAGCCACGGGGGAGCAGTGGGGGTCGTCCTTGATGGAATGACTCCCGGAATCCCAATAAGCAAAGAAGAAATCCAGGTTCAGCTAGACCGAAGAAAACCTGGCCAGTCCTTTATTACGACCCCCCGGGCAGAACCAGACAAAATCCACCTGATGTCCGGAATTTTTGAAGGAAAGTCTACCGGTACACCTATTCTCATGATCCTTTACAACAAAGATTTTGAACCCGGGGCCTACGAAAACATCA
>JAACWS010000020.1 GCA_009991955.1 Spirochaetales bacterium
TTTTAAGATGACTTCCAGGTATCAAATGTAAATTATATGCACTCCATTTTATGGGGGAGTGGATTACTGGATGGTTTATACGGATTCAGGTATTAATTACTATCGGGTTCAAAAGTCCGTATTTGCTAATACTTTCCATTAACCCGGACAAGTCCCCAAGATTCTTGCGGATACGATTTTTTACGACGATTTCTTTGACTTGTACTTGCATGGAGGTTACCTATAAAAAACGCTAATCAAGATAGGGATTACTCAACTCAAAATCACCTGGTTCGTCATCGAGCCATATGTTACCATCGTAAAGGGTTGGATCATCTGCTTCTATCGTCGGCTCCACCGTGAATGGGCCGGTCGAAGAAGGCTGGGTGGTTACACCTACCGAAGCAAGAATCGCCCGAATGTCATCGTCGAGCTCAAGGCTTACATCCATCATCTGACCGGCGGGGTTTCCAATACTACTATTTCCTACACTCACTGGATCGGTAAAGATGCTGAGGGCTCCAGTTCCTTCAAGCAGTTTTGTGTCGAGTCTACTCACGAGAATTTCTTGTTGTTCAGCCATATAGGTTTCGGAGGTATCGTAGGTTCGTGGTTGGGTGCCTTCTTTAAAGATTTCGGTAATTACTCTGCCGGAGAAACCCGGGGGGGGCAGTAATCCCGTTGTGGCTGTAACCTCTACATCGACTAAGCCCCTTGGTGGTCGGGTAAACTCTCGATCCGGTAGGCCTTCGTGAACCGCCTTCATATATTTTGCCCAAATTGGGCCAGCGGTAATGGCCCCCGTCTGATTAACCCCCATACTTTGACCTCCGCGGTCAAAGCCGATCCACACGGCGGTTGTAAAATAGGGCGAAAATCCAAGGGTCCAGAGGTCTGCCCAGTTCTGAGTTGTACCTGTCTTTCCCGCAATCGGGTGGTCGAAGCCACCTACCAAACTTGTCGGATACCGTAAGGTTCCGTCTCCCACAGTACTTTCAAGCATACTTGTTACTATGTAAGCGGCCTCGGGACTGAGAATTCTTGAAGTTCCGGCCCTGGCCTGTTGTTCTCTCAGTTGACGTTCGGGCTCAGCGACTACTCTTCCAAATCGATCTTCTACATACCGAACAGCGAGGGGAGTTACGGCTATACCTTGGTTTGCGATCGTTGCGTATGCCTGGGCCATTTGGATCGGAGCTACCGAAACGACACCCAGCGCAAGGGTATAATTTCTTGTAAAACCTCTTTGGACCAAGTCTCGTTGATCTATACCTAGAAGCCGAGAAGTGTAAGAAATAGCCTTATCAAATCCCAACATGCTCATTACCCGGACACTTGGGACATTCATACTTCTGGCCAAAGCATTACGGACCAAAACCGGGCCAGACCACTCACCACGGTAATTTTGAGGAGCATAGGGCTTACCGTCATCGGTCCAAAAGACCACCGGTGAATCATAGATCATCGTTGCCGGAGTAATAATACCTTCATCTATAGCTCCCGAATAGTAGAGAGGCTTGAACGTAGAACCCGGCTGTACCGAAGCTTGGGTTGCACGGTTGAAACTATTCGTGTTTGGATCGAATCTTGATCCACCGACCATAGCCTTTATATACCCGGTTTCGTTCTCCAGGCTTATCAGGGCTCCTTCAACTACCGAGGTGCCTGTTTCGGTGACCGTGCTGAGTAGTGAAATTTGACTCGTTTCTACCAATGGATCCTGGGCATCATTTGTAAATTGATAAAGAAGAAGACTGAGTGCGGGGTTTAAGGTCGTTTGGAAATAGGATTTTGCTTGTTGTTGCTGTTTTTGGCCCGCCACCCTTAGCTGTGGCATATTAAATGCTAAAGACAAAAGATCGACTGTCGGGCTGAAGGTTGCTGCTGCGTACTCACTTTGGGTGCGAATATTGTTGTTAAATATGCGACTAGCTTCCGATAGGCCGAGGGACATTTCTCGGGTTGCTACGGTCTGGTAGTTGAGGTCGAGGGTTGTATGCACTGTAAAACCATCACGAAAAATATTCGCCGAACCCAGAAGAATTTCGTTTTGAAGCTGTTGCCGAACAAACTCACTGAAATAAGGTGCCTGGTCTTCTCTTTCAAAGTAGGCCGTTGTGGTATTGCTTCTTGAGAAATCGTAACTAGCCCAATATTCCTCAAAACTTTGGTCGACTACTTCTCGGGGGGCAAATCCATTATCAACGATTTGGTCAAGCACGGTTCTTTGGATAATCCGTGCAGAATTTGGATTGAGAATGGGAGAATACCGTCCGCCCGGGGCAGCCAATTGAATAACTAAAATAGCCGATTCGGCGTAGGTCAATTCCCTGGCCGAATGACCAAAGAGAAACTGGCTTGCGGCCTCAACCCCGTAGGTGTTGTGTCCAAAATACGAGCCGTTCAAGTACTCTTCTAAAATCTCAAATTTTGTCCATCGACGCTCGAGTTGAAATGCATACCAAAGCTCAACCAATTTTCGACGGATGCTAAACTCATTCCTCAGACTCAAGAGTCGACCTGCAACCTGTTGGGTAATCGTAGATCCTCCACCCACAAAATTTCCCGTCAAGACTCCAATTGCTGCTCTTGTGATTCCCGAGATCGAGAACCCGTTGTGTTCGAAAAATTCTTTATCCTCTCGGGTCAAGATTGCGTGAATGAGGGTTTCTGGCATTTCTTCGAGATTGAGAAGTTCTCTTTTTTCGTCTGCAAAGAACTGAGTTATGAGTCGTCCGTTAATATCAAGAATTCGGGTAGGAAGAGCTGCCTGATTGGCATTAAAGGATTCGATCGATCCAACATTTTGTATATCCGAAAGGCCTATTCCTAAGGCGATACCTAATAGAATTGTTAGAAATATAAGCAACCCGAAGAATACTCGTAAGGTTGTTCTCATAGTCTTTGTCCATTCAGCCATATTCTTTCACCATAGATAAGTAACTCCCTTTTGTCAATTCGAGTTACGAATCCTTGAGGTACATGTATGAAAGGGAAAAAACTTAAAGACAAAAAAATAGGCCGGTCTGCAGAACCGGCCTAAACCCTTTCGGGTGCCAGGGTACATATAGTAAACTGGGAGGGGAACTATACGCACCGCTGACAAAGATAGTATCGTATGAATAAGAAAAACAGTTAAGACTTTCTTTGCAAATTGCGAATATTTCTATCGGTGTCGAAGATCGGGAATATAATCGGTAGGATTGATCGGAAGATTACGACGCAAAAGCTCAAAATGTAGATGGGGACCGGTGCTGAGACCGGTAGTACCGACAGCGCCCAAGGGAGTCTGTATTTCGACCTCTTGGCCAAGGAGAACGTAGATGTCGCTCAAGTGAGCGTAAAGGCTCGAGAACATATCGTTGTGGAGGACAATTAGGTAGTTTCCGTACACAGGACTCGTGCTCCGCACCACAATTCGGCCTCGAGCGGCAGGATATACATCCTTATTTCCCGAAATTGGTACAAGGTCGATTCCTTGGTGGCTGCGAACCCGCAGCGTAAAAGGATCGGGTCCAATGCCGAAAGAAGCAGTGACTCTGAATCCCCGAAGCGGACTTTGAAAAAGTGGTCGGACGAATGCCATGCGTTCGGAGGTCGAGTACCGTTCGCCGGGATAAAAACTGCCGGGGACTTTCTTGCCGTCTGGAGTAGTGAGAACGAGTGGGACAGGTTCTTTCGGTGAATCAATGAAGCGAGACCGGCTTAATTCGTCGAGAGGATTCCGAGGAACATCGGGAACGAAAATACCAGGCAGATTGGGAATGAGAATTTGCCCGGGTAAGGGCGCGTTTTGATTATCGATACCATTGAGGCTGCCGATCGTCTCAACCGTGAGTTGAAACCTCGCGCTTAGTCCTAATAAATCCCATTGATTTTGATTCAAAAAAGTAAATAACGAAAGTTCTGGCATAGAACCTCGGCCTACCTCTGAACGATAGTACGCCTGCAACGATTGTTGTTGGTAGCCAAATGCTTGATCTTCATTGACGGGTTCAATAGTGGGATAGACCTGAGCAAATACTGGAATCCCTAAAAGCATAACTAAAAACCAGGGAGCAAAACAACAAAGGTGTTTACAACCTCCACCCATATCCTTACCGAACGCCCAGGGCAAACAGCAGGCGCAAGCCAAGAGTTTCGGGTACGCTATGGGCTTCTAAAAACGTTTTTCCGATTTTTCGTCCGCGATCTTCTCGACTATGAAAATCAGAACCTCCCGATTCGAGAAGATCCAACTCTGCGGCGATACGGACGACCTTCTGACCATCCCGAAATGAGAGTCCCGAGTGATGAGACTCGACACCATCAAGGCCCATAGCCTTAAGGCGGCGAAGTTCAATTGTTAAAGGGCCCCAATTTAATTGAAGGCTTTGGGGGTGGGCGAGCATTGCCAATCCGCCAGCTTCGTGTATTATCTTCAAGGCTCGCTGAATGTCGAGACCTGGTTTTGGTTCGTAAAGTGGGGCTCCACGGGCAAGAAACCTATCAAAAGCGTCAGGAATATCTTTGGCCCAACCCTTTTTTATTAATAACCTTGCCATATGTGGACGTCCAACGACCCCTTGGACACTTTCGGCGAGTACCTCATCCCAGGTACAACGAATCCCCATGGCGTTCATTTTTTTTACGATTTTCTTATTCCGTCGTTCTCTGTTTTCCTGTAGTTCGATTAAAGATTCGACCAACTGGTCGTTTGTGCTGTCTATGCCGAGGCCCAACAAGTGAAAAGTCCCGTGGGTAACGGCAATGTCCAGCTCAATACCAGGAATAAAGGTCATATCGAGCTGTCGGGCAGTTGAAGCCCCTTCTTCGAGTCCATCGATGGTGTCATGATCCGTTAAGGCTATAACCTCCACATTCCGACTTTTACCATAGGTGAGAAGTTCATTGGGCGAAAGGGTACCATCGGAGGCAGTAGAATGGGTGTGAAAATCAAACATGGGTGAAAGGTATCCCGAGGTCTACTATCGGTCAAGATAGAGTGAATCTCCCCTTGTACTTATTCTGGAAGGTCGTTTAGAATAGAACCAGGAGTTCCACTCCCAGGAAGTAAAGGAGTCTCATAGTGCCCCGGGCAATACAATATAAGGCTAACTCAGTTATATATTTTGCAGGGGATCAGGGTGACAAGATCTACATCCTCCAATCGGGTAAGGTAACCCTTCGGTCTCTCGATATAGAAACAAATGATGAAATAATAGAGGTAATCGAGACCGGTCAGTTCTTTGGTGTGAAGTCGGCCCTTGGTAGATATCCTCGAGAAGACGACGCACTGGTCATAAGAGATTCTCAGGTGCTTGTATTTACTATACCTGAATTTGAGCAGATGGCTGCGGGTAACTCTCGGATCATACTCAAGATGTTAAAGGTTTTTTCTAGTCAGTTACGACGAATACATCAAAAAGTACGAAATATGCTTGCCCAGGGTCGTTTAATGTCTACCGAGGATGGCCTTTTTAGTATAGCCCAGTATTATTTAGAAAAAAAGCATTATCAAGAAGCCCTGTACACTCTCAATCGTTACAAAAAATTGTATCCCCAGGGAGCCCACTACTCCGAGGTGGTAAAATATATACCTGTTGCCGAGCAATACGCCCAGAAATATGGCCATGGTCGTGGACCGGCGATGATTAGTGGGAGCGAAGAGAGCGGCAACGAAGTGCCACCTTCGAAGCCAATACCTACCCCCGAAGAAGAATCACCAGAAGAAGCTTCCTACTACGAAGCGGTAAATTTGGTAGGACAAGGCGATTATACCAAAGCCTTGGAACATTTGAAGCCAATCGTTACTGCCGGCGAAGCCCACCCTCGATACGTGAGTTCGCTCTTTGAAGTTGGACGCTGTCTTTTTGGTTTGGGGCAATTCGAAAAAACCCTCAAACACTACCAGGGATTCTTACAGAACTTTCCAGATTTTGAAGAAAAAGGCGAGGTGTTTTTTATTCTCGGGCAAAGTTTCGAAAAATTGGGAAACAAAGAAAAGGCGAAAGAGGTGTATACTCGGCTGGCTGCTATGAGCGAAATTGATGAAGTGAGCATACGAAAAGCCAAGAAGGCTTTGAACTCCTTAGGAGCCTAAAGATGTTGATGAACAACCCAGCGTTCGAACGTTTCGCTGTAACCTATCAAAAGGGTGATATCCTTTTTGTTGAGTACGAACCCGGTGATTCTTTCTATCTTATTCAGGAAGGTCAAGTGAGAATTTCGAAAATAATGGGTGGAATAGAAAAGACCATCGATGTACTCCAACCGGGCGAAATATTCGGCGAGATGGCCATTCTCGAAGAAGCCCCCCGTTCAGCCAACGCAATGGCCGTCGACAAAGTGAAAGTTCTTCAGTTTAATCGAGCCAATTTCGAGATTCTCATGGGCGGAAATCCACAAATAGCTCTTAAACTTTTAAAACTCTTTACCAAGCGGATTTTTGATCAACGGCGCAGATTTCAGGTTTTGACCTTGGACGACGTTCAAGCTCGAATTGCCGATGTGTTTTGTATGCTTTCTGAGACCCAAAGTACCGATGGCCCCCTAACCGAAGGTAGGGTTTTTTATATTACCGCCGAAGATGTCGCCCATTGGGCAGGACTATCGATTGATAAAACCCAACCGGTACTGAATCAATTTGTGTCCCAGAGACGAATCGAAATATTCCCCGATCGAATTACGGTCAAAAATATTCACGATTTACAACGCTTCGTTAGTAGTCGACGCAGAGGGTAGGGGTTTCGAAAATTTCTTAAAAAACTGGTTGCTCTGATAAGCCAAAGGAGAGATTCGAACTCTCGACCTGCTCATTACGAGTGAGCTGCTCTACCCCTGAGCTACTTTGGCGAAGAATCAATAAAACTAACACCCTTTTTATAACCGAAAAATTCGCCGAGAGTCTACTCGGTTTGTCGATACTTGTCCTTAATGTCTTCAGGGGTTCACGCCGATAGAGAACTTAATGGGGGATTCATGATTCGAGGAATATACACCAGCGCCAGCGGCATGATGGCCCAGCAATGGAGAATGGATGCAGTATCGAATAACCTCGCGAACGCTGATACTGCTGCATACAAAGAAGATCGTGCGGTACATAAGGCCTTTCCCGAATTACTCTTGCGTAGAATGAATACCAATGTGGTAAGCCTCCCCATGTCCGGTGAACATCCAGTACTCGGGTCCCTTGATAAGGCCCCGGTGGTCGGAAAGTTAGGAACGGGAGTAGAACTCAACGAGATTTTTACTGTTTTTGAACAGGGCGCTTTTAAGGAAACCACCAATCCCTTCGACATGGCCCTCGAGGGAGAAGGTTTTTTTGTGGTTCAAACCCCCTATGGAGAAAGGCTCACCCGGAACGGGAGTTTTCTATTGGGTCCCGAGGGACTCATAGTCACAAAGGAAGGTTATCCAGTCCTCGGGCAGAATGGCCCAATTCAACTAAAACTGAATAACTTTATGGTCGATGAAGCAGGACGCATTTATCAAAATCGGGAATTTGCCGATGACCCTCAGCGACTAGTTTCGATGGCGGAGAACGAATGGAATCAGACTGAACTCCTCGACCAATTACGGATAGTAGAAGTCGACCAGCCTCGATATCTACAAAAACAAGGTTCAAGCCTGTACAGAACAACCTGGGACAGTGGCGAGGCTACCGAAGCCACCGAAACCGAAAGGGCTGTCGTCCGTCAAGGTTTCCTGGAAACTTCGAATGTAAACGCGGTTCGGCAAATGGTACAGCTCATCGAAATAAACCGGGCCTACGAGGCCAACCAGAAAGTTATCCAGTCCCATGACCAGGCGACCGATAAGCTTATTAACAGCGCAATGACTATGCGATAGGGAGTAGACGAGTATGATGCGATCGTTGTGGACAGCTGCCTCAGGAATGATAGGACAGCAATTCAATATTGATACTATTTCAAATAACCTATCTAATGTAAATACTACGGGATTCAAACTAAACCGTCCGGATTTTGAAGATCTGCTGTACCAAACCACTCGAACAGCGGGTACCCCGGCGACTGAACGTACCCTGGTACCCGTAGGGGTTCAAGTAGGTCACGGGGTAAAGGTTGCCGCTACCCAAAAAATTTACACCCAAGGATCCCTTCAAAATACTGGAAATATTAGCGATATTGCTATCGAAGGGGAGGGATTTTTTCGGGTCCTGACCTATGACGGAACCTTTGCCTATACCAGGGACGGCGCCTTTAAGATCGATTCGAACGGGCAGGTAGTGAATTCCAACGGCTTTCGACTCATGCCCGAGGTGATACTTCCTGAGGGTTTTATTCGGGATTCTTTTGCAATAAGTCAAGACGGTAGAATGACCGTAAAGATCCCAGGTCTTGATGATCCTATCGACATTGGCCAGATGGAACTCTATCGATTTGTAAATCCATCGGGTCTCCAGGCAGTCGGGGGAAATCTTCTTAAAGTTACCAATGCTAGTGGCGATCCAATTGGAGGACAACCGGGTTTTGATGGAATGGGTAAGACCATTCATAAATTTCTGGAAATGTCGAACGTCGAGATTGTAAAAGAAATGGTGAATATGATCGTCGCTCAACGGGCGTACGAGTTCAATTCCAAGGCCGTTCAAACCAGCGATAATATGCTCGGTATTGCTGCGGGTCTGAAAAGATAAGGGGATATAGAAGCTTATGACTACTGGGGCCGCAGATATTCTTAGTCGTTACCAGGCAATAGGTCAGAATAGCACCTTGCCACGTACAGAAGGAGTTATGGAGGTCGATAGGTTACGGGAAGTTGCCGAGGAATTTGAGTCCCTGTTGGTGAAACAGATGCTGGATTCCATGAGAGCAACCCGAAAAAAAGAGAACGACCTGGTAAATGGTGGGATGGCTGAGGATATTTTTGAGGATATGCTCTATACAGAATACTCGCGACTTATGTCGAAAACCGGAAATCTGGGTCTATCCGACATGATTGTGCGTCAACAATTGCCCCTCTTGAGTCCTGCTCAAGTGGCAAATGCATATCAATAATTTAAAAAAGTATACATTTATGCACTACTGGGCCCATCATTCGGAGATGGGCCTTCCTTTTGGGCGGTTAATTCTCTATATTAAAAGGGTTAGTATGTTCGCCAATATAAAAAACAACTTGGTACGGAAATTGCTAATAGTCTTCGGAGGCTCATTATGGTTAATCAAGCTAAGAAAGAACGGGACTTTACCGAAGATGGTCTTGCTGTATATTTCGATCAGATTCGATCAAACCCCCTCTTGACCTTCGAAGAAGAGTTAGAGCTTTCACGAAAAATAGAGGCCGGGGATGATCTAGCCAAAGATAAACTTATTGAGTCGAATCTACGGCTCGTGATAAAAATTGCGAAACAGTATCTATGCCCGGGAATTACTTTACTTGATCTGGTTCAGGAAGGAAATCTTGGGCTTCTTCAGGCGGCGAGTAAATACGATCATCGCAAACAGGTCCGTTTCTCTACCTACGCTTCGTGGTGGATTCGCCAGAGCATAACCCGGGCGTTAGCTAATAAGAAAAGATGTATTCGGATGCCCCATCGGAAAGAGGATCAACTCAAGAAGATTCAGGCTGCCTACCACGTTCTCAGTCAGCGTTATATGCGAAAACCTCGGATCGAAGAAATTTGTGAATTTCTTAACCTTCAAAGAGAAGAAGTTTTGTCAATCCTGACTCTCAGTGAGCAGGTTGCGAGTCTGGATAGCGAGACCTTGGTCGATGGTGGATCGCTTTATGATGTGGTTTTGGATTATTCCTATTCTCCTGACCGCAGTTTTATGGAAAAGATTGTTCAGGAAACTCTTGAAAAACTTTTAGGAAACCTTTTACCCCGGGAACAGGACGTCTTACGTTCGCGGTTTGGGCTTCAAGGAGCACAGAGATTTACCTTAAAGGAAATCGCCGATAGGCTCGAAGTGAGTCCTGAAACTGTCCGACAAATAGAACTACGGTCGATAAGAAAATTAAAGGAAGCTGCGGGCGAATACAAAGATATTCTTCTACAGGATATGTAATATTGGTTGTCTATGGGACGAACGCCACGAAAAAGTACTGTGCATGCACCAGTCTCTACACAAATAATGCTAGTTTTGGGCATTATTCTCGTTCTAAGTTTGGTCCTTTGGTCCGTGCTTGGGCAAAGATCGGTGGATGCTGTCGATGAAACGGTAGCAGAACAACCGGGTCCGATAACCGATCCGGAATCAAATTCCGAATATAGACCAACGATAGAAACTGCACAACAACTCCAAGAAAAGGATCCCAAAGACAAAAAAGACCCAACAGACAAAAAGAAAATACCGGTCGTTATTGTTTTAGACGACGTTGGGTACGATATGAAGTTGCTGGAGACGTTTCTAAGGATTCCGATACCCCTAACTTATGCAATTTTGCCCGGACTAAGAGATACTAAAGATTCGGCTCGGATCTTGAATGCTCGTGGAGTAGAAACAATTCTTCACCTTCCTATGGAAAATGTGGCGGGTACCTATCCAGGGCCTGGGACGTTATTCGACACTATGGCCGATGAAGAACTCTTGGCTGTCCTCCAAGAGGATATTGAACAAGTCCCGGGTATTTCAGGTATGAACAATCATATGGGTAGCAAAGGAACTCAGGATGAAAGAATTGTCCAAATAGTCCTGGACTATGGGCGATCGAGAGGATTATTTTTTCTGGACTCGAGGACGACAAGTGATACTCTCGTACCATTTGTTGCGGAAAAACTTCAGGTACCAATTTTGGAGCGTCATGTGTTTTTAGATAACGAAAGAGAAACAGAAGCGATTCGTCTCGCCCTCGAAGAAGGTCTTAAAAGTGCCGAAGCCCGGGGATACGCGGTAATGATAGGCCATGTTTGGTCCCAGGAGTTAGCGGATATAATTTTTGACCTCTATCCAGAAATATTGGAGAGGGGTTACGAGTTTACAACCCTTGCTCAACTGCTCGGGGTCAAGTTTCCCGATCCTTACCGATGATAATCCTGGGAATTGAAACCTCCTGCGACGAGTGCTCTATTGCTCTGGTTGAGGATGGTAAAAAGATCCTATCCCATGTCATTGCGACTCAAATACCCTTTCACGCTCCTTTTGACGGTGTAGTACCAGAAATTGCTAGCAGAAAGCACGTCGAATGGATACGGGGCGTCTATAAAAAAGCAATTTTCGAGTCCGGTTTGACGTCTTCGGCAATTGATGGCATTGCGGTAACCAATCGTCCCGGTCTAAGTGGTAGTTTGATCGTCGGCCTAACCTTTGCTAAAGCCCTATCTATGGCTCTCGAAAAACCATTCATAGGAATCGACCATGTACTTGCCCATCTCTATGCTCCGCAACTTGAATTCTCTATTGGCTACCCCTATTTAGGGTTGTTAGTATCCGGCGGCCACAGTCTTATTTGTCGGGTAAATAGTCATGATAAGGTAGAAACGTTGGGTGCGAGTATCGATGACGCTGTGGGCGAAGCCTTTGACAAGGTGGCGAAACATCTGGGTCTCGGATATCCGGGTGGAAAGGCAATCGATCAATTAGCACGAAAAGGAAATCCCCGGGCGTATCTTTTTCCAAAAGCGAATTTGTACAAGGGAGATCATCCCTACGATTTTTCTTTCTCGGGAATTAAGAATGCGGTAGTTAACCAAAAAGATCAATTTTGGGATCAAACCAGCGACCAGAGCGTACAGAATATTTGTGCTAGCTTTGAAAAAGTAGCTGTCGATACGCTCTTAAAAAAAGTGCTTAAGGCTGCTGTCGAGACGGGCATCCATAGAATTGTAGCCGGTGGAGGAGTGGCCGCAAACACCTACCTAAGAAATACCCTATCGGCATTGGACGACTATGAAACCTACTATCCCTCGTACTCTCTGTGCACCGATAATGGTGCTATGATAGCTGGACTCGGGTATCACTACCTCATTCGGGGAGTCGAAAGCCCCCTTTCAGAAACTGTATATCCCAGGGTGCCCGGATTTCGGAAAGCGTATCCTTAGATCGTTTTCGCCCCATTGTTTAGTCCTCATTCCATAGACCCTCGGTCAACTCTTCGAAACTTTGGACTACTGGTCGATTGCTTGTCGATTGGGCGGCTTGAACGATTGTCTGACCGAGTCGAAGAAATGCTCGTTTGGTTGAACTCATTTCTTCCAGATCAAAAAGAAGTTTTTGGGTGTTTATAAGATTGCGAAGGTCCGGGTGCCAGGGAATGAGGCCAAGATACCCGGCGTCTACTCCAAGATGGCGCTCACAGGCCTTTTGTATATTTGAGCCGAGGGACAAATCTCGTTGGTGCGTACCCATATTTAAGATAATTCGAGGTTTAAAATTTTTTAAGTCTCGGGAAATGTTTTCTGCTGCATCGGGGTTTTCTTTACGTATTCGTTCCAGAACCCCATCCAAACCGATTCCCGAACCCGAGTCCAGATTTCGGTGATTCATTTCGATAGCAATCTTCCCTTCTGGGCTACGATTTTTTGTGTGTTGTTGAAAGATTCGAAGGGCGGCATTTTTAATAAATCCATAGCCGTTTAAAAGAGCTGGAATTTCTGGAGTAGTGACCACGATTCCCTGATGGGAGAAAAGAAACCCATCCAGTATGAAGGTTCCTATCCCCGCTCCAAGATCGAGGATTACAAAGTCGCATACTAGTTTTTGGATTTCTTTTTGTAATTTTCGCCGAAACCAGACCGGTGGGTTCGCCGTTCCGGACAGCTGGCCGTCTCCAGGTATCAAATACAAACGTTCGAATCGGGTTGAAAGGATTAGGTCATCTATATGCTTTTCTTGCCGGTGAACGAGGCTGCCGAGGCCCGGATTGCGGTTCTTGATACCCAGGAGAGTATGAAGATTACTTCCCCCCAGGTCAGCATCGATGAGGATGACCGTTTTTCCCAGTTGGGCCAGAGCTACCGCTGTATGAACTGCAGTGAGGGTTTTCCCCACACCACCTTTACCGCTAGCAAATGGAAGGATTACGGGCATACATTCAGTATGGAGTCCCGAGTCGATCTTTGCAAGGTAGAACAGCTATGATAGAGTTGGAGCCATGAAAGAGTTTAATCTGGATGGGTCAATACGACGGGTTCTGAACTTTCCAAAGCCGGGTATAACCTTTTATGACATCACCAGTGTGATTGCCGATCCCCGGGCCTTTCGTCACTGTATTGATGGGCTCAAGGAACATGTAATATCTTTGGGTGCAGATACCCTCGCAGGGGTAGAAGCCCGGGGGTTCGTTTTTGCCGCACCCTTGGCAGTCGAACTCGGTTTACCCCTTTTGCTTCTTAGAAAAAAAGGAAAGCTTCCTGGAAAGGTCTTTAGCAGAAAGTATTCCCTCGAATACGGTCAAGATGAGATTTGCGTTCATCAGGCAGATGTCGTCCCCGGAGCAAAGGTACTCATTATAGATGACCTCATTGCTACTGGTGGTACCCTAAAAGCCGCAGCAGATATGTTATCCGATGCCGGTGCCTTGGTGGCGGGGTTTTCTGCGGTAGTAGGTCTACCTTTTCTTGGCTACCCCGAACTCTTGGTGCCTTAC
Source organism: Spirochaetales bacterium (assembly GCA_009991955.1). GTDB lineage: Bacteria > Spirochaetota > Spirochaetia > DSM-27196 > Salinispiraceae > SKVS01. The sequence goes on from JAACWS010000020.1 coordinate 13,510, forward strand.
GAAGCAAAAACGCTCATCGAATACACCGGTGAGTAACAGTGTCTTGACAGAGGGATTTCTAGTTGGTACTTTTCTGCAACATTTCCCGGTGGTGTAACGGTAGCACTACAGATTCTGGTTCTGTTTGTGAGGGTTCAAATCCTTCCCGGGAAGGTACTGGAGACTTCTAAAAAACCCTAGTCTATACGAGCACATGGTCTTAAATCATTGCACTGCAATGACTTGCTAGGTTAGAAAAGCAGATAGGTGGTCTTCATCCTGATTCTTGAGAAATTCGAATTCTTCGAGGAGAAGGCAATGATTTTTAGTGTTGCTCGTCGAAAGCAGGAAAGGGTATCTGGACCCGCGGGCCTAAGAAATTGTAGAAAACCGGCATAGTGCCGGTTTTTTTTTCACCGAAAGACACAGGAGGCGACAAGTGGAACGGACGTTCTTGGTATTAGAGAGCGGTGAGGTATTCGCTGGATCCGGCTTTGGCTACTCAGCTCCAACACTAGACGAGGTAGTTCCTAGACAATTACGTTTTTCGGCGGTCGGCGAGGTTGTATTTAATACTGCCATGGTCGGGTACCACGAGGTTCTTACCGACCCATCTTACACAGGACAATTAGTAGTAATGACCTACCCCCATATAGGAAATTACGGGACAAAAGACGAATGGAGCGAAAGTGGTCCTCTCCACGATACCCATGGATGTATTGTCGATCCGAGGCCAGTGAAGGCTGCGGGGTTTATAGTTAGGAGTTTGTACCGTGGTCCCGTCGCGGACGATCGAGTTACGGTAGATGCGTACCTTCGGACCAACGAAATTCCCGGAATATCCGATATCGACACCCGCAGGCTCACCTTACTACTCAGAGACAAAGGAAGTAAGGGGGGGGTCCTGATTAGAAGTCGGTTTAGTCAGGCCCAGGAACTCTCCCGTCCAGAGGTCGATGCAGCAATGAAGTATCTTAAGGCCTATCCTTCGATGGCCGGCCTAAATCTGGTGCCGATGGTTGGTACCAAGTACGAAATCCCCAACAACGAAATAAGCGACAAATTGCACATAGCGCTCTTCGACTGCGGGGTTAAAGCCAATATTATACAGGAGTTTTCAAAGCTCAATTGCCGGATATCGGTGTTTCCTTCCGATTCCTCGGCTGAACGGATTTTACAATCCAACCCCGATGGGGTGATGATATCGAACGGGCCAGGAGATCCTGGCACCCTTATTGAACAGACCGAGGTGGTAAAAAATCTTATAGGAAAAATACCGGTATTTGGTATCTGTCTTGGCCATCAATTAATCGCCCAAGCTCTTGGGGCGAAAACCTACAAAATGAAATTTGGGCACCACGGGATTAACCATCCTGTTAGGGATGAGAGAACGAAGAGAGTGTTTGTGACCAGTCAAAACCATGGTTTTGCGGTTGACGAAAAATCCCTTCCAAAAGAAGCCGAGGTGTGGTTTCGAAACGCTAATGACGGTACAAATGAGGGTATTTATAGCGATTCACTGGCTCTCTATACCGCTCAATTTCATCCCGAGTCCGCTCCAGGCCCGTACGATAGTCATTGGATATTCAAAGCCTTTCTAAATGCGATCCCCCCTCGAAAGGAGAAGCGCTAATGCCCGCACGAAAAGATATTCATAAGATTCTCATTATTGGCTCAGGACCCATTGTGATAGGGCAGGCCTGTGAATTTGACTACTCGGGCAATCAGGCAGTAAAGGCACTAAAGGAAGAAGGGTACCAGGTTGTGTTGGTCAATCCGAATCCTGCTACTATTATGACTACCCCAGGGGTAGCCGACGCGATCTATATGGATCCCTTAGAAGTACCGTACCTCGAGGCGATAATAGCAGCCGAGAGGCCAGACTGTCTTTTACCTACCATGGGAGGGCAAACGGCCTTGAATGCAGCCCTAGCTTTGGGCAAGGCGGGAGTATTAGAAAAGTACAACCTGGAAGTCCTGGGAGCTAGTTTACCTAGCATCGAGCTGGCCGAAGATCGGGGAAAATTTAAGGAACTCATGGGCCAGATAGGATTAGAGTCTCCCCGTTCGGTATTGGCGAACTCTTACGAAGAGGCCATGGGCTTTGCCAAAGCTCAGGGAGTACCGCTCATTATTCGACCGAGTTTCACCTTGGGTGGACGGGGTGGCGGTATCGTAAATTCGTGGGAAGAAGTATCGCCCATGATAAAACGTGCCCTGTCCGAAAGTCCTACCCACCAGTTACTTATTGAGGAGAGTCTTGTCGGTTGGAAAGAGTTCGAAATGGAAGTCATGCGCGACAAGGCCGACAATGCGGTCATCATTTGTTCTATTGAAAATGTCGATCCTATGGGGGTTCATACGGGAGACAGTATCACCGTCGCCCCAATCCAGACCTTATCGGATGGGGAATATCAAAAAATGCGTACTGCGTCGATCGAAATCCTCCGGGCGGTCGGCGTTGACTGTGGTGGCTCGAACGTTCAATTCGCCTATAACCCCCAAGACGGTCGTATGGTTGTTATAGAAATGAATCCTCGGGTAAGCCGCTCATCTGCCCTGGCCAGTAAAGCTACCGGCTTTCCAATTGCTCGTTCGAGTGCCAGGCTCGCCGTGGGATTCACCCTTGATGAAATTATAAACGATATAACCGGGAAAACCGTTAGCTGTTTCGAGCCCTCTTTGGACTATGTGGCCGTAAAGGTACCCCGCTTCGAGTTAGAAAAATTCCCGAGGGGCTACAACGAGCTTGGAACCCAAATGAAGAGCGTTGGAGAAAGTCTTGCCCTGGGAAGAACCTACAATGAGGCCTTGAACAAGGCAATTCGGGCTGCAGAGTTTGGTTTCCATGGGTTAGAAGACCTGGAGCTCTTCTCGAACAAAGAAATTGAGGGAATGTTACGAAAACTACACCCGCGACGAATTTTTGCTGCCTATACGGCGATTAAACGGGGTGGATTTGAGGCCATAGGCCCGGTTAGCGAAATGACCGGGTACGATCCTTGGTTCTTGTATAACATGTACGAGCAGGCTGAGTTAGAAAAACGAATTCAACAGGAGGATCTTACCGAGGAGCTATTGCTTGAAGTAAAGCGAATGGGCATTTCCGATAAACGAATTGCTCGCTTAAAAACCGGTCCCGAGTCTATGGCGGCCTTTCTTTCCCATCGTCAAAAATGGACCGATACTTCCATTGCGGACTTACGAGATACTATGAATATCCGAGCAGGATACCATTTCGTAGACACTTGTTCGGGTGAGTTTGAGGCCGAAACCCCGTATTTTTACTCAACTTACGGAGAAATAAACGAAGCGATACCTATGGAGGGGAAAAAGGTGGTAATTCTTGGCAGTGGCCCTAATAGGATCGGACAAGGACTCGAGTTTGATACCTGCTGTACCTTATCATCCCTTGCCTACAGGCGATTAGGAGTAAGAACCGCCCTTATCAATTCTAATCCCGAAACGGTTTCTACAGACTTCAACATTTCTGACCGCCTCTATTTGGAACCCCTCACGTTTGAAGATGTGAAAGAGGTGCTTCTTAGCGAGGGGGCTCGGGATGTAATAGTTCAGTTAGGTGGCCAGACTCCTCTAAATATGGCCGAGGAACTCGAGGCCTTTGGGGCAAATATTATCGGTACCAGTGTGCAAAGCATTCGGGGTGCCGAGGATCGAAGGCTTTTCTCCGATCTAATGAAAAAAACCGGCTTGCGCCAGCCGGAGAACCGGAGCGCCGGGAATATGAACCAAGTCCAGGCCTTTGCGGAAGAAATTGGGTATCCGGTCCTTTTGCGACCTTCCTTCGTTCTTGGAGGAAAAAGTATGGCGGTGGTCTTTAACTCCCAGGAACTCTTGGCCTACGTTTCTCGGACCGATGTCGAAATCTCCGATGACAAGCCAATTTTGGTTGATCAGTTTCTGGAGGATGCTTTCGAGTACGACGTAGACGCCCTTTGTGATGGTACCAACGTCTACGTAGGGGGGATAATGCAACACATTGAAGCTGCGGGCGTCCATTCGGGTGACTCGGCCTGTGTCTTTCCCGCCTATTCTACTTCTGGCAAAATGAATGAGGCTATGATTAGGGCTACTGCGGCAATTGGACTCGAAGTCGGAGTTAATGGGTTTTTAAATATTCAATTTGCAGTGAAAGATAACGAACTCTACGTCCTGGAAGTAAACCCCCGAGCGAGTCGAACTGTCCCTTTCATATCCAAGGCCAGTGGAGTCGACTTGGTCGATGCTGCGGTCAAAGTATGGGAAGGCATCGACCTCAAATCCCAGGGTCTTATCGACGAAAAGGTTTCTCGTTGTAAGTCAGTAGGCCTGGGACAGAGTATTGTCGGGTGGGCGGTAAAAGAGGCTATGTTTAGTTTTGACCGCTTTCGCGATACCGATCCCCTTTTAGGGCCAGAAATGAAAAGTACTGGCGAGGTAATTGGAATAGGGGCTAGTTTTGGGGAGGCTTTCTCCAAGGCATCGGCTGCAACGGGAACTCTTCTGCCTACTAGGGGGAGTGTTTTTGTGTCGGTCAACGACTATGACAAAGATCGTATAGTGCCAATTGTCAAAGAATTAGTGGATATGGGTTTCGAAATCAAAGCAACCCGAGGAACCGCCGAGTACCTTTTTGGGAAAGGAATACTAGCAGAGGTAATTCTGAAATATCATGAGGGGCATCCGAATATTGTCGACCATCTTCAGGCTGGAAAAATCGATTTGGTCATCAATACCCCCATGGGCCGGTATACCCAAAAAGATGATGGCTACTTACGAATAGAGACAATGCGTAACAAGATCCCTTATACGACCACCACCTCTGCAGCCCTCGCAGCGGTGGAAGGCATAAAATACCTTCGGACCGGGGAGGTCGTTCCCCGAGCCCTCCCATCCTTGTCTACATCTTAACGTAAGGTACCTTTTTGCAGTCATTGCCGGGCGATGACCACCAAGGCCGAACGGCTCGATTTTAGAGGTCCCTCTGTTGTTCGAAGGGAAGTTCCTCGTCGTGGTTGTTGTAGAAATATTCGAAGGAATCGACCAGGGCTTCCCAGGAGGCTTCGATTATATTTTCGTTCACGCCAACGGTTGTCCAATCTTCGGTGCCGTTGGTAGACGTAATGAATACTCGAACCTTGGCGGCTGAGGCGGACTCGGGGTTGAGAACACGGACCCGGTAGTCAATGAGCCTGAGCCGTTTTAGAAAAGGGTAGTGGGGTTCGAGGCCATCTCGAAGGGCCCCATCGAGGGTTTCTACCGGCCCGACACCAACGGAGGCTCCCATGACTTCTCGTTCCTGGTCCTGTAAAAACATACGTCCGACGGTTTTCGATTGGGCGTTTCCGGTTTTATAGGCTTCGAGATGATAGTTCTTGAGGTTCACAAGGGGTCGATACTTTTTGAGGACTTTTCGGACAATCAAGTCAAAACTTCCTTCCGCCGCTTCAAACTCGTATCCCTGGTTTTCTAGGTTTTTTAACGTGGTAATGAGTTGGGTAACTCGAGGATCGCTTTTTTCGAAGTGACCAAATTTCTTCAATTTTTCGACGATAGTCGACTTTCCAGCCAACTCTGAGAGCACAACTAAACGGCTATTTCCTACTCGCGCCCCATCGACGTGTTCCATGAGGTGAGGGGCCTTGATGATAACGTCGGCGTGTTGGCCCGCCTTGTGGGCAAAGCTAGCAACACCAACGTAAGGTTGGCGTTTGTCCGGAATTATATTGGCTTTTTCGGCGACAAAGCGAGACAAACTGGTAAGCTTTTCGAGTTCAGATCCGGAGTTTGTCGGATAGCCTAACTTTAGGCTCAGGTTTGGCATAATGACACAAAGATTTGCGTTACCACAGCGCTCGCCCCAGCCGTTCACCGTGCCCTGAATATGGATTGCTCCGGCTTCCACGGCTGCTAGGCTGTTTGCAACCGCAACTCCACAATCGTTATGAAAATGCCCTCCTAAGGGGGCTAGATCGTGGGCCCTTAGACTTTCAAAGATGGAAGTTACTTGTCCAGGAAGGGTGCCTCCATTGGTGTCACAAAGTACCAGCACATCGGCTCCCGCTTGAGTGCCTGCTTCTAATACCTTGAGAGCGTAGTCGCTGTTATCCTTGTATCCATCGAAAAAGTGCTCTAAGTCAAAAACCACTTCCCGTCCTTGGCTTTTCAAATAGGAGAGAGAGTCGAAAATCATTTCCAGGTTTTCTTCGGCCGTCGTACCCAATACTTTTTCCACATGGGCAACCCAGGTCTTTCCGACCACCACGACTGTCGGTGTTTCTGCCTCGACTAATGCTCTAATATGGGCATCGCTGGACGCTTTCCCCCCGGGTTTTCGAGTACTCCCAAAAGCCGAAATCTTAGCATGGCGAAAATGTATAGAACGGCATCGTTGAAAAAAAGCAGCTTCTTTTTCATTCGAAAGTGGAAAGCCACCTTCTATATAATCAACCTTCATGTCGTCAAGATATTGGGCGATTTCGAGCTTGTCTTCCAGGGTGTAACTTACTTCAAGCCCTTGCATTCCGTCACGTAGGGTAGTATCAAAAATTGCGACCAAGTTTTTTGTCTGTGCCATAGACAGAAGCTCTTAGATTTTAGAGACCCTGTCAAGGTTCGTATTCGGAATTGACGGATTTTTTGTCAGCGCATACACTGGGTCCATGAGAATTATGGCCGGAGATGTGTCGTTGGAAGTCATTGGTACCGGCTTTGAAGGCTGGGTAACCCTAACAGGTCTCAATACTGGCCCGTCGGGAGAGTATACTCAGACAAAGAAAATTCTAGAAGCCCATAGTATACCTGGTCGCAAATTTGTTTTTTGCCAGCAAGTACAGAGTTTACGGGTATTTTTTCTCGATTTCGACGGAGAAGATATTCGGGTCTACCGGTATTCTGGTCGTTGGATCGACTCTCATCTTCAGATAGATAAGGAGCCCGTCGGCCCACAGGTGTATAAAAAATGCGTGTTGGCCGGTTGCCTTGGTGAAGGGGATGGCATAATTTCTCGGGTACCGAGCTTGGTACCCGGAGTAACTGTCGCCGACTGTATTCCGATCTTCCTCCATCAGAAAGGACGGGGCTCTTCTGCTTTTCTTGGTTCCCCAATCTATGGTACCCTCCATTCTGGATGGCAGGGAACGGGTATACTTCGTGTAGCTCTGGCTGGTATCCAAGATCTTTGGGGGGTGAGACCCGACGACATCGAAGTGGGTCTTGGTCCCGGAATCTGCGGGTCTTGTTATATCGTCGATGCTGAGCGGGCTCGGATTATGGAAACACGATTCGGTAGTCGTTGGATTCGTGAAGTGGCCGGTAAAGGTGAGTGGAAGAATGTCCCTCAGTTTCGGGTTGATCTTTTTGGCATAAATCGAGAAATCGCCAAAAAAAGTGGCATCCACCTGATCCATTCTCCAGTGCACTGTACAAAAGAAAATCAGAAATATAACTCTTTTCGACGTTCGCAAGATTCAAAACGAATGTTTGCATTCACCTTGGGAAAGGACTCAACATGATTCGGCAAAAAAAAGTATGGCAAAAACTCATATGGGCCGGGGTTAAACAATTTACTCTCGAAAAAAATATCTCTTGGACCGGTGTACCGGAGAATTTTCCAATGGAAACTCCCCCAAATCTCGAACTTGGCGATTTGTCCTTTCCTCTCTTTTTTTTGGGAAAGGACCTGCGTATGGGTCCCCCGGTAATTGCTCAAACTTTGCAGGATTTTCTTCATCAGATTTCGAAGGGTGAAAAAGCTTTTCGCCCACAGTTTCTCGACGAGTTCGACCTTCGAAAGGATATTCTCGAATTTGTCGAGGCTAAACTGGGGAGTGTAAAGGCTGTGGGACCTTACTTAAACATTCATTTTTCGAGAGAAGTGGTTAGTTTTGACGTGCTAGGGGGTGTGATTCCTGATTTCGTCGACTCACCACTAAAGGGTAAGAAGGTTATGGTTGAGTTTTCATGCCCAAACACGAATAAACCTCTTCATCTTGGGCATTTACGAAATGATGCCTTGGGCGAAAGTGTGAGTAGGATTCTGAGGGCGGCGGGGGCGGAAGTAGTGAAAGTGAACCTTATAAATAATCGAGGTGTACACATCTGCAAGTCCATGTTGGCCTATCAAAAATTTGGCGAAAACCAAACGCCCGAATTGACCAGTATGAAAAGCGATCATTTTGTCGGGGATTTTTATGTGAAATTTGCCCAATGGGAAAAAACAAATCCCGAAGCGGAAACAGAAGCCCAAGAAATGCTCCAGCGATGGGAAAAAGGCGAACCTGAGATTCTCGAGCTATGGAAAACAATGAACAGTTGGGCGATAGAAGGAATTAAACAAACCTATGAAAGGACGGGGATTTCTTTTGACCGCTATTATTTTGAAAGTGACACCTACTTACTTGGCCGCCAAAGGATTTTGGAAGGACTCGAGCAAGGTATATTCTATCGAGACGAAGAAGGAACGGTTTGGATTAACCTCGAAGAAGAAGGGCTAGACAAGAAAGTACTCCTGCGCCGGGATGGCACAAGTCTGTATATAACCCAGGACATCGGAACTGCCATTAGTCGTCACGACGATTATCCCTTCGACAGTCTCGTGTACGTAGTCGCCTCGGAGCAGCAATATCACTTCAAAGTACTTTTTAAGGTCCTCGAGAGACTTGGGTACGCCTGGGCCCCTTCGCTTTACCATTTGTCCTACGGCATGGTGAACCTCCCAGAAGGAAAAATGAAGAGTAGGGAAGGTACAGTAGTTGATGCCGACGACTTGCTCGATCAGCTTTCGGCCCTTGCAAGAGAGGAGATTCTCCAGAAGAACAGAGAAGACCAGATCGACGATCTGGATGCGACAGCTGGATCAATAGCCTTGGGGGCGTTACATTACTATTTGTTACAAAATGCCCCCACAAAAGATATGATCTTTAATCCCCAGGAGTCTCTGGCCTTCAACGGAAATACCGGGCCCTACCTACAATACACCGGGGCCCGAATTTCGAGCATGTTTAGGAAGTGGAGTGGAACGATACCAGGGGTTTCGACTTCGATATGCCGTAAAATTACTACCGACCAGGAATGGAGCCTGGTAACCCTCATTGGTCAGTACGACGACTGTGTTGTTCAGGCGGCCCAAGAAATGAGCCCTTCGATTTTAACCGGCTACCTGTTTGAATTAACGAAAGCCTATAGTCGGTTATATCATGACCTTCCAATTCTCGGAGCAAAAGATGAAGAAGAAAAGCTTGGTAGACTTCTTTTAAGTTCGGCAGTTCTACGGACCCTTCAAAAAGGGATGGAGCTAATAAACGTACCGTTTCTCGCGGCGATGTAAAGCATACATTTATGTAGATAAGACTACGCAAACGTAGTACTAATGGGTATGAATTTGCTTCTTTTATGAATATTATAATCGAAAATTCATAAAAGCGTACTTATAGAAGGGAAAATTTTACCTGGCACGGTTATTGCTGTATAATCTCTACAGGAAAAGTTTTTTTACTCAGAAGGAGCAAGTATGGCAATGCGCATGCGTCCAGGTGAAGAAGGACTCTATAGTCCCCTTTACGAACATGAAAACTGTGGGGTTGGATTTGTTGCCCACTTAAAAGGCCGCGAATCTCGAGCCATAGTAACCGGTGCTCAAGAATTACTCATTCGAATGACCCATCGAGGTGCGGTTGGGGCCGAAAAAAATACCGGGGATGGTGCAGGTATCCTTACTGGAGTTCCTCACGAATTTTTTAAGCGGATAGCCAAAGCCGAGATAGGAATAGAGCTTCCCGAACTAGGATCCTACGCAGCGGGGGTTGTTTTTCTTCCTCCAGAAGAACTACTACGAAACAAATGTAAAGCCTACTTCGAAACTGTCCTTATAGAGTACGGAATAAAGAAACTAGGGTGGAGGACCGTCCCTCGAAATAACTCAATGGTTGGTCCCGGAGCTCTAGATTCCGAGCCCTCAATGGAACAAATATTTTTGGGTGCACCCGAAGGAATGGATTCTCAAGAGTTCGAACGAAAGTTATTCATTGTCCGAAAACACGTCGCGAATGCCCTTCGAGGGAATGCCGAATACGACCCGGAACATTTTTTCTACGTGGTGAGCCTGTCATCCCGGATTCTCGTATATAAAGGCATGCTCATGCCCGAACAGTTATTCGATTATTACCTGGATCTTCAGTCCGAGGACTTCTCGAGTCACCTGGCCATGGTTCACAGCCGCTTCTCGACAAACACCTTTCCCAGTTGGGACCGTGCTCAGCCCCTACGTTTTATGAGCCACAATGGGGAAATAAATACCCTTCGGGGCAACATGAACAAAATGCGAAGTCGGGAGGGCCTTTTGGCGAGCCCTCTGTTTGGTGGTGACCTATCGAAAAGTTTTCCCATTAACCAACCCGATCAATCGGACTCGGGTAATTTTGACAATGTCCTTGAATTGCTTTTGATGAGTGGATACGAGCTCCCCGAAGCGGTTATGATGATGATCCCCGAAGCATGGCAGCGACATCCGTCGATGGACCAAAAAAAGAAAGATATGTACGAATATTTTTCGAATAAAATGGAACCCTGGGATGGTCCCGCCTCGGTAGCTTTTAGCGACGGTACCTACATAGGTGCAGTACTCGACCGAAATGGTCTGCGACCCTCGAGGTATTATATTACCGACGATGATCTGGTTATCATGGCTAGCGAAGTGGGGGTATTCGACGTACCCCCGGAAAAAATCCTAGAAAAAGGTCGGCTCCAACCGGGGCGTATGTTTCTCGTGAATTTTAAAGAGGGGCGAATAGTAGACGACTCGGAACTGAAGTCATTCTACGCCAACGCTAGGCCCTATGGACAATGGCTGGAAGAGCAAAAAATCACCCTGGAAAACCTCACTACCCCCGAAATTGTTCCCGATCTTGACCGGAATACTATACTTCCCCGTCTGCGGACCTTCGGCTTTACCCTCGAGCACCTCCATGAAATTCTTAAGCCCATGGCGGAATTGGGCAAAGAGCCTCTAGGATCTATGGGAAACGATGCTCCTCTTGCGGTCCTTTCGGACAAACCCCGAATGCTCTACGATTATTTCAAACAACTATTTGCCCAGGTAACAAATCCACCGATCGATAGTATTCGCGAATCGGTTATCATGAGTCTTAAGGCCTATATTGGTCCCGAGCGGAATCTCTTGGAAATAACCCCCGCCCACGCCCATCGATTGCTTCTTGAGCAGCCGGTGCTTACCAACTCTGAACTTGCTCAATTGAAGTACATGGATTACCGGGGCTGGAAAACCAAAACGATCGACACAACCTATTCTGCTGAAGGTGGGGCAGGTGAACTCACCAAAGCCCTCGGACGTATAACAACCGAGGCATCAAATGCCATCCTTGAGGGATACAGTCTTGTCATCCTCTCCGACCGGGAAGCGGGGCCGAGTCGAATTCCACTCAGTGCGCTCATGGCCGTGGGGGCGGTACACCATCATTTAGTAAAGAACCATGAACGGACCCAGATTGGAATAATCATTGAATCTGGTGAACCTCGTGAAGTTCACCATTTCTGTACTTTGGTTGGGTACGGGGCCGATGGTATCAATCCTTACCTGGCCTTTGAGGCCATGTGGATGATGGACGAAGATGGCGAAATCGAAGGACAAATAAGTCGCCAACGTATCGAGAAGGACTATTTAACGGCAATCGAGTACGGAATGCAAAAGGTCTTCGGAAAAATGGGTATTTCTACCCTCGAAAGTTACAAGGGAGCCCAGATATTCGAGGCCCTTGGACTTGCGACCGAGGTAATAGAACGATGTTTTGTCGGTACGTCGAGTAGAATTGAAGGTGCGGGCTTTGCCGAGTTGGCCGAAGAGGCTAAACGGCGGCACGAGCTAGGGTATCCCCAAGGGAACCCTTCGGTTGGTGGAGAATTAGTGAATCCCGGGGACTATAGCGTTCGCTATGGTGGCGAAAAACACATGTGGGACCCCGAGTCTATCGCTAATCTTCAAATTGGGGTACGGCAAAATAGCCGTTACCATTACAACCTATTTGCGGCTCAACAGAACCAGAGGTCGACCGAGCAATTTACCCTTCGTGGACTTGTTAAATTTAAATCTGGAACACCGGTACCCATCGATGAGGTTGAATCGGTCGAGTCCATCATGCGTAGATTTGTTACCGGAGCAATGAGTTTTGGTTCCATTAGTCAAGAGGCCCATGAAACTCTTGCAGTAGCAATGAATAGGATAGGGGCAAAGTCGAACACCGGCGAGGGCGGTGAGTTGCGGGAGCGGTATAAGCCCTTACCAAATGGTGACTCAAAACGGTCGGCAATCAAACAGGTGGCTTCAGGACGATTTGGTGTTACTATCGAGTATCTGGTAAATGCCGACGAGATCCAAATCAAAATGGCCCAAGGGGCGAAGCCTGGAGAGGGAGGTGAGCTTCCAGGGAATAAGGTTTTCGAGGTTATTGCTAAAACTCGCCATTCTACTCCTGGGGTTGGTCTTATAAGTCCTCCTCCCCATCACGACATCTATTCGATCGAGGATTTGGCCCAGCTCATCTTTGACCTTAAAAACGCGAATCCTCGGGCTCGAATCAGTGTAAAACTCGTTTCAGAAGTCGGAGTTGGTACAATTGCTGCCGGGGTTGCCAAGGCCCATGCAGACCACATTCTCATTTCTGGTCACGACGGTGGTACGGGAGCTAGCCCCTTGACGGGAATTAAGCACGCCGGTCTTCCGTGGGAACTAGGACTGAGCGAAACCCACCAAACTCTTGTTATGAACGATCTAAGAAGCAGGGTGGTTCTGCAGACCGACGGTCAAATAAAGACTGGACGAGATCTTCTTATTGCTGCTCTGCTCGGCGCCGAAGAGTATGGGGTGGCCACGGGGGCCCTTATTTCAGTCGGGTGTATCATGATGAGGAAATGCCAGAAGAACACCTGCCCCGTAGGGGTAGCCACTCAGGATGAGAAACTTAGGGCAAAATTCACGGGAAAACCCGAACACGTCATCAATTTTATTCGGTTCATTGCCGAAGATGCCCGGGAACTTATGGCCCAGCTGGGTTTTAGGTCAGTAGACGAAATGATTGGTCGGGTAGACATGCTAGAAACCGATAGGGATGTTCTTTCCTGGAAGTCGAAGGGCCTTGATCTTTCGCGTATGCTCGCCTTACCCCGCAAAGATTTAGCTCCCTCTGGAACCATTTGTTGCATTCCCCAGGATCATGGACTCGAGCGGGTTCTCGATCGAGAACTCATTTCCCTTTCAAAAGAAGCAATCGAAAATGCCAAGCCAGTCCAAATACATCTGCCTATAAAAAATACCGACCGAGCGGTAGGAACAATGTTATCCTCGGAAATTAGTCGAAAATACGGTCTTGACGGCCTGCCGGATAGTACAATAAAAGCGAAATTCACTGGACACGGAGGCCAGACCTTCGGTGGATGGCTTGCCAGGGGGGTCGAATTTGTACTTGAAGGGGATTCCAACGACTACGTCGGAAAAGGGCTTTCTGGGGGTACCTTGGTTATCTACCCTCCGAAGCAGGCGAAATTTAAGGCCGAAGAAAACATTATCATCGGCAACGTAGCCTTCTACGGAGCGATCCAGGGTCGTGCCTTCATACGGGGAGTCGCAGCAGAGCGATTCTGCGTACGGAACTCGGGGGTTGAGGTAGTTATCGAGGGGGTCGGCGACCACGGGTGTGAATACATGACCGGGGGCCGGGCAATTATTCTCGGAACAACCGGGCGTAACTTTGCTGCAGGCATGTCCGGCGGCATAGCCTACGTCTGGGACCCTTCAGGTGAGTTTGTTGGAAAAGTCAATACCGAAATGGTAGTGCCTGAAGTCGTCAGTGATACCGAGGATTTCGAATATATCGAATCGATGATTCGAGAACATATTGAAAAAACTGGGTCTACCCGAGGGAAGGATCTCTTGGACTCGTGGAACGCCGAAAAAAGGCATTTCTACAAAGTTGTTTCACCCCTCTATCAACGTATTCTCGATCAACAGAGGCGAAAGGAGCTCGTTCATGGGTAAGCCCACTGGATTTATGGAAATAGACAGAAAAAAAGTCACCTGGAAGAAGCCCGCCGAACGGGTGAAAAACTTTCTAGAGTTTCAAGTAGAGCACGACCTTCAGACCCGGGAAGAACAGGGTGCTCGCTGTATGGACTGCGGAGTTCCTTTTTGCCAGTCCAGTTACGGATGCCCCATTCATAATCTCATACCCGAATGGAACGACCTCATTTATCATGGAAAATGGGATGAAGCCTACCACAGACTTCGACAAACCAATAACTTCCCCGAGTTCACCGGACGAGTATGTCCTGCTCCCTGTGAAAGTGCATGTGTGCTGGGAATTCACGAGCCAGCTGTAACGATTAAGGATAACGAAGCGGCAATAATCGATCGGGCCTACGAAAACGGTTTAATCGTACCAAATCCCCCTAAAATACGGACCGGCAAAAAGGTAGCGGTCATTGGGTCGGGTCCCGCCGGCCTCTCGGCTGCGGATGAACTCAACCATGCAGGACATTGGGTCACGGTTTTTGAGCGGGCCGATCGATTGGGTGGGCTCTTGATGTACGGTATTCCGAACATGAAACTCGACAAGAACCTCGTGCAAAAACGTTGCGAACTCATGGTACAAGAAGGAGTAGTCTTTCGAACGGGAGTGAGTGTTGGTCAGGACATCTCTGCAGCGGAGCTTTTGGCGGAGTTTGATCGAGTGCTGGTGTGCACCGGAGCAACAAAACCCCGAGACCTACCAATTCCCGGCCGGAAACTCAAGGGTGTACACTTCGCAATGGACTTCCTTACGGCCAACACCCGGAGTCTATTAGATTCCAGTCTCAAAGACGGTCAGTATATTTCCGCAAAAGGAAAGAAAGTCATAGTTATCGGAGGGGGTGATACGGGAAACGATTGTATCGGAACCAGTGTTCGTCACGGGGCTCGGTCGGTTCTCAATTTTGAACTCCTACCCAAGCCTGCGGAAGAACGTACCGACGAGTTTCCGTGGCCGACTTATCCTCGGCTCTTAAAGATGGATTACGGCCATCAAGAGGCACTCGAGACCTACGGTAGAGATCCTCGGGAGTGGTCGATAACTACAAAGGAGTTTATTGGGGATGAAAATGGGAACCTCAAGGCATTAAAAACGGTTAGGGTTCAATGGTCAAAAGAGCCAGGGGAGCGACCAACTTTTATCGAAGTACCGGGGAGCGAAGAAATCTGGGAAGCTGATCAGGTATTTCTTGCTATGGGGTTTCTTGGTCCTGAACAACCACTTCTGGAAAGTCTCGCCATCGAAATTGACCCCCGGTCAAATGTAAAGGCCGAGTATGGACGGTTCCAGACCTCCCACGAGCGGATTTTTTCCGCGGGTGACTGTCGGAGGGGACAAAGCCTCGTAGTATGGGCGATTAATGAGGGCAGAGGTGCGGCACGAGAGGTCGATAAAAGCCTTCTGGGCTACTCAAACCTACCGGGTTAAGGTAGCGGGTAGAACCTTCTCGCCCTTGACCCTCTTGGGTAGTGCGTGATATAAGTCTGTCTCATATTCATCGAGAAAGAAGGACCAGGTAGGACTATGTACGCAATGGTTGAAATACAAGGAAAACAATACAAAGCCGTTAAGGGCGGAGTGTTAAAGGTTGATAAGCTCGACGCTGAAGAAGGAAAGACTTTAGAGTTCGATTCGGTTCTTCTTTATCGGGCAGACGATAAGATTTCTGTGGGTGCTCCCTATGTCAAAGGCGCCAAGGTTTCGGCAATTGTCGAAGGACACCGAAAAGGCACGAAGGTCATCGTTTTTAAGTATAAACGACGAAAAGACTACCAAAAAAAGCAAGGCCATCGTCAGCAATACAGCTTTATTCGGGTTCAGGACGTTCAACTGTCCTAATTCGATGATTACTATAGCCTTAGAAAAGGATTCGAAGGGTATAATTAGAGAGTTGCGAACGTCTGGACATGGGGTTTCCTACAAGGGCGTGAGTATTTCTTGTGCACTAGTGACTGCGGGGGTTAAGAATTTCGGAAAAACCCTGGCAATGCGGAATTCTTTGGAAATTACGGGTTCCTCGACAGGGCCCGGCGATTTGACGCTACGGATAGGTTTTTATCCGGAAAATGAAGTTTGTTGGATTCTTGGGGTACAAGAATTGTTTGAAACCCTCCTAGGGGATGCGGTTTCGTCTTTTCCTTTGGATGTAGACATCCAGGAATCGATAGAAAAAGGAGAATTACATGGCTCATAAAAAGGGTGGGGGAAGTTCAAAGAATGGACGAGATTCCCAAAGTAAGCGGTTAGGAGTAAAAAAGTTCGGCGGAGAGTTGGTTTCTGCGGGATCGATTCTAGTTCGGCAGCGGGGAACGAAGTTTCATGCGGGTGAGAACGTTGGAATGGGCACCGATCATACGCTTTTTGCCAAGGTTACTGGATCTGTACAGTTTAAAGCCCGTAAGGGCAAGAAACTTATCGCGATTGAGCCTGCCCAGGTATAATATAGCCAGCTCGATGGTAAGAATAATACGCTGTACTGGCTAAGACCGGTACAGTTTTTTTTTGCACAAAGGGCACCTCTAAAATCTATTTTTCCGGCCAAGACGGTCATTGCACCGCAATGACTTAAGAACGCGGGTCGATTAAGAATAAAGGTTTTTCGAGGTGCCCATAAAAAAGTTGAGGAAAGAATGAATGGGTTTGTAGATCAGGTCGTTATCCACGTAAGCAGTGGTCACGGGGGAGCGGGAAGTGTCTCCTTCCGCCGGGAAAAGTATATTCCAAAGGGTGGGCCCGACGGAGGTGATGGCGGCAAAGGTGGAAATGTACTCTTTGAAGTCCGCCGTAATCTGAAAACCTTGACCCACTTGAGAAACCTCGCCCACTACATGGCGCAGAATGGATTACCGGGAAGTGGTAGGCAACGGCATGGCTCCGATGGCAATGATGTTATAATTCCCGTGCCCCCAGGTACGCTCATCAAAGATCGGGAAACCGATGAGGTTCTTCTTGATTTGCTCGAAGAGGGCACCTATCGATTCCTAGAAGGAGGAATAGGAGGAAAGGGCAATACCCATTTTGCAACCTCCCGAAACCAAGCCCCGCGTTTTTCCCAAGAAGGAATGGAAGGCCACGAAAGGGACTTACGGGTTGAGTTACAGCTCATTGCAGACATCGGTTTTGTTGGACTACCAAATGCAGGCAAGAGTTCCTTACTCCAGTCCCTTACGGCCGCCAATCCAAAGGTAGCGGCCTATCCTTTTACCACAAAAATTCCGAACCTTGGTGTAGCATCCATTCATAATACCGAGTTTATTCTCGCAGATATTCCAGGTATTATCGAGGGTGCAAGCCAGGGAGCCGGACTTGGACTTCGATTCCTCAAGCACATCGCCCGAACGAAGGCCCTTGGGTTTGTAATCGATGTGTCCGAGGAGGCAGACCCTGAAGCTGTTTTCGAACAGCTAAAATCTGAGCTCTCGCAGTATGATCCGGAATTGCTCGAAAAGCCGCGCATTATACTCTTGAATAAAATTGACCTTCCCGAGGCCCGAGAAAAAGCAAAAGAAATTATGAAAAATGGGTTTAAGGGGGAAAAAGTCCTCGGTTTCTCTGCCTTTGCCCGAATCCATCTTCCCGAGGTCTTGCAGGGATTTTTCGAACTCCTTGACCCCAACTCTCAACCGGCGACTTTTGGATTTGCTGTCCCCGAGTGGATAACAAAGGCTAGTAATGAACCAGATTAGAGTTGGAATATTCGGAGGAAGTTTTAATCCTCCTCACATTGGGCATTTAGCGATAGCCGATTGGGTTCTCCACGAACTAGGACTTTCGAAGGTATATTTTGTTCCCGCGGGCCATTCACCCCACAAACCTCCCTTTGAGGATAGTTCGCCAGGGGATCGGCGGAAAATGACGAGTCTCGCGATTGACAACAATCATCTATTTTCTCTCATCGACTGGGAACTTGATCACGATGGTCCTTCCTATGCGGTGACGACAGTGGAAAGACTTATGAGAGAGGAGCACTTTGGACCCCAGGAAATAGGGGTAATTATTGGGGAAGATCTTCTTGGGCGCCTTGATGAATGGCATCGTTTTGAGGAGCTCTGTACCCTTGTCACATGGATTATCGTTCGACGCTCGTCTGGGGCGAGAGAAAAGGGCCGAGAAAGCCTCTTTCCCGGGGTCGATTTCCGATATCTCAGCGTTGACAACATCTTCTTACCGGTGTCATCATCCCAGGTACGGGAACTGGTCAAAAGTCGAAAAAGTTTCCGATATCTTGTTCCTCAGAAGGTGTATGCTTATATTCAACAAAATTCGCTCTATGTTGCGAAAGCCTATTCAAACAAAACTGAAACATTACGCGAAAAATCAACTAAGTCCTAAGAGATTTAGACACGTTTTGAGGGTTACCCATACGGGAAATCTCATTGCGCGAAATCTTGGTTTACGCAAGTTTCCCGTTACTTTGGCTTGTCTTGGGCACGATTTGGCGCGGGAATGGGAAACCTCGGCCTATGTTCCTTTTGTAGCTGCCCGGGGGTACGTTCCAAGAACCGAGGAGCTCGAAAAACCTCTCCTTCTCCATGGTAGAGTCGCCCGTTACTTACTGCAAGAGAAATTCGGCATCAAAGATGAAGGCGTCTTGGAGGCCGTTGAACACCATACCCTTGGCAAGGCCGGGTTGGGTGATATAGGAAAGGTACTTTATGTCGCAGATTACATAGAGCCCGGTAGAAAATATGTATCTGGTTCATTTTTTCGACAAGTGGTGAATGCGGAAACTCTTAAAGACATGCTTTCGATAGTCATGAGGGACGCAGAGAATCGACACAAATCCCTGCACCATTTGTCTCGTGAGATGTTTCAATACCTAGATGGACTCCAGGATAGTAAGAAATGAAACAACGAAAAATCGACCCATCAGTCATTCTTATTATTGTCATGGTCATCGTTGCCATTGTCTTTTCAGTATTGCTTTTCCTACAAGTAAGAAAAGATCGAATCACCCAATATGCCGAGAGCAACGCTACCATTCCGGTCCTTTTTACGCTTAGTCGGGGTGAAAAGTTGTTAGTGAGTCAAATAATCGTAATCCACACCGAATCGAAGAGGCTAGGTATTTTTGAAATACCTTATAATATGGGCTTAATCCTCAGTGAACTTGGTCGGGTAGATAGGGTTTCAATTATCTATGAAGAACAAGGTCCGGAGGCCTTTCGAAGTCGTCTCGAGTCTTTCTACGCCTTTGAAATACCATTTAGATTTAATTTAGACCTTGATGGGCTCTCTATTGTCTCCGACTTAATCGGCGGAGTCCCTTTGGAAATTGCAAATGCGATTGACGTTCAGGATGAGGGTAGGTTTATCCGTATACCTAACGGTGATGTAGTTCTTGATGGGCAAAAGAGCCTTCCTTTTCTCGAATATATAGGTCTCGAAGACGCTCCCGGCGATCGGTCCGAACGGCAGTTTTCTTTTTCCAAAGGATTTTTTCGACAACTTGGAAGACAAATTTCTCTTTTGCAGACTCCTGAAGCCGAATCAATTCTCTTGAGAAATCTAGAATCGAATCTCGACCTCGAGAACTTCTTGAATTTACTTACCCTTTTTCAAGATCTCGATTACGACTCGGTTGTAACCCAGCGTATTTTAGGTTCGGAGCGAATTGTTCAGACGCCCGAGGGAGAAATTCCTCTGTTATTTCCCCATTTTGAAGGGCAGTTGGCCCGGGACAGTTTTCAGCAGACCATTTCGTCTCTCGCCTTATCACCAAATCTAGAAACTGACCTAAGAACCCTACGGGTCGAGATACTAAATGGAACACGAGTCACTGGACTCGCTCGTAGGACCCGAGACTTGCTTTCGAACTACGGCGTACAGGTTATAAGTTTTGGTAACGCCGAAGATCAGAACACCGAATTCACACAAGTAATTTATCATACCAGTGAAGAAGCTGGTCAAAAAATAGCCGAACTCATAAGAGGGCAAAGCCTAATACCTGGTTCAGGAACGAATCCAGAAAAGGCTGATGTCACTATTATATTAGGAAGGGATTTCGATGGATGGTACGTACGTGAGGGGCGATAAGGCCCTTTTAGAGGTTGGGGTCATGAAAGCGGCTAACTACCTCGTGGAGTCGAAGGCGATCGATGTAAAAGTCATTGACCTTGACGGTCACAGTAGTATTGCCGACTATTTTGTCGTTGCGACTGTAACAAGTTATGCACAACTTCGAGGGTTGGTGCGAGGGTTGCAGGAACATCTTGCAGAGAAGGGAATACCAATAAAGTCGGGGGCAAAGCACCTGACTGAAGATATTTGGACCCTTTTGGACTGCGAGTATTTCCTTGTCCACTTGATGACCGAAGAAGCGCGGGAGTTTTATGGGCTTGAAAAGTTGTGGTTCGAAGGAAAGCTTTTAAAGATTCCTCAGCAGGATTCATAAGGAGGTCTCCTTGGAAGACAAGTTTTTGACGCTTTTACACCTGGCCCTAGAAGAAGACCTCGGCGATTTTGGCGATATTACTACCGACGCAATTTTTTCCGACGAAATCGCCGAGGGACGAATTATTTCCCGACAGTCCGGCGTACTCAGCGGACGGGAGTATTGTAATCGAGTTTTTCTCAAAATCGACAAAGAACTAGAACTAGACTGGAAGGTTTCAGACGGGGAGCTTTTTTCTGCCGAAAAGGAAATACTCTTTTTTCGAGGTAAGATTGCATCGATTCTCAAGGCCGAGCGTTTAGTACTCAACTTTCTCGGTTATTTGAGTGGTATCGCTACTCAGACCTACCATTTTCAAAACCTACTTCGACCCCTGGGGGGAACAAAAATTCTTGATACTCGAAAGACCCTGCCTGGTTTTAGAAGATTGGCCAAGGAAGCAGTTGTCCACGGCGGAGGAACCAATCACCGGATCGGCCTGTACGATATGGTTATGATCAAGGATAATCACGTTGACGGGGCTGGCGGTATAACCCAGGCGGTCAAAAAAGTACGAGGTACATACCAAGATCGATTTCCCATTGAGGTTGAGTGTCGAAATTTAGATCAAGTAAGGGAGGCCTTAGACTTAAGGGTCGACATTATTATGCTCGATAATATGGACCTCGAGACTTGCCGAAAGGCCCTGGCAATGAAGTCGCCTGAATGTTCGACTAAATTCGAGGCGTCGGGTGACATGGATGAAAATAAACTACTTGATTACGGACGCCTTGATTTAGAGTATATTTCTGTAGGTAAGATCACCCATAGTGTAAAAAGTTGCAACTTTTCTCTTCGGGTTTCTTCTTTAGTCTAGGTCCAGCATGAGGAACATTCAATGGTATACGATGTAGACGTTCTCGTAATTGGCTCGGGACTTGGAGGCCTCAGCGCAGCGGTCGCCGCAGCGGAAGACGGTCTCAAGGTCCTTGTAATAACAAAGTCGTCGAAGGTGAGCGAAACGAATACGTGGTATGCCCAGGGTGGAATCGTCGAAACCGGAACCGGTGACAGCCCTGAGCTCTTGATAAAAGACATTATGCGTGCGGGTTCGTATCTCAACAACAAAGATGCGGTAGAAATTGTTGCCCGAAGGGGTCCTGAGTTAGTTCAAGAATATCTCATCGATAAAGGAAGAGTACCCTTTGAAAGGGGTGAAGAAGGAGAGTTCGACCGGACGAAGGAAGGGGCACATACCGTTCGACGCATTCTCCATGTGAACGATCAAACCGGTAGAGCGATTCAAGAAAATATGAGCCAATACGCCGAGTCTTTACCAAACATCACGTTTCTTGCGGGATATTCTGCAGTGGACATTATCACAAATACCCACCACAGTACGGACTTTTTTCAAAGGTATCAAAATCGGCGGGCCCTTGGAGCCTACATTCTTAAGGAAGATACTGGTGAGATATTCCCTATCTTTGCAGGGGCAACAATTATCGCTACCGGAGGAATCGGGAATTTGTATCTGCATACCTCGAATCCCGAATCAGCCTCGGGCGACGGTATAGCAATGGCCTACCGGGCCGGTTGCTCGATTATAAATGCCGAATACATGCAGTTTCATCCCACAATACTTTTTCATAGGGATGTAAAACGATTTCTCATTACCGAAGCGATGCGGGGCGAAGGAGCTCGCCTTAAGAATACCAAGGGTGAGTATTTTATGGAGCGCTATAACCCTGAACTTAGAGATCTTGCCCCTAGAGACGAGGTCGCTCGGGCAATCTACCGAGAAATGGACGGTTCGGGAGGATACGTTTACCTCGACGCCCGTTCTTTGACCCATGTGGACGTAACCCAACGTTTTCCAAGTATTTATCAAATGTGTAAATCCGTGGATATCGATATTTCGACCGACCTGATCCCGGTCGTTCCCGCCGCCCATTATTTTTGCGGGGGCATAAAAGTGGGCCTCGACAGTCGAACCGAAATCGAGGGACTCTACTCGGTCGGAGAGAGTAGTTGCACGGGGGTCCATGGGGCAAACCGTCTTGCATCGGTGAGCCTACTTGAAGCCCTAGTTTTTGGTATACGCGCAGGCAAGAATCTCAAGAACCAGATAGTTCCGGTTACCCAGGGGCTAAAAGACAGCATTCCCGGTTGGATTTATCCCCAAGGCGAAGTTGAATTCGATCCTATTCTCATTCACCACGACATGCTTACCCTTCAATCGACAATGTGGAATTATGTTGGGATTATCCGGAATAAAAAACGAATAGATCGATCCTTAGCAGACTTCAATTACTTTACCCATCGAATCGAAAGATTCTACCAAGAGGCGAGAGCGACGACGAAAATTCTCGAACTTCGAAATGCTGTTATTACCGCCGGGGTAATAGCAAAAGCAGCAGCGTCAAATCCCCAAAGTCTCGGTTGTCACTACCGGGAAGACCAAGGAACCAACTCCTAAGACCCAGGGTAACTACCGGCCCCCCAATTTTGGATAGGGAAAAAATTCCGATTTGAGCTGTCCAGATAAAGAAAACGGTATATACTTCTGTCTTAAGGACAGTTACTAGTTCGACAGACGTTCGGGTTACATCGAAGGAGCTGCCATGGAGATTACCGATATCCGAATTCGGCGGGTTGTTTCTGAAGGGAAACTGAAAGCTTACGTCACCGTAACTTTCGATGATTGTTTTGTAGTCCATAATGTGAAAGTCATCGAAGGAAAAAGTGGAGTATTTATTGCGATGCCCTCTCGTAAAACCAAAACTGGTGAATATAAAGACGTTGCCCATCCTATTCATTCGGATTTTCGAACCTTTTTGCAAGATTCGATACTCAATGCCTACGAAAACCTGCCTGAAGATAGCGAAATGGTTGATGAAGACTTCCACGAGTTAGAGTGATTTTTTTAAATCCCTTTGACAGAAATCTTGTTTTGCGATAGATTAACGGCTTGTTGAAACTCTGGGACGTGGCCAAGTGGTAAGGCATCGGATTTTGATTCCGACATTCGCAGGTTCAATTCCTGCCGTCCCAGCTTTCCTGGGTTGATTAAACCCAAAATGAATCGAGAAATTCCAATAAAACAATTGGGCCACAAGGGAGCGAGAATGGCTATGAAGGTATTAGAAGCGACGTTACGAGACTCTACAGGTACTGGTTCATCGCGAAGATTACGCCACGACAAGAGGATCCCCGGAGTAGTGTACGGTGCAGACAAAAACGTAAGTGTATCGATTGATTCCCATAATTTCGAAATGAAGTTCAAACATGTTTCCGAAAACGAGCTTATTGAACTTCGGGTTGGGAAGGATTCTTACAATGTGCTCATAAAGGATTTTCAGTCCGATATCCTCAAAAATATGGTAACTCACCTAGATTTCTACCAAGTTGAATTGGGAAAACTTCTCAAGACCCACGTGCCTATCCGCTTGGTAGGAGTTGCAAAGGGTGTAAAAGGAGGAGGAATCATGGAGCATCCTCTTCACGAGTTGGAAATTGAGTGCTTGCCCAAGGATCTTCCTGAGTTTATTGAAATTGATGTAGAATCGCTGGATGGTGGCCACGCCCTGCACGTTGGCGATCTGGATCTTACGGGGGACTTTAAAGTACTTAACAGCCACGATCAGGTTGTGGCGTTTATTGGACATGCAAAGGCGGTGGCAGTGACCGAAGAGGAAGAAACTGAACCAGTTGGTGAAGGTGCTAAAGCCTAAGAAATCGACTCCGATTGAATACATACTAATAGGGCTCGGAAATCCCGGGCTGCGTTATCAAGAGACCCGACACAATGTCGGGTTTTGGTTTATAAAAGAGCTATCGACCAATTGGAATCTAGACCTGAAGAAGGCATTATTTCGTTCATTTCGTTATGCTCACTATAAAAACACCGCCTTGGTACTTCCTTTCACCTACATGAATAGATCTGGACTTGTGTTGCCCTACTTGGAAAACCGCTATCCTGGTGCCCAAATTCTTGTCGTGACCGATAATATGGATTTACCCCCGGGTAAAACCCGTTTTAAACAAAAGATTGGCACTGGTGGTGGACACAACGGCCTTCGGTCAATCGTCGAGTATCAGGGTACGGATCCTTGGGTTCTTTATATTGGGGTGGGTAGACCCCCTGATAGAGAATCTGTCATTGACCACGTTCTCGGTGAACCCAGCCTGCTTGAGCGGGAAAAAATCTTATCTGCCATAAGCAAAGGGATTAATGGATTCCACCTCATAATTGCTGGCGAGTTCCAGGCAGGAATGAATGTTATCAACAGTTCTCGAGACTGAAGTTTTCGAACGACTCATTAAGTACAACTTTGAACCACTTCGCCCCTTGGGTATAGGGTATTCGGGTGGGGCGGATTCGACGGCTCTTGCCCACCTAATGTACCGGTTTCGACAGAGCTATGGTTTCTCAAATCCCGTGTATCTTTTGTACGTTCGTCATAATCTACGGGATAAAAGGGAAACCTCCGCGGAAGAACGATTAATTGTCGCAAATGCCCTCAAATTTCGAATGCCCCTGCACGTGGTTGAAGGTAACTGGCATGGTATCGATGGCGGGCTCGAAGAGAAGGCCCGAATATATCGTTACAATCTCTTTAGCCGTTTGCAGAATTTTCTGGGTCTGCAAGGAGTACTTACTGCTCATCATAAAGATGATCAGAATGAGACGATGGTCCTCGATTTTTTTTCTGGAGCTGGATGGAGGGCATCTGCAGGTATTCCGGAAATGAGACCTCCTTATTATCGTCCGCTTATCGAAGTAAGTAAGCAGCGAATTCTGGAATATCTAACAAATAACGAACTGGACTGGTCAGATGATTCTAGTAATGTGAATGAGTCGATACCGCGGAACTTTTTTCGAGTCCGAATTTTGCCCCAGGTCGAAACCTATTTTCCATCCATGAACGAAAACCTCTCTCGAAGTCGACGTAAGACGAAACTTCTTGAAGACTGGGTTCGGGAAGTAAGCGAAAAGACTCGGTGGAGTATTCGTAATCCTGGTGAGGTTGTCCTCGAGGCAGAGGCGTACTATGTTCAACCACCATTTTTGCGTTACGAACTCCTGCTTTCGGGGTTAAATACTTTAGAAAAATCTACAAGACCCCGGGTTTTCCGCTCTTTGTACGCCTCGAAAAGTACCCGTCGAAAAAGGGTATCTTTTGCGTTTCTCGAGCCTTTGATCTTTTTGAGTTCTGAGAGTCTTTCTTCAGGGAGTTACGAGAGAATTCAAGGGTACGGACTAATACTATCTGTGGAAGGGTCAGAAATAATTCTGAGGGACGAACTTGAGTTTTCTCAAATTAACGGGTATGGTTTCAACCTTGATGAAATAACTGAGGAGGCAATTTTTGGCGGATGGATACTTGGCCCTGGAGCTTGGTCAAATTTCCTAAGCCATGGCGGAAATGGACAAGAACTGTGCCTACCGCATCCAGTGAGTTCGATACGATGCGAATCGGTTTTGAGTTACGGCTCGAAAAATCCTATCCCTCGGTCTAAAAAAATCAGTATATTGTCAGTACACGGAGATAAAATCCTCACGATTGAATCTTCGGACTTTGGAAATCTACAAGTTAGGTACACGAACCCTACTAAGACATCATCTCAAATGGGAACGGTGGTCGAGAAGTGCGGGGTGGTTTCGTGGATGGAGTATACCAGTGAGTGATAATAATCAGTCGAACAAAAATTCGAATCAGGATCCTAAACAGCCCAATTTTAATTTCAAAAATAATCGTTTTGCCCTTTTCCTAATAATTGGTTTGCTTGGTTTGTCCATAGCGCTCTTCATGCCAACCGCCGAGAATTTTGGACAAGAAATTCCCTATTCTCAGTTTCTCAGCTATTTAGATGAAGGAATCGTAACCCAAGTTAAAATTGTTGACTATTCGTTGATTCAAGGACAGCTCAGTCGAGGAACCGCCGATGGTGGGGCATTTACAACTCGCATTCCCTACACCGACTCGGGTCTGGTTCAACTTCTCATGGACAATGATGTAAGGTTTAGCGGTGAGACGAGTCCTACGAGTCCACTGATGATTATTTTGAATTTTCTACCTATCACCCTTGGCCTCGTTTTTATATGGATTCTTTTTCGCCAAGTTCAAGGTGGGGGAAACAAAGCCTTTTCCTTCGGAAAAAGTAAGGCAAAACGATATGCAGATCAGGGTGAGAAAAAAATTACCTTCGCCGATGTTGCAGGTCAACACGAAGCGAAGTATGAACTCGAAGAGGTGGTTGAGTTTCTGAAGAACCCAGGGCGATTCACGAAGATGGGAGCGAAGATACCAAAGGGTGTTCTTCTCGTAGGTATGCCTGGCACCGGTAAGACCCTTCTTGCCAAAGCTACCGCTGGTGAAGCGGGTGTTCCCTTTTTTCATATGTCTGGATCGGACTTTGTCGAAATGTTTGTCGGAGTTGGTGCCAGTCGAGTTCGCGATCTGTTTGAACAGGGTAGGAAGAATTCCCCTTGTATAATTTTTATAGATGAGTTGGACGCAGTTGGCCGTACTCGTGGCGCAGGCTACGGTGGTGGTCACGATGAAAGAGAACAAACCCTCAATCAGATGCTGGTGGAAATGGACGGCTTCGATACAAAAGATGGGGTCATCATAATCGCGGCAACGAATAGACCCGACGTACTCGATCCTGCACTTTTGCGACCTGGACGTTTTGATAGGCAGGTCGTTGTAGATATGCCGGACATGAAAGAGCGTGAAGCTATTCTTCGAATTCATGCGGCCAAGATTCCCATGGGAACCGAGGTCGATTTGACTCGAATAGCCCGGGCGACGCCTGGTGCTTCGGGTGCAGACATCGCAAATCTGGTAAACGAGGCTGCACTTTATGCGGCCCGGAAAAATAAAGAGAATGTTGAAACTGAAGATTTTGAGGAGGCCCGAGACAAAATGCTCATGGGGGTGGCTCGCTTATCGAAGGTGATTTCTGAAAAAGATAAGCTTGCGACCGCATACCACGAAGCTGGCCACGCTTTGCTTCACTATTACCTTAAGGATGTTGATCCTTTGCATAAGGTGAGCGTTGTTCCCCGCGGAAGGGCACTGGGGGTAGCTATCAGCCTTCCTGATGAAGACAAATACAGTCGAAATAAGGGATGGTTGCACGACCGAATTGTTATAGCCTACGGTGGATATGTCGCAGAGCAACTAGTATACGGAGAAACAACTACCGGAACCCAAAATGACCTTAAGCAGGCAACTGAGATGGCTCGACGAATGGTTTGCGAGTGGGGAATGAGCGACCTTGGACCGGTCAGCTTTGGGGCAGAAGACGAGCCAATATTCCTCGGAAAAGAAATTGCGACCCATAAGGACTACTCTGAGGAGACCGCAAAAAAGATCGATAATGAGATTCGTAAAATCTTGGATGATTGCTTGGAAAGAGCCTATTCTGTATTGCGGGAGCAAAGAGAGAAACTCGAAGTTCTCGCCCAGGCTTTGGTGAATAAAGAAACCTTGAGTGACGATGAGGTGAGATTGGTTCTCGGTTTGGCGAAGGCTGGAGCTTAAGAACACTACTTTCGCTTGGAACTTCTGGGAATCGATCCGATAACAAAGTATGAAGTTTCGTGTACTCCTCCTAGTTTTTCTTAGTGCATCAAGTACTCTCTGGCCTAATTCTAATGAAGAAATTGCTCGGGAATATTTTAATCTCGGGCAATACTTTTATGAGGCCCAAGAATTAGATTCTTCCCTTCGGTTTCTCAATGATAGCCTTGAATTCTTTCCTAATAATAGTGATGCCCTCTATCTAAAGGCGGTGATTCTTCATGAGCAGGGAGACATCCCCCGGGCCACAGACCTATTACTGCAGTCCCTCGAAGCCAAAACTTTAAAGGCCTATTCCTACGACCAGGTTCGATTATTGTATATCAGCCTTCTTCATCGCCAAAAACAATACGACGAGGTAATAGCGCTCTTTGAAGAAGAGTTTCTACCCTTTGGGGCTTTTTCAAGATCTCACGAGGCCTTTCTTTTCCTCGATTCCCTAGTTCGGACGAACCGTCGCAACGAATATCAAGAATACTTTGACCAGGCAATCCGGCAATTCCCAGAGGACCCTCGGTTTCGTGTCTTAAATGATTCTACCTTTAGGCCTCCCCTCTTGGTAACCGAAGAGTTTTTGCGCCTACAAGCGGCGACAAGAAACTCCTACCTCGACGCCATGAAACTATTTATCTATCAACTATTGCCCGGAGAAACGAGATTGAATTGGATACAGAAGTATTGGCAGTTTGGTGGTTCGATAGATGACATGATTTTGGCGTTCTATTTTGAGGATCTTCAGGGTGACGAATTTAGAATTGAAACGGCCTATCAAGATCTCTTTCTTCTTCATCAACCAAGAAACCTCGATGCTCTTCAGTCAATGTTTCGCGTGGTCGAGAGTGGTCCGGAAAAGCAGGCCCTTGAACGATATCTTGAAAATCCGCCCTTTCAACTTGTGAGGGACTTAAATTGGGACGGCTATTATGAAGAATATTTTACAGTCGTTAATGGCCAAATTCAGTCGTGGTACTTAGATGAGAATCAAGATGGGCTCAACGAAATTGAAATTCACTTCGAGAACTCGATACCCCGTCAAATGTACGTGCTCTCAAGGGATAAACGTATTCGAGTTGTTTTTCTTGAATATCCGTTCGTCAATCTTGTCGAACGTTTTACAACTGACGGTCACTCAGACACTATTCGATTTTTCCTTCCACTTTTGGACCATTCCTTAGAACTGTTCGATCCGATGGTTTCCCTTGGATTAACCTTTCCAGAATCTCCTTATTCAATAGTTTTGGACGAAAACTTTTCTACACTTTTGGGAGCATTTTTATCGATTGTACCTGAAGTTGCCCATCGAATAGAGTGGATTGAAGATGGGGTACCAAGGGAAGTAGGCTTTATTGGTCCCCAAGAATCCCGCATACTTATCGATCGCGACGGAGGCAGAAACCAAGAAATTACCATTTTTGATTATCCGAGTAGGAACCTGGTTTTGGAATTTTACGATCCTAACGAGGACGGATGGTACGAGTTGGTACGGGCTCGGGGCATAAACGGAATATATTTGAAAGATCTTCACACTCAAGGGCAGTTTATACCCTTTTTTGGATCGGATGTTCCTGAAGACGTATCGGAAGACTCTATTCAGCTGTTTCAAGAATATCAAAACCGTCTGTTTCATTCCGTGTCGACAGAAGAAAACTAGATGGGTAAAAAAAAGAGGTTTTGTATAAATCGGTTACGTTTTTCAATAGGGTCTCTTATCCTTAGTATCTTTGTGGTTACCACGAGTTGTATTTCCCCGAAAATACTCGAGGATCAAACCCGAGACTTAAATTTAGTTGAGTTCTATGGGTCGGTATTTAACAGCATCCAGGAGCCCGGTGTTAGGATATCTTTAGGCTTGAGTTTACTCGAATTTGGTCTGCAGGCAGACATTTTTAACTTAGAGTACGATCTCCAGATTGCGTTTAATCAACTAAAGGATGAGAATCCGACTCAGGCACAAAAACTCGCTCAGTTTTTCCCCGAATTATTTCCTGAGTTTGTTTCTCAGCCGGAACAAGTCGATGCACTATCAATAAGCGAAGAACAGCTTCAACGGGGTACTTCCGAGCCCAAGGTCCTTTGGGCCCATAGGGTTCTGGATGCCCATTCAAAAGGTTCTGTCGATTTGGGCAATCTAACGGATCAGTCGCTCTCCGAGGAACTGGAAACCCTGTCCGAAGAGGTTCAGAACCTCGATCTACGACAGCTACTCGGGCTAAAGGCATCCAGATTTGACCCTTCCCAAGCTGTTCAAGCTGTTGTGACTGTTCTTGTGGACCAAGGAGTAGAAGTAACAGGAGGTATTGGCAGACCCATACTTTCGGTTGGGAGTGGCCTGTTCATAGATCCCGAAGGATACATTCTAACAAATTACCACGTTATTGAATCGGAAGTTGATCCGACCTATGAGGGGGTAAGTAAGCTAACCGTAAGGCTTTTCACTACCGAAGGGCGAGCACTGGCTCAAAGGGTTCCCGCTCGAGTTGTTGGTTACGATGAGGTCTTGGATATAGCCATGCTCAAGGTAGAGGTGACTCCTCGTTCGGTCGTATCGCTCAGTAACATAGAGACCTTAGTTCCAGGAACGGAGGTATTTGCCCTGGGAAGTCCTGGCGGACTGGAAAATACTCTAACCCGTGGGATAATTTCTGCTTTAGGGCGTCGTTTCCTTCAATTAGGAGAGGTATATCAAGTGGATATACCTTTGAATCCAGGAAACAGCGGAGGGCCAGTTTTTGACTCTCAGGGCAGGGTTCTTGGAATAGTTTTTGCGGGAATCCAGCAGTTCGATGGGGTCAATTTTATCATTCCTAGTACGCAAATCTATCAGGTGCTGCCGAAATTATTTGAAGGCGGCCAGGTCCGTCATAATTGGATTGGTGCATCGGTTCACGAGACATCGAGGGGACTCGAAATTTCGTTTATCGACCCAAATGGACCCCTTGGTACTTCTGTATTACGCATTGGGGACCTGGTACGAAGTATCGATGGTTTTCGTTTCACAAATATACCTCAAGTACATACCTATCTGGGGAAGCTGAACTCCGATGAACTCGTTATTCTGGAAGTCGAGCGAGAAGGAAACCGTTATAGGGTTCCGATAGTCCTGGGAGAGCGACCGGTGCTTCCTCTTCAAAGGGTTTTAGGTCCGGTTCTTGCAAGTAGATGGCTATCACCTCTTTTTGGAATCGGTGTTGACCGACTGGAAAATCGGAATGGCCGCCCAAGTTTTCAAATAACCCGAGTATATCCGGGGTCCATTGCCCATGACTCGGGACTTACCGAATACGATTCTTTTGCCCTTGATCGATGGATCTACGACGAGGAACAACAGGTTGCGGCAATACAAATTTTGGTTCAACGAAGATCGATGGGTCTGGTACCCGAGGCTCTACAGATTGCAACCTACATAGCGTTAACGAGCTTCATCTAGGCACCGAAAAACAGTAGAAGTTTAACCAAAATCCATTCTCAATCTATTATACTGAATCCATAGAGGAAGTATGAAAGAGAAAGACACGGTATACCTGTTTCCGGAAAAGGCAACGGTACAAGAATCAATTGATATCTTGAATAGCCTCAGTGGGCTAATAAATGCTAAAAATGAGATTATTTTCTCCTTTGAAAAAGTACAATCGATGGATTTGAGTCTTGTGCAACTCGCCTTATCGTTCATGAAAACCCTTTCTTCCAAGGGAAAAGAACTGCAAATTAAAGAACCTTTGTCGTTGGAGGCACGAGAGGCATTTACCTTAGCCGGGCTTTTGGTAAAAAACGAAGAGAGTGCCTCCGCCCTCGAAAGAAACCTGAGGACTCTCATCAAGGAGCACTCCTAATGACCGGTTCTAATAACAATATGGATAGATTTAAAGACGCATTTCGAGAAGAAGCTCGAGAACTATTGTCTGGGCTCGAAGAATCTCTCTTGGTTTTAGAGAACGATCCAGAGAATCAGGAGGAGATAAGTTCGGTCTTTCGAGCGATGCATACGATCAAAGGGTCGTCATCGATGTTCGGATTCGATTATATCTCGTCTTTTACCCACGACTTGGAGAATTTATTTGATAGAGTGAGAAATGGTGAAGTAAAAGTAAATCAGGGAATAATCTCGGCGATGCTTAGCTGTAAAGATTTTATCGAAGACCTCTTACTGCGGGACTCCCTTGACGAAGAAGGGCTCTCGGAGAAGAGCACAGAACTCTTAGAGAAGGTCTTTAAGGCGGCAGTAGGGAAGACAAGTAGTCCCCAGCCGGTTGGGGTTCCAAAACAGCCAGAAGTCATAAAAAAAGCTCCACCGATCCAAGAGGCGTCTTCTAGGGCGAATGAACTTTTGACCTTTCGTATTGAACTAAATCCCCATGAAGATGTGTTCTCGAATGGTACTCGGCCCCTTAATCTCATTCGAGAACTGAGGGATTTAGGGGATGTAACGATTCTTCCTTTCGTAGGACAAATTCCTTTGCTTTCGGATATTGAGCCGGAGAAATCGTACCTTCGATGGACGATCTTTCTTACTACTACTCATTCCCTTGCAGAAGTTCAAGATGTCTTCCTCTTTGTACAAGACACTGCGGATATTCGAATCGACGTTATTGATACTCCCACCGATTCCCATGAGCAAGAGTACAAACTTGGTAATATTCTCGTTAAAAAAGGTCTCATCTCCGTTGAGCACGTCGAGGAGGCAATTACCCGACAAAAGAAGATTGGAGAAATACTCATCGATGAGGGTGTGTCGCCCCAGGAAATTCGTAAGGCCCTTGGAGAACAAGAACACGTTCGAAAAACCCGAGAAAAAATAAGCAGCGAGACCGGGGCGAACACTATTCGGGTAGCAAGTGATAAACTCGATTCTCTGGTTGATCTTGTAGGTGAGTTAGTCACGTTACAGGCTCGATTGACCCAGAATATTTACACTGAGGATTCTGCGGGACTGCAGGGAGTTAGCGAGCAACTTGAACGTTTGACTTCAGAATTGAGAGATAGCACCATGAGCATCCGCATGTTACCGATAGGTACAACTTTCAATCGATTTAAACGACTCGTGCGAGATCTTAGTCAGGAGTTAGGCAAAGAAATTGAGTTCCGTACCGAGGGGGGAGAAACCGAGGTAGACAAGACAGTTATTGAGAGACTTAACGATCCTCTCGTCCATCTTATACGGAATAGTATTGATCATGGGATTGAGCGACCGGAATTGCGAAAGCAACAAAAAAAGGATGGCCAAGGGGTTTTGACTCTCCGAGCTGAGCATGTTGGTGCGAGTGTACAAATCATCGTTGAAGACGATGGAAAAGGGTTGGATAGTAAGACTCTCTACGATTTGGGTGTGCAACGGGGCCTGGTCGTGCCCGGCGCGGAATTGTCCGATCAAGAAATCTTTATGCTTATAACTGCGCCGGGATTCTCGACTGCTGCGGAGGTAACTCATGTCTCCGGTCGTGGGGTTGGAATGGATGTAGTTCGACGGGAAATAGAATCCCTTGGTGGATCTCTGCGAATACAAAGCGAGAAGGGGAAGGGAAGCCGAATGATTCTGGAGATTCCTTTGACCCTGGCAATTATCGAAGGATTACTCGTAGAAACCGGAAAAGAAAATTTTGTCTTTCCCCTTTCGACGGTAGAAGAATGTATTGAGTATCGTAAAATGGACGGAAAAGCTTCGATGATGGAACATCGGGGGGATGTCCTGCCCTTGTGTGACCTTCGAAAAGTATTAGAAATACCGAACTCAGGAACCGCGGAGCAGCAGGTGGTAGTGGTACATACCAACGAGGGCCCCACGGGTATCATTGTAGATTCGGTAATTGGTGGACACCAAACGGTGGTGAAGAACTTGGGAAAACTCTATCGGGACGCAGAAGGGATTTCTGGTGCGACTATTCTGGGGGATGGAAGCATCGCCCTCATCCTCGAAGTGAATCAACTAGTAAAGGTCGCGGTTCAAAATAACTGACCGATAGAAGGGGAGAAGATGGAAAAGATAAGGGTACTCATCGTTGATGATTCGGCGGTGGTACGAGAAACTCTTAAGGAAATACTTGAATCCGACCCGAAAATTTTGGTGATTGGAACCGCTTCCGACCCGCTTGTGGCCGCCAAAAAACTCGAGACCGAAATTCCGGATGTCATAACTCTCGATATTGAAATGCCTAGGCTCGACGGAATATCGTTCCTAAAGGCCCTCATGAGTCAGCATCCGCTTCCGGTAGTCATTTGTTCCTCACAAGCCGAAAACGGAAGTAACAACGCCTTGAGGGCTCTCGAGTATGGTGCAGTGGATATTATTGAAAAGCCAAAGGTGGGGACAAAAATCTTTCTAGAAGAATCCAAGACAAGGATTATCGACACGGTAAAAGCGGCAGCAACCGCTAGTGTTGCAAAAATTGATCCAGCGAAAGCGGAAAAAATTTGGTCTACAGCGAAACCGAAGTTAACTGCAGATGTTATGCTCGCAAAACCAAAAAAGTATGGGGCTATTGAGACAACAGAAAAGATTGCGGTCGTAGGAGCTTCTACCGGTGGAACCGAAGCCCTAAGGGAGTTCTTGCAGGCAATGCCTGTCGATGCCCCTGGAATTGTAATCGTCCAACATATGCCAGAAAAATTTACCGCCGCCTTTGCCCAGAGGTTAGACTCAATTTGTACTATCAACGTAAAAGAAGCCGAAACAAACGACCCGGTTTTAAGGGGACAGGCCCTCATTGCACCGGGCAATAAACATTGTTTACTCAAACGACAAGGGGCGCGATATTTTGTTGACATCAAAGATGGCCCTCTGGTGAGTCGTCACAGACCTTCGGTTGATGTACTCTTTCGCTCCGCTGCCCACTATGCGGGAGAAAACTGTGTAGGTGTTATTATGACTGGCATGGGGGATGATGGAGCGAGGGGAATGGAAGAGCTGAAAGAAGCGGGAGCCATAACCATAGCTCAGGATGAGGCGACGTGTATTGTTTTTGGAATGCCAAAAGAGGCCATCAAACGAAATGCCGTTGATCAAGTGCTTCCGCTCCATAAAATTACAGATGCGGTTCTAAAAACTATTCAAGGAATGAGGTAGAAGTGTGAACGAAGACGAAGCCCAAAATCTCTATTTGACCTTTGAGCTCGGGAAGGAACATTTCGCAGTAAAGATTAGCAGTGTTCGCGAAGTTCTAGAATACGAGAGTTTCACCCGTGTACCACGCATGCCTCGAGATATGAAGGGTATAATTAATATACGTGGTGCAGTTATTCCAGTAATTAATGTTGCCCTTCGAATCGGCCTGTTGGAATCGGAAAAGACCAAAGATTCTCGTATAGTACTCCTGGATCTCAACTACGAAGGTGAATCGTTAGTAATCGGGATGCTATCCGACAAGGTAAATGAGGTTATTGATATACAGCCGAATGAGATTGAGCCTCCGCCAACTCTTGGAAATCGTGTAAAGGAAGGCTTTGTCGAAGGTGTTGGGAAAAAAGGAGAGAAATTTATTTTAATCTTGAACATTGAAAAATTGTTCTTTTCTGCCCGGCAGGAGAGAGAGTGAGTCCTAAGAAAAGCAATTCCGAGGAAACATCCGCATTACTCAAACGCATTCTTGCAGTCCCCTTTTTGTCAAACCTTACCCACGAACTTAGAACTCCCCTTAACTCGATAGTTGGTATGACAAAGTTATCCCTTGAGGTGTGTGCTCAACCGGAACTTCACGAATATCTTTCAATTTTGGATGAGTCTGTGGACCAACTTGCTGGTTTGATGAACCTTCTCATAGAATATTTTAACATAAGTACAAACTCTGTAATTTTCCATCCCCGGGATGTTGTCCTCGAAGACTTTATTCTTGATTCCTTAAAACATCTTTTTGTCGTTGCTGAGGCAAAAAAATTGGTCGTGTCGGTG
The DNA here is from genome assembly GCA_009991955.1 of Spirochaetales bacterium. Lineage (GTDB taxonomy): Bacteria > Spirochaetota > Spirochaetia > DSM-27196 > Salinispiraceae > SKVS01. The sequence goes on from JAACWS010000020.1 coordinate 49,408, forward strand.
TATTTTCACCCCGATCTTCCCCGGAGTTTTTACGTTGATCCCGATCGTCTAAGACTCATAGTAGAACAGCTGGTCGACAATGGGATTAAGTTCACTTCGACTGGCTCAATTTTCTTGAGGTTTAGTTATAATCATCAGACTTCGGTATTGGAGTTTTCGGTTATCGACGAGGGTATCGGCATTGAAGAACAGGACCTGTCTAGAATATTTGGGGCCTTTGAGCAGGAAGTTGGAGACTATAATCGTCATTTTGGTGGGGCGGGTCTTGGCCTCACAATTGCGAATTTTTTGTCAAAATCTATGGGTGGATCTTTAGAAGTCACGAGCAAGAAAAACCAAGGAACCCGGGTAGACGTTTGCCTGCCTTTACCAATACGTGACGGTCAGATAGTAGCTGATGAGTTAAAAACTGTCGAACACACCCGTTGGATAGTTGTCAGTCGTTCTGTGGTTTTTCACGAGTATTTTCGTAATTTTGTCGGCGATTTGGGGTTGCCTTTTCGCTACATCGATGGTAGAGAACTTTCCCAATACGGAACTCCCGAGTCTACGGTCGTTTTCCTCGACTTCTCTTTGCCCATATCTGAAGAGCTAAAGAGTTTTGTCTGTGATCGGAAAGGACTTGCGATTCGGGTTACGGGATTTTCTACTCCAAGGCATATAGATAGCCTGGGAGCAGAAATTCCTTTAGTACCCGGACCACTTACCCCAAAAAAGGTAGGAATGGTCCTGACCCAAAAAACTCATCCCCGGTTGAGTCCTCCTATTTTACCGAAAAATGAGCTCAATGGAGCGAAGATCTTGGTAATCGAAGACGATGCTATAAATTTACTAACAGTGGTTCGCTTACTCGAAAAAAAAGGAGCCCTGGTATACCAGGCTGGGCATGTTTTGAGGGGTCTTGAGTTGCTAACGGAACATCATCCCGATTTGGCCCTGGTGGATATTGGCCTTCCTACCATAAGTGGTTTTGAGTTTGTACGGGCGGTGCGACAAGGTGATGCCCGGGGAATACCTACGACCTTTCCTGTGTTGGCTCTTACTGCCTATTCGTCTCAGGAAGACCACGCCCGGATGAAAAAAGCTGGGTTTAGGGATATCCTGGTCAAACCGTACCATCCCGAAAAGTTGGCCGAAACCATCGCGAAGGTTCTGGAAAATATGGAACTTGTTCCTCCAGCGGAGCAGGGACGAAAAATTCAGCTTCTCAACCTACTCGATACCATGGACTTTCATGGTCTAGAAAAACAGGTTAATGAAGAGATTAGGTCATTTTTGGATAATGCTGAGAGAAGAAATGAATGGTTTAAACTTCTTTTGGTGGCCAGAAGAGAAGATCCAGTCGGAATACGGGAGATCGTAGAAAAAATGGAAAGAGAGGGTTACCTATGAAATTTCTCATCGCAGAGGACGATTTTGCGAGTCGAAAACTGCTTCAAGCCTACCTTAAGCGAGCCCACCTTACAGAAGTCGACTTGGTGATTGACGGCCAGGAAGCGATTCAGGCCTTTGAACTTGCCTGGGCGGAAGAGCAACCCTATGATGTTATTTTCCTCGATATTATGATGCCCAATATCGATGGCCAAGAGGCCTTAACGACAATTCGTACTCGAGAAAGAGAATTGGGGGTAAAACCCGCAGATGAGGCAAAAATAATCATGGTTACCGCTCTGGGAGACCCGACAAACGTAATTCGGGCATTCAATAAAGGTGGTGCCACTGGGTACCTTGTAAAACCTATCGAGCCCGATACTCTTATGCAGGAGATGAAAAAATACTCGATAATCTAAATCCGGCGAAGGTCCCATTTGGGTGTCGATGTACAATTTGGCTCCAATTTGATATTGTGAGCCAATGACAGATCAAAACCGGATTAGAAACTTTTGTATTATTGCCCATATAGATCACGGTAAATCGACTCTCGCCGATAGGTTCATCCAGAAGGCCCATCTCGTTTCTGATCGGGATTTCAAGAATCAAATATTAGATTCAATGGATATCGAACGGGAGCGAGGAATAACAATTAAGAGTCAGGCAGTGACCCTCCCTTATTTCGATGAAGATGGAACTGAGTATCAGCTCAACTTGGTCGACACCCCCGGTCACGTCGATTTTACCTATGAGGTAAGTCGAGCTATTTCTTCGTGCGAAGGTGCGCTTCTTTTAATCGACGCGACCCAGGGAGTCGAGGCCCAGACACTGAGTAACCTGTACCTCGCCTTTGACCACGGTCTTGAAATAATTCCCGTAATTAATAAAATCGACCTCGCTGCCGCGGATATACCCGCAGCATTAGCACAAATTGATAAGGATCTTGGTCTCGATCCCGACGATTCGGTTCAAGTATCGGCGAAGATGGGTATCGGTATCGATGAACTCCTTACCCAAATTGTCCGAAAGATCCCAGCCCCAAAGGGTGACCCTATCGCTCCCCTAAAGGCTCTTGTTTTTGATAGCCATTTTGACCCCTTTCGAGGTGTGGTAGTTCACGTGCGGGTGTTTGAAGGGTCGATGAAGATGGGACAGTCCATCGCGTTCTTTTTTAACGAATCGGTGTACGATATTGAAGAAATAGGTAGATTTCGAGTTGGATACGAAAAGACCAAAGGACTCAACGCCGGTGAGGTAGGGTATTTTTTGGCAGGTATTCGGACTCTTTCGGACATAAGGGTTGGTGACACAGTCACGGACGCCAAGAATCGGGCTACAATCGCCCTTCCTGGCTTCAAGGAAGTAAAGCCCGTCGTGTACTCTTCTATTTATCCTGTTGACTCGAATGATTACGAGGAGCTAACTCGGAGTCTAGATAAACTTAAGTTGAATGACGCTTCACTTATCTACGAAAAAGATTCTTCGGCCGCTCTCGGGTTTGGTTTTAAGTGTGGATTTCTTGGACTCTTACACCTGGAAGTCGTACAGGAGAGGCTCGAGCGGGAATTTAATCTTTCTATCGTTCTAACGGCTCCCTCGGTTCGTTATAGGGTGATTTTACAAGATGGGACTGAGAAGTGGGTGGAAAGCCCACAAGAACTACCGGATCCTACACGAATTGAACAAACCTTCGAACCCTACATTCGGGCTTCGATTATTACACCGACCGATTACCTTGGAAACCTCATGAACCTCTGTGTTGAAAAACGAGGTTTGCAAACTGAAATGCACTACATAAACGAGAAGAGAGTCGAAATTTCTTATGAAATGCCCTTGGCCGAAGTCCTCTTTGATTTTTACGATCGACTAAAGTCCCTGAGTAGGGGATATGCATCCTTCGACTACGAGATTCTTGACTACCGCATTACCCAAGTGGTTAAGCTTGATATCCTCTTGAATGGTAAGGTAGTCGATGCTCTTTCGCAATTAGTCTTTAAAGATCAGGCCCCCTATCGAGCGAGAATTATCTGTAAAAAACTTCTCGATGAGATTCCAAGACATCAGTTTAAAATCCCAATTCAGGGTTCCATTGGTAGTACTATCGTTGCCCGGGAAACTATTGCGGCTCTGCGAAAAGACGTGACCGCAAAATGTTACGGTGGAGATATAAGTCGAAAAAGAAAACTCCTGGAGAAACAAAAGGAAGGAAAGAAACGAATGAAGATGGTTGGAAACGTAGAACTACCCCAATCCGCATTTCTTTCAGTACTCAAAACTGGAGATGACTCTTAGACTGGGGATGTTGAGTTATCTTTTCCCAGGCCACGACTCAATTCAAATAGACTACGTTTAAGGTAAGGGGCCAGGTTACTCACCTGGTCGAGGGTGATGCTCCCCGGTGCGGGCAAGAGCAGAATCGATCCAATCCCCTTAAAAAAGTCTCTATATTCCTGGTCTGTTTCGGTCACACTTCCCGAGGATAGACACTTCCCCTGGTATAATAGACGTTCGAGGAAAGCGACGCCCGAGGAGTATGGGGAATTTCGACTGAAATCTTCGGTAAATTCCTGGGATCGAACTTGGGACTGGGGATTCCAGCCCTTTCTCACCTCTGAGCTATATGCAATTTTCCGTCCGGAGCTTTCGGCTAGACTCGAAAAAAGTTGAAAATCTCTGTCTTGCAACTTTCTCCGTTGGTGTCCTTCTAACGACAGAGAGGAAAAGCGATCACTCGAACTCAGCATCCAACGATGGTGGTGACCACCCGGGACGACTTCTCCGGAATAGTTGGTGCCAAAATCTACCCCAAAAATTGATATAGATTGTTTCGTAAGTAATAGGCTCAAATAGAGGGCTAAGACACTCACGTTTCCTAAAGCAGGAAGTATCGGTACTGACTGATTTAGCGAGTCGAAAAAAACGGACTGATAGAACTTACTGGCAAAATAAAAGATTCGTGCGTAATCAAAAAGCCCACGTATACTGGGAAAGGAAGTAAGGTCCAAAAAAACATCCCAGGTTTGTTTTTTAAGGTCGGACTTTTTAATAGGGAGGAAGTCATGGCTGTTCCAGTATTGGGCTTCCAAAATAACAACCCCGTTGGGAGTAATACCATGCTCCCAAAGTATTGGGAGGGCTGTATCTACACAGAGAATGTATCTTGGATAAGCAAGTTTTTTGATCTGGGAAAGTGAAGAATGTAAAGATGGGCCAGCACCTACAAGAACTATTGGTTCATTTAATCGGGGAAGGGATTGTGCAACTCCTGCGTTTTCAATGTGTTTCAGGTTCCTGGCCAAATTTCCGATCCAGCGATTGCCCAATACCAAAGCAGTAGGATTGTTATTCCAGTACTCGGATAGACGTTGCTCTAAATGACGAACGAAGGAAGAAAAGATCCTTCGATAGGGTCCAATTCTTCCGGTTCGAAGAACCTTTACAGCCCGCATCCCCCGAAAATCAACCTCTACTAGGGGAAAATAATTTTCTGACCGAAAGACCGCATGTTGGTGGGGAGCTGGCAACAGAACTTCAGTTCCACTAGGTGTCGAGAGAATGACTTGGGAACTCAGGGGCACGGAAGAAAAATCAAAGTCCCTGAGCTCAGCAGACCTATTAGTCCAGATCACATGTAAGGTGCTAGAATCCCACAAGTGTTAATTGTCGCCACGGTAGACGTAGGTAAAGAAGGCTGAGTCGAAGTTGTCTTCAACCTTCTCAGGACTTAAATAGGCACGCTCTATTTCTTGGCTCACCCAACCGGCAATACTCTGGGGGAGCAAGTAACCTTCTACGTATTCCTTCTCGAAATCTGGGGCGGCACCTACCGAAACGGGAGTAAGAACCATATATCCCGAACTAAGCTGTATGGGATTACTACTTTCCCCGAGGCCAAGGTTAAACGTGTACTCGTAAATTTCTTTCACCCGTTGGGCGTTGGAGATTTCTGTACCTTCAGAACTGAGGACTGTTGGAAAAATCGAGAGATTTCCTGGGTTGAAAGCAAACTCATTTGTCCGAGAAATTGTCTTTCGGAAACTGGAGGCAGCGGTTTCGAAGCCCTGGGCCTTTGCGGCGACAGAAAATTCTTGGGCTCGAGACTCGAGATAATCCCGCACGAGACTACTTTCGTAACTGAGCAGATAGCTTCTGGCTTGGTCAAGCTCTAATGAACTTTCTAGGTTTAATGGGCGAGGGGCGGAGTTCACCCGATAGAGAGCAACTTGCCCACTAGTTATTGCTAAGGGATTTGAAACCGACCCTTGGGGAAGATCAAAGACTGTGTTCATAGCCGTTGGATCCTCAAAGTCTCGCTGAAGATCGAAAGCGAAAACAATACCTCGGTTTCCACCATCTTCTGCAAAGATATCTTGGGAATACTGAATTGCCGCTTCTTCGAAGGTCAGTTCTCCCTTGAGTCGGGGAAGAAGGGCGTCTGCTTCTTCTTGACTCCCCAGGGTAATAACCGACAACTCCAGAGCTCTAAAGGTTTGGGGATTAGCCCCGACGAAAGAGAGGACTTCTGATTGAGGAAAGTCTGTCTGATCGAACAAAATATAGTCGACAGAACGGCGTTCGTTACCCAGAGAGGTAATAAAACTCGCTTCTTGCTCGGATACCACGGTGCCTATTTGGATATCGTCCAACATTCGGCTATAGATACTTGTATCTCGAATGAGTTGGCGTAAAGAAAGTACTTCCGCCTGGGAGGTGCTTTGGTAGAGCTGGAGGTCGAAGGTACCGTCGGTTTGAAACTGGGGAAGGGTACGAATTGCCTCATCCACAAGATCTGCCGATGCGGTGAGTCCAATGCTTTCGGCTTCCTTTAATACAGCCGTATGAAAGAGAGTCTGTTGAAAGGCGGTTCGCCAAATTTGGTAACTCGTTTGGAAATCGATTTCTATTCCAGCGTTTTGGTATTGGTCTGCCAAGGACTGGAGTTGTTGGGCGAAAAATCCACCTGGTTCATAGACAATATCAGTGTCGTCGTAAGAACCGAAAACTGCTTCGTTGGAATCGGCAAAACCGAATTTGAGACTTGCTGGCCCTATCACAAAGGTGAGGGCTATGAGAATGAGTACTCCGACACTAAAAAAGTACACAAAAGGATGCCTACTAAAAGGCGTCTTGGTTGGTGTTTGCTTGGAAAACTCGTTGGAAAGATTTGACATAAAAGCTGCGTCCTTCTTGAGGTCTCAAAGAACCTCGGTCGTAATATCGAAGATCGGGATGGCGGGAGTCGAACCCGCGGCCTCCTCGTCCCGAACGAGGCGCGCTAGCCACTGCGCTACATCCCGTAATAGAAAGAAAAACTACCCCAAACCTAGGGCCCTGTCAAGAAACCCTAGGGGTTATGAATAAAGTTTCGGCTATCTCCATAAAACAGGCTGGTTATCGGATGGACCCATCCGAGGCCCTGGAAATTTACTACCCATATCTCACCATTGTTTGGAAAACCTTCAGGGTAGGTTGGTAAGGTATTTTCCAAAAGCCCACGAATGAGCCTAAAAGTTACCGCATGGGTGACTAAGAGTACGTTTTTGGTCTTGAAGATCTCGGAATATTCCTGGAAAAAACTCATCACCCTGGTAGCTACCATCTTATATGACTCGCCACCCTCGGGAAGCCAGTCCCAACGAGCTAGAGGGCGATGCTCGTAACCCGAAAGGGTCTTTATTTCATCGTAACCTCTTCCAGAAAAGACCCCCTGGTCTTGTTCCTTGAGCCGCTCATCGGTACGAATTGGAAGTCCAAAAAACTCACCGAAAGGTTCTGCCGTTTGGATCGCCCGAACGAGGGGACTAGAGATAAGGAGCTCAATTTTATGATTCTGGGCGAATTCCGAAGCGATTCTTCTCGCATCCGCATGGCCCGCAGGGGTGAGAGGATAGGGCATTCCACTGGCCATGATGCGATTCTGATTTGCCTCACTTTGGGCATGGCGGATTAAATACAACACTGTACTAGTAGTCTTTCAATACATTTTCAAGAATATCCGGTCTGTCGGTGATTATGCCGTCGACGCCCATTGCGATGAGCTCCCGCATAGTTTCCTCGTCGTTTACTGTCCAAATATAGGTAGACAAATTCTTTCGTCGAGCATCTCTAACCATGCGAGGATTAGTTATGTTCGTATAGTAGGTGTCTTCCTGTTCATCGTATACTGCAAGTCCCTGTTGGATGAATTTTGGAAGCACTTCAATGAGTCCTCTCTCGCTATCGCCAATCGGATCGCGAATTGGCAGAAAGAGTCCCGCATAGGGAGTTGGAAGGAAGAAGTCCAGGCCGAGGGTACTCAAGACGCTAAAAGTGAGAACATCATTTGTTCCTGCTCCTGTCGGTATCGCATTTGAGGTGAGCTCTCTAAACTGAGATGCAAGAGAGCTATCGAAACTGGCCATAACAATATGATCTTCCATTGAATAATCGGTAATTGTGGTTATAAGTGCCTTTACCGCAAGATTGGACCGCTCAGGACCACTTTCTACGACCGTGTCTTTCAATTCGAGAATAAAAAACGCGTCGGGATAGTTTGCGAATAGATCCGAAAGGCGAGCGGGAACGAGAAGCCCAGCCATAGAAGGATTATTTTCGGAAGTTACATTGCCGTAGGGAGTGAGTCCCTCAAGATTTATGAATTGACTACCAAAATTGTATTGATAAAGCTCCTCATAATCGAGGTCTGCAATTTTGATTCCGGGAACTCCGGTTGTAGACAGGATATCTAAATCGTGGTGGGAAACAAGAACTCCATCTTTGGTTAAAGCCAGGTCGATTTCAAAGGTGGTCCATCCCCGAGAATACATTTCCTGGTAGCTGAAAATCGTATTCTCGGGGTAGAGGAGTTTGGCTCCTCCGTGAGGAATAATTTTCGGTAGACTCCCGGTACTAACTCGGAGGGGGTTAGTTTTCCTATACCCACCGGGTGCCCAAGGAAGAAGATTGAGAATCCATCCGAGGACTGCCAACACAACTAAAGCTCCAATAAAGAGCGCGAAAACCTTCAGAAATTTTTTCATACTAATTGTCCTCCGGGTCTTGGACCCTAGTGTTACATCGTTTTGAAAAACTTGTAATTGTTTGCCTCTATTGTGTGATGATCGGGAATTGGGAAATAGAGGGTCTCCTCTTGGCGGGCAAACATGAATCCATGGCGAATAATTTTAAAACTAAACTCATCGAGATTACTATCGAGGGCAATACCCTTGTTATGCTTGTCGGGATATTTTAACAGTTCATAGTACCCGTCTCTAAGGGTTGAAGGATGGACGTTCCGGATAGGGCTAGGACGGAACGGATTACTTTCAAAATCCTCTACAAATTCGGGAATGTCAACTTCGAGCTGGGTATAGAACTGGACCGGGGCGCTCTTGGTTAAGTCTGGGTTGGTAATGTATCTGCCGAAGGTTGGAAAGTCGTATTCCGATAGGGCCATCATACGCATCGGAGTAATTTCGGCGTAAAGGCGGATTTTTGTTTTTTCGTGTTGGGCATCGTGGACCGCAGGAACAAGTTCAAGGCTGTGGCCCTCTTGGTTTACCAAGAAAAGCTTTTGAATGGCAGATAAAGAGACGTGCTCCATGACCCTATAGCTACAGATAAATTTCGTAGCCTTTGGCCTTCCGTCCTCGTGAGGATTGAGTTGGGACAGAATATCGTCAATGGGAAAAAAATTGTGTCTAAACTCCGGATCAATATGAGCAAAAATAACTTTGCCACTGTAGTGTCGGGAGGAGCCGCTGGTATAGTGGCGGGCGAAGAGATCAGGAGAGAGGTGGCTAGCGATGAGTGCATTATTTGGATACAAGGTCATGTACAAGTGGTTATTATACTGCATTTTTACCCCCAAAATGATTTAAGTATTGGTGCAATGACCAAGGAAACGACAGCCATAAGTTTGATAAGAATATTCAGACTCGGCCCAGCGGTGTCTTTGAACGGATCGCCAACCGTATCGCCCACAACCGCAGCTTTGTGACTTGGACTTCCTTTTCCCCCACCTTCTCCAGTCTCGATCATCTTCTTTGCATTGTCCCAAGCTCCACCGGAGTTTGACATGAAGATTGCGAGAACAACCCCACTGGCGGTTACTCCAATGAGTAGACCGGTTAACATTTCGATACCCCCGGTAAATCCGATGAGAACCGGAGTGGCCGCAGCGATTATTCCCGGCAGCATCATCTTTTTGAGGGCACTGGTGGTCGAAATGTCGACACACTTTTTGTAATCCGGTTCTTCGGTGTCTTCTAGGATTCCTGGACGCTCGCGAAATTGACGACGAACTTCTTCGATCATCGCGAAGGCAGCCTCGCCAATAGCACTCATGGCGAGACTGCTAAAGAGATAGGGTATAACCGCACCTAAAAGGATACCAGACAAAACTCGAACATCGAAAAGGTCGATAGTAAAAACACCAACCTGGTTTCGGAAAGCAGTAAAGAGAATAATACTAGTCAAGGCCGCCGATCCGATTGCAAATCCCTTACCAATTGCGGCGGTAGTATTTCCAACCGCGTCGAGCTCATCGGTAATTTCCCGAACCGAAGGAGGAAGCTCGCTCATTTCGGCAAGTCCTCCAGCGTTGTCGGCTATAGGCCCGTAGGCGTCGACGGCCAATTGAATACCCAGGGTCATTAGCATACCGAGGGCCGCAATGCCTATTCCATACAGGCCCGCGAGGGCGTTACCCGCCAGGATTGCGAGGATTATCACCAACACTAGGGGGAAGGACGATAACATTCCAACTCCCATTCCGGTAATTAGGGTAGTTGCAGCCCCAGTTTCACAAGCCTTTACGATTGAGCGCACGGGTTTGGTATCGGTTCCGGTAAAATACTCGGTGAGTATCCCGAGGGCGATTCCCGAAGCCATTCCCAAGAGGGCGGAGAAAAAGATTTGCAGCCATCCAATAGCCGCCCCGTCTGGGGTGTTCTGAAAGGTATCGGTCCCCAGAAACAGTAGGGCGAGGACGAAGGTGAAAACACCGGCGATAGCCGCTGCAGAAAAGGTACCCAGGTTAAGGGCCCGCTGGGGGCTCTTGCCTTCTTTAATTCGGACGAACCGGATACCAATCATGCTCGATAGGACTCCAAGACTGGCGACTAGAAGGGGGAACACGGCGAGCTTGAAGCTTGTAGCGTCGGTTGATAGAGCTCCCGCGCCTAAAATCATTGCGCCAACTATCGAACCGAGGTAACTTTCGAAGAGGTCTGCGCCCATGCCTGCCACGTCACCCACGTTGTCCCCGACGTTATCGGCAATGGTAGCGGGGTTTCGAGGGTCATCCTCGGGAATACCAGCTTCGACCTTCCCTACTAGGTCGGCCCCTACGTCTGCGGCCTTGGTAAAAATCCCTCCACCAACCCGGGCAAAAAGGGCCATAGAACTAGCGCCTAAACTGAACCCCGAGAGAATTTGCAGAATCTCATTGAGAAATCCATTGATATCAAAGACGAGGAAGAGTGCGGACGTCCCGAGTACGATAAAAATTCCCCCCATTGCTAACCCGACGACACTCATTCCCATGACACTTCCACCGGTAAAGCTGACTCGCAAGGCCGAGTGAATATCAATTTGGGCTGCATGGGTTGTGCGGCTATTGGCCGCCGTAGCGACCCTCATTCCTATGAAACCAGCCAGGCCCGATGTCCCCGCACCGAGAACAAAACTCAAGGATTGGAATCGTAATATTCCAGTATTTCCAAGGGACAGAAAGGCCGCGACCACGAGGACGAAAGGGAGGAGAACACTAAATTCCCGTTTTAGAAAAGCCATTGCCCCCTCGGTGACGTACCCACTAATGCGAATGAGGCGCTCATTTTCCACCGGTTGGCGGAAAACCCAACGGGTGCGGTTGTAGGCATACCCAAGGGCGGTTAGGCTCCCAGCCCCGAGGACCCAAAGTCCCAGGTATAAATGAATCATCGTAAGAAGTGCTCCTTATCCTTGGCAGTGTATATTCCTTACTTCTTTATCGCAATAATTTCCTGTACTATTTGGCAAAGCATTCCCGCTTGGAGGACCCTTTTGGCACTTATAACAGTCTCTGATGTATTTCTTACCTTTGGTGGGGCTCCAATTTTCGATGGTGTGAACCTAACCATCGAGGCAGGCCAGCGGCTTTGTCTTGTAGGCCCCAATGGAACTGGCAAGTCCACCTTACTTAAGGTTATAGCTGGAAATCTGGTACCCGATTCGGGAGTCGTCGCCCGACAAAAAGATCTCGTTGTTCATTTCCTTGCCCAGGGATTTTCCGATTTTGCCGACCAGTCAGTCGTGGACCTTTTGAGCGATACCCTTTCGGTTGTCCAGGAGGGACTGAAACTTCTCGATCAACTAGGAGTAGACCCCGATAGTCCGTGGAATAGGTTGTCCGGTGGGTCTCGACGGAAGGTAATGATCGCCCAAACTTTGGCTGGAAGTCCAGATTTAGTGATTCTCGACGAACCGACCAACCACCTTGATTTGGGTACAATCGAGTGGCTCGAGGACTATTGCCGACGAGAAACTCGATCTTTGATTTTTGTGACCCACGATAGGGCCTTTGCGAGAAAAGTAGGGAATAGGATCGCAAATTTAGACAGGGGAAAACTTTCAACCTACGAATGCACCTATTCGGATTTTTTAGAACGGAAAGAGAAGCTTCTTGTTGATGAAGCAGTAGCCTGGGCAAAAATTGATAAAATTCGTGGCCAAGAAGAGGAATGGCTACGGCGGGGTGTAAAAGCTCGAAGGACTCGAGATGAGGGGAGGGTACGAGCACTTCTTCGGATGCGAGAAGAACACACGAATCGAAGAAATCTTCCGGGCCAAATGAAAACGGCTCTACAACTTAGTACGGCAGGTGGGAGTTTGGTTGCGGAGTTAGAAAATGTTCAGTTCTGCTATCCTTCAACGACGACCGATGTCCTAAAGAATTTGACCTTCACGGTGATGAAGGGTGACAAGATTGGAATAGTGGGACCAAATGGGTCGGGAAAGACTACCCTTGTAAAATTGCTTCTGGGTGATTTGTCCCCGACCCAGGGTACTATTCGCCTAGGCACGAATCTAACGGTCTTGTACTACGATCAGAATCGGGAGGGCTTGAATCAGAACGAAAGTCTTTTGGTGAATTTAAGCGGTGGCGACGACACCCTTATGGTGAGGGGAAAATCGAAACACGTGAACGCCTATGCCCAAGATTTTCTTTTTTCCCCCGATCGACTTTCGAGTCCGGTATTTACCCTTTCTGGGGGTGAGCAAAACCGACTTGTCCTTGCCAAGCTCTTCGCCCAACCGGGTAATCTCTTGGTGTTTGACGAGCCTACAAACGATTTGGACACCGAGACCCTCGAATTGCTGGAGGACCTCCTGGTAAACTACGATGGTACGGTTTTCTTGGTGAGTCACGACCGCGAATTCCTCGATAACGTTGTCTCCGACTGTTTGGTTCTTCTCCCCGATGGACGGGTACACCACCACGTAGGGAGTTTTAGCGAGTACAAGGAAAGAGAAGCCGAGGAGAAGAGGCAGGAATCCCAGTCGTCATTCAACAAAAAAGGTAGCCCACCAAATACCCTGTCAATTGCTCCATCAAAAATATCTCGTCGAACAAAACTTTCATACAATGAACAAAAAGAGCTGGATTCTCTGCCTTCGGTTTTGGAAGAACTAGAAAATCTGCTTTCGACTCTTCACAATCAATTGGCAGATCCTGAGATTTATGTCGGTGGAAGTGAAAAGGTCAGAACCCTAAAACAGACGGTAAAGGAGACCGAGGTTCGACTTGAAAAAGCCTATACCCGATGGCAAGAACTGGAAGAAAAATTCCTTAAATCGACCTCTAAAACCGATTGACACGGGGCGCCAATTGGTTCCATATTCCGGCGAGAATGATGGTATCCGGCCAAGCCTCAAAGGCCCCGGTGTTGGGGGTAAGGTGAAAGGTAGTGAAGTTCGTATCCAAGGATTACGAAAGGAATTTGAGAATTTTCAGGCTCTAAAAGAGGTAGATTTAACCATAAAAAAAGGGGAATTTTTCTCCCTTTTGGGGCCTTCGGGTTGTGGGAAAACCACACTCCTGCGAATTCTTGCGGGGTTTGAGTTTCCTTCCTCGGGTTCGATTTTTCTGGGAGATCAAGATGTACTTCCGATTCCCCCCGATCAACGGCCAGTAAATACCGTCTTCCAAAACTACGCGTTATTTCCTCACCTTTCCGTTTTTGAGAACGTCGCTTTCCCCCTTCGGTTACGAAAAAATACCGACAAAGAGATTAAAGAAAAAGTCAGCCATTACCTTCGACTCGTACAGCTTTTTGGCCAAGAGAATAAAAAACCGAGTCAGATATCCGGGGGCCAAAAGCAGCGAGTCGCCATCGCTCGAGCACTCATAAGCGAGCCCGGTGTACTCTTGTTGGACGAACCCTTATCTGCCCTTGATGCTAAATTACGCCAACAACTGCTTATCGACTTAGATACTATTCATGATGAAATTGGTATTACCTTTATTTATGTAACCCACGATCAGGCAGAAGCCTTATCGGTGAGTGATCGGGTGGCCGTGATGAACGAGGGCCGCATTTTGCAGGTAGGCACACCCTTCGAAATATACGAAGCTCCTGCGGACAAATTTGTGGCCCAATTCATCGGTGAAACCAACCTCATGGAAGGCAAGATCTTAAGTAGAGAGGAGAACCTCTACACGATCAAAACAGAAAAACTTGGTCCAATCATGGTAACCAGCTCGAAGGACTATCCAGTTGGAAGTACAGTTCTTCACACCGTTCGGCCGGAGAAAATCGAAATCACCAAAGAACGACCAAAAGAACGACCAGCTGACTTCAACTTTCTTCGGGGAAAGGTCTTCGAGTCAATTTATAACGGATTTCAAAGCAAGTTTTTCGTCGACGTTTTGGCCGGGAACGAGATCGAATCTTACGGAGAGGTATCAAAAAATACTGAATCCATAGATGTAAGGCTCAGTAGCGAGAGCTTTCTTCCCCAACCCAATTTTCCACCTCCGGAGACAAAATTCCAATTTCGTGTCTTTAAACAACACGAAAATTTCATGGAGTTTGGGCCAGGAATTACGTGGACCGATTTGGTATACCTGTTGGTGTACAATTCTTTCTGTAAATTAGGTTGAAAAAAGCAGGCTGGTCGCGGACTCCGTCCGCTGCTCGCCTAT
>JAACWS010000062.1 GCA_009991955.1 Spirochaetales bacterium
ACCAACAAAGAAACCCAGACGATCCTTACAGCCTTAGGCCCGCCCTTCCTTAAATGTTATTTTTTACTTTAGGAGGTGCGGAATGTGGGGTTAATGAATTATTCGGGCCCTTTGGAAAGTCCGGTGAACCTTGGGAACCCCGAGGAAATGCGAATAGTCGATTTGGCAGAGAAGATAATTAAGGAAACAGGTAGCAAAAGTAAGATCAACTTTGAACCTCTTCCCCAGGATGATCCTATAAGGAGAAAGCCAGATGTAGATCTGGCTTCGACGATATTGGGATGGTTTCCAACGGCTTAAATCATAGGCTTTCTTTAAAGAGTACGTAATACCTTACATTCCGGCTCTCCCGGACGGGGTACTTCGGATTATCCAAAGTAAATGATCGGGTTGGCTAAATTGTAAATGTCTTGGGGTCAAAAACCGCTATTTGATCTGATTTCCTTTCTTGGAAAATCGGGGATCTCGTAAATATGTGTTCAACGTGGCTAAGAGTAGCTGTAGTTAACATTCATAGAAAACTCCGATGGTATATTCACTGTAGTTACTTCACCAACAACAACATCAAAAGCAGACGAGACAAAAACACTATATACGATATCCAAACCATACGTGGAGTAAGAAGAAGAGTAATCCGCATCGCTCGGAATTTGGCCATAAGAGGATAGATAACTAGTCGCATATGATTCATTCGTATAACTACGGTTCCCAGCTTTCAATGCGTGAACCACGATGCGTTTATTTCTTCCAGGAAGTATACCCTCTAGTACTAATGTTACTGAACTAGTTTCGGGATCCGGAGATTCGTCAAAATTCTGGTAGGTACCCGCCGGGAAGAAAGGATTTGTTAATCCGTCAGGCAAAGACGTATAACTACTATCGATAAATTTGTAAGAATACCATTGCCCCTCACCACCAGGATTAACGGAGTATTGGTCAAAAACTGACTCATTCTCATCAAAAATTCGGACTGCAATTATTGATTCTGACAATGACCTAGATTCACTCGCGGGTAAGGTAAGGGTCAATAACTGCCTATCATCTTGTATAAAAGCACAAGAAGTTACGGTTAAAACTATAAATCCAGTAACCAATAAAAATACGTTCTTCAAGGTTCGACTGTACATTTAATTCTCCTAATTCGGTTGAACGCCATAGTTAAGAATCAACCGTACCGACCCAGTAGTCGGTCCACTTGGTTCGACGAGTATTCCCCCACCCCCCGGGTTCGTAGACGTCTGCACCACAACCTGCTGTTCTAGTTGCTGCTGGGGTGTCGGAGGTGGCTCATTTTCGGTAACGGTGGTCGATTCACCCTGGGCGACATCGGTAGATTGACCATCGTTGTTTGCTACAGCAACTACTCCAGTTAATACTTCCAGGTTCTGGCCGTCGAAGTCAAAGCTGGTACCCCGGACCGCAGCAGTGGAGACTGGGCTACGGAGGCGGAATTCTTGTTGAAGGCCCTGTTGGGATTGGACCTCGGCCCGAACCCGGCCGACCGGTAAATAAAGTTCAGTATTAACCACTCCATCTCGTTGGGCCAACTCGTCCAGGCGCATACGGGTAAGGGACTGAACCTGGACGGTAGCAGAACCAATTTGGACGGAGGCCGAAGAACGGAGACCCACAGAAATAGTGGCACCAATTGGAAGGGCGTCGCCCACGGACACGGCGGTCCAGGCCCCACCGGCCCTGGACTGAATCTCCACCCGACCGCTGGTAGCTTGAACCAGGGCAGTTTGTTGGGCAAACACGCCGAAGGGAATCAACAAGAGAATACAAACAACAAAACGAAATCTATTCATACCAATACTCCTTGGGGTTTCATTTTAGAACCCCAACGATACTAAGAGCTGTAAGAGAAACTCCGGGTCCACCCCTCCTGAGGGTATGTACATACCACCAAGAAAGGAAACGCCTAAATCTGAGGTGGGCCGGAAATTAACGGTCGCTGTTACCTCGTTACCGTCGGTCTTTTCGGCGGCTGCAAAGTCGAAGAACGACTTCCAGTCTATTTCAAAGCCTAGGTTTCGAATAAGCGGATTATAGTAGTTACCCCAGGGGCGTAATGCCCAGGATACTTGGAGTCGGCTCGCACTGGACAATCCTGGGTTATGCAGGTTGCCGAGGGAAGCCAGGGATAGAGGTTTAAATTCTTCGTTGGTTGTAAGGAAACCCAGGGCGAATCGAGAATTGGCAAAGGATGGCAGGAAGTAGGAGCTAGTAACCTGGGCCAGGTAACCCAGATTGGCACTTTCCAAATCGGTCCCCAGAGCCCCGGTAAGTGAATAGAAGAGTCCCCTGGCCAAGGGCCCAGTTAGACCCAAATGCCCATACAAGGAATGCTCCTGCTCACTCCCTCGCAGATCCTGCTGAGAGAAAACTCCCAGGGTTAGCCGCTGCCGGGGAAGAAGCTGGGTAAAGATGACATCGATTCCTTCAAATACTCTTTTGGGCGAAAGGGTTTTGCTGGTATCGTTCTGATCGGCAAAATCTGCATCGGAGTATAATATCCCCGACTCTTCTTTTAGTAACAGACCAGTATACCCGGCCCCAATACGAACCTCGGTACCCCGGAAATCCAAACTAAACCGGGCACCATCGATTCGATGGTTGAGGATGTAGCCAGTGGGGTCGGAATAGAAGAAACGGCCAGCCGATCCGGAAGCAATAGCTGCACCTCCGAAGACCTCGGGAATTCGGTAGGTAAACTCTAGCCTTTCGAGGTCGAAGAGGTAGGGTCTGTCGAGGGTGTAGACGTAGATTCCTTGGGCCGCTATGCCCAGGGCCGCGTCGTTGTTGGTAGTCCAGAAATGGTCGGTCCACAGGGATGCCTTAATGCGCTGTCCCAGGGCCTCTTCGGCCTCGGCCGGAAGGGGCAAGGACACCGAGGTAGTGCTGTCGACTGAAAGACCAAAATCAAACCCAAAAAGAGGTAAAGAAAAGAGCAGAATGAGGACCAAGACGAGCAAGGTGGTATTCTTTGGGGATTTCATTGTCGTCGCTCCCTTTCACTCAGGGCCCGGTTAATAATTCGAAGGGCCCTTTCTCCCGTAATAATGGAATGGGTAGCAGCCTGCCCTTGGATTATGCCCAGAAACTCCAAATCTCGTAGGGAGTAACGGGGACCAGGAAAAACCGACGACCACAGACCCCGGGGTATTTCCAGAATATCCTGGGTGAGGTAGACAAATTCTCCAAGGTCGATAGTATCGGTAGGTTGATGGTTGGCGAATCGACTCCCCGAATCATAAGCCAAAAGTTCCTCGACTGCCTGCGCAGGGGTTGAAGCCTCGTCTATTGCTTGGGATGTAACTAAAAGAATATAGGCACCGTGGCCGAGGCTCAGAGAATCCTGGGCAAGAATTTCGTCGAGCATCTGGTTGGTTTGCCCGAATAATCCTGTGAGGACCAGGGAGAACACGGCTATAAAAACGCCGAGCTGTCGAAAAAAACGCATGACACCTTCCTTTCTTTGGGTACGTCTGGCACCTCTCGGGTTTGACTGCACAGCTAGTTGCCAAATCCGTTATCGAGATAGTCTCCAGAGGCTTTACATACTATTTTTTGGATATTTTTAATTTTATTGAAGCGACCGAACGTTGGTGCTCACCGAATATTCTCTAACAATATACCAATTCGTGTTTTTTTTCCATTTATACCTGAGTTTTTTGGAAAACCTTTCTA
Organism: Spirochaetales bacterium; assembly: GCA_009991955.1. Lineage (GTDB taxonomy): Bacteria > Spirochaetota > Spirochaetia > DSM-27196 > Salinispiraceae > SKVS01. Next base: position 3,691 of record JAACWS010000062.1, read on the forward strand.
TACTAAAGCCATGGCCAAGAAACGAAATCCCCTGTTAACCCTTATTCCTCTCGGTATTTCCCTGGTTCTGTTTATCCTTGGCGCTTTGCCGGGTTTCAGAACCGCAGACTACGGCATTTACGACATCTTTCTTCAACTGAAACCCAGTATACCCGAACAGCAGGAACTTCTCCTGTTAGAAATTGATGATTTGGCGATTGCCCAGGTGGGTACCTGGCCCTGGCCTCGAGATGTCATGGCCGACGGCCTGGTGCTCCTCACCGAATTCGACCTAAAAACCCTAGTATTCGATATTGAGTACGTCGACCAAAGCCCGCGGGGGGTCAATAGTTCAATTCTTGAACAAGAATTACCCCGCAGTTTTTCCCAAGGATTTGGGGATTTTGCGGCGGTAGTTACCGAACTGGTTGATGCTATAGCCCAAGGATTTATTCGTCCCGAAGAGGCCGGGGATTTTATTGGGCAAGTAGAAGACATTGGCTCCGAAATTCGAGACCTTCTGCTCAAAGAAGTCCAGGCGGTAGCCCAGGACAACGACGACTACCTCGGAAAATCGATGGCCTTCTTTGGAAACGCCTGGATCACGGTCAACATGCTCCCGGTCGAGGAAGAGCTTATTCGGGTCACCCAAGAGGTTAGGGACTTTACCGCCCAACAAATCGCCCTGAAAAATCTGGACGTTTCCGAGGACTTCGTTCCCAGTAGTACAAGGGCTGCGGTCCAGCCAGCTATACTCCCTCTATTAAGACGGGCTGCGGGGGCTGGTTTTCCAAATGTTGTTGTAGACGACGACGGGGTTCGCCGCCGGATAGATATTCTTGCCCAGTCGGGGGACCAACTCTACGGGCAGTTAGCCTTTGCTCCTTTATTAGACTATTTAGGTAATCCCCGCGTTATTGCGACTCGGTCATTGATTACTCTGGCTGGGGCTCAGTTTCCCAACGGGGAAATAAGGAATGTACAAATTCCCCTCACACCCGAGGGACACATGCTCATTCACTGGCCGGCCAAGGTTTTTGCCGAAAGCTTTCGCCACCTTTCTTTTAACGATTTAGTGGTCCACGACATTCTCGAGGCGAATATTGTCCGTAATCTAGAAATTATGGGCGCCGTTGGTTACCTCGATTACCTGCAAAATGACTTTCCACTCTTAGAGCTCTACGCATACGGGCAAGATCTGAGAAATCAGATTTTCGATTCGATTGGCCCCGAGACCAATGGTTTAGATATTCCCGAAGATCTTCGACAAGAATACCGAGAAATTCGTTCCCTCTTTTTCGCCGATCTGAATACCCTTGTAGAAGGTTCTGTGGAGAGGGCGATTTTGACTGATATCGATCGGCTTTTGGCCCGGGACGATCTACCCGAGGAACTGCTTTTTGAATATACCGCGGTACGCGAAGAGGTCGTGGGCAATTTTGATTCTCTAAAAATAGATACGACAGAGCTTTTCCGAATCCGAGAACGGCTGTCCCAACAGGTCCCCGGCAGTTTTGCCATTCTCGGGCAAACTGGCATATCTACTACCGATATTGGGGTAAACCCCTTCGAGAAACAGTTTATGAACGTGGGTACCCACGCGGCGGTGGCGAATACTATTTTACAGGACGATTTCCTGGTGAGTTTGCCTTGGTGGGTTGGTTCCATTATGGGAATTGTTCTCGCCCTGGGAATCAACTTGGTGACCCAAAATTTGGCTCCTATACCGGGTATTGCTGTAGGTTTTGGGTTTTTAGCCCTGGTGTCGGGGATTAATTTTGCCATTTTTACCTTTACGGGGATTTATAATCCAACCCTGGTACCCCTACTCTCGGTATTGCTCACCAATATCATAATAACCCTTATAAACTTCTTGAAAGCCGAGGGCGACAAGTCCTTCTTGCGCAATGCCTTTGGTCGCTACCTAAGTGCCGAGGTTATAAAACAAATTGTCGATAACCCCGATATGTTAAACCTAGGAGGCGAAAAGAAGGAGCTAACCGCCATTTTTACCGATGTAAAGGGATTTTCGACCATTTCCGAGGTCCTCGACCCGACCGATCTGGTTGCCCTACTCAATCGTTATCTGACCGGCATGAGCGATATTATCTTGGAAGAGTTAGGAACCATCGATAAGTACGAGGGAGACGCAATTATTGCCTTCTTCGGTGCCCCGATTGAGTTTGCCGACCATGCGGCCCGGGCGTGTCGGGGTGCAATCGGAATGAAAAAGTTGGAAATTGCCCTGAACAAAGATTTTCTTTCCGAAAACTTGGCCCCTTCACCCCTATTGACCCGAATTGGCATTAACACCGGCGAAATGGTTGTTGGAAATATGGGTACACCCAAAAAGATGGATTATACCATCATGGGTTCGGCGGTTAACTTAGCGGCGCGGCTTGAGGGGGTCAACAAACAATACGGTACCTGGATTCTTATTAGCGAAGGAACCCAACGAAAGGCCGGGAACGAATTTTTGACCCGAAAGCTCGATAGGGTTCGAGTTGTGGGCATTCAAACTCCCGTACGATTGTACGAGTTACTCGACCATAGGGCCCAGGCACCCAAGGCCCAGATCGAGTTAGTCGATCAGTTCCACCAAGGTCTTGAGTTGTTTGAAGCCAAAGAGTGGTCCGAGGCTAAGGCAATCTTCGACACACTTCGTAAAGAATTCCCGAACGACGGTCCAACCCAAACCTTTCAGAAACGATGTGTCGAATACCAGGCAAAGGCTCCTGCAGCTGCCTGGGATGGGGTGTTCAACCTCACATCCAAGTAGGTGGCGTCGGACTGCCCTATCCACCAATAGTGTAGAGGAAATGCTCCCGGGTAACCTCGCCCATGCTAGTAAGGTCCGCCAGCTTATTTTTCTTGTGGAAGCGAGCAACGTCCGCTGCCAGGCGCTTGGTGTTCTCGGGGGGGGCTATGGTATCGGACACCATGGCGCTAAAAAGGTCCGAGAGCCTGCCTTCGCCGTTTTCTGCTCGGCGGGCCATGAGGGCTCGCTCCTCGGTTTGGTATTGTTTGATGGTGTCAGGGGATAGTTGGTCCCATACCATTGCAACGACCGGCTGGTTTTCTTTGTAGAACTGGGGCATGTACACCTTGAGTTCGGGTTCGTGGCTCTGGCGGTCGAAATCGATGGCCCGAACCCGGTACTGGCGCTCGTCAAAGTCTTGGGTCACTACTGCTACGTAGTTGTAACTGCGCATGTCGCCGAGTAATTTGGCAAAACACCGCTCGTTAAATTTGACAAACTCCTTTGCAACCCGGATAGGGTTTGCGGGCTGGAAGCGTGGGACAAGTTCTGGCTGTTCTCCGGGTAGATACTTTGGGGGCAAATAGTCCCGAATGAAGGCGTCGCCAGGGATTCCTGCGATATGTTCTTCGATGAGTGTTTCGCCGTAAACAAGAATGTTGATACGGTTGGGAGAAAGGATGTGTTCTAACTCCAAGCCGTAAATTCGACTGGCGTCGGCGGTTTTGACGTAGAAGTAGTCGTGGTTGTCGTTATATTTGTTGACTACCCGGATGCGGAAGGGTTTGGAGTTTCCAAACTCACAGTAGTCGATTCGATCGATGTACAGGTGTTGAATAGCGTGTAAATCCCCCGCGGTCGACAGGTAGGCGTAGATGGTCTTGAGCTTTTCATCGAGCTCGTCCCGATAGCCCTGAGGATAGAGCATCGTATACCAGTGGGTTTCTTCCCCCTGGGCATCATAGACAGGAATTCTTTCCGAGGTCTCCATGAGATCGTCGTAGCTGAGGGGCATGCCCTTGGTTCGATCGTATTGATCCAGATACTCCCGCAGCATCGGGGTGATTGGGTAAGTTGGTTTCTTTTTGGATATAAAAACCAGCTCCCGGTCGGGAATGACCTTGGCCATTAAAAACTATTGGTCGTCGAGGGCTTCACCCGCGGCTTGGGCAAAGGCAGCGTCCAATTCGCCGTTGGGCAAGAACTGGGCAACCAGATCGTCTATATCATCTTGGCTGTTATCTAACCGGCGCTCAAAGGCTAACTCCTCATTTGCCGACCGCAACCGACCCAACAAACTGTAGATAATCATGAACAGAAGTTTAATACCAATTTTTGGATATTCGCCTAGAAGTTCAAAAAACTTCGGTCTGCTGAGGACCAGGAGGTCCGAGTCGTCGGCAGAACGCACATTTGCGGTTCGCGGGGCCTTTACGAACAACGCGGCCTCGCCAATAATTTCCCCTTCGCTAAGGGTGTCTACATAGGTGAGTTTACCCGTGGTATCCGAATGGATTTCTACGATTACCGAGTTTCGAACCACGATGTAGAAATCGTGGTTTACATCCCCTTCGGCAATAATAGTCTCGTCGGGCTCGAACCGGTGGAGTTCACAAAAGCTAAAGAAGGTAAGAAGTTCGGTTTCCCGTAAATTTTTTCCCAAGCGAGAAGACCGTAGGGCCGGGAGTACTGCATCCGGGTCAAGGGGTAATTTGTCCATACCCTTATTCTATAAGATTCCCCAAATTAGTCAAAGGAAAAGCTGGGGACCCAAAAAAATCTTTCTTCTGGCCCAGATGCCCCATTTTACCTTCGCCCCGGAAGACTAGGAAGACTGGGAAGACTTGGCACACTGGGTATCGGTATACTCGGTACCTGGACATTCGGAACCAAGACGTTTGGAATAGGAATAATTTCCCGAGCCGCATGGGTAAGTTCATCTTGCAGTTCCTGAATACGTACTTCTACCGAGCTACTCTGCTGGCTATAGGCCTTTATTTGGGACTCTATTTGCCGCACTTCTTGTTCTAAGCCTTCGAGCTCGGCGATGTAGGGTTCGAGAATTCGATTTGCCTCGTCGGTCATAACTTGGGTCAGTTGGGCTATTTGCTCCTGGACCAGGGCCTGAGCTTCTCGCTCGAGGGCAGGTCCCGCGTTGCTGGTGAGGCTCAACCCTTGGGGCCCGGCGGTTATACCTAGGTCCAGGACCGTGAGTCCCTCGAGGGCTTGGATAATTCGGCTACTAATGAGGCTGGGCTGACCGTCGAGAATAAACCGTTGATTTGTAAACCGAATTTGGCCACTCAAATCAACCTGGCCGTTAGGCAAGAATACCAGTCGCCCTTCGTACCGAGCCTGACCTTCGAGGGCACGGGCCGATATAAACCCCGCAGGAAGCGTTATCGAAGCATTCGCTTCCTGGTAGATACCGGAAGTATCGATTATGAGATCGTCGTTTGAAGGAATAATTTGAGTTTGCAGGGCGAAATTTTGCCCCGGCTGGTCGTAGGTGAACTCGACAATACCAGGCTCAGCCACCCGGTGGGGGTGGGACGATAGGGAGCGAGCCTCGGCAGAAAAACGTCTCTCTTGTCCAGGGAGCTGGAGGGTCAAGAAGGCCCGGTCAAGTAGAAAGCGGGGATGGGTTTGGGGATCGAGGTTGACTTCTCGACCCTGACGTTCAGAGGTGTCGGAACTCGCCTTCCCTGAAGCCATTGATTCCTTGACCCGGTTCCAAAGGGCCTGGGCCTGGTAGATTTGGGGTAAGAAGCTCAGGGCCCGGGTACTTAACATGGGCAGAACCAGAGATTCAATCGGGTTATCGAGGGTAACCGAAACCAGTTCTTGCGCTCTGTTTTCGAGGTAGAGAAAGTCTTGGGCGATTTGATCATCGATGGTAGCAAGAGTCGAGGTAAAGTCTCGGGTAAAGGTCTGGGAATCGGTCACCAGGCCCTGGGTTTTGATAACTAACCCTTGGGCCTCGGTAACCGTAGCCGCCGCCTGAGTTCCTAGGGTAATGGCCTCGGGAACAGAGCCTTGGGCCCGGGTCCATTGGGTTTCCAGGGCCCGCACTTCTTGCTCCAGGTTCTGGAGATCGGCGGGGAGGTTGGATGCTGCGTCTTGGAGGCGCTGGAGAATTTGCTGGGTCGAAGCTATTTGGTCTCGGATTACGGCGGGGGTAGTAAGGTTGGCAATTTCTTGTTGGCCTAGGGATTCCAAATCCGAGGCACCGGTAATGGCCCCCAGGACCGCTCCCGCATCGGGGGCAAACCACTGGGATAGGGCACCCGCCAGGCCACCTTCCTCAGTTTCTGCCTGGTTCGACGATCCGACCCGGCCAGACTCGATGAGGGCCTGGCGAATGGCCTGGTCCCGGGCAGGATCAACCTGCCGGGGGGTCCCGAAAGCCAAGAGTTCGGCACCAAAACTACGAATACGAAACTGCCCCTTCAGTAGCAGGTCGGTTTCCATATCGATGGCTACTCCCCGGAGGTCGACCGAGTTGAGACTAGGGTCCTCGGCATCGCCTATTTGAAGCCGATCGAACCACACCCCGGTGTTAAACAACCGAATACGAAATCCATCAAATACTGCGGGTGTACCAGCGATCTGGCTCAGGTTAGATTCAAAAATCCCTTGGAATACCCGATTTTGAAAAACCAGGGCAAAAACCGAGGCCGAACCCAGAAGTAAGACGATAATTCCAAGCTTGACCGGAGAAAAAAGACCCTTATTGGCCTTTATATCCTTTGCCAGAGCCCTGAGGTGATCCAGGGTCGGCTTATCCAGGTCTTCGGCTCGGCTCAAAAGGGGACCGGGCACTTTTTTTGTAAGCTTTTTGGGCCGTTCATCCGCCGCAGGATATCCATAAAGCTGCTGAATAAACTGCCGTTCTTTCTTGAGGTGAACTCGACGGAGTATGGTACGTTCAAAATCCCGCAAGGAAAGGGAGGGTACAAAGACCTTTGGAATTTTCATAGATTACCCCGCGATATGAGAAATACGCCGATACCAGGTTACAATTTTTTGCACAATGGGAAGGCGCAAGATAGCCTTGGTGACCGGATTTTCGAAGATGATCGGCTGAATGAATCGACGGTAGGCCAAGACCAAGCCCAAAAAAATCCCACTCAGGGGTAAAAAAGCCAGAAACCCTACCAAGAGTCCACCGGTCACCAGGGTACGACTGAGCCCCCACAAGGTGGCCAGAGGCATATTTGCGGCAAAGGTTTGGAACCCTTGGTAACTTGGGTCGGTCAGAAGGGTGTATCCAATACCGTCGAGCAGGGGATCCACCAAGCCGTGAAAGGGCGAAAAAAGTACGAACATTACCAAACCCGAGCCCAGGTTGACCTTGAGTACAAAAAAGAGAGCAAAAATGGAGAACCCCGTTAAACTATCAACCGGTACGAGGGCCAACCACACTCCAAAAGCCAGGCCCAGGGCCATTTCGCCCGGCCGTCGATTGGCGTTGAGGGCCTTTAACAATTTGAGGATTTGTAACACTTTTGTCCCCTTTTTTACCTTCTAGTTTCTTCAATGTGCCTAATTTTTGGGGGATGGTCCAGTAGGCTCCAAGAGGCTCCAGGCTTCGGCGTAAGAATGGGTTTCCATGATTCGAGGGCGAAAATCTTCGGCCCCAGGGTATCCCCGGAGGTAAATCTTGAAAAATTTCTTCATAATTTCGTAGTTTCGGCCGGCGCCGTAGTGGTCCTCGTAGGCTTTTAGATGCTTTCGAGCCCAAAACAGATGCCCTTGTTCATCGAGATCGTGAAAGTGTGGTGCGCTTGATCCATCGGGCAATCGAGCAAAAAGAAAGGGATTCTCAAAAATGCCTCGGCCGGCCATGACCCCATCGACCCCGTAACGGTTGGGGTAGGAGGATAATTGATAAGGGTTCGCTAAATCTCCATTGCCAATGATCTTGGTTTGAAGGTTCTTTTGATTTCGCAACTCCACCACCCGGGCAATTTGGGTCCAATCCGCAGAGCCCTCGGACATTTGCTGGGCAATTCGGCCGTGGACCGATAGGGCAGCCAAGTCTTGGTCCAAAAGGAATCCACACCATCGGTCGGTTTGCCCATCGGAAAATCCAATTCGGGTTTTGACACTGAGGGGGATTTGGCGAGTAGTGGCCCCAATACCATCCTTTGTCGCCTGAATGAGCTCGGCTGCCAGGTTTGGGTTAAGAATTAGGGCACTACAGGCTCCCTTTTTGGTGATTTTTGCCTCGGGACACCCCATATTGATGTCGATACCGGAAAATCCCATTTCAACCAGGAGTTCCGCCGCCTTATAGTGGGCCTCAGGATCGGTCCCCCAAATTTGGGCAACCACCGGCTGGTGGATCGGCCGCAATTGAGCCCGGCGAAGGGCCTCCCGTTCCCGGGCAACCAGGTTTCGCACACTTATAAACTCGGTAAAAAAGACCTCCGGTCGCCCGGCGGCCAAAATGAGGTCGCGAAAGACCAGGTCGGTTACGTCCTCCATGGGAGCAAGCACCCGAAAGCCCCGAGGCAGGTCGGCCCAAAAACCCAGATAACTCATGGCCGTACCGCGATGTAATTGAGCCGAGGAGGTGAGCAGTAGCCAGTTTCGGCAATTCGCCCGGACAGGCGGGTAAACTCTCGCCTTAGCCCCCGATACTCCCGATGGTCCTTGGCTAACAGAATGTAGTCCCCAATAAACTGGATTCGGGCCCCGTGTACTTTGGGGTTCCAATTGAGTTCTTCTTCTTCGGGAACTAGAAGCTCGTAGCTCGCTGTCGGGGTGGGATGAAGGGATTTTGCAAGAATTGCCATAACCTGGCCTTGGTTAAAAGTGGGGTTGTGGGGTACCCCCACCAGTCGATCGGTCCAGGCCTTGAGGTGATGTAGATCCCTGGCGGTCTCTTGGGCCGGGGTGAGCCCGTCTGAGACCACTTCGCTTATTACCATCCGCCCCCCCGGTGCCACCAAGGACCACAAAAGGGCCACGACCTTCTCCGGATCGACCACGTGGTGCAGAGCCAGGGCCATAGCGACAGTGTCGTAGTACCCGGGGCGCACCCAGGGTCGCAGGGTTTCTGCAGCCAGACTTCCACCCGCCGCAGGGCTACCCCCCGACCCTGCAGCGGTCTTGGGGGCTGAGTCTGCCGCGGCCGTGGGGGCTGAGTCTGCCGCGGCCGTGGGGGCTGAGTCTGCCGCGGCCGTGGGGGGTGCGGGCCCGGTAGCAGGAGCGGGTGCCCGTTCAGCTGCCGCATCATCCAAAGAATCACGATAGAAGCGAAATTCTAAACCCCCAGGAGCGTGGTGTCCAAAGTGAGACTTCGCCCCACTCAAGGCGTTTTCGTCGATGTCGACACCCACCAAGGCGGTCATACCCTGGCCCTCAACCAGAAGGTCCTCGCCAAAATCCCCTTCTCCACAGGCGGCGTCCAGGGTGCGTCCCAGAGCTTGGGCCCGAATGAGTTCGTACCACTCCTGGCGAGACCGACGCAGAATCACCCTAGGGGACCTCTGGAATCCCGTTTTTTGGGCAATTCGTTCATTGCACCTCTATGACTTACACCCGTCAAACTCCCAAAAGAAGTAGGCTCCAGAGGGTCCTTTGATATCCCTGGTTTGTCTAACCATTCGGCCGGAGCTACCTTTAGGGCCTGGGCAAAAAGGTCGTCCAGTTCCTGACCCGCCAAAAAGGGAGGGCTCAAGGTCCGTTTCCACTTTCGAGTTCCTGGAAGTCCAGAAAAAAGTTCCAGAATTGGCCATAGCAAATTACGGGGATTTGCTCCTGGGGATTGCCAGGTCTTGAGCAGATCCAAGGTCTGGGTAATAACCTGCCGCCGGGTTGGTACCGGGGCCGTCGAATCATAGAACCGTCGGTCAACTTCGGCCAAAAAGTACGGATCATCGTAACTGACCCGACCAATCATACATCCGTCGGTGTGTTCTAAATGGGAGGCAAGGGCATCGTAGGTTCGAATTCCCCCATTAATCTCGACCAAGACCGAGGAAAAGTCTTTCTTTAGACGATAGACTTCTTCGTATCGTAGGGGTGGTATCTCACGATTCTCTTTGGGGCTGAGCCCCTCGAGTAGGGCTATTCGGGCGTGAACGGTGAACCGCTTTGCTCCGGCGGGAGTTATTGTTTCGAGAAAGTGGGCCAATTCTTCGTAACTCTCTTGGATAATCCCTTTGGTTGTGCTGCGAATGCCAATTCGGTGTTTGACACTCACGGGTTTCTTGGTGGCCTCGGCCATGGCTGCGACAATGTCGGCCACCCTTCCGGGCTCGGCCATAAGGCAGGCACCAAAATCTCCACTTTGCACCTTGTTGCTGGGACAGCCGACGTTCAGGTTTATTTCGTCGTAGTCCCAGTCCTCGGCGATTCGTACCGCCTGGGCTGCCTCGGTGGCACTGCCGGTTCCAATTTGCAGAACCAGGGGTTTTTCTTGGAGCTGAAAGTCTAACAACCGGGCGCGATTTCCGTGGATTATTGCTGCGGCGGCCACCATTTCGGTGTACAAAAGGCTGCGGCGGGTCATGGTGCGAGCAATTTGGCGAAAATAGGTGTGAGACTTATCGATCATCGGGGCCAGGGATACGGGGTGTTGAACAGGAATCATTCTTGAATCTTTCCGCTTCCCAGGCATTCGGTATTTCGATACAGAACGCCAAATTGTCCTGGAGCAAGACCTTGGTCCGGTTTATCCAAGGAAATTTCCAGTCGAGGATCAGGATCGTCGGTCGGAGAAGCTCCATTGCTCCACCGAGCCCGAGCGGGAACGAGATCCGGCCCGTGGCGCAGTTTTACAAAGAGGTCCCGGTTCAAATCGTCGATATCCTCTATTGTTTTGGGCAATCGAGTAAGGGGATTAGTCCCCGCAATCCAGGTGAGTTCGGCTATAACGAAGGTAGATCGGAGGTGACTGGGCAGGTGGTCTTGGTGGCTGACAAGGACGAGGTTTTCTTCGGGGACCTTCTTGACCACGTACCAAGGACCGTTTCCCAATCCAAGGCCACTTCGTTGACCGATAGTGTGAAACCAAAATCCCTTGTGGCTCCCCAAGACTTTTCGGGTTTCCAGATCTAAAATCTTGCCTTCTTTCTCCCCCAGATAATGGCGAACAAAATCGGGATATTTGATGTTGCCCAAAAAACAAATGCCTTGGCTATCTTTTCGATCCTTGTTTGGTAGATCCCAGTTTCGAGCCAGGGTTCGTACCTCGGACTTGTGCATATTTCCCAGAGGAAAATAGAGCTTGGCTACCTGTTCTTGAGAAAGGTGGCTCAAGAAATAACTTTGGTCCTTCACTGGGTCTGGGGCGCGGTAGAGACGGGTAAGGGTGTCTTGGGGATTGAAGGGATTTGGACTGGTCCAGGCATAGTGGCCCGATACTACCCCATCGAATTCGTTTCCTACCTTATCAAAAAAGGAGCCAAACTTTATTCGTTGATTACAAAAAATGTCGGGACTGGGGGTACGACCCAGGCGGAGTTCGGCTAGGGCGTACTCGACTACTTTTTGATAATACTCGGTTTGTAAGGGGACAACTTCCAGGGGAACCCCAGCTTGATTACAGACCCCCCGAGCGTAGGCTAAATCGTCTTCCCAGGGGCAGTTGCCCAAGTAGGAGACCTCGTCTTCTAGCCAAATCTTTAGGTAAAAGGCGGTTATAGAAACCCCTCCGAGAGATTGCACTTGCCGAAGGGCCACCGAGCTATCGACTCCTCCCGAGAGGAGGACTGCTACATTCATACGAGCTATTGTGCAGTTTTTTTACTGGGGAGGCAAGAGAGACGAACTTTCCATGTCGGGTTCTCGGCGTAGTTCTACATCGAACCAGAACCTAGATCCCTTGCCAAATTCGCTCTCTACCTGGATTTGCGAATTCATGAGTCTTAACAATCGATTCACCAGGCTAAGGCCCAGACCGACACCCCCAAAACGCCGGGAATTTCCTGCCTCCAGTTGGGTAAAAGGTTGGGTAATTTTAGACAGATCTGCTGGATCGAACCCAATTCCCTCATCGGTAACCGAGAATCGAACCCGGGCATTCTCGAGGGCCTTGATCTGGATTTTCACCTCACCTCGGTCGCTGAACTTGAGTCCATTTTGTACTAGGTTAGACAAGATTTGACTCAACCGCTGGGAATCAATCAAAAACCTTCCGGAAAGCTGGGAATCGACCTCCGAGGCAAGAGTAAGCCCTTTTTTTTCCGCCAGTTCTTGGTTCGTTAAAACGACGTCGGTTACGAGGGCAGTGAGGTCTCTATACTCTGGAGAGAGGCTAAATTTTCCTGCTTCGGCCTGGGCAAAATCGAGAATATCGTTGACCAAATCCAAGAGTTTCTGAGATGAACGTTCTAAATTTCCCAAATACCCCCGTTCTTCGGGTTTCAGATCGGCCCCTTCTAAAAGGGACGAAAAACCCATGATTGCGTTCAGGGGGGTACGAATCTCGTGGCTAACTGCGGCGATAAAGTCGCTCTTCGCTTGACTTGCGGCCAGAGCAGCTATTTGGGATTTTCGGATTTTGTCGACCATAAGGACGGTAAAAAAGGAAAAAGATAAGAGAAGAAGAGAACCAAAGGCGTATAAAAATTCAAGGAACCGGTCGGGCAACTCGAGGCCCGTCCATCCACCCTGGGGTATGGCCGCAATTTCCCAGTACCCGTAGGGTAAGAGGATCCGGTCGGTCACTGGATCTTGGTCAAATATTTCGTTCGATCCCCAAAAGGCTGGGCCTTCGGATCCACTCCCGTCTCGGCCCCGTAGAGCGATGTCGACTCCCCTGTTTTCCCCCTGAACCAGTGGAGGGGTTACTTGATCAAAGTCGAGAACAACAGAAGCAATTCCCCATACCTTTTCCCGGCCATTTTCCTGGTTAATGATAGGTACCCGGGCAATTATGCCCGTACCCCCCTGCACCAAATTGACCGGACCGGCAAAAATGGTCGTTCGAGTTCGTACTGCCAGTTCTACGGTCCTCCACTGCTCAGGAATGGTTCGGTAGTCCAGCCCAAGAACCGATTCGTTTCCTTCTTTGGGAAAAACATAAAGAACCCGGTAGTCCCGGGCGAGAGCTACATTTCGAATAATGGTGTCCGAATCCATGAGAGGGGTCATGGCAGTCCGAAATTCTTCCTCGGTCAATTCGGGTTTGAGGGCAACCATCGCTTTAGTCCCTTCGGCGACGTATATATTCGTGAAAAGTATAATTTCGATTTCCGCTTGAATTCTATCCAGTTCCCCAGCTATTTCTTCTCGCCGTTGGACCCTATACCGTTCGAGGTTAAGATTGCGAAGAAATAATCCCGGAAGAAACAGCCCTGGAATGAGGGCAAGAAAAAGGAGAAAGGCTGGATTTCGAAACAACGATCTAAAAATAGCCTACCTCCCTAGTCCATCGGAAGCCCTACACTCATTCGCTTTTCCAGTGTAGCCCCTAGGGAAGCTTTCGGCTACGGCCTCTCTAACACCCTCACCATCGAAGTACCACGAAGAGAAGTAGAAATGACCCAACCAATTTACGACCCTTGAAGGGCTAACACGTACTCGGTCCAAGGATTCGGATTGGCGGGAGTCCAAATGAACCTCGTTATTGGTCCCTTCGTGGCCTCCCGCTTTGGCTGCTACCGATAGGACCGGAAGAGTTCCTTATCACCGGCGGCCCGGGGTGGATTCTTGATGGGCACCTCTAAATTCTGATCTTTTGGCCTAGGTGGGGTTTTTACAAATGCCCTTGGTAAAATCGCTCGGTAATTGATATTTGTGCAAAAATGAGTCTACACTACACTATGAGTCGTACAAAAAAAATAGGGAATAAAATAGCTCTCGTATTCATAACTTCTGTTGGAATAATTCTTATCGCCCTTGGGGTTATTTTATACACCCAGGTCGAAGGGACAGTTATTACCTTCGCCGAAGAATTGGGTCAGCAGTCGATGAACGCCCGGGCCGACGAAATTGGTCGGTATATCGCAGGACACTTGGAAGCTGTTCGAATCTTTAGCGAAATAGAAGCCTTTCGCTCGGGGGATGTTCAAAGGGCAGAGGCAGAAATCTTTCGTTGGCAGACACGGGTAAACGAAGGCTACGAAGTAATGTTCTTTGCCCAACTTTCTGGAGATTACCTTTCGACCCAGGGCGCCCGTAGTAATATTGAAGATAGAGAATATTTTCAAAAAATACTGTATGAGGGAGCAGATTTTGCGGTAAGTAACCCGCTTGTTTCTCGCACAACCAGCAATCCTGTCTTCGTTGTGGCCCATGCCGTCTATGGTTCTACGGGCCAGAAAATAGGTCTCGTGGCCGTTTCGGTTAAGCTCCAATCCTTATCGGATATTGCTTCTCGGTTGAGCCTCGGAAACTTGGGGTACGGCTGGATTGTCGACGGAATGGGGACCTTAGTGGCCCACCCTAACCCGGGCTTGGTCATGAAACTCAACTTGAGAGAAGCAGACGAGGTAGCCGGATACCAGGGACTCACCCGCCTTTTTACCCAAGAAATGCTTCTCAAGCCCGATGGCACCGGTCGTATCCATGACGCCGACGGCAACGAACTCCAAGTAATCTACGCACAAATTCCAAATACCCCTGGATGGCGATTTGCTATTTCGGTACCGGTTCGGGAACTCTACGCCCCGGCGTTTCAGGTGTTACAAACAATATTATTCTTAGTCCTGTCGATTTTACTCATCGTATTCTTTTTAGCGGTGTACCTGGGGCGAAGTATTTCTCGTCCGATAGCAAAAATAGATTCAATTTTGGGCGAGTTGTCCAAGGGCGAGGGTGATTTGACCGTTAGAATCCCAGTGAATACCGCAGATGAGCTGGGGAGTATGTCCCAAAGTTTCAATGTGTTCATGAATAAACTCGGAAACCTTATTACCCAGGTTCGCCAAGCCGCCGTTAGAGTAGAAGACCTCAGTCAGGACCTTCGGGCCAACGCCAATGAAACGACCAGCGCAGTGGTGCAGATATCTGCAAATATTGAAAGCGTACAGCAACGAATGGAAGGCCAAAGTACCGCGGTGGTCCAAACCACTGCTACGATGGAAGAAATCAGCAAGAACCTGGAATCCCTCGAACGACTCATTGAGGACCAGGTGACCCAGGTAACCCAGTCATCCTCAGCAATTGAGGAAATGGTGGCAAATATCCAGTCGGTTTCCAAAAACCTCTCGGCAAACGCCCAGAACATCGATCGACTAAAGGACGCAACAGAGCGGGGTGGAAATCGAGTTCAACAGGTCGACCAGGCGATGAAAGATATTGTAGTCAAGTCCGAACGTCTGGCCGAGACGAATCGAGTCATTCAGAATATTACGAGCCAAACCAACCTCTTGGCAATGAATGCAGCAATTGAGGCCGCCCATGCGGGCGAGGCCGGCCGAGGTTTTGCGGTTGTAGCCGATGAAATTCGTAAACTGGCCGAGGACGCTGCCGTGCAGTCAAAATCAATTTCATCGGTACTTCGAGAAGTGACTGGGGCTATTCATGTGGTTTCCGACGACCTCGGTGAATCAACCCAGTCCTTTGGTCAAATTGTGCAATCGGTCGAAGAACTAAGTCGTCAAGAAAGTCTCATTCAGCAGGCAATGAATGAGCAGAACGCTGGAGGTAGTCAGGTCTTGGATGCCCTTTCGCGAATGAACCACATTTCGAACCAAGTACTCGGAGGGTCTTCCGAAATGACCACCGGAGGGCGAATGATCCTCGAAGAACTGCAACGGTTGACCGAAATAACCCAGGAAATCCACCAAAGCATGGACGAGATGGCCCTGGGCATTAAAGAAATCCGCGACGCGATGGTAGGAGTTTCGGATATGACCGGCGACAATCAACAAACCGCCTCAGCACTTTTGGCTGAAGTTTCACTTTTTAAAACCGGAAATTAGGCACTAAGGTACCGACCCTATCACAGTTCTTTTCGACTCGCCCTACCCCGAGCCTTTTCGGATGACTGGAAATAAAAGAGAACACCCAAATACTGTTTTTTTCAGCGATCTTATTCCGACGATCGTAACGATCCGTAAGTTTTCCTGGACCCGAATTGGGGGTTTTCCCTCGGCCCTCAAAACCCGAAGTCTTAGACAGTGCTCCAAAGCTTGTGGTAAGCGTGCAAAAACGAATGATTTTCGACGGCTCTTAGCCACAATAAAGAGGGTTCCACAAGCTTTGGAGCACACAATACCCCTTAAAGTCGGGGTGGAGGGCAAGAATTTTTGCTTCGCTATTAAGGGATTCCATGCCTCTGACCTGCAGGTACTTGCTCCGATGCAAGGGAAGGGCACAAAAGGAACAGCCTCCAAAACACCCCCGATTCGACACCAGGCTGAATTGGACCTCTTCTAGGGCCCGCAATACCTCAACCGAGACTCCCCGGAATTTGGTTGCCGGGATGGGGAGGCTTAGGTTA
>JAACWS010000053.1 GCA_009991955.1 Spirochaetales bacterium
TCTCAGTTAACCCTCGAAATATTTGTTGATTCAGCCAACCATGCGGTAACTCGTGCCTACCAAGCAATTAGCAATCCTGTCGAAGGTACGATGCTTACAGTTATGAAAGACTGGGCAGAGTCTGCCAAAGATGCTATTAACACAACGGCCAAAGATTACGGATCCATGTTCAAACACTCGATGGTCAAAGCAAAAGAGAGCCTTGCTGACACCATCAATAAGTTAGAGCACCTTCGAAGAGCTGGAGTTACCGATGCGGGAGCCAGGGGATTTGTGGATTTCCTGGGGGGATTTCATGATTTCATTGAGAAGGGTGCCCAGGTCGATCACCTCCATGACCGGCCAAACGTGTCGCTCATCGGTGAGACCGATGAAGACCCTCATGCCGACCTGGAAGATATCGAAGATTTGACCTATCGCTACTGTACCGAAGGAATTGTTTCGGGGAAAAATATTGCCACCGAAGAAGTGCGGGCTTCCCTGGGCGATTTGGGTGACAGTTTCATTGTCGCTGGTGGGGGCACAAATGTCCGGATTCACATTCATACAAATCAACCCGATGAGGCCTTCTATCGACTAAAACAATTCGGTGTTATTTCCCAGCAGAAGGTCGACGATATGGTTCGACAAATGCAAATGATGAAATCCCCCAAGGCAAGGATTGGCCTGGTCGTCGATTCTACTTGTGACCTTCCTCCTGCCCTCATGGATGAGCATCAAATCCATTTGGCACCCTTGAGCATACATTTTGGGGAAAACAATTTTCTCGATCGCCTGACCCTCAATTCTGACCAGTTCTATCGGCTTCTGGAAGAAGATTCCCACTTTCCTACCACCAGCCAGCCTTCACCTTCAATATTCGCCCGTATCTACGGTCATTTGGTGTCCCACTACGATTCGGTTATTGCGATTCATATTTCGAAGAACTTGAGTGGCACGTACCAAAACAGCCTCAATGAAGCGAAACAGTTGAAGAAAAAAATCTCTGTCGTAGACTCCAAACAAACCTCCGCATCCATGGGTCTCATGGTCCTGAGCGTCGCCCGGGCGATCGAAGCTGGGGCCAGTCACGATGAGGCAGTCACCCTCCTTGACGAACTCATCGAGCGGCTCGACTTCTGGGTTTCTACCCCAAGTATGGATAACTTTATTCGGGGGGGCCGGGTCAGTCGGCTCAAGGGTCTTATTGGTAAAACCATGGGAATTCGCCCGATTGTTGGAATCGACAAAGAGGGCAAGAGCATGATCAAGGGTAAGGCTCACAGTTACAAAGGCGCGGTAGAGGCATCGATAGCTATGCTCAAAGAAAACCACGAGAAACGAAAGGTTGTCAGTTTCTGTGTAACCCATGCCCGAGCACCGGAAATGGCCCAATGGGTCTCGGAAGAAGTATCAACCTACCTGGGTTTTGGCCCCGAGTACATTAGCGAGATGAGCCCGGTTCTTGGCGCCCACGGGGGCATAGGGGCTATCAACCTCGCGGTGTTGTACGAGAATTAATCGGACCGGGCCTAAGCCCGGTATCCTAGCTCCATAATCCTATCCAAATCTATTTCTCCTCCCGTACAGGGAACGGTAATCCCCCAGTTCTCCAGAACACCCGGGTGAACCTCCCCAAAGACCCCCATCTTCATCTTGTTCGGGCCCAGATGGAGGACTACACAACGACCAGGAATAAATCGGGAATCTTCGCCCTCACTTACCTCGTAGTCCCAGCCCATATAGTAAGCCAAGGCGTGGGCGACGCTATAGACCTGATTGAAGTCTGCCCCTGAGTCGGCGGAGAGGAATCCCAAGGAATTCGCCGTCCGAGACCCATAATTTTCTTGGTCGTCGGTTCGTACGACCTTTCCCACTTCAAAAATGTGGTGGGGATACACTGCGTTTCCTGACACCGATTCGGCGGACAGGAGGCTGGGGATTATCGATGGGCGTACGTATTCGAAATTCTCACTCATGGGGTTCATAATTTTTACAACCCGGGGATCTCGAATGACCTCTGCCAAGGTCTGTCCCTCTTCGAGGTTCTCAACCTTGGAGGCCATCTCGGGATCCATTCGATAGATATAGTCCCGGGCGCTGGATAGGTAGTTAAAAATCATTTCATGAAAGCCAATTCCTACCATGAGGCTCTTCACTTTCCGGGCCATTTCCTCCCCGTCGGTGAGCCGCCCAACGGTAAAGTCCTGGGGCATTTCGGGAGAAAAGGAATCCATTCCCCGTCCGATCATGACATCTTCCATGACGTCCACCGGATGGAGGAAGTCGTTTCGAAAGGGAGGTGGCAGAACTACGAGGGGATCTTCGGTCTTAACAGGATTACCCATCCGTCGGAGGGCCTGGGCTACCTCGTCGATGGTCAGCTGAACTCCCAGGAGCTTGTTGATTTCCTTTAGACTGGCTGTTTGGGGCTTTTGGAAATAGAAAGGGGTGGTCACTTCTCGACCATAGGGCAGATCGGCGCTATAGGATTGGGGATACTCAACCTTGACTGGTAAAATGGTGAACCCCATATCCGCCATATCACAGGCAACTATCGAGGCCGACAAAAAGAGGCTCGAGAGCTCGGTCCCTGTAAGTTCGATAAACACCTCGCTGTCGCCAACCTCCACCGCCCCAATTTTTGCGCTGTTGATAACCGGTGGAAAGCTCAGTACCTGGTCCTGGGAATCGGTCAAGAAAGGAAACACTGGAGCTTCGGCTACGATATGGCCATACTCCTGGCCCTTGGGATGGTGGATGAGAATTTCTCGCAGAGAAAGGGTCGTGTCCAGGCCCAGGGGCTGGAACCGGGTGGCATCCGGATCGGCCCCAAAGTATTTGACCGGATACTGGATGAGTTTGGAACGGTAAATTCCCATCGCGACGGTCTTTCGCTTTTGGCCGTATCCTCGACAGAGTTTTTCTTGGGTCTGGATGAGGTCGTTCAAGATTGATTCGGTAATCGTGAGTCCCTCGGCAGCGAAGGCGACGACATAGGGCCGAACCTTGGCCGCACTGCCATCTACCTGGACCACCCTCTGCCCCGCATCGCGGAAATCACCTTCCCGAGAGAAAAAATCGTAGGTCGGCAAGGGTCCACCTTCGTAGACCCGTAGGAGGCGGGCAAGGCCCGCTGCGGACCAGAGGTCTGGTCGATTTGTGTCGTTGAGCTCTATTTTGACGATTCCTTCGTCATTCACCGGCTCATCGAGCTCGGCCTTGGCCGCAGGAAAGATGCGTTCCATTTCGTCATTGGTGTACCGCCGACCGGCGTAGGTGAACAAGGCTTCCTGAAATACTTCAATTTTTGGCATACACTAACTCCCTATCCGTTCTTCCGGCGCAAACGAACGTTTTCAATGTTGGACGAAAAGAGCTCCCGGAGGTCGTTCAACCCCAGGTGCATAAGCGCCATTCGGTCGATTCCCAGTCCCCAGGCCAGTACCGGAACCTCGATACCCATTGGTTTGGTAACCTCGGGGCGAAAAATCCCCGCACCCCCAAGCTCAAACCATCCCAGAACTGGGTGCTTGATATGCACTTCGACACTTGGCTCGGTAAAGGGGAAGTACCCGGGGACGTATTTGACTTCCGTGGCTCCAGCTACCTCTTCGGCAAACATTTTGAGCAGGCCAAGCAGATTTCGCAGATTTACATCCTCTCCGAGCACTATGCCTTCGGTCTGGTAGAAGTCCGAAAGATGGGTTGCATCAACTTGGTCGTAACGAAAGCACCGAAGCACCCCGAAATATTTCCCTGGTACCTTGGCGGTGTGGAGAGTTTTGGCCGACATGACCGTTCCTTGGCTTCGCAAGATGAGTCGTTTTGTAAAATCCCGGTCAAAGGTGTACTCCCACCCTCGACTCCCCGTATCTCCGCCGTTTTCGTGGGCCGCTGCTACCCTATCTAGATAGGGTTGTTCGATT
>JAACWS010000063.1 GCA_009991955.1 Spirochaetales bacterium
AGTATTTCTCCTAAATGTCTAGTCCCTGACCCCTTCTACTTCATATGCGTTTGCCCTGGAGCAAAGAACAAAGACCTTTGACAAAGACCGGGAGTATTTGGCACTATGTCCCATGGAAACACGTAAAATTTTCGATAATTTGTCTCCCCTCGATCATCGGTACTATCAATCGAATCGAGACCTTTTTACAAAACTGTCGTACTACTTGAGTGAAACCGCCTCTGTCCGATACTGCGCGAAAGTAGAGATGGCACTCCTGCGGTCACACCTCAAGCTCCAGGGTTTAGATTCGCCCTCAAATTTGGATTTTTTGGGGGATGTAGAAAACCGTATCGACCCAGAATTGGTCTATGAAGAAGAAGAAAAAACCCAACACAATATTCGAGCCCTGGTAAATACAATTAAACCTCTTCTTCCTCAAGAGCTCCGCCCATTTGTTCATATGGGTGCCACTAGTGTAGACATCCTCGATACGGCCAATGCGCTCAAAATTCGCGATGGGGTAGAAAAGGTCCTGTTGCCCCTTCTTATCGACCTGGAAAATGAGTTAGTAAGAATAGTTACCACCGAAGCTGCTACCCCTCAGGTCGGACGGACCCACGGCCAATATGCCGTGCCTATCACCCTTGGCTTTGCATTTGCCGAGTATTTGAGCCGACTCGGGAAATCAATTCTAGAAATTCGAGATCGAGCACGGAATTTGCGAGGGAAGTTAGCCGGTGCGGTAGGTGCTTACAACGCTACTAGCATGATTACGAGTGATCCCGAAGCCCTCGAGCGAGAAACCCTTTCTTACCTCGATCTTCTCCCCTCGGATCACTCGACCCAAATGGTAGAACCTGAGTATTTGCTCCGTCTTCTGACCGAGGTGAACATTGCCTTTGGTGTGATCGCAAATTTAGCCGACGATCTACGAAATCTGCAAAGATCCGAGATAGACGAAGTTCGGGAGTTTTTTTCCGAGACTCAAGTTGGATCATCGACCATGCCCCAAAAACGAAATCCTTGGAACTCCGAACACGTGAAAAGTTTGTGGAAAGCTTTCTCGCCCAGGATTATGTCATTCTTTATGGACCAGATTTCTGAGCATCAGCGGGACCTAACAAATTCCGCTAGCGGGCGTTTTGTACCGGAGTATATTTCGGGCTTTGCTGCAGCGGTAACAAGAATGACAAAAATTCTCAAAGGGTTACGGGTAAACCACAATCAGCTTAAAGATACCCTCGAAAATCGCGCAGGATCGAGCGTGTTGGCCGAAGCCGCTTATATCCTTCTCGGTCAAAACGGAGAGAGTGATGCCCACGAAATTATTAGAAAAATCACCCTAGAAACCGAGGCCGGGGACCTGACCTTCGCCCAAGCCTTGAGAAAAGACACCGGAGTTTGGAAGATTATCCAAGAACGGCTTTCGAAAGTATCGAGAATAAGCGCCGAAGAGTTTTTTCATTCTCCGGCCAACTATAGCGGCAAGGCCGAGAAAAAAGCCCTAAGTCTCGCGGAACACTGGAATCTGCAAATGCTCAAATTGGCCAAAGAATTAGGAGAATAAACCATGGAACTACTCGAATCCCTCAGTTATGACGACGTATTACTCCAACCGGGCTATTCGGAGGTTCTTCCCGGTGAAACGGACCTTCGAACAACTCTCTTTCCAGGGGTAACCCTCAATGTACCCATCCTTTCGGCTGCCATGGACACGGTTACCGAAGAACGCCTTGCAATAGCCTTGGCCCTAGAGGGGGGAGTTGGTGTTATTCACCGAAATTTGAATGTCGAACAACAAGCCGACCAGGTTGCCAAGGTAAAACGGTACCTGAACTGGGTTATCGAAAGTCCAATTACTGTAAGTCCTTCAGTTACGGTAGAGGAAGTCTGGGGAATCATGAACAGACAAGGATTTTCTGGTTTACCGGTAATCGAAAATGATGGGACCTTGGTCGGGATAATTACCAGCCGAGATCTACGTTTTTGTCGAGACTACTCCAAAAAAGTTTCGGATATTATGACCTCCGGGCCCATTGCTGTTTCCGGCGAGCCTACTCTCGAGAAGGCCCAACAATTGTTTGATGACCACAAGATCGAAAAACTCCCCGTGGTCGATGAAAACAAAAAGCTCACCGGGCTCATCACGGTCAAAGATATGGAAAAGCATCGAAATCATCCTCGGGCCGCGGTCGATAAAAATGGACGGCTCTTGGTAGGAGCGGCCGTTGGCCCGTCGGATCTACAGAAGCGATTGGACCTGCTAGTTCGGGCGAAGGCGGACTTCTTGGTTATCGATTCGGCTCATGGAACCTCGAAAAATGTACTTTCGGCTATCGGTTATATCAAAGAAAACTACGACATACCGGTAGTTGGGGGAAACGTCGCGACAAGGGAAGGGGCGAAACTACTTATCGAGGCGGGTGCCGATGCAATAAAGGTAGGGGTCGGCCCTGGTTCGATTTGTACCACCCGAATTGTAGCGGGAATTGGAGTGCCCCAGTTCAGTGCAGTCTTATGGGCCGCCGAGGAAGCGGCGAAAGCCGGTATTCCAGTTATTGCCGATGGGGGTATCAAGTATTCGGGGGATTTAGTAAAGGCTATCGGTGCAGGAGCGTCGGCCGTAATGATCGGTGGCCTATTTGCGGGGCTAAAAGAAAGCCCAGGGCGTGAAGTTATCTACGAAGGCCGAATCTTTAAGACCTATAGGGGTATGGGAAGTCTTGGTGCTATTAAAAGTGGATCGGGTGATCGGTACCAGATTGCCGAAAACGAAGATCCCGTTCCAGAAGGAGTCGAAGGAAGAGTTCCCTACAAGGGTGAACTACGACCTTACCTGCACCAACTTATTACAGGACTCCGAAAAGGTATGGGATATACCGGTTGTAAGACGATAGGAGAATTGCGGAGGTATCAGAAATTCATTAAGATCACCAGCGCAGGGTTGCGGGAGAGTCATGTACACGATGTTTCGATAACCCAAGAACCGCCGAACTATTCTCGTTAAGTTAGATCATCCCATTAGAGAAGAAGCAGAGGTCCTAAACATGAACATTACGGTGATAGGTGCCCAGTGGGGGGACGAAGGGAAAGGCAAAATTGTCGATTATTTGGCCAAAGATGCGGACCTTATTGTCCGATTTTCCGGTGGAGCCAATGCAGGACATACGATAGTCCATGGGAATGTTACCTACAAACTCCACTTAATTCCTTCGGGGATTTTGTATCCGGGCAAGAAAGTTATTTTGGGTACTGGAATGGTAATCGATCCCGAGGCCCTATTTACCGAACTCAAGACCCTCGAAGAGCAAGGTGTTCCTTGGGAAGGTAGAGTCTTTGTTTCTGGTCGGGCCCATATCGTATTACCGAGCTACAAGAAAAAAGATATTGAGATAGACAAAAAGCGAAAAAGACCAATTGGAACTACCGGCCGAGGCATCGGTGTAACCTATTCAAAGAAATCAATGCGAGACGGACTACGATTAGTCGACCTATTCAACCCCGATAAGATGAGCCTTATGGAAGAGGCAGACCGGAAGTTTCTCGAGGGTTTTCTTGTTCGGCTCAAGCCTATGTTGGTCGACGTAACTGCCTATATCCAACACAACCGACCCAGCCGCATGCTCCTCGAGGGAGCCCAGGGGGTACTATTGGATCTCGATCTTGGAACCTATCCCTACGTTTCCAGCGGCTATTCCGCCGCCGCTGGTGCAGCGCTGGGTGCAGGAATCGGACCCCGCACGATCGACGGAATACTTGGGGTATTTAAGGCCTATTCGACCCGGGTCGGAAATGGCCCCTTTCCCACCGAGTTCATTCAAGAACGGGACGGCAAACTGGAGCACCTCATTAGAGAAATCGGTCACGAATATGGGGTAACGACTGGTCGACCCCGCCGATGTGGATATCTTGACCTGGTTGCCTTGAAGTACGCATGTTTTTCTAACGGTATCGACGGGCTTGTACTTACCCATTTGGATGTTTATGACACTATGACCTCACTCAATGCCTGTGTCGCATATAGCATTGATGGCGAAGAGACTACGGATTTTCCCATGGGTCTTCCTGAGCTCGAACGGGCTCAACCGGTACTCAAAGAGTTCGTAGGTTGGCACGAACCAATTACCCAGGTGGCTCATTTTGATAACCTTCCCCAGGCGGCTAAAGACTATATTGCTTTCATAGAGGATTACACGGGGACCAAGATTACTATTGTTAGTGTTGGTTCCGATCGAAATCAAACTATCCTTCGAAGAGAACCATGGACCAAATATTAGTACTTGATTTTGGCAGCCAAACTGCCCAGCTCATAGCCCGGCGTATTCGAGATATCGGGGTTTATAGTCACATTGTTCCGGGGAATATTCCCTTTGATGAAATTGATCTGTCCGAGGTCCGAGGGCTAATTTTTTCTGGTTCCCCTTTTTCAGTATACGAACCGAGTGCTCCGACCCTTGATCCAGAATTTCTGAATACTGGGCTTCCTACCCTTGGAATTTGTTATGGACTTCAACGGGTGACCCACGACGGGGGAGGAAAGGTAGAAAAGAAAACTACCAGGGAATTTGGTCGAAGCCGTATCCACTATCGTTCTACCCATCCTCTTTTTGACTCGATTCCAGAAAATTTCGTTTCCTGGATGAGTCATGGTGATAGTCTTGATACCTTGGCACCGGGTTACACGTTAATCGCCGAAAGCGAAAATGGCCACCCCGCAGCGGTTGGGTGTAAAGAAAAGAATTTTGTAGGAATTCAGTTCCACCCAGAGGTTACCCACTGTGAATTCGGAACTCAGATCCTTACAAATTTCGCCCTAAAAATGTGTGGCGCTCGAAATACGTGGAATATGAATACTTACCTGGAAAACGAGACGGAGGAAATTCGTCGCGTTGCCGGAAACCGTCCGGTCTTGCTGCTTATTTCGGGAGGAGTGGACTCTACGGTCGTTGGAGGACTACTGCTAAAATCTCTGCCTCCTCATCAAGTACATCTCATGTATATCGACACGGGTATGATGCGTAAGGGCGAGAGTGCTCAAGTAGCTCTGACCCTCGAGGCTTTTGGGGCAGAAAATCTCTATTTGATCAACGCTTCCTCAGATTTTCTCCCCCCCCTCAAGGGTGTTACCGATCCAGAAGAAAAAAGAAGAATTATAGGAGACACCTTTATTCGGGTACAAGAACGGGAAGTCAACAATCGGAACATCCGGGACAGTCTTTTGGCTCAGGGAACCCTCTACACCGACCTTATAGAAAGTGGTAAAGGAGTAGGAAAATCCGCGCACGTTATTAAAAGCCACCATAACGTTCGTTCGCCCTTGGTCGAAGAAAAGCGAGCTCGGGGCGATATTATCGAGCCTTTAGGAAAACTCTACAAAGACGAAGTTCGAAGACTCGGGCTAACCCTAGGTATTGATCCTAAAGTAGTTGGTCGTCATCCTTTTCCTGGGCCCGGGTTGGGGGTTCGAATTCTTGGGGAGGTTACTCCGGAAAAGTGCGATATTCTACGGGAGGCTGACGCCCTTTTTATCGATGAGCTCCGCGCCCGAGGACTTTACGATAAAATTTGGCAGGCTTTTTGTGTGTTACTTCCAGTGCGGAGCGTCGGGGTTGCCGGAGATACCAGAGAATATGGGTCGGTCGTTGCTCTGCGGGCAATAGTTAGTTCCGATGGTATGACCGCAGATGTGTATCCTTTTGAAATGAAAGATCTCTTGAACATCAGTAGTAAAATAACTAACATGATACCCTCGGTAGGCAGGGTCACTTACGATATTTCTTCGAAACCCCCCGCCACTATCGAATGGGAGTAAAAAGTAATGCAGAAAACCCCGTCTATTGTTGCCGCTAAGGATTTTATTCCCGAAATTGTGCGGGTTTTTCGCCAGGGTTATACTCGGGCCCAGCTTGGAAAAGATTTGGTCGGTGGATTTACTGTAGGTGTTGTTGCTCTTCCTCTTGCCCTTGCCTTTGCGATAGGAGCTGGTGCCAATCCTTCTCAGGGCCTGTGGACAGCAATTATCGCGGGATTTTTCAGTTCCCTCCTGGGGGGAGGGCGGTTTCAAATTTCTGGACCAACCGGTGCATTTGTTGTAGTCATATCCGGTGTTGTAAGTCTCCACGGAATGGACGGACTCATTACTGCGACTTTCTTAGGTGGTTTGATTCTCCTTATTTTTGGACTATCGGGTTTGGGTAAGCTCATTAAATACATTCCCTATCCTGTTACCACGGGGTTCACCACCGGAATCGGGGTCATAATCGCCGTTGGGCAACTCAAAGATTTCTTTGGATTAACAATCCACGACTATCCCGCAGAATTTCTTCCCCGAATAACGAGTTTAGCTTCGGGACTCACCACATTCAGTCCTATTGCTTCCACAATCGGTATTTTTACCCTAGTGACTATGCTAGTACTCAGAAAATTTTTACCTCGTATTCCGGCGGCTCTCACCGCTGTGGTACTTGGAGCCCTTGCCACCGAAGTATTCAATCTACCAATTGAAACAATTGGCTCAAGATTTGGTGCGATGCCCAAGGGGCTTCCAACAATTATGATACCGAATTTCTCACTCAATACCATCCGAGCTGTTTTTCCTTCTGCCCTTACGATAGCGTTACTTGGAGGAATAGAGTCTTTATTGTCTGCGGTAGTTGCCGACGGGATGACCGGCCACCGACATAACTCTAACGGTGAGTTAGCGGCCCAGGGTATTGGAAATATTCTTTCTTCCCTTTTTGGAGGGATTCCGGCGACCGGAGCAATAGCTCGCACGGCGACAAATATCAAAAGTGGTGGTCAGACTCCAGTTTCCGGTATAGTACATGCCTTCGTCCTTTTAGTATTTACCTTGTTCCTTGCAGACTTTGCCGTCGCTATACCCTTAGCCTCTCTTTCTGGGGTTCTTCTCATTGTAGCCTGGGATATGAGTGAGGTTCGCCGTTTTTGGTCAGTTCGGCTCTCCCCCCGTAGCGACCTGTTAGTTATGCTTTTGACCTTTGGTCTCACGGTTCTAATAGACCTTACCGTAGCAGTGCAGGCGGGGCTATTAGTTTCCGTCCTTCTCTTTGTTCGTAGGGTGATGCAGACCACCGAAATTCGTCCAATAGTCGAAATTTTTGAGGATGATAACCAAGATCCTTTGGCATCGCCTGAGCCGATGGCTATTCCAAAAGGGGTCGAGATTTATGAAATTGATGGTCCTTTCTTTTTTGGAACCGCCGACATGTTCCAAGATACGATAGCAAATCTCGAAACACCCCCCAGAGTCTTTATTCTTCGGATGAGAAAAGTTCCCGCTATGGATGCTACGGCATTGAATGCCCTCGATTCGTTTCGGAAGCGATACCACCATTTGGGTACCCAACTTATCTTGTCTGGGGTTGGAACTCAACCAAGAAAGGCCCTAAGCTCAATAGGATTTGTCACCGCTCTCGGAGAAGATAACGTGTGTTCGACGATGAATGAGGCTTTGGATAGAGCAAAAGTCGTCCTAGGTGAGACCTAAGAAAAGTGGAGGTGAGGGGAGTCGAACCCCTGTCCTAAAGCGTATCGAAAACGCCGCTACAGGTTTAGTCTTCCATTGGTTCTCGCGGTCCCGAAGGTGGAAAGACTCACCTCGTTACCGCCAGTTCGAAAATGTCCCAATCGTTGTCCGAACTCCGACGATGGTTAGCCTTGGAAGTTTTCAGATCCTTGTCAATTCAAGGCAGCGTTGACAGGATCTGTGGCGGCACTATTAGGCAGCCATTGCAAAATCTGCGTTATCGGCAGTTATAATTGTTGCCAATCAGGAGATGGCGCTCCACCTGCTGCGCAGTCGAGTACTACCCCAGTCGAAACCGGTACACCCCCGAAATGCGTGAGGGGGATAGTATCCCTAGGACGAAAAAAAAGCAACGACCTGGTCATGAAACTTTCCATTCGTAGCAATTGCACTGGTACCGAGGTCTGGAAGGCCATGGATATCGGTAAACGTACCACCGGCTTCTCGAATAATTGGTTGTAAACAGGCAATATCCCATAGATTCATGATCGGATCTATTACGATGTCAGCCTCACCCCGGGCTAACATGGCGTACGCGTGGCCGTCTGCCCATGTTCGGGTATGACCAACCTTTGTCATCAATTCCGCACCGCCCCGGGGATGCCTAGAAAGAAGACTGGTAGGATCGGTCACTTGAAACCAGGCCTTCGAAAGTTCTTCACAATCGGAGACCCGAACCGGTGAACCATTATACTCGGTGCCAAATCCAAGAGCTGCACTTGTGAGTTCTTCAAGGATCGGATTATAGATTACTCCTACGATAGGAACTCCATCTTGGAGTACCGCTACGAGGGTCGTATACAATGGAATACCCTTGATAAAAGACTTTGTACCGTCGATAGGGTCGAGGACCCAAGTAAAATGCGGTCCCTTCTCGACCTCATTGACGGAGTTTTTCTCCCCACCCTCCTCACCGATTATGGAATGATGGGGAAATGCTTCCTCAATAAGCGATCGGAGAAGTGACTCCGCCTGCAAGTCCGCGGTTGTCACGGGGCTTTCATCGATCTTCGACCGGATATCGTACTCTTTTCGAAAATAGTCCCGGGTGAGGTTGCCTGCCTTAACGGCGATTTCTTTTGCAAAACTTAAAAGTTGTACTTTCGGATCCATGAGCCCTCCTGGACCTGCTAACCCCGACCCCGGAGTTCACGATCGGTTTCTCGTTTCAGATCCTTTTGCTTGATGACCTGTCGTTTATCATAGTTCTTTTTCCCTTTGCAAACGCCAAGTTCAAGTTTGATGAGACCATTTTTGAGGTACAGACTTAAGGGAACGAGAGTGTAGCCCTTTTCATCAACCTTTTTGCGGAGTTTTTCTCTCTCGACTGAGTGAATAAGTAACTTGCGATCTCTATCTGGTTCATGATTGTTCATATTTCCCTGGGCAAAGGGATTTATGTGGAAGCCGAGGAGCCATAACTCGCCACCTCGGATTCGAGCGTAGGAATCTGAGAAGTTAAAGTGCGCTTTACGAATACTTTTGACTTCAGTTCCTTGAAGTGCGAGTCCACACTCGATCGATTCATCGACAAAATATTCGTGATAGGCCTTTCGGTTTTTTCCTAGGAGTTTGACTCCTTCCTTTATCATCGTGATTCCTTTTACTGTTTATAGTAATCTGTCTGTTCGTCTTTGTAAATAAATGGTAATTTTCGTCCATGTTGCGTTTCGGTAAAAAAATTGGTACCCAACGGCGTTCACCCTATGCCCCGAAACCCCTACTGGTACGGGTGTTTTTCCTTGGACTTCGAATCTATATTTTTTTGCTGTTTTCCTACCTTATCGTATTCTCTAGCATCGCTTTTCCCCTTCGACTCTCGACTGACTCCATGGTACCTAGTATACGAAAAAGTGAGTCCGTGCTCGTCTCGAGACTCTCGTATACTTTCGAACCCCTTGAGAATCTTTTTGATTTCCGGTGGCAATCACCTGAGAGAGGTGACCTTATAGTTTTTCACACCCCCTATATGACCATTCCAATTTTTACCGAACAACCGCTGAAATGGGTGATAGGTTTGCTTTCCTTCGGTACTATCCGAAGTTATTCAACTTCAACAACCCCTTTCGAAGATTCGGGCTATCAAGTACGAAGGATCGTTGGTATACCTGGTGACACTCTCGAATTTCGTTTAGGCGAATGGTATATTGTAAACGAAAATTTAGGGCCAGCGACTTCGGAATTACTCTTGAGCGAACGAGAGTATCGCCCTCGACTTCCGGAGGTTCGTAGCGGATATGTCTCTCCCTTCGGTGATTCGGGCTTTCCCTTCACTTTGGGAGAAGACGAGTGGTTCGTCGCTGCCGACAACCGTACCGGTGCATTAGACTCCCGGTACTACGGCGTAGTACGTTTTCGGGAAATTCAAGGACGAGTAGTTCTACGATTTAGTCCTTTATCAAGATTTGGTCTCCTGTAATAAAGACCTTATCGCGAGAATTCTCGGGTTGACAGTAAATTTTTGAGCGTGGTATTTTCAGCAGGCTTTAGTGCGTAGATGAAGGAGACTGAATGTCAGGTCACAGTAAATGGGCGACGATTCGCCACAAGAAGGGTGCAGCCGACGCAAAGCGGGGCAAGATTTTTACAAAGATCATTAAAGAAATTATTGTATCCGCCCGTCTGGGTGGAGGCGATATCGAGTCAAATCCTCGGCTTCGGGCCGCTGTCCTCAAGGCCCGCGGTTCGAACATGCCTAAGGACAACATCGAGCGAGGCATTAAAAAAGGCACCGGCGATCTTGAAGGAGCAAACTATACCGAGCTCATGTACGAAGGCTACGCATCCGGTGGCGTCGCAATCATGGTAGAGACCCTCACTGATAATAAGAATCGAACTGCCGCCGATATTCGAAGCATTTTTAATAAGGCAGGAGGGAGTTTAGGTGAGTCGGGTTGTGTCTCATACATGTTTAAGAAAAAGGGAATTATTATCCTCAATAGCGAAACAAGTAGCGAAGAGGAAATATTTGAATTAGCTCTCGAACACGGAGCCGAAGACGTCAAGGCCGAAGATGGAAGTATTGAAATAATCACAGCTCCCGATGACTTTGAGACCGTTGTGCAAGCTCTCGATACCACCGGAATTCCTTATGAGTCAGCAGAAGTCGAATTAGTAGCGGACACGACTATGACCCTTGATCATGAAGGCACGCGAAAAGTCTTGCGGTTGATCGAAAATCTCGAAGATAACGATGATGTTCAAACTGTGTCTTCGAACCTCGAAATTCCTGAGGACTTTGACGTGGACGAATAGTTCCCAGTGGGGGTGTATATTGGAATAGATCCAGGTCTTGCTTCTGTTGGATACGGAATTGTAAAACAAGAAGGTTCAGCGATTTGTTCTCTTAGTTACGGGGTTATTGAAACCTCTTCAGCCGAAGATCAAGTGGGTCGTCTCATTACGATTTTTAATGGTATATCCGAGCAATGCCGAAGGTACAAACCAACTATCGGCGGAGTAGAGACCCTTTATTTTGCGAAAAATGTTACCAGTGCTTTGCCTGTCGCCCAGGCGAGGGGGGTAATTCTCCTTGCCCTTGGGTTACAAGGCATCGAAGTTCGTGAATTTACCCCAAATCAAATAAAGGCGACAGTTCTTGGTTCCGGCAAAGCTGACAAAGGGCAGGTTCAACGAATGGTCCAAATAATTCTAGGACTCCAGGACATACCAAAACCAAATCATGCTGCCGATGCCCTGGCTGCGGCAATCGCCTGTACCGGAGCCGTACTATGATCTACAGACTCACCGGTACAATTTCAGACATACTCGAAGATGGGGTAGTCCTCAAGGCCGGGGCAATTGAATGGTACATCGAAACCAGCAAATCAACCTTATCGAGGCTCCCGAGAGATGGACGGGAAGTGTCTTTGCTTACCTATCTCCATCATAGAGAAGACCTCATGCAACTCTTTGGTTTCTTTGATAGGAAAGAAAAAGAGCTTTTCCATTCCCTCATGGGTGTGCAAGGAATTGGCCCCAGGGTAGCCCTGAAATATCTTTCGGGCATAACGCCTATTGAGTTCATTACCGCTATAGAAAACGAGGACCTCGGTAGACTCGAGTTAGTCCCGGGACTTGGTAAGAAAACTGCACAAAAAATTCTTCTTGCCCTAGCCGGTAAGCTCCGTTTGGAGCAAGGAGATACAGGCCTTCGAAACGACCTTCAACGGAACCCGACCATTCCAACGGCTTTTGGAGAGCTCGAGGATGCTCTAGTTGCGATGGGGTACGATAGACGTTTGGCGCGGGAAGTATTACCCGAGACCGTAATGGACATGATTCAGGCCCAAGATGGGAGTGTTCAAAGTCTTCAGGAGGCCGTTGAAAGGGTAAAAATACTCGATAAAAAAGAACGGGATACCTTCGAATCAGAAATTCTTCGACGTTGTATAATCGCCCTGAGGTAGAAGAGAAAGAGATAATGGAACCACAAGACCAATTCTTAGACCCCGGGCTCCAGCCCCTCGATGATATCGAAGGGAGCTTGCGTCCCGCCCGATTAAGCGAGTTTCAGGGGCAGAAGGAAATTCGCGAAAATCTTGGAATTTACATCGCCGCGGCCAGAAACCGCGGGGAATCTTTGGATCATATTTTTTTGAACGGTCCCCCGGGATTAGGTAAAACGACCCTTGCCTCGATTGTTGCCCACGAGATGGGCGCGGAAATGAGAATTACCAGTGCCCCGGCATTGGAGAAACCGAAAGATTTAGCCGGTCTACTTACCTCCCTTAATCCCGGTTCGGTATTTTTTATCGACGAAATCCATCGCCTGCGTCCGGCCCTGGAGGAGATGCTCTACGTCGCTATGGAAGACTTTCAAATAGACTGGATTATCGGTCAGGGACCCGCGGCCCGAACGTTGAGGGTCCCCGTGCCTCCCTTTACTTTGATCGGAGCAACTACGAAGGCTGGAATGGTATCGAGTCCGCTCTATTCCCGGTTTGGAATAACCCTGCGATTAGATCTCTATCCCCCGGAAGAAATAGGACTCATTCTTGACCGGAGTTCGGAAATCCTCGATATCGACCTTGAATCTGCTGCAGGTTTAAAATTGAGCAACTGTAGTCGAGGGACCCCCAGGGTCGCAAACCGACTTCTAAGACGTATGAGAGATTTCGCTCAGGTTCTTGGGAGTGGTAAGGTAAGTAGAGAAATCGTTGAGCAAGGACTTGAACGCATGGGAATCGATGAGCAAGGATTAGAAGAGCAGGACAGGAAAATTCTACGTACTATTATCGACTTCTACCAGGGAGGACCGGTCGGGGCCGACACCTTAGCCATATCGATTGGGGAGTCAAGCGACACCTTAGAGGATTTTTATGAACCTTACTTGATACAAAAGGGATTTCTCCAAAGAACATCCCGGGGACGGGTCGCTACGCCCTTGGCCTATAGTCACTTAGGGGTAACTAACCGCAACGGCGATCTTTTTTCGTCCTAAGGCAGTCAATATGGCCAAAGAATATCAAACCTCAGACTACGACTTTCATTTGCCCCAAGAACTCATTGCCCAATATCCGTCAGAAACCCGAGGAACGAGTCGGCTCTTAGCACTAAATAAAAAAACAGGGTCACTAACCCACACTAGGGTTCAGTATTTACCCCAACTCATACCTTCGGGTGCTATTATGGTGTTTAATAATTCTCGGGTTAGAAAATCCAGAATCTACGGTACAACCAACGATGGGGCCGAGGTAGAGTTTCTTCTGCTCTTTCCGGAGCCGAATGCGGATCCCGCGGAATTTGGGCTACGGTGGAGAGCGATGGCATCGAAGGCAAAACGTCAAAAACTCCACAAGGAATACCTTTTTCCCCAGAGAATAAAAGGGCACATTACTAAAATCTTCCCCGAGGGTCTAAGAACGATCGAGTTTGAGACCCCGGTAACCGATAGTTACTTGAACACCCATGGCCATATACCCCTTCCTCCGTATATTTCTCGGGAAGATACCAAAGAAGACGCAAGCCGGTATCAGACCGTGTACAGTAAAGAAATCGGAAGCGCAGCAGCACCTACGGCTGGGTTGCATTTTACCGAGCAACTGCTTGCCAGTCTCGATGAGGCAGGCGTAATTCGAACCGAAGTAACACTTCATGTGGGACTTGGAACTTTTCTACCGGTGAGGGTCGAAAATATTCTTGAACATACTATGCACTCAGAGGATTACAGCATAACACCCACAACAGCAGAAATTATTACCCGCGGAAAGTTGGAAGGTAGGCCAATCGTCGCAGTTGGTACCACGGCCGTAAGAACCCTAGAATCGGCCTGGAATTCCGACGAAAAGTGCATAGTGAGGGGAAAAAGAGCAACTGACATTTTTATTTATCCTGGATACCAGTTTAAGGTAGTGGACCAACTTTTCACGAATTTCCATACTCCCCGATCTTCTCTTGTCATGCTTGTGAGCGCTTTTGCTTCGAGAGAAATGATACTTAACGCTTATGAAATTGGGGTAGAAAATCGTTACCGATTTTTTTCTTACGGCGATGCTATGCTAATACGTTGACTCATCCATCGAGGCAAAGAACTGCCGGGTTTCGTCAAGTCTGCTCAGGTGACGTTGAATAATCTCGGCGTAATCGAGGCTACCGGTTTGAATACGAAAGTTCTCGTCTTCCCAGTATTGAACTTCGGTCAAAAAAAGCCAAGGAAATTTCTGGGTCATGTCCGAATACCTTTTGGCTTCGTCCCAGTAGATAAGGGCAAATTCTAATAAGGTCTGAGCTTTGTCGAAGCTTTCTAGGTTTGCTTCTCGCCACGGATAGTTGAAGAATCGAGGTTCAAATTTCATGTGTTTACTGGCCCACTGTAGGTAGAGGTCTACCAAAGTTAGGTTAATATGCATCGAAAACAAATACCGATACTTTTCCCATTCCTGGGGGTTTTCTATTTTAGACAGGGCGTACAAGGGATTTGCAAAATCTGCCCTCAGAGCTTGTTCGAGCCAATGGATATTTTCCGCAATGTCTAAGGGATACATGTAAAGTTGTTGATGGTAGAGGTTCCATAGTTGTTCTTTGTAGAGGATCCTATAGCTAAAACCTTCAGGGGCCGAAACTATAACGAGGAAGGTAAAGAGTACTCCTGAAAGTAAGGACCGTTTCACGTTCCAAGTATCGGCAGAAAGGAACAAATTCTATCGTGGAGTTTATCGATCGGTAAATCGCCTGAAAGAGACAGAACTTTTACCTGGGTGTTTGATAGTTCTCTAAGAATCTGGGAATATCTGTGGGCAACCCGGGTCTGAAATGAGTCTGTTTCGTAGATTTCCATTGTCGATCGAAGGGCTCTCCGCCGAGAGGCCTCTTCTCCAGGAACATCGATAAAAATGTAATATTCTGGGAGTGGAAAGGACGAATTTAGGGTCGAAACGAGGTCAGGGTCCACAAGAAGACCCTGGTATGCCAGCGAACTAAAGTGGTATCGGTCACTCAAGACCCAATACCCCGTTTCTATTTTTGCTCGTATACCACCGTGGCCATAGAGGTGCTCCCAGCGATCGGCCGCAAAGAGGTGGGCGGTAACAGCGGACTCGACTTGTAATTCGCCTTTGAGGATTGTACGAATAAGGCGGCCTATCGGACTGTCGGTTGGTTCAGCGGTAGCCCAAAAAGGAATAGATTTTTCACGGAATTTTTTTTCTAACATCCGAGCCTGGGTCGTGGTTCCAGCCCCATCGATGCCTTCGATAACGATGAACTTGGATAATATAGTAGTTGTATTGAGCAAAAGTGCCGCCTTTTAAACGAAGGTACCCCACATAGGAGTGTGATACAGTATCAAAATGGGATGTATTTGTCATGGAGTAACCTTTTTATGAGAAAAGGGTTCCTCGTTTTTTCTAGTTTATTTTTTTCTCTCGGAATCATGGGTATTTTTGCCTTGGCTGTAGTACCTCAAATAGAGAAATTCTTCGACTCCCTCACCGAAACTCTTCAGTTATCGGTCATGGAGACCCTTGAAAATGCGACAGAGTCCCAAATTACCTATTCTACCCTTGGGCCTTCGATTTTTCGTTACCTTGAAATTCGAGATTTTACTTTTCAAGAGGATGACGTTGCCGTTTCCATCGAACGTATTCGTGTTTACTACCGAATGGCTGACCTTTTACGGGGAAATTTCTTTAGTGCTCCCGAAGATATACGGGTCGAAAACGGTTCAGTCACGGTAAAAATACCCCAGGGCCAATCTATAAAGCCACCAACTGCGGAAGAAGTTATAGCCAGGGTTTTTGAAGTTATTCGACTTATCCCAGGTCCTACCGATATTTTTTATCGAAGGATTCGACTCGATATTTCCGACGAAGTTACCCAGGTTATTACTAATTTTGATCAAGGTAATCTTGTCCGAGGGGAATCTACTCTTGACCTCCGTACTCACGCTCAAATTTCTGTTTCCCAGGGCGCCAAAGATATCTACTCCAGTGAATTCGACCTTCGCCTTTCGAGTGTGCCCAGCGCAAACAGTGCTGATGCGTTTTTGCGGGTTTTTTCTCCAGTTTTACCTTTTGGTACTTTGGAGGATGTTAACCTGGTAGCAAACTTGACTCCTACTTCCCTCAGTCTATCTAAGGCTTTTGATCAAAAACCCTTTGACCTTTCGGCAACCAGCGACTTAGAATTTTCGCGGTTCGATTTTCAGTTTCTTAGCGAAAACTGGAGCCCCTACAACTTTGTCACTTTCAATACAGATCTAACAAACCAGGAGATTGAAAGTCTTTTGGCAGGACAGATAACTGGCGATATTTCCGCCTCTTTGGAACTTCTTCCAAATTCCCGCACGTCCCTGCGGTACGGTGGTAGGGTAGGTTACGAGGGCGAGGTAATTGGTACCCCCCTTCGAGGAATCATAGACGTCACCGCAGTAGGTGACAACGATAGAGTTCTTATCGACAGTCTTACATATGAGGGAAAAAACAGGGAACGGCTCATTTTTTCTGGTCAAGTGCCCTTTTCTACGGGGTTACCCGAGGGTTTTCTCTCGTTTTCTACGGGAAATCTTCTTGAATTTGGTTCTATTGATGCCTCGGTTGAACTCGAAGCATCGTCCCAGGATGGACTACGAGTAAGGGGTTCGCAGATTTCCATTTTCGACGTGACACTTTTGAATCCTTCCTTTGATTTAGCTTTTTCGAATACAGATTTCGAACTCCAGTTCCGGGGACTTTTTCCCCAGCCCTCGCAAAATGCAAAGTATGAAGAGTTGCGGAAGTCTGCCGAACCGGGTATAGATCTACGAGTCCGAGGATTAGTTCCTACTTCATCTTCCCAGTCTTTTATTGAGGGCATCGTTTTAGATGGTCGAATACGATCTTTATCTCTTGGGACCTTGGAGGAGATCGGCAAGATTTTTCTTCCTACCGACGAGAATTTTTCGTTGCCCTTTTCCGCCGAGGCTAGGTTTGATACGAGATTTGACCTATTATTCTCGGCCGGTCTCCCGGAACTTCGAATATCCCAGTTCGAGGCTTTTAACCTTTTACCTGAAATCCCCGAAATAAAGGCTCAAGGGTCGTTCGTCGACTCGGTGGTGATTATTGACTTTCTTAGAGCCCGGAATAACTTTTCCTCCGAACTCCCACCCTGGATAGAAGTAGAAGGACGGGGAATACTCGGACACCAAGGCACGAATAGTTTTTATCTTAGAAGTTTCTTGATCGATTCATGGATCGATATAACGGGACTTTACTCGCAAAACTTTTTAGCCCTTTCGTCGAATCTTGGAATTACTGGTGAATTTGACTTGAGTTCTTCAGAAGTCGCGGGGGTTCTTTCGATACGCAATTTTTCACCACCTGGGGTTCCAGCATTGCTAGCATTTAGCGGCGCAAATATCGACCTCAAAGCAAAATTCCTCGACTATCAACATTGGACTATAGATCGTTTGCGAGGAAACGTACCCTTAGCTTTCGACGGTTTGCAACTGGCATTGTCTGGAAATAGCGATCGCATTTCTATCGAGGAACTGCTCATTCTGCAGGATGAGGATGCTTTTCAAATACGTGGGTCGTTGACCCTTGATGATTTAGGGCTCAACTCCCAGAAAATATCCGGCGAAATAAATGTAGCAAATCGGAGTTCGAATGAAAGCCTGGGTCTCGTGGCAACCTTAGAATCGAATACTTTAATTGGACGATTGGGTGCCGAAAACGTTCTCCTCCAGCGGTTCCCCCTTTCGGGTTTAAGGGGCACAGGAGCGCTCGAAAGTAACTTCCTTGTTCCTTTAGAGGATTTGTTTGCCTCCAGTGGCTCGGTTCGTCTCGAGTTGACCGAAGGACTGTTTAATCTAGACCCTTTAAGGGGTAGCTTAACCTTGGAATACGACAAGAGGGGTTTCTCCTTGGCGCCGACAATTCTAAGTTTAGCAACGACTACTATCGAAATAGAGGAAGGAAGTTTTCTTCTCGATCCACGAATTGGAAGCCTCGGACTTCGGATCAATGAAGAAACAATAATACGTGCTCAGGCCGTCGTGCCGGAAAATCTGTTAGACGAGTCCCTTGATGGTCTCGTTGCATCCCTTTCCATTAGTCCTGTTCCCTCAGTTCTTTCCCCGGAAAAAGAGTTACAATTAAGTTTGACCGGTCGGGGACGAGAAGTTAACCTCGTCGGTGGTCCACAGCAGAGTATCCGAGGTAGAATTGATCTTGATGGCGAACTCGAACTGGTGACTTCCTCCCCGATGCTCATACAACTCCACGCCCAGGGGAGGATTCGTGACGGGGAGTTCGATGTGAATATTCCGGAGGCTCGTTGGGTGGACGCAGACCTATCAACGATTTTTGATTTTGAAATTTTCACAATACAACGGGGCAACGTCTCCGGAAATCTTAGGCTTTCGGGAGACATAAACGATCCAAGTTTCTTTGGATCCGCGGGGGTCGAGGGTTTCGTTGGGAATTTGCTCTATAGTCCTACAGATTTAGGTCCCGGTAACGCATTTATCATTCTTGAAGACAAAAATCTCTATTTTCCTGAATTTCGAATACCAGCGGGCCCAGGAGTTGTTACTGCCGAGGGAGTACTCGGTTTTAACCGATGGACCCCAGAAACGTTCGAATTTGACGTTACGATATCCGATCCAGGTATAGAAATCGACTACGACTTTGACTCGATCGTCGTCGATGGGAACGCTTACGGATCAGTTCAAATTAGGGGAGATGAAGGAC
>JAACWS010000051.1 GCA_009991955.1 Spirochaetales bacterium
TTGAATACAGTTCTCGATTTGACGATGATTTCGGAAGAAAGTATCTTCCCCTCGAAGTCCAGGTTCAGTACCTTACTAAAAGTGGCAGAGACGAGTCGGGCTATTTCGCCCCTCTACGTTTTTAGAAAAACTGCAGTGATCTTTGGGAGGAATGACAATTGGCCAAACAGGAAGGTCAGACCGGGAGTTCTACTCTCGAGAAGACTAAGAAAGAGACGAAAGAACCAGAACGCTATCAGGTGATTCTTCATAACGACGATTTTACGACCATGGAATTTGTTATTGAAATTTTAGTAAAAATATTCGGCAAAGATGTAGTAGCCGCCACAAAGATTATGCGAGACGTACACAAAAAAGGCTCGGGAGTTGCTGCGATTTACTCCTACGATATCGCACGAACCAAGGTTCAAGAAGTACATAGTTCGGCCAAGGCCAACGGCTTTCCCCTTAAGTGTACAATCGAAAAGGCTTAATTTAACTTTGGAGTACCTATGATGCAAATTAGCAAAGAAGTAAACGATATACTCAACGCAGCTTACCAAGATGCTCGAATTAAGAAACACGAATACTTGACACCGGAACACGTACTACTTAACGCACTCTTTTTTCCCTATAGTAAAAAAGTAGTTAGTGCCTGCGGTGGAGATACCGAAGAACTCAAGAAAACTCTTCGAAACTATCTCGACACCGAAGTGCCCGCCGAATCGAAAGACGACCCGAAACAGACGGTAGGATTTCAGCACGTCATGGAACGAACCTTTGTTCGAGCGAGCCACGCAGAGAAAGAAACCATCGAAGCTGGCGATATTCTCATTTCACTTTTCGAAGAGACTGATTCCTACGGATCACAACTTTTGCGAGAACAAGGCATCCATAGGCTTGATCTTCTAGAAATTATTTCTCACATACTTGGACGCAGCGAAGAGGAAATGATATCTAGAGGAGAATCCCTCGAGGAGGACGAGGAGAGACTCGGTCCCGGGGATGCCACCCAAGAATCAGATTTTGAAGATTCAGAAATTGATATGGATGCCGAGAGCGAAGAGGGGGATACAAAAAAGGGGCCCCGAACCGGTAGTTATCTCGAAAAATATGCTACAAACCTTGTCTATCGAGCTGAACAAAAGGAACTTGAACCCCTTATTGGGCGACAGGACGTTCTCGAACGCACCATGCAAGTTCTTTGTCGTAGGCTCAAAAATAATCCTGTCCATGTAGGTCCCCCTGGGGTTGGAAAAACCGCCATCACCGAGGGACTAGCCCAAGCAGTGGCAGCGGGAACAGTTCCAGACCTACTCAAGGGATACGAAATATGGTCCTTGGACCTTGGTGCGTTGGTGGCCGGAACTCGTTATAGGGGTGACTTTGAAGAGCGAATTAAAAAGGTCCTAAAAAGTCTAGAAA
This sequence comes from Spirochaetales bacterium, assembly GCA_009991955.1. Lineage (GTDB taxonomy): Bacteria > Spirochaetota > Spirochaetia > DSM-27196 > Salinispiraceae > SKVS01. The sequence goes on from JAACWS010000051.1 coordinate 1,405, forward strand.
AGAAAACCAATGTAATCCTTTTCATTGACGAGTTGCACATGTTGGTTGGAACAGGGGCTGCGAGTGGTGGTGCTATGGATGCGAGCAACCTATTAAAGCCAGCCCTCGCCTCGGGCAAAATACGAGTAATCGGCGCCACAACCCGGGAAGAATACCGTCGTTTTATCGAAAAAGACCACGCCCTCGCCCGAAGATTTCAGGCGATCGAAATTTCTGAGCCAACAAATGATGAAGCCGTCGAGATCCTCAAAGGGCTTCGCCCAAAGTATGAAGAGTTTCACCGGGTACGCTACGACGATTCTGCCCTCGAGGCAGCAGTTCAACTTTCTGCCCAGTTCATAAATGAGCGATTTCTTCCGGATAAGGCGATAGACGTAATTGACGAGGCGGGGGCTTTGAATAATTTGTTACATTTTAAAGCCGAGAACGAGGGAAAGGGCGAGAACCTCGCAGGACCTAGGGAAACTAGTACGTCGCAAGAACAAACGCTTATAACTGCCGAAGCCATAGAGGCAATCGTCTCGAAAATTGCCAAAGTTCCCCAGAAGACTGTTACCGTTTCGGAGAAAGATCAACTCAAAACCTTAGAAGAGCGATTGCTTGCGAAGGTTTTTGGACAAGATCCAGCAGTCAAGGGAGTGGTTGAGTCGGTAAAAAGAGCAAGAGCAGGTTTTCGTAAGGGTACCAAACCAGTCGCTAATTTTCTCTTCGTTGGCCCCACCGGGGTAGGAAAAACTGAGTTGGCAAAGTCTTTGGCAAATGAACTGGGAGTTGAACTTATTCGTTTTGATATGTCTGAATATCAAGAACGCCATGCGGTCAGTAGACTCATTGGTTCTCCTCCTGGATACGTAGGGTACGAGGAAGGAGGCTTGCTCACTGAAGCAATCAGGAAAAATCCCCATGCCGTACTCCTTTTAGACGAAATTGAGAAAGCCCATCAGGATATTTACAATATCCTTCTCCAAGTGATGGACTATGCAACTCTTACGGACAACGCCGGCCGAAAAGCAGACTTCCGTAATGTCATTCTTATAATGACCAGTAATGCCGGAGCCCGAGACATTGGTAAACCGCTCATCGGTTTTGGAAATCGCATTCTCGATGAGACCATAGTATCCGATGCGGTAAACAAAGCCTTTAGTCCGGAGTTCAGAAATAGACTCAATCGTGTCGTCCGATTCTCTCATCTTGGCAACGATATTTTGAAAATGGTTGTTAAAAAAGAAATTGCCGAGTTTACTGGGCAACTTGAGGAACAAAAAGTCGAACTTGTGATTGAAGAGGAAATCTACGACTATTTGGCGAGCAAAACGAATAGTCAAGAATATGGAGCCCGAGAAATCGAACGTCTAGTTGATGATGAAATTCGTAGCCTCTTTATCGATGCCTTACTCTACGGTAATCTACAGAATGGTGGAAAAGCCCACCTGACACTCAAGAATGGTGTCCCGGTTCTGACCTAAGGCCAAGAATTCTCCACCGATGTCAGACGAACTCCCCTCCCTGGGGCCATCCGAGCGTTTTACTTTTCCTTCCCCCAGAAGGGTTAGAAATCCTGGACCAGTTTGCGCTGGAGGAAACTTGTCCCCAGGTTTTCTACTTTCGGCCTACGAGCAGGGTCTTTTTCCTTGGTATTCACCCGAGGAAAGGGGACCGATTTTATGGTGGAGTCCGGATCCTCGTTTTGTACTGGTTCCCGAGGAACTACACGTGGGAAAGCGTCTACGTCGGTACCTCAATACTGCTCATTTCGAAATCACCTGGGACCAGAGGTTTGAGGAGGTTATGACCCTGTGTGGGACCTCGCGGGAATTTACCTGGATCGACGAGCCCATGCTCGAAGGGTATAAGAAACTCCATGAGCTTGGATATGCGCATTCCTGCGAAGTCTCGCTCGATGGTATTTTGGTAGGAGGACTCTACGGAGTTCGTACTGGGCGGATTTTTTCTGGTGAGTCGATGTTCAGCCGGGCAACGAATAGTTCCAAGGCTGCATTAATAGATCTGTGTTCTCAGGCAAGAAACCTGGGACTCGATCTTATTGATTGTCAAATGGAAACACCTTATCTGCGTTCAATGGGTGCAAAACCTATTCCCCGGAGGGAATTCCTCGCTATTCTAAACCATGGGTTAGAGATACCGAGTAACACCTGGTTCTAACCAATCTCTCTAGTACTTAAAGGCTGATCCCCCTACAAATTCTCTGAGTATTGACATATCAGGCACAAATTCTCGAGGAATCGGCAAAAAATACCCAAGAATCTGCAGTAGTCTTTTTGCCGATGTATAGGAAGGTTGGTCGGGTTTCACCTGACGAAGTAGAGACT
>JAACWS010000021.1 GCA_009991955.1 Spirochaetales bacterium
TCGTTTGAGTTTTTGCTTCCGAGTCATTCGCCCTTTGCGTTTGAGCACCGAGAGTCCCAGACCGTAGATGAACTCGTACTCCTTACCGGCGAGGATGTTAATGTTGTTGGGGTGATATTGGCTGTGGCTAAAAGATTCAAATCCATCCAACACCAAGGTGGTTTCGGGAAAGTGGGTAAGCAGTTCATTGCGTACAAGGGTGTGCAGGTGCAAAAGCACCCGGGATAAACGTTCGTAGCGGTTGAGGACCAAATCCTCTCGCAGATTGTGGAAGCGGCAGATGTTTCCCTCTCCGGTGGTACAGACTAAATGGGCCATGAGCGCGGCGTAACTAATAGATTTCTTGGTGTAGTAATCCACGTGAAAGGTGCGGTAGCCGAAGGTGCGACCGCAGTTGGTGCAGCGGTAGCGGGTGACCTTTCCGACGACCTTGGTCATGTAGCTTCCGTGGTAGGCGAACCAGGTGTTACCTGCTGGAGGGCAGTGGTAGTTGGGGCAGGATGGGTTCGGACAGTGGGGAAAGTCCGACATTTGACACGTTTCGGCCTTGGTCTGCAGGGCCGCGGGGTAGAAGAACGGTTCTTGGGTTTTCATATCTATATTCACTACAAGAACATGGTTGCTGATTCAAATTTTTGAAAAAAACTTTTTTTTCCACAAGGTTTCGTGCACTACCTTCGGGTTACAGGGCCTCTGGAGCACTCTACTGGCCAAGAGCCATGAGAAAAGGAATAAACACCGGAACCAGAACCGACAGAATAACCCCGTGGGCCATCGATGTTGCCATGTGCTCGTACCCGGCATAACGGCTTATCATAGGCAGGGTAACGTCCATGCTCGTGGCTCCGGCTATGGCGATAGACGAAGGTTTTAATCCCCCCCGAGCCAGGAGGGGTATAAAAATGATTGCCAAACTCTCGCGTAAGAGATTACCTAAGAACGCCGCACTCCCGAGAAAGGGGTCGCCCAGATCGGCGATGAGGACACCCGACAAACTGTACCACCCAAAACCTGCCGCCCCGGCCAGCCCTCGGGTGAGATCCCAACCCAGAATTGCCGCGGCCAGCGCACCCCCGGCCAGACTCCCGATGATCGTAGCCAAAGGCAGGGCCACGGTACGGCCACTGAAAATACCACCCAGACCGTGAGGATTTTCCAGGGCCATGCCCGCACCAGAAAAAAACAGCAGTATATACAGGAGGACAGAGCTGGCCCGGCTGTCGCCCCCAAAGAGCGGGAGGGCCGGCACCAGGTAACCGGCAACAACTCCCAAGGCCAAGGCCCCCAGCAGCCTTGCGGGATCGCGGAAGTGGGCGAGGAACCCCAAACGGCCGGTGGCGGTCGCTGCAGAAGCATCGGCCGAAGCAGCCCTTGCAGTTGGGTCAGCGGTAGGTGGTGTGTCAGACGTACCACCCTTTCCTAATCCCTTGACCCGAAATCCCCGAGGAAAAACCAGGAAGGCAACCAGTACCGAACCACCGGCGCTAAGAATCGCCAGGACTGCGGCGGCGAAACCAAGGTTTCCTAATTGAGCAACTAAACCGCTGTTGGCCCCCAGGTTGAATCCCATAGAAAAGATGAGGAACCAGAGGAAAAATCCAATCGTCCGGGAAACGAACTTTCGGTGGATAGGACGGCGGAAGCGGTGAGAAAGGAGGACAAAGAAATATCCCAAGGCCGCAAAGCCAAGCACTAAAAAGGTAGTAATCCAGAGGCTGCTCATAGTGGCGTCATTCTATCAGAGCCGATATACTATGACCAGGAAGGTAATGTATGGAACTGTCCCTGACGAAAGAACAACTACGAAATCTCTTGGTCCTTACGTATATCGGAAATTGGGTAGCAAATGCCGACCGAAGCGATGACGAATTAGATATACCTTTGAATGATGCGGAACAACTGCTCTTTGCCGCGGCCCACAATGCAGGGCTTGCGAACCTGGTAGAAGGTCCGGATTCCGACGGAATGTACAGCGCTACTGCACTCTTGGAAGAAATGGCCGAAACCTATTTGGACGAGTACGAGCGGGGTTATCTTTTGGAGGATGTGGCAATTCAGCTGGCTCGAAGGGATTTGATTCAGAAAATTGGAGAACCAGCCTTTGAGAAGATGGGTCCCGAACGATTAGCCGCAGAGTTGAACCCCTTCTTGGATAGCTACATGGAAGAATTTGAAGAGAATGGGGTTACGAATCTGCGGGTTGTTACACTCAAGAAGTAGATTATCCGCCGGCTGACCTGTCATGTACTATACTGTAAGTACAGAAACCTGGAGGCCCACTTATGAGTAAAACCATGACCCACGTCCTCGGACTAATGAGACTGGAATTGCAGGATGTCCAAGAAGACATCAAGGCCCTGGAGGACCTAGGTGTCCAACGTTACCGTCGGGGCGAAATTACCGAATACGTTCTAAAAGAAAATAATGCCCTGTTCGAAGGAGAAATTCATGCAATTCGGTCCCTCATCGGAATATTAACAGATCCTAAATGGGCCCAAATCCAAAGCCCCGAAGAGTTCTTTCTTCAGTTTGATATGGCGGTTCAAAACCATTTAAAAGATTTCCAGTACCCCTCCGCGGTCAATAGCATTCTCGACCGCAAAGTCCGCAAGGTGAGGGAATTTTTCCTGGGGGATTAGGAAACCGCCGAAGAATCGGTTGGCCGAATGAGTTTAATGGACCGAGTCTACCACAACTGATGTACTACAGGTTTTATGAGTCGCTCGTAAATGTCTCCCACGACCTTCATTTCGGCAGGGGTAAACGGTGGCTCATCTGCGGCCTGGACATTCCTTTGAGCCTGGTCCGGCCGAGAAGCACCGGGAATTATGCAGCTTACGGCGTCGAACATTAGAATCCAGCGAAGGGCAGCGGCGGCCAAGCTTTCTCGTCCCGGGAGAGCTTTCTTCAGTTCCTCGACCGCCTGGAGACCGAGTTCGTAGTTCACCCCACCAAAGGTTTCGCCCTTATCGAAAGAGGATCCGTCCCGGTTGAAGTTCCGGTGGTCTTGGGCAGCAAAGGTGGTTTCTGGGGTGTATTTACCGCTGAGTAAACCACTGGCCAAAGGAACCCGCACGATAACACCAATGTTCTTTTTTTGAGCTTCGGCAAAAAACAGCTGGGCCGGTCGCTGACGGAACATATTGAAGATGATTTGTACGGTTGTTACATTTGGGTACTCGATAGCCTTGAGGGCTTCCTCGACCTTTTCTACACTGACACCCAGGTGGGCAATTTTCCCCTCTTTCTTCAGGTCCTCGAAGAGGCCAAAAATTTCCGGCCGATAGTAGACTTCGGTGGGTGGGCAGTGGAGTTGAATGAGATCCAAGGTTTCTAACTTGGTATTTTGTAGACTGTTTTCCACAAACTTCCGTAAGGCTTGGGGGGTGTACCCGGCGCTGACGTGGGGGTTTACAAATCGTCCACACTTGGTCGCAATTTTTATGGGTACTTTTCGCTTTTTTACTGCTCGAGCTACCGCGGCTTCACTCTTGCCACCATCGTAGACGTCGGCGGTGTCGATAAAGGTCACTCCCAGGTCGATTGCCTGATTTATGATAGATTCGGCGGTTTCGTCCCTAAAGGGTTTGCCCCAACCGCCACCTATTTGCCAGGCGCCGAGTGATATTTCGGAGACTTGGTAACCGGTTTTTCCGAGGGTTCGATACTTCATTTGTTTTCTCCTAGGGTTGGTAGAAAGGCTGACAGTCCATCGACTACCAGTTGATGGTCTTGTTCTTGGGGTAGGCCCGAGACGGTTACAACTCCCACAAAACCGCTGTCACGGGTTCGTAGGGGAAATGCACCTCCGTGGTCGGCGTAGTCGAGAAGGGGAAGGGCTTGGCTGTCGGCGAGGGTTGTGCCTTTGGCCTTGTTTTCGAGACCGACCCGAAATGAGCTTTTATGGGTCAATTGAACGGTGTTACTCTTTCGGCGAACCCAGTTGTCGTTGTTCGCTGTTGTGCCCTCCATTGCTGTATGAAAAAGGATGTGGTCACCTTGTCGGACGTCGATAGTAACCGCGAGTTTCTTCTTTTTTGCTTCCTGGTAGATTGTACTTCCCAGTTGGTAGGCGATGTCGGCGGAGAACCGGGGGAGGATTAGGGTTTGTTCTTGGGTAGCAATTGTCTGGATGAGGTCGTTGCTCATGGTAGGGCTCCTTAAAAACACGAGGATTACTTCCGGGTAATCTAAGAATAACAGAAAGTTAGGTTTTCGTTCAGGGGGTTCCTACCATGGCCAGGGCAAATGCACATGAAGTAAAAAGTATTGGTATGTCCCGGTGTCGCAGGACCGTGGGAAACAAGATCTCAGTCGAAAAGCGGTCTTACATCCCAAGCTTAGACCCTGACGGCGAGTTGTTTATGAAAACAGTGCGACGACTATTTGGAACAACTTCTATATTTCTCCCGATCCTGTTACCTAACAGGTCCTAGCTCTTTGCCCTGCTACCTTGACTTCTTCTCATTTTTCCTGAAAATGTAAACGCATACATAAGGGACCTCTCTACTCCATTCTTAACAGCCCGGGCTCTTAAGTCATTGTGGTGCAATGACCAACGTAGCCAGAAAACAAGATTTTGGAGGTCCCCACATTTTGAGGAGGCTCCCTTGGAAAATCTCTTTACATCGCCCCATCGACGCTACAATCCCCTAACCGGTGAGTGGGTCAAGGTGAGTCCCCATCGGACCAAAAGGCCCTGGCAGGGTCGCACCGAGCAAACGGCCCTGGACTCCCGACCCGCCTACGACCCCGAGTGTTACCTGTGTCCCGGTAATACTCGCAGCAATGGGGAGGTAAACCCCCAGTACGCCCACACTTTTAGTTTCCTGAACGATTTTTCGGCCATCTTGCCCGACAACGACCACCAGGCCGTCGAGGATGGGCTTTTCCAGGCCCAACCCGAGCGGGGAATTTGTAAGGTGTTGTGTTTTAGCCCCCGGCACGATTTGACTATACCCCGAATGAATCAGTCTGAGGTTGAGGAGGTCGTGCAAACTTGGAAGCGGGAATACCACGAAATCGCTCAAAATCCATGGATCCAGCATATTCAAATTTTTGAAAACCACGGGAGCCTCATGGGGTGTTCAAACCCCCACCCCCATGGGCAAATTTGGGCCGAGAATATTCTTCCCGATATACCCGCGAAGGAAGACAAAAAGCAGAGAGCCTACTACCAGGCCCAGGGAAACAATCTGCTCATCGACTACGTCCAAGCAGAGGTGGTCAAGGGCGATCGCATAGTCGTGGAAAATAACGATTTTGTGGCCCTGGTGCCCTACTGGGCGGTGTGGCCCTACGAAACCCTGGTTCTGCCCCGGGCCCAGGTAAAGAGTCTGGCCGAATTTGACCAGCACCTCATTTCGTCCTTGGCCGATCTCATGATTCGTTTAGGAATTCGCTACGACAATCTTTTTCAGACCGACTTTCCCTACTCCATGGGGCTCCATCAGGCGCCGGTGAATCGGAAACTGGATAATCCCCATGAAGCCGAGGACCATTGGACCTTCCATATGCATTACTATCCACCCTTGTTGCGCAGTGCGGCGATTAAAAAATTTATGGTTGGATACGAGATGATGGCCATGCCCCAGCGAGATATTACCCCCGAAACGGCGGCAGAAATACTGCGAGCCGTTTCCGACATCCATTACCGAGCCGAGGGATAACACGATGGCACTTGGAAAAGATTGGATCGAGTCGATTTCCTCAGGGAAACTTTCGAAGGTATTTTCGGATCTGTATCCGAACTCGTCTGACCAGGCATCCCGATATTCCGAACTTCTTCGAATCTACGCCGATCGGTTTGGATTCTCGGGTGAGGTTAGGCTTTTTTCTACCCCCGGTCGGACCGAGTTGGCGGGGAATCATACCGACCATAATCACGGCAGGGTCATAGCGGGTTCGGTTCATTTGGATGCTGTTGCTGCCGTGGGCCCTGCTACCGAAGAGGGGTTGGTTCGGGTGTTTTCGACCGACTTGGACCAAGAATTTATAGTCTCGCTTCACACCTTGGAGGTTAACCCGGAAGAAATGGGTTCTACCGAGGCCCTTATCCGGGGGGTGGCGGCTTGGTTTGTTCAGAAAGATAAGAGGATTGGTGGCTTTTCCATGGTCCTTCAGAGTAACGTTCTGCGGGGCTCGGGGCTTTCCAGTTCGGCCTGTGTAGAGGTCCTTTTTGCCACGGTGTTCGACCGAGTTTACAATGGGGGAACGGTGTCCCCGGTTCAGCGGGCTATTTGCGGTCAGTTTGCCGAGAACGTGTATTTTGGAAAACCTAGTGGGCTCATGGATCAGACCGCTTGTAGTGTGGGTGGGGTTGTAGGCATCGATTTTAAAAATCCCCAGGATCCCCAGGTAAGCAAAGTCGAGGTTGATTTTGGAGCCTCGGGGTACCGCTTAGCGATTATCAATACCAAGAGCGACCATACCGGTGGGGCCGATGATTACGGTGCTATGCCCCGGGAAATGAAGCTAGTGGCCCAGGCCCTAGGCGCCCAGGTGTTGGCAGAAGTTGAACCCAGTCGGTTTTGGGGTGATTTTTTGCCTTTGAAAACCCAATTGCCTGGGAGGGCTATGGCCCGGGCAGGTCACTTTTTTTTGGAGAATGCCCGGGTACCCCGGATGCTTGCATGTCTTACCGCCAGGCCCCCGGATTTTGCCTCGTGGCTGAGAATGGTGGCCGAGTCGGGCAACAGTTCGTACAAGTACTTGCAGAACGCTATCGATGAGGTAGAAAATCAGGACTACGCCCTGGCGATTATGCTGGCGGAGGCCTATGAAGGGTGCTCTGGCCAGCAGGTAGTGGCCCGGGTTCATGGTGGGGGTCTGGGTGGTACCATCCAGGTCTACGTGCCCCAGGGCGACTGGACAGAATTTGTGCGACACATGGAAACGGGCCTGGGTGAGGGGTGTGTAATCCCCTTAAGAATTCGAAATTATGGCAGCATCGAAATAGAGGAGATTCTATGAAAGTTCTGGTAACCGGCGGGGCAGGGTATATTGGCAGTACAGTGGTTCGGGCATTGCTCGACCAGGGGCATTCGGCGGTGGTTTTGGACAGCCTGGTAACTGGCCAGCGAAAGTTTGCCGAAGGGGTGGCTGGGGTAAAGTTCTACCACGGTGACATCGCCGATCGGGGAATTGTAAAGAAGATCTTCCTGGATAATCCGGAAATTTCCACCGTCATTCACTGTGCGGCCCTCATTATTGTTCCCGAAAGTGCGGACCACCCGGCTAAGTATTACCGGGAGAACGTCGCAAAATCTGTCGAGTTGTTCGACGTACTATCCGAACTCGGAGGAAAGAATCTCGTTTTTTCCTCCAGCGCGAGTATTTATGGAAATGTAGAAGGATTCAAGGTCACCGAGACCTCGCCTCTGAATCCCAGCAGCCCCTACGCCCGGACCAAGTTTATGATGGAAATGGTCTTGCAGGATTTTTGTGCGGCCTACGATTTGCGCGGTCTGGCACTGCGGTATTTTAACCCTATTGGTGCCGACCCTCAGTTGCGCACCGGCGGGTATGTGAAGAACCCCAGCCACGTGTTGGCCAAGTTGGTGAACGCGGCCTTGGGCATTGAAGGTGAGTTTAAGGTGACCGGGGTCGATTGGCCGACCCGGGATGGGTCGGGAATCCGGGACTATATTCACATTTGGGACCTGGCCCGGGCCCACGTCAAGGCTGCTGAAGCCATTGAGGCCGGTGGTCTGTTTGACCGTCGGGATGGAGATGTCACCAGCCTGCGGTACCAGGTAATTAACGTGGGCACCGGAAACGGGGTTACGGTGCGCGAACTGGTCGATGGGTTCAAACAGGTATGGAGTGGTGAGGTGCCGGTGTCCGAGGCTCCTGCCCGGCCCGGCGACGTCGCCGGAGCCTTTGCGGATATTTCCAAGGCCCAACGCTTATTGGGTTGGAGTCCCGAGCTTACCACTGCCGAGGCGATTAAGGCAGAGTTGGATTGGCGCGAAGCCAGGAAGGGGATTTTGGGGTATTAGGGGCCGAAAAAGGCCCTATAGTCTGCCGCCGGTCGACGGGCTGTTAGGGCCTTGGTCATGGCCCGGAAATAGGGCTTTGTTTCGCGATAGAAATCGAAGTAGCCCTGACACAGGTAGTTGAGTTTGCCCGACTTGGTCTGGATAAGGCGGTCTTTGGGGCAGGCGCCGTAACAGAGGTGCAGGTAAGGACAGGTTTTGCACTTGTCTGGTAAGGCGGTGTATTTCGAGGTTCCAAATTCCTTTTGGGCCGGCTGATCGATAATCTCGGTTACCGAATGATGGTTCAGGTTTCCGAGGAAGTATTCGGGGCTCACGAAGTGGTCACAGGAGTACACGTCCCCGTTGTGTTCGATAGCCATGGCCCGGCCACATTCTTTGGAGTGGACACACAGGGATGCGGGGTAGCCGGCGTAGATTCCCAGAATCATATCGAAGTGTTGTACGAATATTCGACCGATGTCTTTTTTTCTCCATTCATGAAAAACACCGTTAAGGAACGAGCCCCACTGGGCGGGACGAACCGAACGAGGGTTCACCAGGGAGAGTGGGTCGTCGCCGATTCTTGCTTCCCGGGCCTTGGTCGAAGGTTCCACAATCGGAATAAATTGGAGATAGGTCGACCCAATCGATGTGAGGAAGTTGTACACTTCTACCGGGTGGTCGGCGTTGTTTTCTTGCACCACCGTCAGGGTGTTAAAATCCACCCCGTGTTTCTTGAGGTTTTCTAAGCCTGCCATGACGTCTTTGAAGGTTCCTTGCCCCACCCGGTCTACCCGGTATCGGTTATGGAGTTCCTCTGGTCCATCGATGCTCACTCCAACTAAAAATCCGTGGTCTTTGAAAAAGGATGCAAACTCGTCGCCGACTAATATTCCGTTAGTTTGGAAGGCGTTGAGGATTTTTACCCCCGCTGGAGCGTATTTTTGCTGATATTCCACGGCTTTTTCGTAGAATCGCACGCCCAAGAGGGTTGGTTCGCCCCCCTGCCAGGCGAAGGGTATTTCTTTTAGCCCCTCGGGCTGGCTCTGAATATACCTGCGGACGTAGTTTTCCAGGGTCTCATCGGTCATGGTAAAGGCGGACCGATTTTTGGCGTCGGGGTAGAGTTTTTCTTTTTCTAGGTAGAAACAGTATTCACAGCGAATATTACAGAGGGCGCCGATAGGTTTTGCCATAAAATGGAAGGGAGTCTGAGTTCTGGTCATAGAAAAAGGATACCCCCAAAGGCGGCGGCCACCAAGAGCCAGGCGGGATGGAGTTTGGTGCGAGCCAGAATTGCCAAGCCCACGAGTGAGATGATTACTGGTCCCCATCCGGTTAGGGCCACCTTTCCGATGGAGAAAGCACTGTACAAAATGAGGGCAACGATTCCCGGGCGTAGGCCATTCATAAGGTCCTGGACGAGGGGTGTTTTTAAGAACCGAAAGGCTATCGTAGCAAGGATCAACATAAGAATGACCGGAACGGTAACAACTCCCAAGGTAGCAAGGGCGGCTCCACCGACTCCACCAACCTTAAAACCAATGAAAGTTGCGGTATTAACGGCTATTGGCCCGGGGGTCATTTCAACGATAGCCAAAAGTTCGGCGAAGGTTTCGTGGGTAAGCCAATTTCTTTTTGTGATGATTTCTAATTCTATGAGAGGCAAGGACGCGTATCCTCCCCCAAAGCTGAAGGCACCAATTTGTAGAAAGGTCAAAAATAAGGTCAATAGATTCATTCTTTTGATTCTCCTCGGCGTGCACGACGAGACAATGGCCCATAGAGGAGTCCCGAGGCCCCTGAGAGTAGGACTATTAGGTAGGGGTTGACCTGAACAAAAATCATCAAGGATAACCAGGCTAGGGTCCCCAGAACCAAGAACCAGTTTATGTGGTGGAGGGAGACTTTCCAGGCAGCAAAGACAATGAGGGATACTACAAGTCCGAGAATACCCCGGAAGGCTGAAACTACCTGGGGAAGATCGGTATAGGGCATGAACCACAGGGCAATCGAGAGAATCACTAAAAAAGAGGGGAGTATTACGCCCAATCCTGTAGCGAGTGCGCCCCTAGTACCCAAAGCTTTGTACCCAACCATGACGGCGGTGTTTACCGCTATGGGGCCTGGAGCTGACTGGGCAATGAGAAGTACGTCTGACACTTCGTCATGGGTCAGAAGATTCGATGCGGTAGATATCTCGTGCTGAATAAGGGGAATCATTGCGTATCCTCCCCCTAGGGTGAATAGGCCTATACGGAAAAAACGTGTGAAGAGGGCAAGGTAGATCAAAATGGTTTCCTTTCAATAACGAGGTCCGAGCGAAAGCGCACCCGGTCTGGGCGAACGAGAGTCGTTCGAATTTCGATTATTCGGTTTTGGGTGTCAAAGGTAGTCCTGTAGGTTTGTAAAGCCGGCTGACCGGGTAAAATTTCGAGGTATTTCGATTCAACGGGCTTTGGAAGGACGGGTTCAAGGTATTCCTGGGATTTTCCGTATTCGATTCCGTACACTTCTTCCAGGATTCCGTAAAGGGACTGGGTTTCCAGGTCGTAATTTTCAAGGTCTGGAGCAATTGCGATGGGTATCCATGATTGCTCAAGGGCCAGGGGTCGTTTATCCAAAAGACGGAGGCGTAAAACCGAGTAACCTTCCTCTTGGGGGTCCTTTTTCAGGCTAAGGAGGGTAGTCGAGAGCCGGAGGTTAGGGTCCTGGTAACGGTGCCCAAAGCTGTAAAAATTGTGGAGGTTTTGTTCGAGAGGCGGGGTCTTTATGCGGGTGCCTTGGCCTCGCCGACTTTCCAAGTATCCCTTTCGCTTAAGTACCTCGGTAGCCTGCCGGACCGTAAGGCGGGTGACACCAAATTCCTCGGCCAAATCGTTTTCTGGAGGCAAGAGGCTATCGAGAGAGTAAATGTGTTCGGTGATTCGTCTTTCGAGTATTTGGCGAATTTGTTCGTAGAGAGGAATGGGGCTGTGGTGGTCTATGAGGCTCACGGATAAAAGTATAGATATCTATACAAATTTATTCAAGATCTATGAGGGACAATTCTGTAGGCTTTGGGCGATGTACCCACTATCTGGCGAAATTGGTGAACGAAGCTCGAGGAGTCGAGGTAACCCAGGGTCTTGGCTATCTCGGTGACCGACTGGGGTGAGTAAATAAGAAGGTTCTGGGCTCGGCGAATTCGGGCATGAATCTGGTAGGTTTTCATTGATAGTCCGGTGCGATCGCGAAACTGCTTACGGAGGAGGGAGTAGCGGATGCCCAGGTTCTGGGCAATTGCCTCGGGAGGAACGAGGTGGTCGGATTCTATGGCTTGCTGGGCGGCAACAACCTTGTCCGGGGGGGCTTTGATATGGGGATTTCGTTGCTCAGGTACCTCGAGGGTGATTTTGGGGTTCCGTTCCTGATGAATAAGTTCGAGGCTAAGGGCCTGAAGCCCGAGGAAAACCTGGTCGTGGGTCGATTCATCGCTTCGATCGAGGGTATCGATCATCGAAACCCAGCGGGAGATGAGGGCTTCGTTCAGGCCCGGATTCCAGACCCGCAGATTTTCGGGTATGCGTCCCAGGGCAACGAGTCCACGATAGATAGGTGCACCGAAGGCCACAAAGAGTTCGATCCATTGGCCGTCGGGAAAAACCAGGGACGAGTGGCGCTCGCCGGGAACTCGTAAGAAGGCCGAGCCGGGCTTCAGAGGAATAATGGAGCCGGTAGAATCGACGAAGGTGCCTCGCCCTTCGATGAGCCATATAATTCCGAAGTGGGGAAAGCGGGCGTCCTGATGACTATCCCGAGTGCTTGTTTTTTGGATGATTCCACAACCGACCAGGCCAGCGGTTGGATCCTGACCGAGGGTACGAAAAACCAGGCGTGTGGATAAATCGTGCATGAGTATAGTGTAGAGCCTACAGGTCAAAACTTACAATAAAAATGTCAAAATTTACAATCATTTCGAGGTCCAAGAGTGGTATCGTCTTCCAATGAGCACACTACCAATTTGGATGAATCCCGAAGAAACCGGCCGGAATCGACTTGCCAGTCGACCTTCGTATTTGCCTTACTCCAGCCTCCAGGGGGCGGTAAATGCCCTGGGAAAGTCGTGGGCCGAACGGTTATTCGGAGACTGGGTCCTCTCCCTCAATGGAGATTGGGACTTCGAATACTTTGACCGACCCGAAGCGGGCTACCAGGCACTGAGCCAAGGGAAAAATCCCCAAGAAGGACCCATCGAGGTTCCTGGAAATTGGACCCTTCAGGGCTGGGATAGACCCTGGTACACCAATGTGGTTATGCCCTTTCCGCACAAACCCCCGCGGGTACCGGAGCAAAACCCCACCGGTTGGTACCGGCGAACCTTTACTCTGCCCCAAGGGTGGCAGGGCCGACGCACCGTCCTCCACCTGGGTGGGGCCGAGAGCTTCGCCCACCTCTACCTCAATGGCCAGGAGGTGGGGACCGCAAAAGACAGCCGCCTGCCTTCCGAGTTCGACCTTAGCCCCTATGTGCAGACCCGGGAGAACGTCCTGGACATCCTCGTAATTCGGTGGAGCGATGCCAGCTTTATTGAGGACCAGGACCAGTGGTGGATGGCGGGAATTCACCGGGATGTGTACCTCTATTCCACCGATACCACCTACCTTGCTGACCTACGGGTCTTGCCGGACCTCGACGTCGACTCCCACCAAGGAATGTTGACCGGCGAAATTCGAGTTGGAACAACCCCGGTCGCCACCCGGCAGGACCGACTACCCTGCGCCCCACCCCGGTATTCCGGAGAGCCCTGGCCACCAACAGCAGAAGGTCAGGACCTGGAGCCAGGCTGGCAAATAGAAATCTACCGTTCCACCGGCCCAGCCCTGGGACCCGAGGCCCAGGGAATCAATCTGGAACTGACCTACCAAGCTGAGGTTCCCACCGGATATCGCCAGGGGTCCCAGGAGGTGCGATTTGAACTTCGAGTCGGTACCGTCGCTGCCTGGTCCAGCGAATTGCCCCACCGATACCTGGTGGGGGTGGTGTTGCGGAATCCCGAAGGCCAGGTGGTAGAAGCCACCGCCTGGTGGACAGGCTTCAGACGGGTGCGGGTAACAAACCGGCAATTGCTCATGAACGGGAAACCGGTGCTGATGAAGGGGGTCAACCGCCACGAGCATCATCCCCGACGGGGCAAAGCGGTAACCATGGAGGATATGACCCAAGACGTGGTCCTCATGAAGCAGTACAACTTTAACGCCGTGCGCACGAGCCACTACCCGAACCACGAGGCCTGGTATGAGCTGTGTGATACCTACGGAATCTACGTGGTCGACGAGGCGAACATCGAATCCCACCACTATTATGATCAGCTGTGCCGGGACCCGGCCTGGGCAAAAGCCTTTCTGGACCGGGGCAGCCGCATGGTGCTGCGGGACAAAAATCACCCCAGCGTTATTATTTGGAGCCTGGGAAATGAAAGCGGGGTAGGACCAAATCACGCCACCCTGCGGGGCTGGATGCGCCACTACGATCCGAGTCGACCGGTTCAGTATGAGGGAGCTACCCGGGCCGAGTGGGGCCAGGGGGCAATCGACCTGCGCCGCGGCCGGGATATTACCGACATTCTGTGTCCCATGTACCCAACCATCGACGAGATTGTGGCCTGGGCCAAGAACGGGCCGGCTGTGGGGGTCGCCGACAGCGCTGGACCAGGCCATGGCACCGGCTCGGCCAACGCTGATCCCCGACCCCTCATTATGTGCGAATTTAGCCACGCTATGGGAAACTCCAACGGGAGCTTTCGGGACTACTGGGATGCTATTCGGGCCTATCCTGGGTTACAGGGGGGATTCATTTGGGATTGGGTCGATCAGGGAATCGAGGTCGATTCGGCAACCGGTAAGCCCTTGGGACCTCGGGGTATCAGTAAGACCCCGGATATACCGGCGGGATATCCCGGAGCCGCAACCCACTACGCCTACGGCGGGGACTTTGGCGAGCTACCTAACGACCTTAACTTCTGTGACAACGGGGTCATTTGGCCCGATCGGCGGCCCCACCCGGCCTTAGAAGAGATTAAATCCTGTTTCCAGCCTATGGATATTGTCTTTGGGGCCCTTGGAACCGGCAGCTCGGGAGCAAAAGTTACTCTTACAAATAACCAGGATTTTAGGTCTACCGCCGGTTTCGCCTACGAGTTGGACATTTTGGTCGATGGGGTTCTCATTGAAACTCGCCCATTTTTTGTACCGGACCTGGCTCCGGGAGCTTTTTGGACCGGGGATGTCATTTTTGAGGGTGCCGTGTTGACCGGCGAAGTTGTGGCAACCTTGCGGGTTCTTGCGGGGACTCATGTCCTGGCCTGGGGCCAGGGGATTTGGAGCCTGGGAGTAGTGTCGGCGCCCTCTGCTGCTGGAACCGGTGGGGCCGGTGGGGCCGGTGGGTTAGGTGCCACATCGGCCGGGGCCACAGCGCCCGCTGCTGCATCGCCCGCTACCGACCTGGCATCGGTCAGGGCTGGTGCGGTTACTTTCCCCAAGCCCCGGCCCTGCCTCTGGCGACCGCCGACGGACAACGATACCTTCAAGGCTGTGCCCGATGGTCTTCCGCCCGCCCGGGAACTGTGGGAAGAATGGGGTCTCGATGAGGAGCCCACCTTGGTGAAGGAGTGGATCGAGGGGGCCACGCGACTGCAGCGATGGACAGGGGGTGAGATTGAGGGAGAAATACGCCGGACTGGGGAGGACGGGGGGCAGCGCTGGGACCTCAGATTTACCGTTCCCCAAGGAAGAAGGAGGCTGCCCCGGTTGGGTATCGTGCTGGAACTGCCCGGAGAATGGAATCGGGTCCGATGGTACGGCCGGGGGCCCGGGGAATCCTATGCCGACCGGAAGCAGGGAATAGCCCTTGGGGCCTACACCGCGGGGGTCGACGATTTCTACGCTCCCTTTATTGTTCCCGGCGAGCACGGACACCGGGAGGATGTACGGTGGATCGAGGTCGGGTCCGGGACTAAAGATGGGTTGGGGAAAGGACTCAGGATTTCCGGAGATCGGCCCTTTGGAGTGAATATTGGCCAGCACTCGGTGAAGGAAATCACCCGGGCCCTCCATACCAGCGATTTGACTTCAAAATCTGTAAATGACCCAATTTTTCTTATTGTGGACCTGGCCCATCGGGGTTTGGGAACAGCGACCTGTGGGCCCGATGTGCTTCCTTACTACGAGATTGGTCCGGGAACCTATGAATTGAGCTTAAGCTTGACAGGAATCCCCTTGAAAGCTTAGCGTAAGGACATGGTTCAAGAAAAAAATCCACCATTGAACCCGGTTCGGCGCATAACCGTCCAAGGTTCGGTGGTCAATATTTTCCTTACCCTCGTCAAACTCGGGGCGGGTATTGGCGGCCAAAGTTCGGCCATGATCGCCGACGCGGTTCACTCCCTTTCGGACTTTGCTACCGACCTGGTAGTACTCTTGGCCGTATCGATTTCTCAGAAGCCCCGGGACGAGGATCACAACTACGGCCACGGTAAATTTGAAACCTTGGGGACCCTTATTATTGGGGGTTCGCTTTTGGCTGTGGGTCTTGGGTTGATTTTTTCCGCTGCCCAATCGATTCTGGTCGTCCTGCAGGGTGGGGTTCTGCCCACCCCTGGGTGGATTGCCTTTGGTGCTGCGGTTGTATCGGTGGGGGTCAAAGAGGCCCTCTTTCAAGTTACCCGTCGGGTTGGTCGTAGGCTACGAAACCAAATGCTTCAGGCGAATGCCTGGCACCATCGGTCCGATGCCCTTTCTTCGGTTGCGGCCATGGCGGGGATTGGCGGGGCGATTCTCTTGGGTCCGAGTTTTGCTATTTTGGATCCCCTGGCGGGTCTGGGGGTGAGCGCAGTTATCTGCTGGGTCGCTTGGAGGATTCTTCGGGGTTGTCTGGCAGAGCTAGCCGAAACCTCGGTAGATCCCCAGGTGCGGCAGCAGATTCTCACTATCGTCGAGAAGGTCGATGGGGTGGCTGATCCTCACAATCTGCGGGCGCGGTGGGTAGGCTCAGAGCTAGCTCTAGATATACACATTCGGGTGGCAGGAACCATGACCGTCGACGCGGGGCATGTCATTGCGACCGAAGTTGAGCAGGAACTGCGTCAAAGTTTTGGCGATAAGACCATGACAAACATCCACGTTGAGCCCAGCAAATAAAGGGTAATTGTCAAAATGACTGCACATCACGGGCCACTGTACCGAGTTGGTTCTTGGTACTGGTCGGTGGTGAAGCCTTCATCATCGAAGGATTATCACTTCCAACCTTTGGGTTCGTGCCGATTGGTCGGGGTAACGACCTTGCTTACAGACCAATAACCCCCACGACCAGGAGGCGGGAAAAATGACCGAAGAGGTCTTGATCCTAATCGCTTCGCTATTGCCAACCCCGCAACGGGGAGTATATGCTGACCAAATCCCTAGGAATTCCGAAGAGGTTTCATGGATCAAGGATCTATCCCCAAGAAAATCGCATTTTTCGATGTAGATCATACCCTCACGCGCAAAGCGACCGGAGCCTGGTTCTTACGAGAAATGGTTTTTCAAGGTATGATGGGTCGTCGGGCCTTGCTCTCAATTCCATTTTACATGTTTCTCTACCGCTTCGGTCCGGCAAATCATACTTCCCAAAAGCACGTGCCCCATAATTTTCCGGCTCTTCGCGGTATTCCCCAGCAGGTCTTGACCGAGTTGGGCGAAACAACCCACGAAAAATTTATTCGAAATGATATGTACCCGCCGGTTCCCGAGCTCATTAGCGAGTTTCGGGCTTTAGGATATGAGCCCTATTTGGCGACATCTTCCTTTGATTTTTTGGTTCTTCCCTTGGCGCGGGAGCTTGGGGTCGATGGGGTAATTGCGTCCCAGCTCGAGATTGTGAATGGCGAGACAACCGGGAGGGTCCTAGGACCAGCAAGTTTTGGGTCGGGCAAGCGAGATCAGTGTAGAGAGAGGGTTGACGACTTACACACCAGTTTGGACCAGTGTGCCTTCTTTTCCGACAGTATCCACGACCTCCCACTCTTGCGAGAGGTCGGTAGGCCGGTAGCAGTCAACCCCGATTTCCGGCTCCTGAGACAAGCGAAAAAATACAGTTGGGAGATACGAGACTTTCGCCAGTGATCAGTCGGCTCCTCAGTCCAAAAATATCGGGTGAATACCCCCCAGTCCTTTGACACCCGGGCTTTTCGCCAAGCTCCAAGTCCACAGTTCTTTCTGGGTTTTCTCATCCTCGGTATTCTTCTTGGTTTTCGAGGGTTTCTTTTTGTCGAAATAAAGTCCACTGTACTTTGACCCATCGGGGTCCGAAGCAAGATAGATTGAAGTCTGTGCCCCATCGAGCTGGCTTATCGCCAAATGTTTGTTCAAGAATCCGAATACCCGGCTTTCAAAGCTGGGTTTGGTTTGTACTCCAAAGTTAGTTTGAACAAATCCCGGGTGCAGGCAGTTTGCCGTTATTTTTAATTGGGCTTCTTTAAGTCGTTGGGCCAATTCTTGGGTAAAGAATATGTTTGCCAGCTTGCTATCTCCGTAACGGGGGAAGGCTTTGTAGGTTGAGGGATTTTCTAGTTCGTCGATCTTGATTTTTCCCATCCGATGGGCTGCCGATGCAACACTCACAATGCGGCCGTTTTCTGCCAAGTTCGGCAAGAGTGCCAAGGTCAGGCGAAAATATCCCAAATGATTGAGAGCCATGGTGTATTCCAGTCCCTCGGCGGTAAGGGATTTCTCGGTAAAGTATCCTCCGGCGTTGTTCACTAACACGTCGAGGACCTCGGTCCACTTTTTGATTTCGCTTGAAACCTTAAGGACGTCGGATTCTAGAGAAAGATCAGCAATAAATACATGGATTTGGTCGTTTCCCGTTTCCTTCCGTATGGCTTCCGCCGCCGCAGTGCCTCGATCTACATTCCTGCAAACCATTCCTACCTTCCATCCTAGGGCCGCCAAAGCCTTTGTGGTTTCATAGCCGATTCCCGAGTTTGCCCCGGTGATGAGTGCTGTTGTCATACTTGTTCGAGTCCTCCAACTCGAAAGGTCGTCAATTTGTCGCCTCCGGTCAAGAATGAACTGTTGTGGAGAAAGAGCATCTTGTTTTTGACCCTTACGTAGGTTCATTGGCCATCTTTTTAGTCGTTGTAAGGTCATTGGGGTCAATGACCGGAAGACTATTAGACTTAAGAAATAGTTGGCCAATGAACTAGGACAAAATTTGCAACAGTTGTGACAAAATTTACAACAAATTACAGCCCCACTAGTCGGAGCCTCACTACTCACACCTGCTCGGTTCTGGTACCCTCTTCTCCAATGAGCTTCGAAGTCGTATTTTTCCTTCTATTTTTTGGTGGATGGGCCGCTGGCCGTCTGGCCCAACTGGTCACTCTGCCACCAATCTTAGGTATGACCCTGTGGGGTATCGGTCTGGGTGTGCTCGTCGAGTACTTGGGCTACCCCTGGCCCGGGGGTTTCTGGGACCTGGTCCCTTTTCTCAAGTCCTTGGCCCTGGTGGTGATTCTGCTTCGGGCAGGGTTGGGCTTAAGTCGAAAAGAGCTGAAACGGGCGGGGATGGCGGGGGTCCTCATGGCCTTTGTCCCTGCGGTTTTCGAGGGGGCTGCCCTCATGGTGAGCCTGCGGTGGATTCTCGAGTTCTCGTGGCCCGCCGCGGGGCTTACGGCTTTTATGCTGGCCGCGGTCAGTCCGGCGGTCGTAGTACCGTCGATGCTCGAATTGCAAGAGAAGGGAATCGGCAAAAAAAACGGAGTTATAACGATTATTTTGGCTGGTGCCTCGGCCGATGACGTCTTTGCTATTACCATTTTTACGGTGTTTTTGGGCCTGGCC
This sequence comes from Spirochaetales bacterium, assembly GCA_009991955.1. Lineage (GTDB taxonomy): Bacteria > Spirochaetota > Spirochaetia > DSM-27196 > Salinispiraceae > SKVS01. The sequence goes on from JAACWS010000021.1 coordinate 18,839, forward strand.
CAGGGGTTCGACGTATCCATGGCCGGGGCCTTGGCTACCATACCCTTAACATTGGCAGGGGGAATCGGGTTGGGAGGACTGGTTGGGTGGATAATCGCCCGGAGTTTCCGACGCCACCATCATCGAATCCGAGCGACAGAAAAGACCCTTCTGGTCCTGGCCTCGTCGGTGTTTTTGGTCCAGGTGGGAACCTGGACGGGCCTGGCTGCCCTCTTGGGTGTTATGACCCTGGGGCTCATGGTGGTCGAGTTTGCGAACCCCGCGGCCTTAGAAATGGCCTCCAAGCTAGGTAAGGTGTGGGTCTTTGCTCAGATCTTCTTGTTTGTAGCGATTGGCCTGGCCTTGGAACCGGCCCAGGCTTTGGTGCTGGGGCCTAAGGCCCTTGGAATCTTGGCCCTGGGCCTGGTAGCCCGGTCGGTGGGTGTTCTGTTGGCCACCTGGCCCTCAAGTCTAACCTGGGGTGAACGGTGGTTCAGTGTTTTGGCCTATCTTCCCAAGGCGACGGTCCAAGCTGCTCTGGGAGGTATTGCCTTATCTGTAGGGATTCCCGAAGGCAAGGCGATTCTCTCCCTGGCGGTAGTCGCCATTCTCATGACCGCTCCCTTGGGACTCTTTGGAATTCGGTGGGGAAAGCGGTGGTTAGAGGGTAGTTGACTACTCCGTCGTCACACTCTTGGCTAAATTTCGAGGTTGGTCTACGTTTCGTCCTAGTTCCCGGCTCAAATACAAGGCCAGAAGCTGTAAAGGAACTACGGTCAAAAGGGGCGAAAGAATTTCTGGACACTTTGGTAATCGAATGATGTCGTCGCTTAAGTCCTCGATTTCTTTACTATCGGCGTTGGTAACCGTAATTACGCGGCCTTTGCGGGCCTTCACTTCTTGGATGTTCGATAACACCTTGTCGAAGGTTTCCCCTTGGGGAGCGATGAACAGCGACGGGGTTTCGTCGTCTACCAGGGCCAAGGGACCGTGTTTTAGGTTGCCCGCCGAGAAGCCCTCGGCGTGGATATAGGAGAGTTCTTTGAGCTTCAGGGCTCCTTCGCTGGCGACCGCGTGGCTAATCCCCCTCCCAAGAAAGAGAAAGCTTCGGGCATACTTGTACTTTCGGGCAATATCTTGGATCTGGGCTGACTGGGCGAGAATTTGGTTAATTTGATTGGGGATTTCCTCCAAGGCAGCCAGAAGAGCCTGTCCCTCGCTGGGTGACAGGTGACGAACTCGACCGAAAGCCAGGGCCAACAGGAACATCGAGGTTACCTGTCCCGTAAAGGCTTTGGTGCTGGCCACCGAAATTTCTGGCCCGGCGTGAATATACACCCCCGCACCACAGGCTCGGGCAATGCTGGATCCGACGGCGTTAATAATCCCATAGACCTTACCACCTCGATTTTGAAGCTCCTTAATTGCCAAGAGGGTGTCGAGGGTTTCGCCACTCTGACTTAGGGCAAAATATACGCTGTCTTCTTGGACCAAGGGATTCGACCACCGCAGCTCGCTGGCATCGACAGCTTGACTCGAAAGGCGAGCCAGGGACTCGAACATTCGTGCACCAATAATGCCCGCGTTCATGGCGGTTCCCATGCCGATAAAGGTGGCCTGACGAAGCCGGCGCACCGTGGCTCCGTCCATTTCGATACCCCCCAACCGGGCGGTGCCGAAGTCCCGGTCCAGGCGGCCGCCGTTTCCGTAGGCTCGGCGAATGGACTCGGGTTGTTCGAATATTTCCTTTTCAAGGTAGTCCTCGTATTGGCCTTTGGAGACCTCGGCGGTGCGAATATCGAGGATTTCGGCTTCCCGACGGATTTCGGTCTGGGTGGCGTCGAAGATGGAAAGGCTGTTGGGAGTAAGAATCGCCAACTCCCGGTCTTCCATAAAGATTACCTGCCGGGTGTAAGCGGCGAAGGCCAGGGGATCGCTGGCAATGTACCGTCCGTCGGGGCCAATACCTGCCGCCAGAGGACTACCGTTTTTAGCAGCGATAAGCAATTCCGGTTGATCGCGAAACATGACAACCAGTCCATAGGTTCCTCGAACTGCCTCCAGGGCTCGGGCTACGGCCTCGGCGGGGTTACGGTGCTCGAGGGGTATATGCAGGGTCGATGGGGTCGGTGGTTCTTTCTCACTGCTCAGGCGTACGTACTCGATTTCGATGAGGTGGGCCAGGACCTCCGAGTCGGTTTCGCTGGCGAATTCGATTCCCACCTTTGTAAGGGCGGCCTTGATTTCTTGGTAGTTATCGATAATTCCATTATGGACGACAGCTACTGAACCCTTGGCACTCACGTGGGGATGGGCGTTGGCATCGGTGACACCGCCGTGGGTAGCCCAACGGGTGTGGGCGATACCCAAATTACCGTTAAGGGCGGGGTCTACGGCCTCGGAGAGCCGAGAAAGGACTCCAGCCTTTTTTGTTACCCGAATTTTTTTCTTTTGGAGGATTCCAATACCCGAGCTATCGTAGCCCCGGTATTCGAGTCGTTTCAGTCCGTGCAAGAGAATTTCGGTAACCTCATGGGTTCCGGTGTATCCAATAATTCCACACATAGGCTCTCCTTTGGGTTTTATAGACTAGCCGTAGATAGCCCGGCGAATTTGCCGCTGGGTAAGTTTAGGGCCACGAAAGAGGTGGTGTTGGACGTCCTTGGCCAGGTGACGATAGATTTCTTCGTTCTTGAATCCTTGATCCTGGAGTTCCAGATGCCGGCTGCGGATATACTCCTGGGGATCATCTTGGAAGAAAACCAACAGGTCCTGCCAAAGTTGTTCCGACAAGTTGGAATCCAGGGCATAGGCCCGGCGTAGATGATCTTTTAGCCGTTCGGGAATCATAGAAAGCACCTCGCGAACTATAGTATCGGCGAGGTGGGATAAAATCTTATTATTTGCCCGAAAGCAGGTAGATAATGGTATTTTTTAGTTCTAAGGCCGTAGAAGATAGGTAGGTGGGTACGGGTTTTAGGGCATCCAAAGAACGAAAACCCCAGCGAACCCCTGCAAAGGGAAGGTTTGCGGCTATCGCGGTCTCCACATCAACTTCCGTATCGCCTACAAAGACCCTCGGGAGGGGAGGTAGGTCCTTGGTTATTTCGTTCACCATCCAGGGGTCAGGTTTTTGGGGGAATCCCTTTGTCGCTCCCACAAGGCGATGAAAGACCGGGGGCAAAAAATGAGATACCAAAGCCTGGGATATTTCTTGGTCTTTGTTTGTGGCGATGGCCAGAGTAAGGCCGGATGCCGCCAGTTCTTGAACAAGCTCGACAATTCCCGGGTAGGGTTTGGTGTGAAGGGTCGGGTTGGCCCGATAGGATGTCACCAAGTCTTTTACTACCAGATCGATAACTTGATTTCCCCTTCCAGGGTCGATACTATCTTCTACAAGTCGTCGAAGGCCCCGGCCGACCCTTTGACGGCAGGTATCTGGGTCTATACCTTCGATACCGTGGGCAACTAAAGCTGCGTTCAGGTGATGACGAATTCCTTCGAGGGTATTTAGGAGGGTTCCATCGAGATCGAATATTACTAGTCCATTCATGGGTGGCACCTCTGGAATCTATTTTTTTACGTAAATCGGTCATTGCGCCGCAATGACCTACGGACATCATACTCGTGGAAATAGTAGTTTCCGTAAGGTGCCCGGGACGCAGTATACCAAAAGGATGAGAAAAGGACAGACAATGAGCAGAGCAGATTCTGAAGTAGTACGGGTTCGGGTAAAAAAAGTGGCGGAATTATTGCAAACCCATAGAGCTTGGGCGTGGATTTTCCCTTCCGGTGATCCCCACGCTTCTGAGTACCCTGCTCCACCTTGGCAAAGTCGGGCATGGATTTCTGGGTTTCATGGCTCTGCCGGTACCGCAGTGGTCCTGGCTGATGGTCGGGGAGCCCTCTGGACCGATAGTCGATACTTTTTAGAGGCCTCGGAAATTCTTGCCGACAGCCCCTTTGTCCTCATGAAAGAAGGCCAAAGTGGTACCCCGGGAATTCAGGAGTGGATTTTCCAGACCGCCAAGACCGCGGGCTACGGGAAGAGTGGTCCCTTGGCCGATGGACCAATTCCTGCCACTTCGCCAGTAATCCTCGCCGAAGCTACGGGGATAACTCCAGGCTTTTTGGCCCAGCACGGGCTTTCTTCGGTCACACTGGCTGAAGGAGAATTAAACTCTATTTGGACCGACCGACCCGCCCTCATCGCCCAGCCAATTCGGGAGTTCTCTGAGAAAGTTGCGGGAAAGAGTCGGGAAAAAAAGATTGAAGAGCTGGTTTCTGTTTTGGCCTCCGAGGGTGCCGACGGCATGTTAGTTTCCGCCCTCGATGAAATCGCGTGGGTACTGAACCTTCGGGGCGAAGACGTCGAGTATAACCCGGTGTTTTATGCCTATTTATTTATTGGAAGAAGCCCGGTTGGTTCCTCCTCGGCAGGATCTTCGACCTCGCAGGCTCCTGCCGCCGCCAAACCAAAATCGCTTGCCTACGGCTTTGAAGCACCCCAAACCGAAGACCCTGGGGCTGAACTTTGGGCGACGGTTGGCGATTATTCCAGTCTGCTTTTTACCCAGGATGAGCGATTGACTCCCGAAGTACGTCGGGCCTTGGGTCGGGCGGAGGTAGGAATTCTTCCTTACGAGGATTGTCAGCCCTGGCTGGCGGGACCGGGGTCGAAGAAAAAGATCTGGTATAACCCCAGCCAAATTTCTGCAGGTTTTGCCCAAACCCTTACCGAAAACGCCAAGGGTTCGATTGCAAAAGAGTTACCTATTACCCTAGCAAAGGCGAAAAAGACTCCTGCGGAGGTTTCGTCTCTTCGATCGTGTATGGTGGAAGATGGCGAGTCCTTGGTGCGGGCCTTCGCGTGGATAGAATCATCGATTGCTAAGGGCTCTGTTCTCTCCGAGGCCGAGATTGCCGAGAAGATTGGGTCATTCCGGTCCCAAATTGCCGGGTATAGGGGCGAGAGTTTCCACGCGATTGTAGGTTTTGCCCGCAATGGGGCAATTATCCATTACCGACCCGAAGAGCCCGGTTGTGCTCGGGTCGGCAAGCCCGGGGACCGGGGACTTTTACTCATCGACTGCGGTGGCCAGTTCGACTCGGGGACAACCGACGTTACGCGGACCCTGGTCATTGGCGTCCCTACTGCCGAAGAGAAGGAGCGTTATACCCTGGTCCTCAAGGGGCACGTTGCCCTGTCCCGGGCCCGGTTTCCCGTGGGCACAGTGGGGACCCAACTAGATACCTTCGCTCGTCAGGCCCTGTGGGAGCGAGGACTAAACTACGGTCACGGTACAGGCCACGGGGTCGGTTTTGCAATGAACGTGCACGAGGGTCCGGCGCGCATTAGCCCGGTCCCTAACCCAGCCCCCTTGGCGGCCGGAATGGTCATGTCCAATGAGCCGGGTTTCTATAAGAACGGCTCCTACGGTATTCGCATAGAAAATCTTGTGGCTGTCCGCCCGGTGTCGACTCCCGGATTTGATGGATTTTTGGAATTTGAAACCCTTACCATCGCCCCTTACGAGCCTGAACTCATTGACCGCTCACTACTGACCCCAGCAGAAATTGAGTGGGTAAACGAATACCACCGATGGGTGTACGATGCCTTAGCACCGGGACTCAACGGGGAGGCCCTGGGGTACCTGGAGAAGAAAACCGTGCCATTGGAGTAGATCGAGCCCGGATGTTCCCTTGGCATACGGTCCCAGAGGCTAAAAGTTCCCAACGTGACCTTCGAGCTCTATGGGTATCAAAAGGGTCGCCGCGACTTGGTTCTATAGTCGGTGTATTTCTGTTGATTCAAATATCCTCTCGTCGGAACATACTCTAAGGAATTTTCCCGACCCGATTCGCACATTCCGCAGCCCCACCGTTTTTGGTAGCTCATAGGGATAGGCCTGCTCCGGTGAAGGGTTCGCCCCTTCGTAGGGTCGGGAGAAGAGAAAGATTGGCCAATCGTCGGGACAAAACCGGTCGTCGATATCAAGATCTTCTATTTCGACCCTTTCAGGCATCGAACAAGGGTACCCAAAGTCGTGGTTCCCCGAATTGCTCCCGAAAATAAGGTGGGACTCCCTTTCCATTTCGGGGGTTGCAGGCCCATCTTCCGGATCCACTATCCAGGTACACCCCCGGATAATGACCCGCCCTTCCCAGGTACTTCCATAATCCTCCCGAAACCGCAAGAAACTCCGGCTCTTGAGCCTGACGTTCTCGAGTAAAATTGAACCCTTCCCAATGGCATTTATCCCCTGGTGGCCCAGTTGAGTATTGCGAATGATATAGGTCCCAGACACCCCCATGTGGGCGTCTATCCGCGACAGATGGCAGTTCTCGACGCGAATGTTTTTACAGAAGTTTGAGGCAAATACCCCCCACCGGGTTTTGTCGTCGATGTGGTTCATTCGGCAATTTTCGAGGGTGAGGTTGATTACCTGATTGGCGTGCAGGTCGTAGGAGCCCATTTTTACCGGGAGGTTTGCTCGGCCGATGGTGGTGTAAATCTTGTGGCCAGTACTAAAACAGTTCTGAAAACGGATATTGGCGCACTTCTCTGCCGATAGGAATCCTCGGTAGGGCGATCCCGTCGACCCCTCTGCGATCACGCAGTGGCTTAGGCCATCAATGGTGGTGTTCGAACGACCAATATCGATTCCTCGGCTGTTGTAGTTATAGACCGACTTGGCCTGGTTGGCGATAGTCGTAAAAATACCGCCCTGAATCGTTAGAGTCTCGGACTCCAGAGGCCAGGTCACGGCTTCGGTTACATGGTCATAGTTCCAGTCGATCGGGGATAAAATACTGCCGTCGGGGTCGACCAAAAAACAGTCGGTGGTGTCTTCGCCGGGGCTTGGATTGAGGCCATACCGAATGAATTTTTTTTCTTTAGAATTTGACACCAAAATATAACTAGTGGTTTTTGGGTAGAACTCGAGTTTGGTCTGATTTTTCTCCAGGGATTCCAATGAAAATTCTTGGGGTTCTGAAATCCGGGGAACGAGAAAGCAGGGGGTGGCAAAATCCTCGACCCCTCTATCGTCGATGACAAAACGGGTAGTGCTCCAGTCGGTGTCGGTTTTTATAACCGCCGTCAGGGCCCCACCACCGATGTAATATTCAGCGGTAGGTTTGGTTCTTATAGGTAGCCCCCGGGTATTTGCATACTCGTGGGCGGCGATAATTGCCTCTTGGTCATCGGCGATGCCGTCACCGATTGCACCAAAGTCTTCGTAGGATACAAAGGTCATTTTTGAGTCAGGTCCCTCAATCGAGTTAATGCCTCGAGGAAGTAATAATCACCATAAATGATACTAATGTGCTGTCGCCCTTTGTGGGTACTCGAGCCGTAGGCTTCGGATCCTTTGTCCAAGAGGTAATCGACGTCGGGACTCGGATTGTAGGCCTTGGTTCTGAGGGCTTCCAAAAGCTGCCTAGCCCCATTCAGGTACAGGGCTTTTTCGTACGGGAGTACAAAAGACGCAATCGCCAACATTCCACTGGCCGCAATGGCCCCAGCAGTAGTGTCGTAGAAGACCGGGGTCGCCGGAGCCCGGAAATCGAGTAAGGGCAGGTAGTCGGTCTGGGCAGCGTTAGCCAAGAAGTAGTGGGCCACCCGCTTCGCCGCATCCAGGTGCCGCTGTTCACCGGTAGAACGATACAGCTCGGCAAATCCGTGTACGGCCCAACTTTGCCCTCGAGACCAGGATGAGCCTTTCTCGTATCCCTGTCCCCCAATGGAGTCAATTTTTGCACCGGTCTGGGGGTCGTAGACTACAATGTGTTCTACCGAACCATCGGGTCGAATAAAATTCTCCAAGGTCTTGTCCCCGTGGGCCCGGGCAATTTTTGCGTACCGGCTGTACCCGGTCTCTTCGGTGGCAAACCACAAAAGGGGCAGGTTCATCATGGTATCGATGATGGACCAGCTTTCCTTCTCCTTGCTGTTCCAGGCAATAATAAAGTTGCAATCCAGGTCATATCGGGAGGCCAGGAATTTTGCCGCTGTAAGAACCCGCTCTCGGCTAGCTGGGTCTTTTGTCATTTGGTAATGTTTTCCTGCGCTGAGGTACCACATAAATCCAACATCGTGGTGTATGCCTTCCGAATCCGAAAGAACAGGATCGAGCTTCTCTATTGCTAACTTTGCCTTGTCCAGGAATATTGGATCTTTAGTCAGGGTATAGAGATCGAGAAGGTAAGCGGGCCAAAATCCATTGGTCCACCAGCTGGCTTGTTCTTCGAATTTATCGACAAACCTTCCGTTTTCGGTGGTATAGGCGATAATGTTTCCCGTCCGGGCCAGAACGGTTTTCATCTTGTCCCCAATTTGGGGGAGTAACTGAGTTAGTTGTTCCATAATTTCTTCCTTATCCTTTTATTGCACCAATCATGACACCCTTGGCAAAGTACTTCTGCAAAAAGGGATAGACGGTGAGTATTGGGAGAGTCGAGACGATAATGGTAGCGTAGCGTATACCCTCGGACAGGAACGCTGCGTCATCATTCGCCGATCCTTGGGTCATGGTTGATAAGTCGTTCAATATAAGTATTTCCCGTAAAATAAGCTGCAAGGGAAAAACCTCGCGGCTTCGAATGAATACCGATGCCCAAAACCACCCATTCCAAATTCCTACCCCGTAATACAGGACCATAACCGCGATGACTGCTTTACTGAGGGGCATGACTATCCGGGAGTAAATCGTAAAGTGGCTTGCTCCATCCATTCTTGCGGACTCTTCGAGGGATACGGGAATAGCTAGGAAGGAAGTACGCATAATGATGAGGTTATAGGCACTCACCGCGAAGGGGAAAACCACCGACATGAGGTTGTTAATGAGTCCCAGATCCCTTACAACCAGATACAAGGGAATCATTCCACCGGCAAAAAACATAGTAAAGCTAACAAAAAACATAAACGGATTTCTAAGGCCGAAGGTCTTCCTTGAAAGCACGTACGCCCCCAGGGATGTGAGAATTACCTGCAGTGGGACACCTACTATCAGGATAAAGAGGGTATTTTGGTAGCCAATAAGAATGTTCGGATTCGTAGAAACCGAACGATAGGCGTCCAGGTTTGCCTGCCCTATCGGGAAAAAGAGGAGTCCCCGATTTGTCATAAGTGCTTGGCCGTCGCTTATGGAACCAATAAGGACGTGCCACATTGGGTACAGGGTAACAAAGGTAAGAAGGGCGAGAAATACATAATTAAAAAACTGAAAAACCTTATATTCGATTGATTCTTTCATTTGACTTTACCCTTTACCACAGACTCGTTTCACTGAACCGTTTACTCAACTTGTTGGCCAATAAAAGCATGAGGAAGTTGATTAACGAATTAAAGAGACCGACCGCCGTGCTGTAACTGAAGTTCATTTCCAAAAGTCCTGTCCGATAGACCAGGGTCGAGATGACATCGGCAACGCTGTAGGTCGAAGGACTGTACATAAGAATGATCTTCTCAAACCCAACAGTGAACAGACGACCCATTCGTAGAATAAGTAGGATCATGATCGTACTCTGAATACTTGGAAGGGTTATATGGATGGTCTGTTTCCATCGGTTGGCCCCGTCGATTTTTGCTGCTTCATAGAGCTCGGGATCCACTCCCGAAAGGGCAGCTAAATAGATAATCGAATTCCAACCTATGGTCTGCCAAACCTCGCTGACGACAAAGAGAGTTCGAAAGTACTCGGGAAATTGAAGCAGAGGTCTTCGTTGAACCCCGAAGAAGCTGAGCATATCGTTAACTACCCCATCGGTAAGGGTAAATTCCCGAAGCAAACCAATAATGACTACCAGGGAAATAAAGTGAGGTAGATAGGTGATAGTTTGAACCGAGTTCTTAAACCACCGAAGTTTTACCTCGTTGAGTAGGAGCGCCAGTATTATCGGAGCCGGAAATCCAAAGAGTAACGAGAGAGCGCTAATGGCAAAGGTGTTGATAACAACCCGGGAAAAAAAGACGCTATTAAAAAATCGTACAAAGTGGACAAACCCGACCCAGGGGCTCCCGGTAAAGCCTTTGGCTGGAGTGTAGTTTTTAAAGGCAATGGTAGCTCCATACATGGGGATGTAATGGAACACGATAAAATATACGACAACGGGAAGGAGCATGAGAAGAAGCTCTTTGTCTCGGTGGAAGCCCGTCCGTAATTTGTAGGGAAGTTTTTTCATTCGAAATACCTCGTAATGAGTTGGGTCATTGCGGTGCAATGACCGCCTTACATAAAAAAGGTAGGGATGAAGAATCATCCCTACCTTGGTGGGTTTATCTGGCGTTGAATCTTCTCAGGGCGTTGGTATAGATCTCAATTGCTCTATTGAGTCCCATATTTTGAATGTTTCTGACGTAGGTATCGAAGGTATTCAAGTTCTCAATGCCCATGATGTACTTCGTTCGCATTTCGTCCCGGTAGGTATTGATGTCGCTCATAATGGTGGCTAGTTCGGCACTCTCTTCGGGGGTTGGAGAGATGGGAGGAAGCTTATGATTCATGACATCGGTAACTGCCCAGTTCGGTAAGGCTACTTCTTGTTGGGGGAACTGGTAGCCGTACTGCTCGAAGTACTCACGTCGTTGGACAAAAGGACCGTTTGAACTGGATCGAAGATACTGACCAAACATCGCTGCTCGGGGAAGGTTAGGGTCGTTCATTAAGAGGTCGGTGTAGGTCGGATATCCGTCGATCATTTCATATGAAACCCCTTCGATTCCGAAGTTGTAGAACATATTTCCTTCTTCGGAATAACCGTAGTCAAGGAGTTTGAGTATTCCTACAACATCTTTTGCCGCGGTAGAAATGTGAGCGTCTCCGATGCTTCCTTGGAGGGGGAAGTCCATTTGGGAGAACATAGGAATATCGCCACGGTTAAGAACCGGATACTTTGTACCGGTAAAATCAATTTCCGGATTATCCTTAACTGCCGAGAGCCATACACCCAATCGGGATGCGGCATAACCTAAGGATGCACCGGCCTGTCCGGTAGTCATCTTAAAGGTTGTTTGTTCCCGGTTCATAGATTCGATGTTCGGATCGATAAGACCATTGGCGTACCAGCGTTGGAAGGTTTCCAGGAACTGTCGATACCCGGGCTGAATTGGTCCGTATTGAATTTGCCTATTGTTATCGAGGTAGAAGTCGAAGTTTACTCCAAAGGCTCCTACGAAGGTAGAGTTATTACTTTCAAGAAGGGCTGGCTCGTAGGTCAGGGGCGCGGTTGCGCCTTTTTCGTTTTTGAAGCGGGTAAGCATGGTCTCCCAATCTGCGATGGTTTCGGGATAGGCCATTCCCAAATCGGCGAGCCACTTGCTATTGACGATTGGTCCGAAGTACACAACTAAAGACTCATGGCCCCGGATAAAGGGAAAGCTGTAATACTTTCCCGAGTCGGTTCGTGCAAGCTTCGCAATATCGGGGTTTTCTTGGTAGAACTTCCAGAGATTCGGTGCGTGAACGGGTAGAAGATCGGTCAGGTCAACAATGACTCCGTCTTCAATAGCTTTCTCAGGACCGCCAGGATAACGACCGAGGATATCGTACTCAATAATATCGGTCAGGTCTCCCGAGGCAACCATGAGGTTAAAGGCTTGGTTCAACTGGCCTGCGGCTGGGTGTTGGAATTCGATCTGCGTATTTGTTCGGCGCATGAGTTCCTGGGCGAAGGGAGTTTCTCCCAGATTTGTTACTACCTGGGCGATCCCAGGGGTAAGTTCTGCGAACCATGTAACTTCGAGAGGTGCCGAGCTATCTTGACTTGAGGGGGCTAAGCTTTGATTACCACCACCAAAAGCGCTAAGAACCACGAAGATCGCTAGGGCGATCCCAATAATACGTTTTTTCATCTACATCTTCCTCCTTCATGTAGCTTCTAAATTTGTTTCATTGTAGGAGCCAAAAAAAGAAGCTGTATATGAACAGTTTCCGATAACTATGTACACTTTCTTCTCGGAGCCATGGGAGGACAGAAATTGTTCATGGAAGAAAATTATGTCTATGCCCAAACAGCAAGTGGACCGGGTACTCGGGTTACTCCTCGGGTTTTCCGTGGAGAACTCGATATTGTCCCGGGGTTACACCCGTGTGACCCTTGAAAAATCGAATAAAGGCATTCGAGTAGTAGTAACCTACTTCCTCGGCAATTTCCCCGATCCCCTTATTGGTTTCTAAGAGAAGCTTCTCCGCCGCCGAAACTCGCTCGCTGTTAATTGCGGTCGATACGGTACTTCCTGTTTCTTTCTTGTAAATTTTCGAAAGGTAGGTGGGGCTCATGCCGAACTCGTCGGCCAGTTTTGAGACATTCAGGTTCATGTCCGAGAAATGTTCTTGAATAAACCGTTCAAGTTTTTCCGCAACCAAAGCCGATGACTTTTCCAAGTCGGTCTCCGTATATACCTCGCACGCGACTGTTACGACCTCGAGAACGATTTTTTTCATCGTATCTAGGTTGTCGGCCTTCATCATTCGTTGAATAGGACTATTCTGGTTTATGAGCTCACTAAAGGCCTCGTGATGAACCGATTTTATGATCGCACTCACCAGGTCAAACATAAGGCACTGAAGGTACCCGAGCTTAATTTGGTGGGTCTCCCGATTCCGTTCGACAATCGCATCGATATGGAGAAGGGCCTGCTCCAAATCCCCAAGCTTAATAAAGTTGAACAGTTTGTACTCGTCATCGAGGCTAAACTCGTAGAGGGCCTTCATATCTTGAAGAGATTCATACTGAATGACCTGGGAAGTACCTAAGACCCCGACATTCTGTACTGCTTCCAGGCTTTCGTGGTAGGCATTCGAAAAAGCCAGAATATAGCGGTGGGTTTGACTAATACCCGCTTCGCAGCGGATATCAAAATTCTCTTGTAGCAGGATAGCTGTACTGCGCACCTTATCTTCGATCCAGAGTAGACTCTCATCTGGAACAGTCGGACTTACGAGGAAGGCGATTCTGTCCTCGATTTCTACGGAATAAATCGCGAGGGCAGATGACAAGGTTTCTTCCAGGATATTCTGAGCCAAAAATCGAGGCACTCCCGAATCGTTGAGCCTTGAGTCTTCTCTGGATATCTTGAAAAGTACGACCTTAAACCCTACTTCCGAGATGCTTATGCCGAATTTTTCTAGATTTGTTTGGACCAGAAGAGGATCCTTAATAAATCCTCGAAAAACCCGACTAAGAAACGCTTGGCGTAGTTCAAGGACCTGGGTGTCGAGCTCCTTTTTCATTCGTATTTGTTCAAAGCGGCTTTTGGTAATAACCTGTTCAATAACCTCGAATTCCGATTGGTTCAACTCGTACCCCGCGTCGTTGATTGAAATCATGAGCTTTTTTACCGGCTGGTACATTCTGTTAGCAAAGAAGTAGGCGATGATAATGTTTAACCCAAAAAAGATAAGGGCTACAAAGAGGGCTACTGCTCCAATTTGTCGTACCGGTCGAAGATAGTTTTCCCGGGATACCAGGCTCGTATAGGTCCAACCCCGAGAATCGGTAGACCGAAACTGAACGTAAGGAGTGCCCTCCGGATTGTAGGGGGGAATTAACGATGGGGCGTTGTAGTACTCGTCGCGATTTGTGAAGAGGATACGATCCTCCGCATCCCTCACCACGATAACACTTTCTGGAAACCACGTGTTTTCACCCCACTCACCCAGGGCGTTCTCGTTCACGCTGACAATAAGGGTTCCCCGGGGGCTTGATCCCAGTACAAATGGAATCGACTGAATATAGAGTAGGGGATTAAGCGGGCTCGACTCTTTGTGCCATTCCCGTAGGCGAATAATCGTTCGACTATGGCTTTGAGCTAACAAAGAACGAAAGGTATCCGGGGAAAGGCGGAATGCATCGAGGGTGCTCAGTTCTATGAGTTCCCCAAAATACGCGCTGTCGTTAACAATGAGAAGATCGGGCCTATCAATATAGAGGTAGATGTCCTGGAGAAAGCTATTCGATCGAGCGATGAGGGATAAATTCCGGTGGGCATCCACGATTCCGTAGCGTTCATAGTTAGTCAAACTCGTGTCGAAGTTGGTCAGGCGGGTTATTCGAGGTTCTAGGCCTAGGTTGTACACCAAGACGTCGAGGGAATCGAAGGCGTAGTTAAAGTGATTTACAATTTTCTCGAGGTACACCTCGTTGGTCCGACGTAGGTTCTCGTTGATGCTATTGATGTAGATTTGGTAAATCCCCGAGATGAAGAGTATGGCGACCAAGGTAAGGGTAAGATAGGTAAGTAACCATTTTGAGAACAAAGAACGTTTCATTGTAGACCAGGATATATCGAAAAGACCAAAGTCGGTAGCAAAATTTTCAAATCTGATAGACTTAGTCCACGACTTAGTCTATATTTTTGGAATGCAAGTAAATATCCATGAGGCAAAGACCAATTTTTCCGTTCTCATTAAACGAGCTCTCGCGGGGGAGCAGGTAGTAATTGCACGAAACGGAGTTCCACTTCTTACCTTAGTTCCCGTAAAGGAAAAAACTAAGCCCCGGACTCCGGGTTTGTCTCTGGGGAAAGGAATTATCCACGAAGACTTTGATGCCCCTTTACCCGATGACGTGGTACGCGAGTTCGAAGAGTGAAGGTACTCCTAGATACTCATACTTTTCTGTGGTGGTCCTTGGAACCTAGAAAACTGCCCTCTTTCTTACTCAAGGTTCTTCAGGAACCCGAAAATCAGATTTTCTTAAGTACTGTGTCCTCTTGGGAAACCCAAATAAAAAGAGGACTCGGCAAGATAACGTTGTATGAACCTTTGAAAGATATTATCCAGCGGGAAATAACCCTCAATAATTGGGAGGTATTACCGGTAATGTTACACCATACCTGGGAACTGGATCGGCTTCCTCCGCTGCACCGGGATCCTTTCGATCGACTTTTGATTGCCCAAGCTCTGGCCGAAAACCTCACAATCGCAACCAAAGATTCATTTATTTGTCAGTATCCTGAAATCGAATTGATCTGGGAATAAATAATCTGGAAACGTTAGCCGAATCGTTACCCCACCGCCCCCAGAAACGACAGATACGATGACCGGGTAACCATGCCACAGAGTCCCCGATCGTCTATGACCGGCAGGTGACCTATATCGTGCTGGTAAAAGAGCTTCTCAATATCCCTTAGTCCGGTCTCGGGGGCGGAGGTGATTGGATTCTTTTTCATGTAAGCCCGGACCGGCGCGTGCATTTGCTCGTGTTTCCGGGCTTTCTGAATATCTCGCAGGGTCAAAATCCCCTTCAGAATTCCGGCATCATCGACCACCGGAGCCCCGGTCTCGCTCCACCGTTCCAAATGAAGACTGGCGTCTAACAGCGTCCAGTCTTCCAGAATTGGGTGAACCTCCCGCATCAGAGTCGCGGCCCGGATACCCCCGCTCAAACTTTGGCGCAGATGGTTCAGCAGATGGGTCTGAATCGGAAAAGCCCCCGACCGCTTCAGCAGGGCGCTGGCGGCCTGGGGATGCCCCCCACCACCGAAGGGGGTTAACAAATCGTTCAGATCAATCTCTTCCCCCCGGGCCCGGGCAATAATCAAGTGACTCCTTTCCTTCAACAAATGAAAGGTGACAAAAAGGGTCTCGCAGGGCTCAACCACCATAACCTGGTCGATTACCGCGGCTAACCCCCCCCAGTATCGGCGTAAATTCCGGTCAGGGCGATGGTCGCGATGGGCTGGGTAACCGACATACCCCGATTTCGTAGCTCCAGGGCAAGAATTGTCGTGTTCGATCCGTAGGGTTTTTCGTGAATCAAGGCCCCGGGTATATCGCAGGTTTCTTGTTTGTGGTGGTCCCAGACCTCGAAGCTCGGTGGTAGGGAGGGTAGGACCGGGAGGTATTCTTGAATCTTCCCCAGGGAACGGGTATCCAGGACAATCATCTTCTCTACTTGGAGACCCTTGAGGTCTTGAACCCGACCCAAGGAAAGATGATCCCGAAACAGGGTGTACAAATTAGCGGCCCCGGGGTGGAGCCGCCCACTTTTTGCTATGGTTGCCTCGGGATAGAGCACCTGGGCCAGAGCCAGGCTTCCGAGGCAGTCCAAATCGTTTACACTAGGTCCAACAACTAGGCAGTGGGCCACAAACCACCTCTGCCTTTAGTGTAGGTTATTCCTGTTCGCCAAGCCAGCGTTCGGCTTCTAATGCGGCCATACAACCGGACCCGGCAGCGGTAATGGCCTGGCGGAAGACCTTGTCTTTTACATCCCCGCAGGCAAATACACCGGGAATATCGGTGGCCGTGGAGTCGGCTTTGGTGACCAGGTAGCCGGTCTCGTCGGTTTTTAGTTGGCCACCCAAGAACGCGGTGTTTGGTTCGTGTCCAATGGCGAAGAAGAGTCCGCTCGCGTCAATGACCGATTCTTCCTTGGTTTTGTTACTGATTACCCGGACTTGGGTCAAGAGCGCTTCTCCCTTGGCCTCTAGGGCCTCGGTGTTCCAATGGACGGTGATTTTGGGATTCTTAAGCACCCGCTCCTGCATGGCTTTGCTCGCCCGCAGTACATCGCGGCGGACCAACATATGGACCTGGCTTCCGAACTTCGCCAAATACGTGGCTTCTTCGCAGGCCGTGTCGCCGCCCCCAATGACCACCAGGGGTTTATTTCGAAAAATCGGTAAAGCCCCGTCACACACCGCACAGGCCGAAATACCTTTTTGCCAGTAGGTTTCCTCGCCGGGAATATCCAGGCGTTTTGCCGTAGCTCCGGTGGCGATAATTACCGCCAGGGTGGGGTAGACCTCGCCATCAACCACAACTTTTTTCGGGTTCGAGCTCAAATCTACCGAATCGACGGTTTCGGTTTTGATTCGGGTGCCGTAGACGATTGACTGCTGGCGCATCCGGTCCATGAGGTCGGGGCCCTGGAGGGGTTCGGGGAATCCGGGGAAGTTTTCGATTTCGGTGGTGGTGGTCAACTGGCCCCCCGCAGCTACACCGCCGGCCATAAAGCCTTCGAACATGAGGGGACTAAGGTCTGCTCGGCCGGCATAAATTGCCGCCGTATGGGCTGCGGGACCACTTCCTATAATAATAACTTTCTCGGTGGGGTGAACTTTTGAGGGATTTTTGCTCGAGTCGCTGTTGGACTTAACGGTTCCAAATGAAAATGCCATGGTGTCTCCTTCGATGATGGCCTTGTAGGATTATATAGTAAAATACCTATATAGATTGGCGGCGTCAAGGGAAGGGGTGTTTTCCCTTGTTTTTTCGACTCGACCATATCACACTTATGTAAAAAGAGGATGTGGAAATGAAGAAAATCCGGTGGGCGGTGGTAGGAACCGGCAGCATCGCCTCGCGAATGGTAGAAGAAATTCGTCGAACCCGAGGAGGCGCGGTTGTGGCCGTTGTCAGTCGCACCCCCGAGCGGGGGCGTTCGACAGCCCGGGCCTGGGGAGTCGGCTCCTGGTCGACCGATCTGGCTGACCTAATTGAAAAATCTCGCGAAAAACGAGAATCGCGAGAAACAATCGACGCGGTTTACCTAGGCACACCTCATCCCGCCCACTTCGAGCCGGCTCTCATAGCCCTGGACCGGGGGGTGCCGGTCCTTTGCGAAAAACCCTTAACTGCCAGTGGCTACCACACCCGTCTTTTGGTCGAAAGGGCTCGAGAAAAAAAGGTACTTCTCATGGAGGCCCTGTGGACCAAGTTCCAGCCCCTCATTCGTCGGCTTTGGGATTATCTTGACCACGGCCATCTGGGACAGGTGCGGAGTATCCGGGGCGAGTTGGGATTTCCGGCCCCCTTCGAGCCCGAGGGCCGGCTCTTTAGTCCAAAACTTGGGGGTGGTGCATTACTGGATCTGGGAGTCTATCCTCTCTGGTTGCCCCTGGCATTCTGGGGCGAACCCCGAAACCTGGCCGTTTTTGGAACCCGGGCCTCGACCGGGGTCGACGAAAGCTCTACGGCTATGTTGGCCTTTTCGGGCGGTGGGCGGGCTACCATTGAAACAAGCATTATCTCGGCCTTGGAGGATTCTATGACTATCTACGGCACCAAGGGTCGAATCCGGGTGCCAGCTCCACTGTTTAACCCAACCCGAATCGAGGTCATTCCCCACGAAGGGAAACCCGAAGTCTGGACTACCAGGCCCCGAGGTTTGAACTTCGTCCATCAGATCGACCATTTTCACGGGCTCATCCACAAAGACGAGAAAGAATCGCCTATCCACTCACTGGACGACACCCTTCTGTTGGCGAAGGTTATGGATCAAATTTTGGGGGAGCTGTAGGTAAACGGCCTCTGTTCGTTCCCGACCCCGGCCTGATAGTGTACCTGACTATGTTAGTAAACAATAAACATAAATCCGCCTTCTTTCTCGTCGTTCTTGGGGCTCTTTCCTTTTTTGTCACCTCGTGTACGACGGTAGACCAGCCCAGGGCCCAAAATCCCACCATCAAAGAAGCAACCTCTCAAACCCAGAGCGAGCCATCACCCGAGGCGCTACCCGAACCCATCGTGTATCACCCGGCCTTCGAGGAATACGGATGCGAGTTTGTCCAGGAACCGACCATGACCTCGGAGGTGGAAGGGAGTTTTGCCCTTCGTTCAACCACGCCTGCCGAGCTGCGAGTTATCATTGAACGGACGGGAACCGACCAGGGCTTACGGCTAAGTCCGGTTGAAGGTAGCGATGAGTATCGTTTCAATTATTCCCTTTGGTCCGATGGGCTGTTCGAAATTCACATTCAGCTTCGTCCTGCAGGCAGTACGGTGTTCGAATTCACCCCCGTGGCCGACCTTCGCCTTCAGTCCCCCCTGGCTCCCGATACTACGATTGTGTGGTGGAGAGCTCAGGGTGCCACGTTCCCTATCTTTCTGTCCGCTTACACCGAGGTTCAAGAATCGTGGAGTATTGAACCCGAGTTGGCCAGCTACCGCCGGGGTGTACTCGCAAGACCGATTACCCTGACCTACGAGGACCTAAGCCTGGAGGTTGATGCCGGGACCCCCATCGAATTTCATCCCAACGAATACTTTTTTCCCTACACCAATAGGGCTGCGGTTCAGTTGGCCGAACCTTTGACCCTGCCAGTTGGGGGCGAATCCCTGACCTTTGGTCCTGGTAGTCTTTTTTCCTTTTCCGAGTTCGACGTCGACGGATTTATCGCCCAGCCCTTGGAGCGAACCCTCCTTGGGGCCCAGGTGTCGTTTCCGGCCGGTAGCCTGGTCAAGGTTACCTCGGGACAAATTACCCTCGTACTCCCCACGTCGCCGGTAGCCATGACCCTGGGGAATTCGGTCATACCTATTTCGGTCTACGCTCCTCTTTGGGGTCTTCCTGGGGAGTTCGAGATCGATTTTTTCGAGCCCGCTACCTTCACCCTCGGTGGGGCCGACTTTGAGACCCAGGGCAGAACCAGAATTACCGGAACCACCCGGGTGCCCACTCGACTGCGGACTACCGAACCATCGACGGTTCGTCATAATGGACAGGTTTACGAGCTGGACAATCGAAATCACGCTACCTTCACCGGTGCGGGGGCATTCAGAAGCATAAACTGGAACTAAATGATAGACTAGGCCTATGAACGATGCGACCCGATTACCGGGCCGGGACAGTTTGCCCTATGGGGTCAGTTCCTACTACCGCAACCTGGCGGTAGTTGAAGACCCGACGGTTGACCCTATAGCAGCCCAGTTTGTCCCCCGGCCGGAAGAAGATATACGTCTAGATTACGAGACCCCCGACCCCCTGTCCGATACCCTGTACGAGGTAGCTCCCCGGCTGGTGCACCACTACCACGACCGGGCTCTTATCTTGGTCAACGACCGGTGTGCGGTGTACTGCCGACACTGCTTTCGTCGCCATTTTACCGGCAACTCTACTGGCCGATTGACCCCGGACCAACTCGAGGCTATCTGTGTTGCCCTGGCCGAAAGGCCCCAGATTCAAGAAATACTCCTCTCCGGGGGCGACCCGCTTATGAGCCCGGACCGGGAGATCGAGCTTCTTCTCCAGGCCCTAACCCGGGTAAACCCAAACTACACCTTTCGTATGGCCACCCGAATTCCTGTGGTTCAGCCCAATCGAATCACCCCCGAACTGGCAAAGATCTTGGGAAGGTACGGGACCATGTGGATGGTAACCCACGTCAATCATCCCCGAGAAATTACCCCCGAGTTCCGCCGGGCCATAGACCTGGTGGTTCGCCAAGGGGTGCCGGTGCTCAACCAAGCGGTATTGTTACGGGGGGTAAACGACCACGCCGATACCCTGGTGGAGCTGTTTCGTGGGCTCTTGCAGGCCCGGGTCAAACCTTACTACCTTTTCCAGGGCGATTTAGCCGCCGGAACCCGGCACTTTCGGACCTCGATCGATCGGGGATTGGATCTTATGGACGAAATTCGGTCCCGCCTTTCGGGAATGGGAATGCCCACCTACGCGGTAGACCTCCCCGAAGGGGGGGGCAAAATCCCCCTGGATCGGGGAACGGTCCTGGGAAAAGAAGAAGGAAATTATCTGCTAAAAGGGCCGGGGGGAAAGATCTACCGGTATCCGATAGAAGGAGTATAAGGAACGAGCTATGGCCGACAAAGAAATCGAAGAAAGCCCATCATTCTTGCCCCAGTTCGAAAAGCGGGGTGGACTCCTGCCCGTAGTCGTCCAAGACTTCGATACCAAAGAAATCCTCATGGTCGCCTACGCGAACCACCAGGCCGTGGAACGAACCCTGGAAACCGGCACCGCAGTTTTTTGGAGTACTAGCCGAAATGCCCTGTGGACTAAGGGCGAGACCTCGGGTGACACTCTGGACCTCGTTGAAGTGAGGGTCGACTGCGACCAAGATGCCCTAGTTTACTTGGTGCGGCCCCAGGGGGATGGAGTTTGCCATACCAAGGGGCCCGATGGAAAGGCCCGGCGAACATGCTTTTACCGAAGGGTGAATAGCCCCACCCTTGACCCGGGTCTAGAATTCCTACCGGGCCTTGGGTTTTCGATCGAAAAATAGAAAAAAGGCGGTCAGGGCGCAGTACACCACGAGAGCGGCCAGGGCGTAGAAGTGGAACTCCGGTTTATTTTCCGTCAGGGCAATGACCGGGAGGTTCAAAATTAATAAAAGGGGAAAGGCAAAAAACAGGGCTAACCCACCCCCCAGAACCAGATGGTCGGCAACCTTGGTGCGAAAGCTCGGGTCTACAGTCCTCAACAGGGCCATTCCGGTCGATAAGGTGCCGGTGTAGGTTCCAAAAAATCCCAGAGTGTATTCGAGAATGTCTTTCTTAAACACTTTACGAGCCGCATACAGGCTGAACCATAGGGTAATGATCCCCCCAGCGGCTGTAAGAAGCAGTAAGATAATCCAACTGTCGAGGATAACTTCCACCGAAATCGCGGCGATCGAAGCGGCTACCATGTAATCGAAACTGGTACCCGAAATACGCGAAAGAATACGATTATTGTTATACACGTGGTGCATCACCCCCCGCTTTCGTAGACGAGCCATCGCCAGTTTCACGATGATTGCGTACATGGTACCAAAGACAAAATGGAAGCCCCACAGAACATTCGCCAGGTTCGCTCCAACATTCCCTAAACGCCCAAGTAGCATCGAAATGCCATAGAGGGTCAAATAAACTGCCAAATAGATGAATCCAATGAGGAATAATTGCCGGGTTCCAATATCAATCATATTACTTAAATTGAGTTCCCCCTGTTCTTCCTGGGGGGTTTCGGGTTCTCCAAAAAGATTGGCGATAACCTCCCTAGAGACCTGGGCTCCAGAACTCCCGGGCGAAACCGGAAGCGCGGTAGGTGGATACTTCTTCTTGAGTATATTCGCAGCTATTACTCCACCAAAGGTTGCCCACACAAATCCCATGGTCGCTATCGTCAGGCCGAGACTGCCTCCAAATTTGACCCCAGCACTTTCCCACGATCGACCAATACTGTAGGCTTGGCCGGGACCCTGACCAAATCCCAAGGGTAACAGGAGCCCTAAAGACGGAAAAGTATCGGGCAAAAAGGTGTAGGCGGCGGTTATCGTAATAATGCTACCAATGATTCCTTGAAGAAGGTACACGGTAACTATAAACAGGCCGGTTTTTACAATAGGACGAGAGGCGGTCATTTCCCGATCTTTGAGGGCCAAGGAGATGAAACCCAGACCCAGGAGGTGGTACACATAGACTCCCAAGCGTTCTTGGTCCAAGTGTATCAATCCAATCCCATCACTCCCCAATAGCAGGCCAAGGAATCCGGCGATAATTGCACTGGGCAAGAGGAAGGTATTGAGAAAGGGTATTTTCCGCTTCAGAATCTGTCCGGCTAACAAGAGTACACTGAGGATAACCGCATCAAAAATGCCCGGTCCCCACATTGTTTGCATAACTTCGCTCATTGCTTTCTTCCTTTCTGGTACAACTTGTGCCAGCGATAGAATGGATACCCTCCCAGGGGTTTTCGTAACTGTAGAATGAAAATTCGATTTTGGAAACGAAATTCGATTCGCTCTCCCATTTGCACGTTGACCCACTCCAGGTTAATCATAGGAAAGGCCCATGTTCGCCCCTTGCCCGCCGTCTGTTGTATTTCTAGAACTTGCCCCCCCTGGGGCCAGGTGATTTTTACCGGCTCCCGGAATTTTCGTCCTAATCGTTGGCTATGTTCTTCAAAGTGGCCGTCAAGGGCAAGGGGTTCCCAGACGTCGAACCCTTTGTCTACCAACCACTGGTCCTGGGCCCTAAACCACTCGGGTATCGAGGTTGGTAAGGCGTTTGTCGGTTGGGGACGATCGGGGGCTGGAGACCAGGTCAAAGTTCCTTCAGCCCCGAGTTGTGCTTTGGAGTGGCAATTTTTGCACCAAACTCTATGGGTAAGAGAACTCAAGGTATGGCTACCTCCACACACTGGGCAGTGGGCCAGGGCTCCTTCGATCCCTTCTAACGTCATCTGCCCCAGGGGAGTGTTTTTCCAAGGTTGTATTTCGAGGTGTTTATGGAGAATCTCCTCTATTGCTAATGGCGTAAGGGTTTTTAGCTCTTCTGGGCTAATGATTCGGGTAAGGATGAGTGTTACGGGACGGATTTTTTTTCTGCGAAGCCATCGGTTCTGGGCGAAATAGACACCCTCAGTGCGAATGCAGACCACAGGAGCACCAAGAAACTTGAGTAACTTGCCAGTCCCTTCTACAAAGGGGGATAGGGAACCGGTCCAGGTAGATTCGCCCTCGGGGTAGAAACCAACCCACTCGCCTCGAGCTAGGGACTCCCGCATAGATCGAACCGACCTCGGATCGGCGTGGAATTTTCGTTTGGGAATCATTCCTAACCACCGAAGAAGTCGCCCCAAGACGGGTCTACGAAATATCAGGTCCGAGGCAAGATACCGAATTCGTTGGTTCACTGCGGCGATTACCCAAATTGGATCCCAGTTTGCCTCGTGGTTCCCCACCACTACCGGTGCTCTCGACAAGGTTCGAAGTTGTTCAAAATTGACTCTCCGAAACGAAAAGAGTCTTGGTACTCCCAAGAAGAGTATTTTCAAAATAATTCGAGGAAAAAGGGGTATATGGGAGTGGGAGAACACCATAGTTCTATTCTATAACTCTATGAGGAAGTTTGAATACTTCTGAGTTACAATTAGGAACGTGAACACATTGAAAAATATTCGGTGGCTTTCCGCAGCTTTACTCCTCTTCAGTTCTCTGACGGCCTTACAAGGGCAACCACTGTACTTTGAGACCCTCGATCGACGAGATGGACTTGCTAGTCTCTCTGTTTCGTCAATTTCTCAAGATAGCAGGGGATTTTTATGGCTCGGTTCCCAAGGGGGATTACATCGGTACGATGGATACTCGATGTCACTTTTTGAGAACGAGCCCTTCGTGGATACGAGTCTTTCGGGGAACGTAGTTCAAACTACCTACTATGACAGCTCGCGAGAAATCCTTTGGATAGGAACCTACCAAGGGCTCAATGCTCTCGATCTGGCTACCCAGCAGTTTACTGCTTATCGGCGGGATCCCGAGAACCCCCAAACCCTCAACCACGATGTAGTAGTAAGCATTTTTCGCGATTCGAAGAATCGTTTGTGGGTGGGGACTCTCGGTGGTTTGCACCGCTTTCATGATGAAAGTGGAACCTTCACCCAGTACCCCACCGGGCCCGAACCGGGGCAGATTTCTCATCCGACAATTCGCGACATCCACGAAGATCGTGGAGGGCGGTTGTGGATCGTTTCTAACGGAGGGGTGTATCGGTACGACGAGACCCGGGATGCATTTGTTTTGGTTATCGGAATAAAAGCGGGCAACTACACCTCGGACTTTGGAATGGTCGCCCAAGAAGACCCCAATGGACTGCTGTATTTCGGATTTTGGGATGGTGGCGTGGTACTCTACGATCCTGAAGCCGATAGAATTCTCGAAAATCTGCTGCCCCAAGATCTTCGTATTTACTCGATGCTCCTCGATAGGGAAGGGTACCTCTGGGTTGGCACCTGGGGTGGTGGCCTTTTCTGTCTGGATCCAGGGGCCAAGGAGTTCTCCCAATCGCTCCAGCAAAGGGGAGTTCGAGGATCGCTACCGGGGAACATTATTTATTCCCTTTTTGAAGACCGTACGGGAATGATATGGGTTGGAACCCACGGGAATGGCCTGGGCTTATACAACCCCACGAGTAGAATTTTTTCCCATATGACCCACAATCCCGCCGATGGTCAGTCTATTGCAAGCGGTTCTGTTACTACCATCTTTAAAGATTCAAAGAACCGTTATTGGGTAGGAACCTACAACGGAGGACTCAATCTCTTTGAGGAATTTGATGGAGCAGTCCAACGATTCGCCTACGACCAAAACCAAACCTCGAGTATTTCGAACAATATTATTCGTCAAATTGTCGAAGCACCAGACGGGAACATTTGGGTCGCTACCAACGACGGGCTCAATCGTTACAACGAAGATGGTACCTTTACCCGTTTCGAAGCCCCCGATACGACGATTATGAGTATTTTGCCCCGGGAAGAACCGGGTACCTTCTGGCTGGGCACCTACTCGAAGGGGGTAGTAGCCTGGGGACCCGAGACTGGTCTTACCCAAACCCTCAGTTTAGGCGATTCACTGGTGTATAACCTAACCCGCGACGACAAGAAACGACTATGGATAGGTACAAACCGGGGCCTCTACCTTTATAACCCGACTAACCCCGATACAATTCAGGGTCTGCAAAAAGACGGAACTCTCGAAGGTCTGGCAGGTCAAACTGTCCGAACCCAGTACCTCGACTCCGAAGGACGCATGTGGATTGGAACAATCGAAGGGGGAGTAACCGTCATTTCTCCGGACTTTACCATTCTTCACCATTACGGAAAAGAGGAAGGCCTAGTAAGCTACAACGTCAGTGCCCTTGTCAGGGACTCCGAAGGGGCCGTCTGGGCGTCGACGAACTCTGGTATGAACCGGCTCAGTTATCCCTCGGGAGTTACGCTCTCTTTGGGTCGGGAACAAGGCTTACCCTATGACGAATTTTCTACCGGTGTCCTCCGCGACACCGATGGATACCTGCTTTTAGGAAATGTTGACGGTCTTACCCGGTTTGATCCGAACCTGGTAAGAGAACAGACGCGAAGTTTTCCACCAACCATAACTCGGGTCTTTGTTCAGAACCAGGAACGAGAACTGAGTTTTCTGGGGGAAGAAATACCGGAAGTATGGGTGCCCTGGTCCCAGAACAGCATCCTCTTAGAATTTGCTGGTTTGGATTTTTCCGGGTCCAGGACCGATCGGTTTTTCTACGCCCTCGAGGGATTTGACCGGGACTGGGTAGACGGCACTAACCGAAGGCAGGCAGGGTATACAAACCTGAGTCCCGGTACCTACACTTTCTACCTCAGCTGGGATTCCGACATGAGCTTCACCGACGTGCCCCGGGAGTCGCGAGTGCTTGTGCGAGTCGAAGCGCCACCATTTTTCCAGCCTTGGGCCTTTATTCTCTACAGTCTTCTGACCGTAGCATTCATTTACGGTATTACCCAGATTCGTCTAAAGTTTGCCTTGGCCGACCAGGTTCAGCAATTAACCAAGACCCAAGAGGCCCTGGAGATAGCAAACAAAAAACTCAACTATATGTCCTACCACGACCAGTTGTCGGGTCTCGGGAACCGTCGTATGTTTTCCGATACCCTTTCCCGGGAATGGATGCACTGTCGAAGGTCGGAAGAGCCAATTTCTCTCATTTCCCTGGATATCGATTTTTTCAAGCCGTACAACGATACCCTCGGCCACCCCGCCGGGGATGAGGTTATTCGTCAAGTATCCCAGGTTCTTACCGATTCGGTCAGCCGAGGAGGCGACCTGGTGTGCAGAATCGGGGGGGAAGAATTTGCCCTCGTCCTCCCGGCGACCACCGCCGAAGGAGCCATACAAATTGCCAGTACGATTCAGGCGGGACTCGCCTTTCGCCAAATTTCCCATCCGGCTTCGAGTTTGGGTCCTTTCCTCACAGTGAGTATTGGAATTGAAACCCTTGTGCCGAAAAATGAAGACATCCAGGTCTTGGTCAATGCCAGCGATGATGCCCTGTACGCAGCGAAGAATCAGGGGCGGAATCGAATTGTCCACGCGTCTCTCGAATCCTAGGAGGTGGAATTGAGAGACTGGAAAAACCGGGGGATTTCTCAAAAAGACCTTTCCCGCTCAATGTCCATAAGCTACGTTTCCGGAGCCTTGGGCATTATGTGGCTGGTAACCGCAACGCCCCAACAAATTCTGACGGTCTTTATCCGAAACTACCTCGAGGCTACCTCTACCCAATTGGGTCTTTTAGTAGGAACGGTCAATGCCCTGGCACTCTTGAACTTGGCGGCAATCTGGTTCTATGGTTTACTCAAGGGGCAGCGAAAACCCTTCTTTATACTTACAACCCTTATCCAGCGCAGTGCGGCTTTTCTCATCGCCTTTGCAGCCTTTGGGGTTGCTTCGGGGGGAGATAAGGACTTTGCTATTCGCCTGGTCCTTGTGGCGGGTATCATTGGTGCCCTCTTTGGCAGTTCGAGCGGATCGGGCTGGTGGTCGTGGATGGCTGACCTCATTCCCGAGGCGCGACGATCGGCCTTTTTTGGCCGTCGTTCGGCAATTAGTCAGTTTGTGAACGTCATCTTTTTCTTTAGTGCCACCTTTGCGGTCGATCTTTACGCAAAACAGGCTTTTGTGGTCTATGGAATACTCTTCTCCTTGGGAGCGTTGGCGGGCCTTGGAGACATATTGCTGCATATCTTCATTCCCGAACCAAAGCCCCTGGATGCCGATGTGGAACCTATGACCTGGCGGGAATTCTTTCGGCCCTTGCGGGACCGATCGTTTCGACAATTCTGTATTGTCTTGGGTATGTACCTCTTCTCCTTCAATTTGGCTGCCCCCTTTTTGGCTCCTTTCATGACCAGCCCGACCGGCGGCGGTGCGCCTACGGTGTGGTTAGGAATTACCTTTGTCATTAGTCAGCTAACCTGGGTCCTCATGGCGCCCTTTTGGGGAATGCTCATGGATCGAATGGGGAAAAAACCAATTGTAATGATCGGTGGGCTCATGGTGATTTCCTGGGTTGGTTACCTCTTTCTTGGTCCCTCAAACTACCCTTTTGTTCTGCCTCTTATCGCTTTGGTTGGGGGATTTTTTGCTCCCGCCTTTTGGGAAGGAATTAGTCAATTCATG
This sequence comes from Spirochaetales bacterium, assembly GCA_009991955.1. Taxonomy (GTDB): domain Bacteria; phylum Spirochaetota; class Spirochaetia; order DSM-27196; family Salinispiraceae; genus SKVS01. Next base: position 46,485 of record JAACWS010000021.1, read on the forward strand.
ATAGCCCTGTCCCCGGACGAGAATCGAACCGCCTATTCGGCCTGGTATTGGACAGCCTTTGGGGTTAGTGCTTCGGTAAGCCCACTTTTGGGTGGGGTAATCTACGACTATCTGGAACTTCATCCTTTAATTATAGGCAGATTTGCCGCTTCTCCTTTTCAGACCGTGGTTTCCCTTTCTATTGTCTTGGTCCTTTTTAGCCTGACCCACCTAGGACGGATAACTACCCTTCGGGACAAGAGCGTAAGGGCAGTTGTCGGGACTATTCTAAACCCGGGCATTTTTCGGGCGGTTACAAATATTTCTATCCTCGGCCGTCCTACTCGAGCCCTGGTGGTTCAGCGAACCCTTGAGGACAGTCGGGGAGGTGCGCTCGATCTGGGGTTTGCCGAAATTAGTATTCGTCTCGATGACCCGGTGGCCGAAGTGCGAGAGGCAGCAATTCAAGCTATGGTTCGGCTCGGTACCCCCGAGGCAGTCCATGAGTTGGTCTCTCGCCTATCTTCGAGTGAGACCCTTTCTCGACCAAAACTTGCCCGGGCCCTGGGACTCATACCCCTCAAGAATGAAGCATTGAAAGAAGAGGTTTCTATTGCTCTGAGCCTAGCCCTTCAAGATCCCAGTGAAGAGCTAGAAATAGAGGCCGCGGGAGCCCTTGGGCGAATTCAGTCCCAGGGTTCTCGGGGGATTCTTTTAGATTTCTTACGTCGTTCCGATTCTTTGAAGGTCAAGGTAAGCTCAGCCGGGGCTGCAGCCCAACTGGGACTAGAGGAAGCGGCAGAAGAAATTTTCTTCTTACTCTTTACTACCGAGAACTGGATATTACGAAGGCAGTTAGCTATTGCCTTGGGTGACCTTTTTGGAACCTCCGGGGAGATGTACCAGTATATGACTGGGGACTGGTCTCAGAATGTCCAGTCCTTTTATCAGCTGGCCGAGCAAAGCCAAAAACGGCTGGATAAAATCTTGGGTCGAGTCTCGGGGCGACGGGTTCTCTTGGGGCTTCCTATTAATCGGCACCTGGAGGCCCTTCCAGTGTATTACGAAAAGGGCGAATTTGCCGCGGCCTTTCGACTCGAGCTCGAAGTGTGGGGCGAAATTGAGCGCCATCCGGGAGTGAAGGCGATAATTCCTTCGGTAGTTCGGATGTTCTGGGATAAGACCTTGGGAATCATTGAAGAAGGAAACGAACCCAAGGCCCAGGAAGTAGTGCTGGGCCTCTATGGGTTGTATCGATGTCTATACCTTGCGGAGAACAATCGTCGAGTTATGACCGCCGAAACCAAAACTGTTCGATAGGGCAATCTGAATATCTTTTTCTATCGGTTTTTGGTTGATTGTCTCGGGTTTCAGGGCCACGTCGGTATCAAATTCGTCGATATTACTATTCGCCGGAACAAGGTTATCGTTCATCGCCATGAGGGTCAAAATTGCCTCCAGTCCTGCGGTGGCTCCCAACAGGTGACCGTGGAGACTCTTGGTTGAACCCACGTGCACCCGTTCTTCATTTCCTTTGAGAAGCTTATAAATAGCCTTACTTTCGGCGACGTCTCCTAAGGGAGTAGATGTTCCGTGGGCGTTAATGTAGTCGATTTGGTCTGCGGTTATACCCGCATATTCCAGGGCCATTTCCATGCTGGCCAGGGCCCCAATACCCTCGGGGTGGGGCACTACCAGGTCGTAGGCGTCGCCACTCATGCCCACCGATAGCAGTTCCCCAAGAATGACCGCCCCTCGCTTTCTTGCGTGCTCGTATTCTTCGAGTACCAGCACCCCGGCTCCTTCGGCGATAACAAACCCATCCCGACCCTTGTCGTAGGGTCGACTGGCCCGGTGGGGGGTGTCGTTGTACTTGCTGGAAAGGGCCCGCAGGTTTGCAAAACCGGCAACGGCCATTTCGGTAACCGAGGCTTCGGTGCCCCCGGCTACGATGGCATCAGCCATGCCGGCCTGGATCATGAGGTAGCCCATGGCCATGGCGTGGTTAGCGGTGGCGCAGGCGGTTTGGGTGGCCAGGTTCGGTCCCATAATTCCGTGTTCCATAGACACAAAACCTGCGGCCATGTTTCCAATGCTGGCAGGAATGTACATGGGGCTTACTCCCCGAAACCCCCTGGCTGCCAGGTTTGCCCCGTTTTGCTGATGGACCTGGACTCCACCAATTCCGGTTCCAAGGCAGATGCCCGTTCGAAAGGGTGCACTTTTTATATCCAGACCCGATTGGGCCAGGGCCTCGCGGGTAGCCTTCGAGGCAAAATGGACAAATCGGTCCTGCTTTTTTGCGGCTTTGCGGTCCTCGTCGGAGTAGTGGGCTAGGGGATCGAAGTCTTTGACGACCCCCGCGATTTGGGAATTAAGTCCTTCGGGATTGAAATGGGTTATGCGTTCTATGCCACTTCTTCCAGCCTTGACCGCCTCCCAACTTTCTTGGGCCGAATGGCCTAAGGGATTGACGGTCCCTATACCGGTAATGACAACTCGTTTATTCATGTTCATACTCCCCAAAGTATATCAATTTGACCGATTAATCAAATCCCGTTCAGGAATTCCTGGAGAATGTGAACGCCCCAAGAGGTTCGAAAGGGTAAGGAGGGTAAACAAGGCAAGGACCATTCCGAGTAAGGTGTAGGGGATTACGAACAAACCAACCCGGGCGGCGAGGAATCCGACCAGGGTAGGCAAAATTCCTACCCCAATTCCGGCGAAAGCCATTTGCATACCCACGGTATTGGTGGCGTGTTCCCGGCCAACCCGGTGGCTGGTGGTAGAGACCATAGCTGGGAAGATGGGGGCCAAGGAGAAACCATACAGGCCTATACCCGTTACGACCAGAGTCTGGGAGTTACCTAACAAGAGGAAACCAGTCCCCACCAGGGCCAGGGTAATGGCCCCGTAGATGAGGACGATCGATCGTATTCGAAAGGCCACCAGGCCGGCAATGATGCGTCCAATCGTGAAGAAGCCCCAGTAACTTCCGGTTATGAGCCCCGCGACACCCAGGTCGGCCCCTTTCCCCTCGGTGAGGTAGGTGTATCCCCAATGGCCCAGGGTTACCTCCATACCAACGTAGACAAAAAAGAGCAGTCCACTTAGCCAGCTCGGTGCGTACCCTAGGGTCTTGGCCAGGGGCACCCCGGAGGAGTGCTGCTCTTCGGTTACTTCATCGTCCGGTCGATCCCATGATCGCCGGCGCAGGAAAAAGAGCATCCCAACGGTGGCCTGGAAGACCGCGACAATCCAGTAACCTATTCGCCACTGACCGGGACCCGTGACTGCCCAGGTCATGACCAGGGGACCGGTTGTGATGCCAATGCCAAAAAAGGCATGGAGCCACTGCATGAGCCCTTCGCCGTGGTGTTTTTCGAAATAGGAGTTCAGACCTGCATCGATAGCGCCAGCTCCTAATCCCCCCAGGAAACCAAAAGGAAAGACCAAATACCACAAGGGGACCACCGTATAACCGATTAAAGCCCCGGAGGTAAGTACGACGCTCAGAGCCAAAAGGTTACCCAGGCCCAGGCGACGAACGGCCTCGCCACTGAAAAAGCTGGAAAGGGTATAGCCCACCACCGAGGAGATGAGTAAGCCACCCAGGGCATCCAAGGGCTGGGCAAAGTCCTGGCGCATAAAGGGCCAGGCGACCCCCAAAAGGCCATCGGGCATACCCAGGCTTATGAAGGCAATAAAAGCGAGAATTACGGTCGAAACTGCCATATCCGCCGACCTATCCTTTTTGACTTTGCACGGCGTACTGCCGATACCGGGCAGCCGACTCCTCCAAGGCCATCATATCTGCAGGGGTAAGGGGCCGCAGGACCTTGGCGGGAATTCCTCCAACCAAGTAACCCGAGGGGACTCGGGTGTTGGGGGTAACAACGGCCCCGGCGGCGACAAAGCTATGGTGCTCTAACACCGCCCCGTCCAGGACTATGGCGCCCATGCCGACCAGGACAAAATCCTCTACCGTGCATCCGTGCAGGATAACACTGTGGCCCACCGTGACCCCATTCCCGATATGCAAGGGATGGGTGTCGTGGGTCACGTGGAGCATGCAGTTGTCCTGGACGTTGGTTTGGTTGCCGATGCGAACGATTTGCACATCGCCCCGAATGACCGTGTTGTACCAAATGCTCGAGTCTTTTCCAATTTCTACATCACCCACTATTCGAACCCCGTCGGCCAGAAAAACCGAAGGATCGATGGTTGGCGAAATTCCGTTGTACGGCCGAACTGTGTACTGAAAGGGTTCCATGGTATGTCCTTTTAGGTGATTATTTGAGACTTCTATTCAGGAACGAAAGCATCTCGGACCAGGCTTCTCGGCTGGGTCCGGGGCTATCGATGAGGGGATTCTTTATAAAGGCGTGTCCTACTCCCTCGTATACGGTGATCGTATTCTCGACGTTTCGGTTGTTCAGGGCCTTTTCAAAGGCGGCCACTTCGGTCAAGGGAATGGAACCATCCTCGGCTCCAAAAATTCCCAGGACCGGACCATTGGCCCCCAGCCTTCCAATGTCGTCGGTGACCACGCTACCGCCGTAGGCGGTAATAGTCGCCCGGGGTCGGGGATCCCGTACTCCAAATTGCATAGCCTCCCGGCCCCCAAAACAAAAGCCCATAATGCCCAGACGTCCAGGGTCGGTCAAGTTGTGATTTTGTAAATAGTCGAAGGCCCCATTTACCGCGGTGTCGATTGTATCTGCAGGAGTCGAGAGAGTTAAGAGGAGGGCACCGGGCACAGTAGAGGCGTAACGTCCTGCGAGGGCATCGGGAACCACGACGAGGTAACCTTCGGCGGCGAGCCGGTCAGCTTTGGCGATGGTCTCCTCGTCCAGTCCCCACCATTCGTGGATCATTACTACACCAGGCAGGCTTCCCGGTTCGTGGGTGCCCGGTGGGAGGGCGACGTAGGCTCCGTACTCTTGGTCGCCGACTCGGTAGTAGTTGGTGTAGAGTTCTTGCGGGCTCTCCAAGGCGAAGGCGTCCAGGGCACCAAAGCCGAGCAGACCGAGGATTCCAAGAATAAGAAGAACAAGGAAAAAGGCAAAAAATCGGCCTACCTTCCCCATGAGCGAACGGGGAGTTGGCGATTTCTTTTTTGGTTTCGATTTCATGGGTCTAAGGTACCCTCAAAGGGGTCGAGTTGCCAAGACAGGGGGGGAGCTAGTGCCAGATTCGTTGTACTCCCCATGGGTCAACTGCCGAGTCTGCAGACAGAAATGGAATGTTTAGTTCGAGGGCTTGGGCGGCTAGGAAACGATCGAAGGGGTCACGGTGGGAAAGATCGAGTTCGAGGGTACGCAGAATTGTGGTTTTCGATACTCCGATCTCTGATAGGCGTGCTTTTTCGATGGTTTCCGACCAAAAATCGTCAAGACCGAGGGGAAGGAGCAACTTTCCGATCCGAAGTTTGATTGCGATTTCCCACAAAGAGGTAATACTAGCGATGAGGTTATTCTCCTCTGTTTCCACTATTTGTCGGGCCTGATAACCCAGCTTGTCCGGATCTATCGCAAGATACAGAATCGTGTGGGTATCAAGTAGGGCCGTCATGTGTACTCACGAAGATCTTCAGGTGTTTCGTCAAAGTCCGAGGCGATGTTCGATCCTTTCGCAAAGAAACCGAATTCCCGAACTCTTTTGTCACCTTCGTAGGGCACGATACGTACCGAAGGCTTACCGTGTTTGGTGATAATTACTTCTTTACCCGCCTCGGCTTCCCTCACAAGTTCAGAAAGTCGAATTTTCGCCTGATAGAGGCTTACAGTTTCCATGATTTAAATATAGACCAACTAGACTAGAAATACAAATCCCGGAAGTAGGACGACACCCAGCTTCGGTTCCAGGCTTGACCCACCAAGACCCAGGCCATAGAATGGGTTATGGGTTTGTTATTCCCCAAAAAACTGAGTGCGGAAGAGACCGAACAGCTCATTTCTTTTACCACCGATTGGATTTTGTCGGTCTGTAAGCCCTATGGTCTTATTCTCTTCGGTTCTGCTGCCCGAGGCCAAATGACTGTAGCCTCGGACCTGGATCTAGCGATCCTTTTTGAAGACGAGGAATTACTTTCGTCCGGCAGGAATGCATTATACTCCTCGATAACCGAGAAAACTGCCAACTGGCCTCGGGACTTACTCTTTTATACCCTGGAAGGATTTCGGTCGCGGTTAAAAATTGGCGGAGTGGTCGAACTCATTATGTCCGAGGGGCGGCTACTGTATGGGAGGTGGCCGCTGCCCGGCGATTGAGTGGGGTGGGGGGATTATCCATGAAGGACCTAGATAGGCCCCGGAAACAGTTGCCTTGTCCCCACCGCAATTCTTTCGATACCGATGCTCGGTCTTACCTGGTTGTCTTTGACCGTCTGAGTTGGAAAGTAGACGAAACTCCGTCGGGGCTGATGACGGTGGTAGGAGGATGACTCTATGAGGGCAAAAATATGGCTCGTCTGGGCTTTGTTGATAGTCTTAGTTCCAACTTTTGCCCGAACCCCGGAAGTAGAGGATTTTTTCCGCCAGGAGCTCTGTCCTCCCAACTCCGATGGTAGCGAATGCAGTGTGGTTCAGCTGTTCGTATCCGACGATGATCAACTCTCGGTAGGCATCGTAGAAAACCTGACCTTCCGATCCTCAACCTTTGGTTTTGCCATCCGTCTCGACGGCCAGTGGCAGCTTCTGGGCGCGGGTCCCTTGGTCGATCTAGAAGTAATGGCCTACTCCCCCACCGACCCCTTTGCCTTCGAGAATTACCCGGGCATTTGGCAAAAGGTTGGTGATCAGACTCTTTTTGGGCTTCTGACCCAGGTGGCCGAGTATTTCGACGATCTTTACGGGTACGATTGAAAGGGTTTACTATACCTTCAGGGGGCTACCATGAAAGAACCGGTGGTTCAGGGTTCGAGCGCCGTAAAAAGTGACGAAGTTTTCACCTACAAGGAATATAAAACCTGGCCCGACGACCAACGCTGGGAACTCATCGAGGGGCGGCCTTATTCGATGAGTCCTGCACCAACACCTAAACATCAGAGGTTTCTCGGGGTCCTAAATTCTCAATTGGAAAATTTCTTCTCCGGTAAACCTTGCCGGCCTTACCTCGCCCCCGTGGATGTCATATTGGTAGTAGAACTGGAAGACCAGGAAGACTCTCGGACGGTGGTACAACCCGACGCCTTTGTCGTGTGCGATCCTTCAAAACTCGTCGACGAGGGTATTATTGGGGCCCCGGATTTTGTCATCGAAATCCTGTCGGCGAGTACAGCAATGAAAGACCAAGGCGAAAAACGTATACTCTATGAGAAGTTTGGGGTTAAGGAATATTGGGTAGTAAATCCTCTAACCTATGAAGTGTTGCGGTACTTTTTTCGGGAGGGGAAATTTGGACTGGCCGTACCCGCCGACTTACGAAACCCCGTAGAAGTCAGTCTGTTTCCTGATCTGTTCTTGTCGGTAAAACCCGAAGATTTATAGCAGGTGCCAAAAAAAGCCCGAGGCGACGTATCGTCCTCGGGCTCAATTTTTGCACCACTGAAAAATCCCCCTACATCCTCGCCATCATGTCGTGTAAACCACCGCCATTTTGGACGTTAGCGAATCCCATCTGTTTCAGGACCCGCACACCGTAGGAAGATCGAGCCCCCGAGGCACAATACAAGGTAATGTCTCGGTCCTTGGCTCCCAGCTCTTCAATTCGGCTTTGGAGTTCGTCGAGGGGGATGTTGATTGCCCCGGGGACGGCACCGTAGGAGTACTCTTCGTCGGTTCGAACGTCGACCACCAGGGGGCCGGTGGTATCCACGGGGGCTGCAGGGGCCTCGGAACCTTCACTGGTTGGGGCACTTCCGGCAGCTCCATGTTTCAGATCCTCGATAGATTTTTTCTCGATGGGGAACAACCCCACCTGAAGTTTAGGAAATTTGGCGACTCGGGCCTGGCGTTCCAGGGAGATGTATCCACCACTCAGGTTGTAGGCCTTTTCGAAACCCGCAGACTTGAGCATCCGGACCGCCACGTGGCCTTTTTGTCCGTCGTCGCTGATAACAAGGATAGCTTGATCCTTGGCAATTTGGTCCAGATTCTCTCGTAAGATATTCTGGCTAATATTGCTCGAGCCGGCTAGGTTTGCTTTGCGAAAAGTAATGGGGTCCCGAAGGTCTACAGCAATGGGTTGTTTTTCGAGAACGAAGGTCTCCAGGTCCTGGGCCAGAACCGAGGGGCTAAATCCGCTGGCGTGATTCAGGGCCGTAAAGGCCGCCATGTTCACTGGTCCGTTGGGGCTGTTGAAGGGAGGCGCATAGGCCAAATCCAACTCTTCTAGATCTGAAAGAGTCATTCCTGCGGTAATTGCGGTGGCCATAACATCGATTCGTTTGTCGACCCCGACCCGACCTGCGGCCTGAGCGCCCAGGATCTTTTGGGTCTTCTTGTCAAAGATAACCATGAGGCTTACCTTCTCGGCGCCGGGGTAGTAGGCGGTATGGCTGGTCTTGTGGACGACAATTGCATCGGCGTCGAACCCTGCGTCCCGGGCGGCCTTGAGGTTGAGTCCCGTAGAACCCGCAACCGCACCGAACAACAACACAACAGAAGTACCTAACGAGCCTTTATATTCCCGGTGGCCACCCAGGGCGTTTTCGGCGACATAACGGCCTTGGCGGTTTGCCGGGCCGGCTAGGGGGATTCGGACGGTTTTGTCCAGGATTCGGTGTTCAATTTCTACCATGTCACCGGCGGCAAAGATGTTGGGGTCGTTGGTCTGCAGGGTTGAACTAACTTTTAGTCCACCAGCGGGGCCAATTTCCAGACCGGCGTCTTTGGCCAGGGCCAGGGTCGGGCGTACCCCTACGGATAACAACACAAAGTCCGAGGGCAGGGTAGTTCCATCGCTTAAGGCTACCGAGTTGTCGTTAATTTCTTTCAGTGATTTTCCGAGGTGCAGTTCTACTCCGTAGTCGAGGAGCTCCTTGGTCAGAAAACCAGCAAATTCTTGTTCCAGGTTTGGCATCACCTGGGGTGCCATTTCTACTAATCGAACCTTCAACCCTCGTTTTACCAGGGCTTCGACCATTTCTAGACCTATAAAGCCACCACCAACGACAACCGCGTCTTGGGGCTCTTCCTCGGTAATAAACTCCTGGATTCGGTCCATATCATCCAGGGTCCAGAGTTGGAATACGTGGTCTTTTTCTACTCCAGGGAGCGGTGGTACCAGAGGTTTACCCCCCTGGGCCAAGATGAGGGTATCGTAGGGGTAATCGATTTCTTTGCCGGTCTCGGTGTTTTTTGTCTTGACGATCTTTTTGGTTCGATCGAGCGAAAGGGCCGCAGTATTCGTTTGGACTTTGACTTTGTATTGGTCGTCGAAGGTTTGGGGGCTGGCCAGAATGAGGGAAGATCGGTGTTCCACATCGCCACCTATGTAGTAGGGAAGGCCACAGTTGGCAAACGAGACGTCGGCTCCTGCCTCCAGAAGTGTTATATCGGCATCACCATCGAGCCGCCGAGTCTTTGCTGCTGCGGTGGCTCCCGCGGCGACTCCTCCAATTATGACTATTTTACGCATATATTGCTCCTGCTATCTATGATTATTTATATATATAACATCAATGAATGAACGTCAACTAGATACACAGCAGCAGTTACCAGAGGCACCTATAGAACTCGAAAATCATTGTAAAAATTGTCAGGAAAGTTGTAAATTTTGACACAGTCGACGGCGTGTAGTTTCGCAGCGGGTACTTTGCGAACCGCCCATTTCCCTGTACCCTGCCACCCATGGCAATAAAATTACTCGCAACCGATATGGATGACACTCTCCTCTCCCACGACCTAAGTATTAGTCCCGGCAACAAAGAGGCCCTGGAAGCCGCCGAAGACCTGGGAGTACACATCGTTTTGGCCAGTGGCCGAAGCCTCTTTAGTATGAGCCCCTACGTAAAATCCCTTGGAATAGATACCCACGAAGGCTACGTTATTAGTTGGAACGGTGCCCTGGTGACCGACGCTCAGACCCAGAAACCCCTGTTCGAGTATTTCTTAGAACCATCGGTAATCAATGAGGCAATCGACTACTGTGTTAAGCACGACCTATCGTTACAGACCCAAAAAGACAGTCGAATATTCGTAATTAACGTCAATAGGTACGCCGAGCTCGATGTTGCGGTTTCAAAAATGGAACTGGTCCCGAGCGATCGCGAGGGATTCTTGTCGATGCCCCTTCCTAAACTCATCTTACCGGGGGATCCCGATGCCCTCACACCCATCGAAAACATGCTCAAACCCCACTTTGGTGACCGCGCCCGACTCTTTCGATCGAAACCGTACTTTCTCGAAATAATGCCCCCCGAAGCCGATAAGGGCCTCGCCCTCGCCCATCTGGCCGAAATTCTTGGAGTTAAACAAGAAGAGGTCATGGCTATAGGAGATGCGGGAAACGACAAACATATGATCGAGTGGGCGGGTATCGGGGTTGCAATGGCCAACGCTACCGAAGAGGTGCGAAAGGTCGCAAATTGGGTTACGACAAAAACTAACGATGAAGACGGATTTGCCGAAGCGCTCAGGCGGTTTGTGCTTTAGGGCTGTCGCAATCGAAGCAGAATATCGTTCATCCAAGGATCTACAGTCGACGCGCCGACCTGATCGCGAATAAGTAAAAAGGCCAAATAGGACTGCTCGTAATTGCCCAGAAAATACTGAGCCTGGGCCTGGTAGAACTCTACCCTCGCCCGGCGCTCGGTCTCGAGGGGCAGGGTCATAAGATTTGCAAATAAAGACAAAGACTCATCCCAATTACGATTCTGAAACTGGGTCGTAAGGATCGATTGCAAAATTCGAGCCTCGGCCTTGTTCTGTTCCTGTCCAGGATCTCGATCTTCGGGGAAGATGAGAACTTCTGGTTCGGGCAAGGGGGCTTGAGGAAAGGGTGCCATAAGGATATCGAAAGCCTGACGGGCTCGATCGGTAGGTTCGGTTTCCCGGGAAGGGAAGGGCAGGACCGGCGAATCGAGATTGGTAGTCGAAATAAATCGAGCTTGAGAACTCAGGAGGGGCAATCCGAGAGCCCGAGGATTTGCGGCCTCCACTGGAACAGAGGTAACCACCGCCTGCTCGCCGAGGGGGAGGCTTACGGGGTTAATGAGGGTATTGGTGCCCCTTACCAGGGAACCTGGATCAAGAGCATCGGTATCAAGAACTCCGTAGTAGTAAGCCACACCCGGTACGGGGTAATCGATGAATTGATTAATTGTACCCCCGACCGTATCGACTAACAGTGCTTGGGCAAGATTCTCTGAGTTCGTAATTGGTCCGGTAGAGCGGTATAAACTCACCCGGCGTCGTGGCGAGTCGGTTTGGTAGGATATTTCAAAGGCCAAATTGTCCGATCGGGCGATAACCCGTAGGCCCGAAAGCCGTGCAGGAACTTCAGGAACCGGGGTGGTTTCCGCCGCAGATTCGCCATTGTCCCCGGTCTCGGAAGTCGATTCTGTAGCTGGGGTCGGATTCTGGGCCATAACCATACTTATTCGGGCGGGCACCAGGGTAATATTTCGCATAGGAATAAAGACCGGAAAAGGGTTTCCCGAACCATCGGCTGCCAGTACGGCGTAGTAGTAGTTACCATTCACCGGGGGGGTGTCGATGTAAATTTGTGTACCCGGAGGAACCTGGGCTACTTGTTCGGCAAGAAAATAATTGGACGTAGAAATCTCCCGGGTGTAACGATAGATAAAATATGTACTGGGGGAGTTAGGAATATCTTCCCAGGTTAGGCGAACCTGGGGATCGCGAACCGCAATTCGGAGCTGACTTATGAATGGGGCAAAAACGCTCATGTCCCCGTCGGCCTGGGCAAAGAGCCCAATCGATCCTCCAAAGAGTAAAAAACCTAAAAAGAGAGGTAATAGGGAGTTTCGAAGGGCGGAAGAGGACATATTCCTGATCATACTCTTACTTATCGACAATTTCCAGGTTAAGATTGAGGGTAAGGGGGCCCATCGAATGAAAGTACACCTACCCTATGGAAAAACAAAGATTACCTTGGAGTTATCCGAGAGAGTAACCGTTCTGAGTGCTGAGGTCGAGTATCCCAAAGCCCTTGCTCGGTCGGAAATTTCTCGCGCCTTGGCCAATCCAATTGGTACTCCGTCCCTTTCGGAATTATTGATGAAAAAGAAGCCACGAACCGTCGCCATTACCATTTCCGATAGTACCCGGGCGGTACCAAACAAAGTGTTTATGCCCGAAATTCTCAAAACGTTGAAAGATTCGGGAGTACCCAGCGAGGCTGTAACGATAATCGTAGGCACAGGAATGCATCGCCCCAGCACAACCGCGGAGTTGGAGGAGCTTTTAGGTCCAGAAATAATCCAGAAGTACACCGTCATCGATCATACCGCCGACGACCCCGAGACCCTTTCCAAGGTTAGCGATACCCCCTACGTAGCGGTGAATAAGATCTTCGCCGAGGCCGATTTTCGGGTTGTAACCGGGTTCATTGAGCCCCACTTTATGGCCGGGTATTCGGGGGGACGGAAAGGAGTATGCCCCGCCATGGTAGACCTGCACACTATTCAGCGGTTCCACGGCTTTCGCACCCTTTCGAATCCACTAGCCAAGGAAGGCGTATTAGAAGGGAACCCCTGTCATTCCGCTGCCCTCGAGGTAGCCCAAGCGGTCGGGGTAGATTTTCTGTTTAACGTTGCAATTAACCGCGAGAAAGAAATTGTAGGAATCTATTGTGGGGATTTAGAAAAGGCCCACGCCCGAGGATGTGCCGACATTGCCCTGTGGTCTGGAGTAAAGCTGACCCAAAAATATGACTTTGTAATAACCAACGGTGGCGGATACCCCTTGGACCAGAACTTCTACCAGACCGTTAAGGGAATGTGCATGGCCCTACCAGCCTTGCACGACAAAAGTACCCTGCTCGTCGTCTCATCCTGTGCTCAGCAATTGGGGAGTCCCGAGTACACCGATCTCATGAAGAAATACGATGGGCGGTGGCAAGAGTTTCTCGAAGACATCGAGGCACATTCCGATACCACCGCCAAAGATCAGTGGGAACTGCAAATGCAGTGCCGGGTCTTAGAACGAATAGGGAGCAAACGGCTTTTGTTTTTCTCCGACGAGATGAATTTTACCTTACAAAAGCAGTCCAACGTGAGTCCAATCTTGGGCGATAAGGCAGTAGGGCAACGACTTCAAGAGACTATCGATCGAATCTGCCATGAAAACCCCAAGGCTTCGATCGCGGTTATTCCCGATGGGCCCTATGCCATGCTGCTGGAATAGGTGGGTTGAGTCAGGGCAACCAGGAAGGGTATACTGCAAATCTTTAGGAGGCCCTCATGCTTGAAGATCTACAAGCTCCCATAATGGAACTTGCCGACCTAATCTCTTCTACCTGGAGGGATCTTTGACCCCGAGAGAATTCGTGGGGAAGTAAAAAACCTCGAAACTAAGACTTCGGACCCAAGTTTTTGGAACGATCGCGCGAAGGCCGAGAAGGTCTTGCAAGAAATGAATCGCCATAAAAATCGACTCGAGCCCTGGGAAATACTAGTACGGGAGGCCAAGGATTTGGTTGATCTGTACGAGATGGCTTCCGACGAGGGCGATAGCTCTATGGAGTCGGAGATTCGCCAAAATTACCTGGATATTAAAACTCGATACGAAAAAATGCGCATTTTGGAGCTCCTCAGCGATGAGCACGACCCGGATGATGCGTTTTTGACAATTCACGCTGGGGCCGGGGGAACCGAGGCCTGCGATTGGGCTAGTATGCTCTACCGTATGTATACCCGGTGGATCGAAGACAACAAAATGAAGTACTCCCTCATCGACCTTCAGGAGGCCGAGGGAGGAATAAAGAGCGTGACAATCCAGGTCACCGGGGATTACGCCTACGGCTACCTGAAAGGGGAGACCGGAGTCCATCGGCTAGTGCGGATTTCGCCCTTCGATTCTGGTGGTCGACGACATACATCCTTTACCTCGGTGTACGCATCGCCGGTGGTAGACGAAGATATCAATATCGACATTAAACCCGAGGATTTGCGGGTCGATACCTTTCGGTCCGGTGGGGCGGGGGGACAGCACGTCAATACCACCGACTCGGCGGTACGATTTACCCACTTACCCACAGGTGTCGTGGTTCAGTGCCAAAACGAACGGAGTCAAATTAAGAACCGGGATATAGCTATGAAGATGTTAAAGTCCCGATTATTTGATTATTATAAAGAGCAACAAGACCTGGAGCGGGAAAAGAATAGCGTAGAGAAAAAAGATATTTCTTGGGGAAATCAGATTCGTTCTTACGTCTTTCAGCCTTATACTATGGTGAAGGACACTAGAACTCGTTGGGAAACCGGCAATATTCAAGGGGTCATGGACGGCGATTTAGATGATTTTATCGAAGCCTATTTAAAGTATATCTGGGACCAAAAGATAAAGGCCCAGAAAGGTGGAATATAACATCCCCATGGACCGGGAAACAAGATCCCCTGGATTAGGGGTAACAAGTACACAAGGATCCTCTCTTTTCGATGGGCCAGATAAGTCTCAGGTTCTCATCATCGATGACCTTCCTTTCATGCGTAAGCTCCTGAGTCAAATCTGTCACGATGGGGGCTTCGAGGTTATCGCCGAGGCGGCAAATGGTCGCGATGGGGTACGGCAGTATGTGCTCACCGAACCGACCCTGGTCCTTTTAGATATAACTATGCCGGTGATGGATGGCATTACCGCTCTGCGAAAGATTCTCGCCTACGATCCTGAAGCAAGGGTTGTCATGTGTAGTGCCCTGAACGAGGAGGGTCTCATTCGACGGGCCCTGCAAATTGGCGCCCGAGACTACGTAGTAAAGCCTTTTCTGCCCCAGCGGGTAAAAAATGCCCTCCTTAGGGCAATGGACTCGGAGCTACCCGGCCTGGGAGTGTAGGTTGTGGGTGCTCGAATCCCTTGCGGTTGTGGCCCTACTTTTCTGGTAGGATTTTTTGTCCTTTTCTGTGCTAGCTCGCTATTTTCCCAGACCCCAAGCCTTCCGCAATCATTTCTTCCCCAATCATTGAAAGACGACCTATACGCAGAGTTTTCGGCCAGTTCCTGGTGGTCCTCTGCGCGGATTGGGGCCCTCCCCTTTGAAATAATCTCGTCGGGGGAACAGGAAGGAAGTGCGAATCTCGATCCCCTGACCGACTACCTGGCCCGATTTTTACCCTCCCTTTTGCTGACCCGGGTGCCCGAGTTGCCTTCTCGGCCTCTGAATCCCGATGAGGTCAAGGGAATTTATACCCGTGCAGCGGACGCAATTCGTGGCCGTCGGATGCAGATTTTGGCCGATCATCTACGGCAGCAGAGTCTTGCCCAGTTACGAGACCAGGTATTTACCTACCGGGAAGAATTGTCTACCCGGGCAGAGGAGGGCAAAAGTTGGCTTGATCCAGAAATCCTCGACCTCGAACTCCTTCAGGCAGAGGTACCCCTGTCACC
Source organism: Spirochaetales bacterium (assembly GCA_009991955.1). Classification (GTDB taxonomy): domain Bacteria; phylum Spirochaetota; class Spirochaetia; order DSM-27196; family Salinispiraceae; genus SKVS01. Next base: position 61,976 of record JAACWS010000021.1, read on the forward strand.
GAGACTCCCCCTAGAAGTGGTCAGTACTCCTGAAGGTTTCGAGGTCCCGGAATCCCTCCGAAAAGGGCTAAGAGAATCTTCACCCTTTGCCCTTGAGGCCCAAGCAAAAGAATTTGGAGTAGAATATTTGCTTTTGGGTTCAATCGAACTCTTTGGCGATGAGTCTGAATTTCTGGGGGTGAACTACTCGCTCTATTCCCGGTTTAGTCGAGAGATTGTTTTAGAAGGCAACTTCTTTTCGTCGAAGGCGGTAGCCCCCGAGGTTGCCCGAGACGAGGCTCGAAAGATTGCCATAGAGCTTTCAGAACAGCCCCAAGGGCGGGTTCAAGTAACCGTTCTACCCCCGGTGTACGAAATTCGAGTAAATGGACAGGTTCGGGGAATCGGACAGGTCGATGTAGACATGATTCCCATCGGCGAGGTTGTGCTAGAGGTTCTAGACCGTGAGCAGGTACTCGAAACAAAAAGGGGGGTAGTGGACTCTGAGAACCTTACAGAGATAGGGTTCTTAGTACCCCCACCCTCCTATTCGTTCGTTCCGGTGGTTTCGGTTCCTTCGGAGGTACCGGTCCTGATCGATGGGGTATTCCTAGGGATTACCCCTTTTTTGGCACCCCTTGGGGCCCAGCCTTCGGTGCTGGAGTTCAACCTGTCGGGGTATCATCGACGGACCCTGGTTACAAACCAGGAAATGGCCTCCCAGGGATTGAGCCTTACCCTGCTCGATGACCGAATTGATTGGACCTACGAGGTAGAAACCCGTCGGGATCGATTTTATGGCTCCTTGGGAATTACCGTCTTAACTACCCTGGTCCCCCTGGTGCTCAATGGTATTTTTCAGGAGGCTGCAACCCTTGCCCGGGCAAATCTTTCGAACGCCACCCTCGTAGGCAGGGCAAACGACCTGTACTGGATACGGAATACAAGCTATCTGTTGACCGGAGTCTCGGCGGGCTATACTCTCTTCGAGTTAGGCCGATACATAGCCGCTGCTCGGGCGGCATTAACCCGATAAAGAGGTCCCGGAATGTTTTTTGGAAAAAAGAAAGATCTAGGAACACGTATAAAGAGACTCTTTGGCTTAGGGCCACATAATGAAGCCTATTATGAAGAGCTTGAAGAACTCTTTTTAGAAAGTGATTTGGGTCCGCGGGTAACCCTGGAGTTACTCGAAGAACTGCGGGAGTTAGGAAAGAAGGATAGACTAGGGAAAGAAGAAGACCTCAAGGTTGCAGTGCAACAGCTTCTTTCTGGAAGCGTCAAGACCGCGCAGCTTACTCCCCAACCGGGAGCTCTCAGCTGTTTTCTCATTCTTGGGGTAAACGGGGTTGGAAAAACGACAACCATCGCTAAGTTGGCGACCTATTACCGCAGACAGAAGATTACCGACAAGATAGTGCTGGCTGCGGGCGATACCTTTCGGGCCGCGGCTACAGATCAGCTCATTACCCATGGTCAACGACAAGGTTTTCGGGTAGTAAGCCAAGGACCCGGCGCCGATCCGGGGGCAGTACTCTTTGATGCTATAGAAAGTGCCAAGTCCCGGGGCGAAGATCTGGTAATTGCAGATACCGCCGGTCGGTTGCACAACAAGGCGAACTTGGTAAAGGAACTCCAGAAAATCGACCGGATAGGGAGTTCCAAAGTTGGCCCCGAAAGGTATAAAAAGATTCTCGTTCTCGATGCCACTACGGGCCAAAATGGATTGCAACAGGCCCAGGTTTTTCACGAAGCCTTGGGCTTGGATGGTATTATTTTGTCGAAGTACGATTCTACCGCCCGAGGGGGTATGGTTGTAAGTGTATCGCGGAGTTTGGAGTTGCCGTTTTTCTTTGTTGGTACCGGGGAATCGATGGAAGATTTTGCACCCTTTTCCGCCGAGACTTTTATTCAAGATTTGGTAAACCGGATACTCTAAGTGAAGTCTTGGGTTCTGCGACTTTTGTTGTTAGGTTTTGGGGTTGGAATTCTCTATTCCGCAGGACCTCTGCTAGACGAACTGGTCTCGACTCAGACCCCTCTTGCCCCTCCTCAGGTGTATTCGACCGAGGGTTCCTTTATTCCCCAGGTACAAATTCCTGTTTCTTGGAATCCGACGAATCTGAGCCTCAATACCCTGGAAGAAGCACTCCAAGATTTTGGTGCCCAGATCTCACCGGGGAAATACCTACTAGATTTTTCCGTCCTCTTGGTGGAGGTAGACAATCCTCTCACCCCGGGGCGGGTTACAATCGAGGGATATTCGGTCCATGATAATCACCAAGGGGTAGTACAAAATCGTTACGAATTCGATAGCAACCGGAACCTTGTTCGGAGTTTTGAGTACCTGTACAACCCCGATGGTCGGCTGCGTTCCCTCATTGAGAACAACGCTACCGGTAGGGTACAAACCCAGGTGTTTCAGTGGGACCAAGACGTATTGCGGCAGGAGCGGGTGGGTCGAAATGGCCGGGTCGAGGTTCGAAGTTTCAACTCCCAAGGAAAGACCGAGTCCCTTGTAGTGTATAGAGACTCACAGATTATTGAAGACCGGCGATGGAGCTTCGACGGCCGGGGATTGGTGGTTACCCGAGTTGTCGAAACCTTTCATCCCCCTACCCGAATCGAATCGACCTACGATGAGAACGAAAGAGAAATCCTCCGACGGGAGTATCGAAATGGAACCCTTTTTGCTACCCAAAGGTTCTCCTACCTAAAGGACACCAATGACCTTCGTACCTTGGAAATTGAACAAGGTACAAACCTTCGCCGGACGGTGAACCAGTACTCCGAAGACGATGAGTTGGTCCGGACCCAAATTTTCGCCAATCGAAGCTTGGTTCAGGACTCCCAGTATACCGGACTTACCAGGATAGACCGATTTTTTCAGGGGGGACGGGAAATTTTGCGAATTACCTACGAAGATGAGGTAAAAGTAATGGAAGAAGAACTTCGCGACGGACGGGTAATTCGAAGTCGAACCTTCCCTGCTACTCCGAGGACAAGTCCATGACCTATCGATCGAAATCTCCTACCCCCTGGCCGTGGCTATTTTTTGTGGCTCGACGGTACCTGGGTTCCCGACGAAAAGAGAAGAAACTCTCGACCAGCCTTCTGAGTATTCTGGGGATTGCCATAGGAGTCTTGGCACTGAACGGGGTTATTGGGGTAATGAATGGTTTTCAATTAGGTACCATAGAAGATATCCTGGAACTAAATTCCTTTCATGTCCAATGGCAGCCCGACCCGGAGTCCTTCCAAGAGGCACCAGTATCGGTTCTTGCCCAAAGAGCAATGGCCCTGGCAGAAGTACGCCACGCCCTGCCCTACTACGACACCCAGGCCCTGGTCCAGGGCAATTTTGTCGAACTTCAGGGGGTGTACATTCGGGCCGTCGACCCGACTCTTGCAGCCACCGACCACCAGGGCAATGACCTACGAGCACTGGTCCAGGGAAAACTGGACCCAAGCCCACCGGGAACTATCATTCTGGGCAGAGAACTCGCCCGCTTTCTGGGGGTGGGGGCGGGGGATACTATTTCCTTAGTCTCCCTCGAGGGGCCGGACCTGGACCTGCGTAACCCCCGGGAAGTTACCCTGGAGGTTCGAGGGATCTTTGCCTCGGGCTACTACCCCTACGACCGTAACTGGGCCATGATCTCCCTAGAAACCCTTGTTAGTTCCTTTGGCACCCAGGTGCAGCCGAACCTAGGAATAAAGCTCGAAGACCGCTTTGGAGATATTCAGGCCCTGGCAGCCTTCAGAACCCTTGAAGAATCGGGAACCCTCCTCTCTTGGCGGGAACTGAATCGGGCCATTTTTGGTGCCCTACGGGTCGAAAAAGGGCTCATGATGTTTTTAGTCAGCCTCATTTTTCTGGTAGTGGGGGTAAACATTTATCAGGGACTCGGAAGAATTATCCACGAACGAACCCGGGACATTGGGGTCTTTAAAGCCCTCGGGGCATCGCCGGGGACAATCCAGGGGGTATTTGTCCTGGAAGGGTGGATTATCGGCCTGGTGGGCAGCTCGGTTGGGACCGTTCTAGGACTACTTTTAGGGTGGAACCTCAACGGGCTGTTGAACTTCTTTGGGAACCTTCTGGGCCAGACCGGGAGCTTTTCTTTACAGTACTTCTATATATCGGAAATTCCGGTTCGGTTTGTTGGATCCGAGGTCTTCCTTATCGGGGTCTTTGGCCTGGCTTCGGCGGTCCTTGCGGCCTGGGTCGCCTCCTACTCGGTAAGAGATCTTGCCCCGGTCGATGTTTTTCGAGAAGAGTAAAGATCCTCAAGGAGGAGTATGGAATCGCTTATTGTCTTTCAACAGGTAATCAAGACCTACACCAACGGTCCCGAACCTCTGACCGTCCTCGACCAGATCGACCTTTCGATTCCCGAAGGGCACGTTGTGGTTATTACCGGGGAAAGTGGTTCGGGTAAATCGACCCTCCTTCACCTCCTGGGGGGTATGGACAAACCCACCTCGGGATCGATTGTGGTTGGGGGTCTGGAAATTTCCTCTGCCAGCGAGTCCGGGCTCACCCACTATCGCCAAAGGGATTTAGGTTTTATCTTCCAGTTTCATCATTTACTCAAGGATTTTACGGCCCTCGAAAACATACTCATGCCCGCGCTCCTGGCGGGATTTCCCCGTTCCCAGGCAGAGCCAAGGGCCCTTGTACTCCTCGAAAGGGTGGGAATCGCCGGCAGAGCTCACGCCTTTCCCACCGAACTCTCGGGAGGCGAGCGTCAACGAGCCGCGGTAGCCCGGGCGGTCATGAACAATCCCCGGGTGCTCTTGGCCGATGAACCCACCGGCAGCCTGGACGAAAAACACTCCCGAGAGGTCGAAGAGCTTCTGTTTAGCCTATCTCGGGACCTGGGAAAAACCCTCGTGCTGGTTACCCATAACCGGAGCCTGGCGGCCTACTCCGATACCCATTTTCACCTAACCCTCGGACACATCGAGGCCAAGACCCAATGATTCTATGGATTTCCCGCCGTTTAGCCCTGGGTGGGGGACCCCGAGCCCGAAGCACAATTAAGCGCCTGCGGGGGGGAATTATAGGCCTGGCCCTTAGCCTTATTCCCCTTACGATAGTTACTCACGTGGCCGAGGGCATGATACAAGGAATAACCGCCCGGTTTCTGGAGACCGGCACCGGCCACCTGCGCATCCAGTCTCGGACCCCGGTTCCCCATGAATCCGTCGACCTTCTGGCCCAGGAGCTAGAAGAAATCGAAGGAGACGGACCCAGCGAAATCCTCTTGGTCCAAAGGGAGCATCAGGGCATAGGGCTCATCCGTGGAACCAGTGGAAACACCGGGGTCCAGCTCCGAGGGGTCGACACGGAGTGGTACCAAAACGATGCCGGGGTCCAAGCCTACCTGCAGATCCGGGCCGGCGAATTTGACCTGGGCTCCCCCGAGGCAATAGTGCTGGGCGAGGGCCTGGCCCAGACCCTGGGCGCCGAGGTTGGCCAGGAGGTGCGGGTCCTCACGGTTCGCCGGGGCTCTACCGGCAGTCTGCTCACTCGGGTCAGCCGATTCGAGGTTCGGGGCATCGTCTCCAGCGGCTATCGCGACTTAGATAGACTCTGGGCCTTTATCCCCATCGATCGGGCCCGGACTATTCTCCCCGCCGACAGTGGAACCCAAATAATCACCCTAAAAATTGCCGACCCCTTTATTCTTCCTAATCCCCTTATCGTCCGAGACCCCGAGCTCCCTCGGGACTTGCTGCGGGATGTGCGGGCTACCTTGGGTCCCCAGTGGCAGGCCCAGACCTGGTTCGAACTCGAGCGCTCCCAGTACATGAATTTTCTCGGGACCCGGGACATGCTGGTTTTTATCATGGTTGTTATCCTCCTGGTCGCGGCGGTCAATATTTCGTCGACCATGATTAATCTCGTCGCTGAGCGACAACAGGAGTTTGCAATTCTTAAGGCATTGGGGGCGAGTCCCTGGACTATTGGCCGCATAGTTCTTACCATAGGGGGATTGTCTGGGCTTGGGGGAATTTTTCTGGGATTGGGGTTCGGGAGCCTGGGTGTTCTGTTTGTCAACGAGATTATTTACGTGATCGAGGTCCTGGTGAATCTCTTTTCTGCCCCCGGTGAGTCGGTTTCGATTCTGAATCCCGAGTTCTACCTAGAACAAATTCCCGTCCTCCTTCTTCCCGGACAACTGGGCCTGTTAGGTTTGGCGGCCTTATTCATGACCCTGATTTCATCCCTCGTGCCCGCGTATCGGGCAGGCAAGACACCCCCGGCGGCTTTATTCCGTCGGGAGTAGTATAACTCTACCAAAGGAACCTATGAGCGACGAAAAATTCGATGAAAAATTCGACGATACCGAAGAGATAGACGATGCCGACAGACTGTGCGACTCCTGTGGGGGTGCCGATGTTACGGGCAACCTCCCCCGACAGCGGGTACGGGTACGAAAGGGCCGGGATGTCCAAGAGGTCTACCTCTGCCCCGAGTGTGCAGCCCTGTGGGGGATTGGGGCCGATGATCCGGGACTCGAGTTTCGGGTCGCCGATTTGTTTTTTCCTACCCCCGACGATGAGGACCCGGAACTCCAGTGCCCTCGCTGTAACCGTAGTTTGACCGATATTCGCATGACCGGTCGAGTAGGATGTGCCGAATGCTATGCTACCTTTACCAAGGATATTATTCTACTCATTCATGGAACTATCGAGAGTCCACTGCACACCGGTCGAATCCCCGAAAACCTCCAAAGCCTCCGGGCCATAATCCATAGACAAACCCTACGAAAAGATCGAATACACCAGGCCCTCGCCCAAGAAGACTACGAAGAGGCAGCCCGGATTCGAGACGAACAGGAACCAATGGATGACTGAGTTAACCTCCATTCCCTTGTACCAGCGAGACCTTTGGTCCAATTCTTCGACTCCTCTCACTCACAGTGACGTAGTATTAGCTAGCGCGGTCCACCTCCATAGAAATTTTCGCAATTTCCCCTTTCCCGGGGTGCAAAACGCCGAGCAGGCCCGACAAGTATTAGCAAGTACCGAGTTAACCCTTCGGGGAATCGAAACACCCAGTTCACCACTCTTGGTGTTGGGCCCGGCCTCACGAGGTCTGGATAAACAAATGCTTCAAGACCGGGGATATTTCTCTGTTGAGTTGGAGGGGAGTCGAACCTGGTTTGCCGATTGGAGTTTTACCCGAGCCGTGTTGGTGAACGGCGAAGATCACCTGCGAATCTCCGGTTGGTCACCGGGGTTTGATCTGGTTGGGGCCGAAAAGATGGCCCGATCGTGGGAAGAAATTCTCGAATCACGGGTAGGGTTTGCGGCTTCGGTCGATCTTGGCTACCTTACCAGTCGCCTCAACCTAGCAGGTCTCGGACTAGAGGGCCAAGCCCTGGTTCATTTACCGGCCCTGGGGCGCCAGGGACTAGTTCCTGTGGCTGTTCAGAGTTACAAAATCCTTCCGGTTGAAAACCTACCACCATCGGCCTGGGTGTACCGAATCGATGGTCGAGGGTTTCTTGGACATAAAGACCAGGAATGGATCGATTCCTTTAGCGACGGGGTTTTTGAGGTTGTATTCCAAGAAAGAAAGGCTAGGGAAGAGCTACGATCCCTTTCTCCCCTAGTCTTTGACGACCGGGTCTGGAAGGCCTGGGGAAGGCTTAGCTCTCACCGGCTTATCGGGTTCGAGGAAGCCTGCGAGGCCTGGAGCCAGGTACGTATGGCCTGGGGTATGAAGATCCTTCCCCTCCTGCCTCCGGGGATTTCGGGTCTTCCTTTTCGCCTTACGGATTCTCACATGTGGGCTTATTTGCAGGCGGAAAGGTCGTCGGAGACGCAAAAAGGGTCGCCAAAGATCGAAGAAATGACGATATTAGACGAAGCACGGTCGATTCTCTTGAATCGATCCTTAGCTGGAGGAATGTAAAATGTTTCGAGGACTTACCCAAAGAGCGCAGAAGCTCATTACCATACTGGCTCAGGACGAGGCAAAACGATTTCATTCGGACCTTCTCTTGCCCGAGCACCTCATGCTTGCCATGCTCAAAGAGGGGGGCGGTATCGGATTCAAGGCCCTCACAAAAACCAGCGCCGACCCTAATCGAATGCAAATTGATCTCGAACGTTCTATACCCCGCAAGCGAGTTGGGTTTGGTTTTGGTGATGTAAAGTACTCTCCCCGGCTTCATCGAATTTTGGAAGATTCCTCCGAAGAGGCAAAAACCATGGGCCACGAGTTTATTGGCACCGAGCATCTTCTGTTGGCCTGTGCTAAGGAACCAGCCAGCGAGACGAGTCGCTACCTGGAGGAAACCGGAGTTTCAGTCCCGACTCTTCGAGAGCTTATTATTCAACTGAGTGGTTCAAACTACCGGGGTAGCGAACGTTCGACCACTGCCAGCGAGGGGTCCAGTCGGTCCGGTTCTGCTACCCGACGAAATCCCTCGGTATCTTCTATGCCTGGAAAACGTTCGACCCCAACCCTCGATGAATTCAGTCGCGATCTTACCATAATGGCCAAGAACGGCGCCCTCGACCCGGTGGTTGGAAGGGCGAAAGAAATAGAGCGGGTTATACAAATTCTTGCCCGTCGTACAAAAAACAATCCTGTCCTCATAGGAGAGCCCGGGGTTGGTAAAACCGCTATCGTCGAGGGTCTGGCTCAACGAATTATCGACGGTACGGCCCCCGAGATCCTCATGGACAAGCGGGTCATGACCCTAGACCTGGCTTCGATAATTGCTGGAACGAAATACCGGGGTGAATTCGAAGAACGACTCAAGCGGGTCATGAAAGAAATAACCAACGCGGGCAATATTATTCTGTTCATCGACGAGTTGCACACGATTATTGGGGCCGGTGGGGCCGAGGGCGCTATCGACGCCTCGAACATGCTCAAGCCCGCCCTTAGTCGGGGCGAAATTCAGTGTATTGGTGCTACAACCCTGAACGAGTACAAGAAGTACGTCGAGCGGGACGCAGCCCTGGAGCGGCGTTTCCAGACGGTCATCGTCCGGGAACCGAATGTAGAAGAGACAATTCAAATTCTTCAGGGGATTAAAGAACGGTACGAAGAACATCACAACGTAAACTACACCCCCGGCAGCATCGAAATTGCAGCGATGCTTTCCTACCGGTACATCGCCGACCGCTTCATGCCCGACAAAGCTATCGACCTCATGGACGAGGCTGGGGCTCGCAAGCGGATTAAGAACTCCGTACGTCCCAGCGAGGTCCAAGAGATCGAGCGCGAAATTGAGCGCCTGAACGCCGAGAAAGTTACCCTGGTAAACAGCCAGAACTACGAACGAGCAGCCGCAGTTCGCGACGAGGTTCGCCAACTGCGAGCCCGAGTGGAGGAAGTGAAGAACGCCTGGAAGGTAACCCTCAAGACCGCCCAGAGCATCGTCGACGCCGAAGATATTCAGGCGGTTATCTCGGATATCACCGGCATTCCCATGACCCGCATTGCCCAAAGCGAGAGTGAAAAGCTCCTCCACGTCGAGGAAGAACTCGCACGAAAAGTTCTTGCCCAAAACGAAGCTATCGAAGTTATAGCTTCGGCTATTCGCCGGAGCCGTACCGGTCTTTCCAGCCCAAATCGCCCCATGGGATCGTTTATCTTCATGGGTCCTACGGGGGTCGGTAAGACCCTCTTGGCCAAAACCCTGGCAGAGTTTCTTTTCGGCAATGCGGACTCTCTTATTCGCATCGATATGTCGGACTACATGGAAAAGCACAACGTTAGCCGCCTGGTAGGTTCACCTCCGGGGTATGTAGGCTACGAAGAGGGTGGACTGCTGACCGAAAAAATTCGCCGCAAGCCCTACGTCGTTGTTCTGTTTGATGAAATCGAAAAGGCCCACCCCGATGTTTTTAACATCCTCCTCCAGGTACTGGAAGAAGGAGAGCTCCAAGACAACCTGGGTCACAAGGTAAGTTTCCGCAATACCGTCCTTATTATGACCAGTAACGCTGGCGCCCGGGAAATTACCCGCGAAGCTTCCTTGGGTTTCCAGCCCATGGGAAACGAGCTTTCTCACGAGGAAATAAAGTCCAGCGCCCTGAACGAACTGCGCCGGCTTTTCCGCCCGGAGTTCATAAACCGGGTCGACGAAATTGTCGTCTTCAAGAGCCTGACAAAAGTCCACATCGCCAGCATCCTGGATATTCATTTCGCCGAGATGCAAACTCGAATGGCCGAGCGAGATATGATTTTGGAAGTGGCACCTGCCGCAAAAGAATTCCTGGTCGACAAGAGTTTCGACGTTAAATACGGAGCCCGACCCCTTCGTCGAACCCTTCAGCGAGAAATTGAAGATCCCTTATCCACCGAAATTCTGAAGGGGAAATTTGGAATTGGTAGCCACATTAAGGTAGGGGTGAAGGCGGGCAAGATTGCTTTTGGTGAGGTCAAGAAGAAGCCCAAGGCTGTTTCTGAAGCAGTTAGCGAGACTTAAAAAAATTGACAGTGCCTCAAACCCTGTGGCGACAAATATGTCGTCTATCTTTGTTAATCTCGAATGTACTTCGGGGTATACCGGCCAAT
>JAACWS010000022.1 GCA_009991955.1 Spirochaetales bacterium
CGTGCCCGGCCGAAACTGGGGGGCTGGAGGTTTTCCCACCCCGACGGCCGGTCGGGCTTTTTGGGGCTTTCGCTTTCGCTCCGGCCTCCTCGGCCCGGCTTTCGCCGGTCCTGCGGGGTCCACCTTCGGTCTCTCGCCCTCGGTGCCCCTCCAATCCCTCACGGGGCTATTGAGGCCCTTTTACCTCAAGCTCTTGACCGCCCCCTGGAACAACCGTAACCCGGCGGTTGGCTCTTCGACCCCTTCCCGGGTCCAACGGGGATGCTGCTGGGCGTACAAGAAAGCCTCGGGGTGGGGCATAAGACCCAGAACTTGGCCCGTCCCATCGGTAATTCCTGCCACGTTATCGACACTTCCGTTGGGATTATCCCCATACCGAAAGGCTATCCGTTGGTTATTCGTCAACTCTCGACGAATTATTTCGGATCCAAAAATAAACTTTCCTTCCCCATGGCGAATTGGGTACTCGAGGGGCCCATTTTCGACCCTTAACTCAGACAGCCAAGGGCTGGAGTTCTTGGTATTCACTTCTAATCGAACCCATCGGTTCAAGAATTGGCCCGAATCGTTATGAATCAGACTCACCGAGGGTTCCATATCTTGGTTCGTGTTCGGCAATAGGCCCATTTTCACCAGGGTCTGAAAGCCGTTACACACCCCCAGGACCAAACCGCCCCGATCGATAAAGGCTCGAATATTCTCGCCAATTCGGGCCTTTATCTGGTGCGACAAGACCTTACCCGAGCCCAAGTGGTCGCCGAAGCTAAATCCACCGGGAAAGGACAAAATAGACCACTGGTCCAGGAGTTGGGGTCGCTCAAAAATTTCAGAAATTGGGGTAATTTCCCCTTCGGCTCCCGCAAGCTCGAAGGCTTGGGCCAGCTCGAGGTCAGCGTTAATTCCAAAACCCGCCACTATTCCTACCCTCGGCTTTTTCATTCTTGCCACCCCTTTCCCCAGGTTCGTCGCCCATCATCCAGTCTCAAGGTGACGGGGGGGACCAAATTTCCTTGCACCTTTATTCGTTGATCTTTTTCCACCGTGCCAAGCCTCACAACTCCGAAGTTCTTGTAGAGCTCTTCGAAAATACCTGCTGTTCCGGGCCGAAGGGTCACAAGAAACCGAGTAGGCTCTTCGTTGAACAAAAGTTCGGCCATTCCGGCCGTTGTCTTCTGCTGGTAGGTGGCTACATCGATGACACATCCAAGGCTACCTCCCATAGCCGACTCGGCCAAGGCTACGGCCAAACCCCCATCCGAAAGGTCGTGTATCGAGGTAAACAACCCCTGCTCCAGAGCTCGGGCGGTGGTTTGGTAATACCCCGGCGCCTCACTAAGGTCCACATTTGGAGCGGCCCCCAGGTGAAAGCCCTGGTCACCCCCGTAGGTCCGGGCGGGAGCCTGGGGACCGGCGAGGACCTTTTCGAGGAACGAACCCCCTAGGGCGAAGGTTCCTGGCTGGTTGGCCGGTTTGGTTTTCTGGCCTCCCCAGATAGCGGCCCTGGTTCCCACAAGCCAAATCTCATCCCCCGGGGCCTTAAAGTCCGAAGATACCAACCGCCGAAGGTCGGGGATAATTCCAAAGAGGCTCACCAAGAGGGTTGGGCGCACCGAAACCTTTACACCTCCCAGGCGAACATCGTTTTTCATCGAGTCCTTGCCCGAAACCAGGGGGAGGGTGTAGGCCAAACAAGCATCTCGGAGGCCTTGGTTTGCCCGGACCAGTTGGGCCATCTTGTAGGCTCCGTCGGGGGTCCCTGGTCCCTCTACGGGGTCGGGCCAGCAAAAGTTGTCGAGGGCACTGGCCCCCAGGGGATCACCCCCCAGGGCAATGTGGCTACGGTAGGCCTCGTCCACCGCGAGGACGGCCATTTTGTAGGTGTCATCGTCTCCAACTCGGGGGTTTATTCCATGGGTCACCGAAACGCCCCGGTACGAATCGATCCGGGGCCGCAGGGCTCCTCCGTCGGTCGGGCCAAAAACACCCCCTTCGCCGGTGCCGGTAAAGGGTTTACCAACCGAGCGACCCTGGACCTCGTGGTCGTACTGGCGCACCAGGGGTTCTTTGCTGCGGATGTTTGGCTCTTCCAAGAGCGATAGCCACAGGTTCTCGATAGCTGCAGGGGAGTTGGGTAGGGAATGGTGGCTCCCTTGGGCCTTGGCTAGGGTTCGACGTTGAGTCGAGGGCTCCCATTGGGCCCTCAGGTTCATCTTTGGCAGACCGTCGTGGATAAACTCCAGGGACAAGAGTCCAAGGGTCTTTCCTCGGTAGCGTAAATCGACAAACCCGTTGTCGGTAAACTGGCCTATCACACTGACTTCGACCCCTCGGCGCTGGGCCAGGGCAGCAAAATCATCCCAGGTACTGGGGTCCAATGCCAGACTCATCCGTTCCTGGCTCTCGCTGACCCAAATCTCCCAAGGGGAAAGTCCCTCGTACTTCAAGGGCGCCAGATCCAAATCGACCCGAACGCCACCGGAATACTCGGCCATTTCTCCCAAACTCGATGACAAACCCCCAGCACCGTTGTCGGTTATACCCTTGTACAACCCCAAATCCCGGGCCTCGAGCAGAAAATCGATCATTTTCCGTTGGGTAATGGGGTCACCAATCTGCACCGCCGAGGTTGGACTGGTTTCGTCCAGCTCCAGGGACGAAAAGGTCGCCCCGTGGATGCCATCTTTACCAATTCGTCCCCCGGCCATAACCGCCAAGTCGCCGGCATCGATGTGTTGAACCCAACTTTCTTCTCCCCGGACCTTTCGGGGCATGAGTCCCCCGGTACCGCAGAAGACCAGGGGCTTTCCCAGGTAGCTCTCGTCGAACAAGAAGGCCCCAGCAGCCACGGGAATACCACTTTGGTTTCCCCCGTCGATTATTCCTTCGTGCACCCCGGCCATTACCCGGCTTGGGGGTAGAAGCCCCTCGGGTATTTGCTCCCCTGGGGTATCGGGGTGGCCAAAACACAGGACATTGGTGTTAAAAAAGGGCCAGGCTCCTTTACCAGTACCCAGTATGTCCCGGTTCACCCCAACAATTCCCGTAATCGCCCCACCGTAAGGGTCCAGGGCACTGGGCGAATTATGGGTCTCGGCTTTAAAACACATGACCGTGTCCTCATCAAAATCGACGACCCCCGAGTTATCGTGGAAGACCGATCGGAGGTCCGGTCGAAGGGGCGTTAGGTCGTCGGTGGTTTTTTTGATATATGAAGAAAAAAGGCCGGCAATTTCGATCGGTTCCTGACCGGAGGCATCGTCATACTGAATTCGGGCGGCGAAAATTTTATGTTTGCAGTGTTCACTCCAAGATTGGCCTAACATTTCCAGTTCAATGTCGGTAACGGCCACGGGGAGGCCAGCTCTCCGTCGGGCCTCTTGGGTTGTGGGGTCTTGGTAGTAAGCCTGAATCACCTTCATTTCACCCAAGGTCAAGGCCAGCAATCTCTCTACGCTGAGGGCGAGCAGTTCATCATCTCTCATCGAAACCAAATCGTAGGTGAGGGGGTTTTTATCCTGGTCTCCAAGGGTCACCCGAGGGTAGATTCCAGGAAAGCTCGTCGGACCCAAATTGGTCTTCGGAACAACTATTGCCCGTTGGATGAGTGGATTATGGAGGGCTGCGGCAATATTTTCGAGGGTCGTTGAAAGGGCGTCGGTAGTATCAAGGGCAAACAGATACTGCCGAGCCTGTTGGACAACTACCTCGGGGCCCAATTGGCGGCCCAACTCGAGCTCCAAAGCCTCGCGGGCAGTAATGGCAATTGGGTCGGTAACCCCGGGCTTAAAGACTATCTCTATTGCCCCGTCCCACCATTCTTCCTCTGCCGCCAAGGGTCTGTCGACCGCCGAGGTCTGGGAAACCTTCTCGCAGAACAGGTCCACGACCCGGGCAGGCTCTAGATCCACCACCCCATCGATCATATAGGCGTCGATAATTCGGCACTGGCTAACGGCCATTCTGCCAGCCCGTAGATGGCTCATAATTCGTTCGGCCCGACCGTCGCCCAGTTCTGGCTTGTAGGCTATTTCTATTCTCATAAGGCCTCGACCTTAGCAGAATTTGATTTCCAATGAAAGATTGTTTACCGATACTTAGGGGGTAGTACTCAACCGGAGGACCAATGAAACCGATTATTCTTCATCGCTTAAGCCTCGTCCTGGGCTCTTTATTGTTTCTCGCCTTCCTTCTGGAAGGATGTGCAAGTTCCCCACCCCCGGTGCCTGAGCCTCCGCCGGTGATTGAACTACCACCTACCCTTCCACCCCCTCCCCCTCCACCACCGGAGCCAGAATCCGAGCCAATTCCACCCATATCCCTCGAGGGGTATAAATGGACCCTAACCTACCTGTACGGGACCGACCGCGTCCGAGTTCCCGACGACGAAATTGTATGGATTTCATTCATTCGCGATCCCGAAGGTCGCTTTTTTGGCAACGGGGGAGTAAATCAATTCTTCGGAGCCTACAACTTTGGTGGTCGGGCCGCATCCTTGTCTCCCGACACCCCAGCCCCCCTCGAAGGTTCAATCTCCCTGGGGAGTATTGGAGCAACAAAAATGGCCGGTCGCTACCTGGGGTTCGAAAACGTATTCTTTCAGAACTTGGGTATGGTCCAGGGCTACCTGGTTCGAGGATCAACCTTCGAAGACGGCCGTCTGGTTCTCTTTGGAGGATACGGTGGAGAAGAAATTATTTTGGTTGAGTTTAGGAGCGAACTACTATCGGAATCCGAATAGAACTTTTCCAGGAGGATATTACGTCCCTGGCCGTGGACGCCATCGTCAATGCCGCCAACTCTGGCCTCCTGGGTGGTGGTGGGGTGGACGGGGCGATTCACCGAGCCGCCGGTCCCGACCTCTTGACCGAATGCCGTGCCCTGGGAGGTTGCCTAACCGGCCAGTCCAAGATTACTCGAGGATACCGGTTAACCGCACCCTGGATCATCCATACCGTCGGTCCTGTTTGGTCCGGTGGTAGGGCGGGCGAACCGGAACTTTTGGCCAACTGCTATCAAACAGCCCTCGAATTAGCGACCGCAAAACACCTCACCTCTATCGCTTTTCCAAACATTAGTACCGGAGTCTATGGGTACCCTAAAGAGGCCGCGGCAAAAATTGCTTTGGCGACCGTTACCCACTACCTAGAAGAAAACCCCGGGAGACTGGCCAAAGTGGTATTTGCCCTCTTCGACCACGAGAACTTCAAAATCTATAAGAAACTTCTGGACTCAATCGAAACCTGACTTTCTTCCAGTACTTTGGAGAATAGTCTTGACTATTTTCCATTACGGTGGAGAATAGTCGTATGAATCGAGAACAACTAGACAGAATTCAAAAAGATTTGGTTTCGAAAATGGTTTTCCTGACTGGTCCCCGACAGGTTGGAAAGACCTGGATAGCGAAGAACATCGCCCAAAAGACCGCCGACTCTGTCTACCTGAATTTCGATAACCTTCATGATCGCCAGGCTATCCAAGAAGGATCTTGGCCGGTAAAAACGTCCTTGCTCGTCTTTGACGAAATCCATAAAATGGCCCACTGGAAAAACTGGCTCAAAGGTGTCTACGACACAAAACCCAAAACCCAGCAAATTCTTGTAACCGGTAGCGCTAGGCTCGAAGCCTTTCGCCACTCGGGCGATTCCCTGGCTGGACGGTTTTTCCAACACCGAATCCTCCCCCTAACCCTCGATGAACTTTACACCCTCAACCCCCAGGAAGACCCCCACGAAAATCTCGAAGCCCTTTTGTCCCGGGGTGGTTTCCCTGAACCCTGGCTCGCAGAAGATACCGTCGCGGTTGACCGATGGCGGAGCCTGTATGCCGACTCACTCATTCGTCAGGATGCGGTCGACCTGTCGCGGATTCACGATGTCAGGGCCATGATTACCCTCTTTGAGCTCCTAAAAACGCGGGTCGGTTCGCCAATCTCTTTTGCCGCCCTCGCCCGGGACCTGCAGGTCTCTCCAACGACCGTGGGAAAGTATATTGAAATTCTCGAAAGCCTGTATGTCGTATTTCGGGTCATTCCATGGTCACAAAACATCGCCCGCAGTCTGATAAAGGAGCCGAAAATCTACTTTTTTGACCTGGGCTTTGTAGAAAATGGCGAGGGTGCCCGGTTAGAAAACCTTGTTGCTCTCTCGATGCTGAAACATACGTACTCCCTCTTCGATCAAAAGGGTATTTCCGCCGAACTGCGGTACCTTCGGACCAAGGAGGGACAGGAGGTTGACTTCTGTTTCGTTATTAAACACACCCCAAGCCTCTTGGTCGAGGTAAAAACTACTCAAAAGGAAATGAGCCCGGGCCTCTGGTATTTTGCAAAAAAGTACCAGGTTCCCGGCCTTCAACTGGTAAAGAACCTCCGCATTCCCCGGGACAAAGAAAACATCCAGGTCCGAAATTGTGCCCAGTGGCTCAGTAGGGAACTTTAGCTCCGACTGGTCCTCCGATACTCCCGGGGGCTCATGCCCTCGCGGTGGGAGAAAAATCGGCTAAAATACAACTCGTCTCGAAAACCACAGCTAAAGGCAGTCTGTTTTACCGAGTTTCCTGCGGCCAAAAGTTCCCGGGCCGCGTTCATTCGCCGCTGTAACAGGTATTCCTTGGGTGGAACCCCAAAGTGGCGGCGAAACATACGTACCGCGTAGTCCCGGCTGAAGGGTACGGGCTCCAAAGCCCGGTCTACCGCATCGGGTAGGGTAAGGGCATCTTCGAGCCTGCGGGCCACGTCGAAAACAAAACGAAAGCTCGTCCGGTCCGCCGGTACCTCCCGCTCAAACCCTTCGCGCACAAAGGTAAACAAGAGAGACAGGAACACACTACTGCGCAGGACCGACGACCCGGGCTGGTTAAACAGGGCCACAAACCTCCGGTAGTCTCCGATCATAAGATCCGGTTCGGGCATGACCACAGGAGAATCAACCTGGACAAAGGAAAAAAAGTCGCCAGCCCCCGCAAGATTCAGGAAAAAATGCTGGGCAATAGCCCGAAAGTTCTCCTGGCCAGTCTTTCGGGCATAAATAGGAATCCCCGGAGGACACAAGAGTCCAACCCCCGGCCCCATCGAAAGCCTTGGCCCTTCCTGTCCTATTTGGAATTCTGCAAACCCTCGCAAGCACAGGAAAAAATCGTAGTCCGGATACACGACCCCGTCGATGGACCACCTATCGTCCTGATTTTGGTCGAAGGGTCGACCGTTCAAGCTCAGGTGGAGGTCCTGGGGCCTTAGAACATCCAAGAGACCCCGAGGTTCGGTGGATAGCTGAGAGGCCGCGGTTACCCGAGCCGGCGAGGAGGTTGGAAAAGAGCTCCCGAATTGGTCGTTTTTATCCATGTTTTTTCCCATTGGCTAACTATAAACCCGGTTAGTTACACCATACAATCTTTTCATAGGAGAATACTATGCGAATACTCTTTGTTGGCCTCGGAAATATGGGTTTTGTTCACCTGAAAAATGCCAAACAATCGAAGGTCATCGACATTGCCGGAATTTGTGACCTGGATGCAAACATGATTACCCGGGCTCACGAGACCCTTGGTCGAGAGGTTCCTGCGTTTGCGGACTACTGCCAAGCCATGGACGAGGTAAAACCTGATGGAATTTTGATCGCTACCCCCCACTACGATCACCCTCCAATTGCTCTGGCGGCTTTTGAACGGGGTATTCATGTCCTGGTCGAAAAGCCCCTGGGGGTTGACGCCTACCAAGCCCGACAAATGGTCGCCGGCTGGGAAAAGGCAAAAAAGGCTCACCCCCACCTGGTCTTTGCGGCTATGTTTCAGCAGCGGACCCTGGGCCACTGGAGAAAAATTAAGCAGCTCATTACCGAGGGCGACCTGGGCCGCCTGGTCCGCACGACCTGGATTATTACCGACTGGTTCCGGACCCAAAGCTACTACAACTCTGGGGGATGGCGGGCAACCTGGAGCGGCGAGGGTGGCGGCGTATTGCTGAATCAGTGCCCTCACAACCTCGACCTTTATTGCTGGTTTGTCGGCCTTCCCTCTCGGGTAAGGGGATTTGTTTCTCTGGGCAAGTACCACGATATCGAGGTAGAAGATGAAGTAACCGGGTATTTCGAGCACGCCAATGGTATGGTTGGTCACTTCATTACCACCACCGGCGAGGCCCCGGGCACCAACCGCCTGGAAATCGTCGGCGAAAACGGCAAACTGGTATACGAAAATAATCAGCTCACCTTCTTCCAAAACCGTAAATCCATGCTCACCCACCTGGCCGAATCGACCCAAGGTTTCTCGACCCCTGAAAATTGGAAGATCGAAATTCCGACCGAACCGGTAGTCGAAGCGGGCCATCGTCAGATCCTGGAAGATTTTGCCCTGGCTATTCGGGACCATCGAGATCCAATCGTTCCCGCCCCAACGGGGGTCGACTCGGTGCTCTTGGGCAATGCAATTCTCTACTCTTCACTCGAGAGTTCGACTGTCGAATTACCCATGGACGAGGCAGCTTACGACACGAAACTGCAAGAGCTGGCCAGATCTTCGCGGTTCGTCAAAAAGGCCCCCACCCCCCCCAAAGATGGTGGGTCAGATTTTGCAAAATCATTTTAAGAAGGAGGTAAAAAGATGATTCAATTAGGACTCAACCTTTATTCGGTTCGCGAGCTCTGTCAGACGATCGAAGATTTTGATACAACCATGGGCAAACTGGCAAAAATCGGCTATCCCTCGGTGCAGGTCTCGGGAATCCCCGCCTTCGACCCGGGTAAAATTCGCACAATCCTCGACAAGCATAACCTGGTCGGTTGTGCTGCCCACGAAAACCTGGCTAACTTGCGGGAAAATGGGGTCAAACCGGTCGCCCAGCGCCTAAAAACTTTGGGAATTACCTTTACGGCCCTGGGTATGCCCGGCCTGGAGGACCTTGCCCCCGAAGGGTTTGACCGATTGGTTACCGATTTGGAGCGATTCGCCCAAGAATTCGCCCAGGAAGAAATTACCTTCGGTTACCACAACCATGCCGTGGAGTTTGAAATTCGCGACGGTGCACCCCTGTACGCCCATATCATCGAGCGGGCACCCTCCCTCGCCTTCGAACCCGACACCCACTGGATCCAGCGGGGTGGGGCTGACCCTTCTCGCTGGATTCGCACCCTCAAAGGCCGTATCCCAGCGGTCCACGTCAAGGACTACACCTGGTACGACAAGAACCCCCAGTTCGCCGAAGTTGGCCACGGAAACCTCTATTGGCCCGATATTTTTGCTGCGTGCCGAGTAGCAGGGGTCAGTACCTACATCGTCGAGCAGGATAAGCCGACCCCGGGCCGAGACATTTTGGATTCGGTAGCCATGTCCTTGAAATTTCTCAAGGAGAATTTCGAGAAACTTTAGGGGCTGGAGGGGGTCGTCGTACCAAGCCATTGATTCACAACGCCGATAATCTCATCGGCGTTGTTTTTCTTCATTCCATGATTAAATCCAACGAGCCAACGCTGTTTATCGATGTCGGGGGAAAAAATAAACGAACTTTCCCCGTGAAGAATTTCGTCAGGAATCACGCCGGTTGCCAATGCCAAGCTATAGGTTGGTTTCGCATTTACATTTTGACTTCGTTGCCTTTCAAGATAAGCGAATAGGATTGGTTCAATTGGTCGTGTTTCACTGCGTGGACGAAAGAGGAGAATACTCCCGACAGGCAGGAGTGGTTCTGTTTTTCGAGTGATCGTTCCCGCAGGGCGATCAAAATGGATTTTCGTCTTTCGCATGGCCAATGAAAATAGACCGAGCAAGAATAATCCCCCAAAAATCACGATGAATTTATTGACCCCTGGAATCTCGGTCATTGATACCGGTTCCATCACGAAACTGAAACCGGCAATAATCAGACCAACGACTAGGCCCCACCAGGGTGTATCGGTAAGAGTAAGATTCTGGGTCGGGTTTTCGCGTATTTTCATAGTTTTCCTCCGGTGGAAGGTAGAGTATAGAAGGAAGGAGAAACAGAAGTAAGCTACATCGGTGGGTATCTCGAGAAGATTCAATCGATCACCTTGTTCTTTGCCGTGACTCTTCCCCTCATTGCCACCTTTTGAGGGCAAAATTCGCTCCAACCGGCCCGGGGTCTGAAGGGGTCACAATTTACATTCAATTGTCCGGGTAATCGAAAGGTAGTGAACGAAGCGATGAAACAGGAACGGGCCGGAGTTACATGACCCCGCAGAATCAGACTATAACTTGACTTGGGATTCCTCAATCCTGTATAGGCAGCTCTGGAAACTACTATTTCCATGAGGTACCCGTATCAAGATCCAATCAAACCACCAAAACTTTCCCCCAATCCTGTAATAGTGTTGTAATAATTTTGTACCCCCCGTGTAATGCAGGCTTGGTAGGTTCTTTCTACAAGAAATCAAACCCAAAGGAGTGGTTATGAAAAAAAGAAATCGAAAGAAGCTCACCAAAATTCTTATTGGAATTGGTGTAGCCTGGGTAGTTGTCGCCGGATTGGTTGCGATACTCTTCACCATGGTTCCCGGCGACCAGTGGGGCCAATGGCGGGCAGAAATGGCTCAATTCCATGGAAGATCCTACGGGGACTGGAATACTCTTGGTCGCGGCCCAGGATACGGATTCCCAAATAGAGGAATAGGATTTTTATTCTTTATACCTGGCCTCATTACCCTGGGGATAGGTTTGTTAGTGTACCGATGGGGAAAGAGATATCGTTCCCAGGTCGCCGATCCGGTGGAAAACCTTCGGTTACAGTATGCAAAAGGTGCAATGAACGATCAAGAATACACGAGTAGGCTTGCAGCTCTCGAAGGAAAGGAGTAAATCATGGCGTGGTTTTTACTACTGGGATTTTCTACCATGAACATTCTCAGCACCACATTCGCAGTACTATTGGTCATTCGGTTAGTCGCTGGTTTCAAAGCGAAACACGATCCAGCCCTCAAGGTGTTAGGTAATCGATTTGCCGCGGGTGAAATAACCGAAGAGGAGTTCTCCCATCGACGATTGGTTCTGGAAGGGGAGCTTCCTAGCTAAAGTATGACCGTTCGACGAAGAATTAGTCTCGCTCTGGCACTCATGGTTCTCCTTCCCCTCGGTTTTCTACTACTTACGGGAATAATTGTACGACTATGGATGCTTCAGGGCGGTGATGTCGCCCATCTTCTACGACCCGGCGGTTTCGCCGGGCCCCTTTCTGTCCTGCTTCTCTATATGGGATTGAATGGGTTTCTGTCCTGGTGGGTATCCCGAGGGGTTTCAAAGCCCCTTTCGACTCTCCAAGAGAGTGCCCTTCGCATGGGCGAAGGTGACCTTACCAGGGCTGTCTCGGTCCAAGGGGATAAAGAAATAGCCGACCTTTCTCAGGCCCTCGAAAAAATGCGGGTTCAGCTCCAGAGTTCCTTGGCCCTTCAGGAGGCTCACCTCCAGGCCCGGAAAGAGCTCATATCCCACGTTTCTCACGATCTGCGCACACCTCTTTCGATTATTCGAGGGTACGCCGAAGGTTTGCGAGACCAGGTTCCCCAGTCCCCCGAGGCCTACGATCGATACATACAAGTCATCCTCGATCGTTCCTACGACCTGGAGGCCCTCATACAACAACTTCTCGATTTTTCGAGCCTGGATGCGTGGAAAAAGTCCGTACCCCTGGAACCCAAGAATCCCGGCGAAATCCTTCAAGAGCAAGAAGTCAACCTTCGGGCGAACTATCCTGGAATCGAAGTTCACATAACCGGAGTACAGTCTCTTTCGCCAGACCTGAACATTCTCGTCCATCAACCGAGCCTTACAAGAATCTTGGCAAACCTCACCGAAAACTCCCTCCACCACAGCGGGGCAAACCCGGTTTCTCTTACCTGGGAGCTCGGTCAATCTACCTCATCGGTCTATCTTAAGGTTTCGGATAATGGATCATCCCTCGACCCCGAGGATTTGGGGCATATTTTCAAGCCCCTGTTCCGGGGAGATAAGGCCCGGGGACGAGGTGGTTCGGGCCTTGGTCTATCCATTGTGGCAGGACTTATGGAAGCCCAAGGGGGAACCGCCCGAGCTGCCCTCAGTCCTAGAGGTGGACTCGAAATCATTCTAGAATTTAAGGGAGAACAAGACCCATGACCCGCCGAATACTTATAATCGAAGATGAAAAGGACCTTTCGGATCTCCTTTTAGACTATCTCCAACCCGAAGGGTTCGAGCTAAAGGTCTGTGCCGATGGAGAAGCAGGGCTGACCGCAGCCCTGGAAGAAGATTGGAACCTTATCCTGCTCGATCTTATGCTACCGAAGAGGGACGGATTTTCGGTCCTTCGAAACCTTCGGGAAATGCGCGATATTCCGGTGCTTGTTTTAACCGCCCTAGGGAGCGACGGCGATAAGATTCGGGGGCTCGGCCTGGGAGCAGACGATTACATTACCAAGCCCTTTAGCCCCGCAGAGCTTACTGCTCGAATAAAAAGCCACCTAAACCGTTACGCCCGCTTGACTGGAAAACACGGGACAAGCGAAGAGGCAAGCCAAGAGTCCCCGGGGGGCTTGTGGATTACCGACGGGCCTATTCGCTACAACCCCACGGCAAAACGAGTTCAGGTAAACGAGGTAGACGTAAACCTGACGGCCAAAGAAATTGAATTATTAGATCTCTTTATCCATACTCCCGATCGAGTGTACTCGAAAGAAGAACTTTTCGATCGCCTTTGGGGACACAACCACTATGGCGACCAATCAACGGTCACCGTTCATATTCGCCGTTTGAGAGAGAAAATCGAAATGAACCCAGCCAACCCAATCAAACTTGTTACCGTCTGGGGTATGGGCTACCGGTGGCAGGCCGGGTAAATTACTACTATAGTGCCTGGGGTTTGTCGTAAAGTCTGTAGAGGGCTTGAGTCCCATCATTCTCATGACCCAAAACCGCTAACTTTTCGTACATCTCGAGGGATTGAGCAAGTCCCGGTAGCTCAATACCCAACTCCTGGGCTGAGTCGAGGGCAATCCTCATATCCTTAATAAAGTGCTTCACAAAAAACCCTGGGGCAAAGTTGTCGGCAATAATTCGAGGCCCAAGATTCGACAAGGACCAACTACCCGCGGCTCCGGGCCCGATACTTTCGAGCAATGTGCTTAGGTCGAGCCCAGCTTTCTTTCCATAAGCCAGGGCCTCGCAGACACCCACCATGTTAGAGGCTATGGCAATCTGGTTGGCCATTTTTGTGTACTGCCCCGAACCCGCAGAACCCTGGAGAACAATTATTTTTCCCATAGCCTCGAAAATTGGCGAAAGGGTATCGAAGGCATCCTTTTCGCCACCAACCATAATACTTAACCGAGCCTCTCGAGCCCCAACATCACCCCCAGAAACCGGGGCATCGAGAGCGTGTACCCCTCTTGCTTTTGCGGCCTCGTAGATCTTCTTCGCCAAAACCGGACTTGAGGTTGTCATGTCCACGAGATAGGAACCGGGGTTCGCTGAAGCCACCAACTCCCCGGACCCAAGATAGAGGTCTTCTACATCTTTGGGGTAACCAACAATAGTGATAAGAACTTGACTTTGGCGAGCCACTTCTTGGGGTGTCTTACACCATTGAGCTCCAGCCTCCAGGACCACCTTCGCGCTGTCGACGGTTCTTGTATACACCGAAAGACGAAATCCTGCCTTTATTAGGTTCAGTGCCATGCTTCGGCCCATGACTCCAAGGCCAATAAATCCAATTGTGTGGGTAGTAGGGTTAATCTTCATAGTCCCTTAGTGTGCCCTGCCCACTCTCTCGGGGTCAAGGGAACCGGGTTCGTAAGGTAAAAACAAAATAGACGTCCGTTTTTCGGTTGAGTCCTTGGCTCACCCGGCGTATGGTACGATCATGATTACAACGGAACTTCAAAACCGATATTACAAGGCCCTCATAGAGAAAGACCCTACATTCCTCGGCATATTTTTTGTTGGTGTAAAAACTACGGGTATTTTTTGCGCTCCTACATGTCGTACCCGAAAACCGAAAATTGAAAACACCGAGTATTTTTCGACTATTCAGGCGGCTCGGCATAACCCCCGAGGTTCTACGCCGATGGTTCCTGAAGCACTATGGATTGACCTTCCACGCTTACCAAAGAATGGTCCGGATAAATACGGCTATACAGGAACTATCCAAGGGTAAACAGGTTCTAGCCACGGCCCTGGATAGTGGTTACGATTCTCGACACCCTTGGGTCCTATGTTTGTCGTCGCATCAACGAAAGGGCTCTGTCTCTTGGAGTTTGTCGATCGGAAAATGTTAGAAACAGAGGTGAGAGACCTAAGCCGCTTCTTTAAAGCCCCGATTATTGCCGGCGAGAACGTATACACCCAACAGGCCGAGACGGAAGTAGGCGAGTATTTTCGAGGAACCCGAAAAGAGTTTTCGGTCCCCTTAGACTCCCCGGGAACAGAATTTCAGAAGACCGTATGGAAGGCCCTTCAGAATATACCCTACGGAACTACAGTCTCCTATGAAACCATTGCCCGGGCAATAGGATCAGAACACAGTGTGAGGGCTGTAGGTACAGCAAACGGCGCTAACCGTATCGCTATCATCGTTCCCTGTCACCGAGTAATTCGAAAAGACGGAACCCTCGGTGGCTACGGTGGAGGACTAGAACGAAAAAGATGGTTACTCGAGCACGAAAGTTAAATCCGCGCCGCCAGGGCTCTATTCTTCACGTAGGCAATGAGTTCGTCCCGGGTCAATTTTCCTTCTTCGAAGTCCACGTCCAGTGCCTTCTGATTATGTTTGACCAAAATGTTCTTGAACTCGTCCAAAGCAACGTCCTTGCCGGTTTCGAGTTTTACACTGGTCATAGGTTCCAGGGCACGCTCTTTGATCTCCGGTGGAACGTAGAGCCCTTTGAACAATGGGACCGTATCCATCTGTTGGAGATAGGTCACGGCATTGAGAACATAGAGGTTTTCAATTTCGCTCAAGAGAATTGTCGCCAATTTTTTGCCACTCGCTCGAATGGCTCCCTGGTGACTGCACCAGGCATCTTCTAAACCAAGCTCTTTAAAGGCATCGATCAGGGCTGTACCGATAGTCTGAAAGGCAGTATCGGAATCGACGAAGCGAGACTTTTCGAAAATTATTTGTACATTCCCAGTTCCTTCGGGCTCAACAAAAACGAAGGTCCATTGGCCGGTTACAATAATATGTTCCAGGGCCGGACATTCTCGCTGAATCTCCTGAATCAAGTTCGAAAAGTTACTCGGACAAATTATGGCCTTTGCCCGCGAATCTTGAAGGATAAAGCTGATTTCTCGCCCCTTATACCGGGTGTTAAATAGTACGGCTATGGCCCCGAGTTTCTGTATTCCAAAAAAACTAAACAGAAAGTCGGGATTTTCGGGAGAATAAGGGCAACCCGGTCGCCCTTCCCTACCCCAAGGGCAACTCACCTTGCTCGGTGGTACCAGCTTTTCCTTTTCCAAATCCAAACATGTTTAGGCCTTCCTATCGATGAGTCGCTTATACGGAGCAAGATGAAGTTCGCAGAATTCGGTGAGTTCCCGGAGAGTTGGAGCGTCGGCTGAACCGGCAGAGCCCTCGGTACTCCCGGCCGTCTTTGGTACCCCGTAGGTAGTAACGAGCTCGTCACCTTTAAGGCTCGGAACATTTACGACAGCGGCCTCGCTCACCTTCGGATGGGTAGCCAAGACCTCTTCCACCACCTCTTCCACCTCCCTGGGGCTGATATTCTCGCCGTGGGAAATAATAATGTCCTTCTTTCGGTTGGTAATGAAGAACATATCGTCGGGTTTTAATACCGCGGCGGTTGCTTCGGGATTATTCCAACATCCCCGGAATATGGTAGTCGATCGAATGATTATTTCACCCTCTTCTCCATCGGGTAGGTCCTGACCTTCTTCGCCCACAATCTTCATTTCTACGCCGTTTACCGCTACAGGCAACGGTGCCCCGCCGGAAATACAGTACCTCAGGCTCTTTGGAATCTTTGTATTCCGAGACTTAAGGCGAGCTCGCTCAACTGGATAGTCCCTACCGCCCGAGCACCATTTCGACCACCCCGGGCCATACGGGCTAGGGTTATGCCCCCAGGCGTGGCGTTATCCTTGTCGACCGAGAGAGCCACCCCACTGTATGACCAGTCATTTTGCTGCGCACCGCAAAGCCTGAGGATGTTTCGATCTAAAAAATGAATAGTTTCGGGAAGCTCGATTTCAATTATAGCCGCGACTCGGACCAAGCGGCCAAATATTCATCATACCATTTTTGGAGTATTTTAATTTCCTTGGGAATCGAAAGGTCAATTTTGTGATGCTCTTCCGGCATGATTACCCCTTTAACAGGGAGTATCTTGGTTGAGGTACTACAGACAAAAACAGCCGGTGGATTGTCAGACCTTATTTCTTCGACCGACAAGGGTCGTTCAACCGTAGCAATACTCTGTTGTTTGAAACATTCAATAATTGTTCTACGGGTTATTCCATTGAGTACCTGGCTTAAGGGTGGTGTGTACACAACCTTAGGGATTCCCAAACCGTCTTTCTCCGGTTGAAAATAGAAAATATTGGTCCGGGTGCCTTCGGTGATATGATTATCTCGGTTCACCAACAGGGCATCGTAGGCCCCCAGGGCCTTTGCTTGCCGGAATGCCACGGTCGAAAGTAACATCGACAGGCTCTTGGCCTGGGGAAAGTGCCGCTCACCGGGAAAGAGGGTTACCAAGGTTCCATCGCGTACTTCTTTTCGGTCTGGATAGAGGGGATTCAACACAAAGGCGTAAAGGTCTGCCGGACGTCCGGTGTGGCCTAGGAGCAGTACCTTCAGGTTGCAGTTCTGTCCTTTTTCGCCTGCTGATCGAACTAAGGAATTTAGGCCTGCTTCCAGGTCTCCAGCACTCAAGGTATGGTCAATTCCCAGAATGCGAGCAGACTCGAAAAGCCGTTCCTCGTGGAATTGGGGGTAGTACAAGACTCCTTTTCGAACCTTGAGGGTCTCGTAAACCCCGTAGCCATAAGTCACATCGATATCGTCCAGAGATACCATCGCTTCGGATTCGGGGACAATATCACCATTTTTTAGTACGTGGTTCATAGGATTAATGTACTCCGCCCAGAAGACCCAGGCTACCCCTAAAGACTTGAGCGTATGGGTCGGCACCTTGGGAAAGAGGTAGTTTCCGGAGGTAACCAGGTATATACTGCACCTAGGAGCGAAACACCCAAAATGATGAAAAAAGTCCATGTTTTTGGGGCGATACCACTACAAGGAGCTACTAAACACCTCTTATTTCTACTGTTCTGCCTTTCATCCATTTTTTCCTTGGACCTTTTTGCCCAGGTTTTGACCATCGATCAGCCAACCCTCATCCCCCAGGGCCGACAAGAGCAGCAACAATCTTCGGAACTATTATCCCTGGTGGCAAGCAGTCTTGTAAGCCCGGGGATTCAAGAATTCTCCCAAGTGGGCTTTCGAGGACAGAACTGGCACACCGATACCTCGCCGGTTCCCGGACGATCGTTGCCCCAGTACCGATTACAAACCCAGTTTATCGACTCCGAGGGATCCCAAGTAAGCATGTTCACCTTGCTTGGACCAGGAAATAGAAGCGAACAGTACGTACTTCTCAAACCCTTATCGACCCTTTCAGCCCGAGAAAGTGCCCAAATCATCGGCTATCTCAAAGCAGCGGTCGACCGCTTCCCATTGGCAGTTAACCCTGCGCCCCCAGCCCCTCTCCTGCTAGATATTCTTCGGGTAACGGAACTTCGAATTCGTGACCTTCCAATTACTCCTACCCTTATGCCCAACTCCCTGTCGGTGAACAAGGACGGAAGGCTGGTGGTAGGCTCCATTGCCTTGGCTCTGGAATTTGATGAAGAAATGGCCCTGGCAGGTCAAACCGGTGCGACTCTCATGGACCAGGGGAACTACTCGCCGGCCTATCTGGCAGCGGTGTCTAACGCCGGCACCCTCTTTCTGCGTCCGGCTCAGGGTGATGAGGTGTATCAATTCATTCCCGGTATCGACCGACCCCGCAGGATTCAAACGGGTATAACCCTTGCTTCGGCCATGGCGGTTCTCCGGGATGGTTCATTGGTGCTCAACGATGCGATGGAGAACCGAGCGGTTCGCTGGTTCAACGGCGAAACTACCCGTTTTCCCCTCATCCCTGGAGATTACAATAGTGTAACCGCCCTCAAAGGTGGACCCGACGGCAATATATGGGTCTTTGAAGCGGTTTCGGGCCGAGTAAGCATTCTAAGTCCCCAAGGAGAGCTCCTCGATACAATCATCCCCCGAATCCCCCAAGCCGAACGGATGGCAATTCGGAACATCGGAATCTATGAAGATGGAAGTTTTGTAGCTGTTGGCACCGGAGGTTTGTACGGATTTACCCGAAGTGGGGGTCTCCTCTGGTCCCTGGACCAAGTACCAACCAACCCCCCGGGAAATTTTGCAAACCTCTTTACCGTAGAGGTCGATTCCCTTGGCGGGTACATTTACCTCACAGGACCCCAGGATGGAAAGATTTATCGCTTTGTCGATTCCCACTACCGCCAAAAATACGCTATCGAAAACGAAAGAGACACTGCCCTCTATCCTCTCCTACAGCGGACCCGACAAGGAAGCAATCCCCAGGACCTGGGTGCCCTGGCCCAGTTCTACCAGGACCGTGGTGCCCCCGAGCTCGCAGCCCAGGCTTGGAACGAGGCTCTCAATCTGGACCCCTTCTACTTCGAAGCAGAAAACGCCCTATCGACCCTGCAACGGCTTACTTTCCTCCAGCAAGGCGATCGGGCTGCGGCGCGGATGAACCGGGACCTCGAGGTCTACGGGGTAGAAACCGCTCGTCCGGCCTACCAAATCGCCTTACGTCTGTACGAGCAGGCCTTGGCCCTCGAGTCAACCAGCACCGAGACCCAACAACGAATTCACCGGCTTCAAGATTCCTTCCTAGGGGCCCAAGGACCAAATCAAAGGCCGAATCGACCCCTCCGTATCGACCAGGTTCGTCTAGAATCAATTTTTCCATCCCTCATGGGGGTGTATCAATCCCAGCCCCTGGGAACAATCGAAATAACCAATACCCTGGACGTTCCGGTCCAGAATGTTCAGGCAGAGGTTCGATTTTCGACCTATATGGATGCCCCGAGGGTAGCAGAAGGACCTGGGACCCTGGGGCCCGGTGAGAGGGCGAGTATTCCCCTCTTTATTGCCCTTAACGAACGAACCCTGGAGTTAGATGAAAATCTACCTGTTCTTACCGTTGTAGAGGTACGGTATCAAATCGCCGACGAAGAACACCGAGTAAGCCGAAACACTGGCACTACCATCCTTCGCCGTACCGCCCTCAGCTGGGATGACTCCCGAAAAATTATGCCCTTCGTTACTCCCAACGAATCGCTCATTTCGACCTTTGCGTTCCAACTTTTGGCCGGTTCGACTGGGACTACTCGATCACCTTCGTCCGGTCCCCTTTTGGAGAGCTTTTTTGAGGAGTTTCCGATTCTTGCCCGGGCCCGAGTCTTGGCCGACGGCCTGGGGGCCTATAATATCGAGTACATTGAGGACCCCGCCAGCCCAATTACCCAGGTCTTTGGCCAGGCGTCGGTTATCGACACCGTGCGTTTCCCCCGGGAAACCCTCTTTTACCAGAGGGGCGACTGCGATGATACCACCGCCCTTCTGACCTCCCTCTTCGAAGCAGCGGGGATTCGTACCGCTATCATGACCAGCCCGGGGCACGTCTTCGCCGCCTTCAACAGCCGTATTCCCAGCGAAATGGTCTGGCTCTTCGAGACCAGCGGTCTTAAAACTCTTCTCCACGGGGGTGAAATTTGGATACCCCTGGAAACAACCAACCTGCCCGAGGGATTTCTTGCCTCCTGGACCTATGCGTCGGGTCTCTTACAAACCCACGGCAATCCTGGTCCCGATAATCCGCAGGTCGAGTTCATTCCCCTCGAGGAACACCGACAGGTCTTTCCTTCCTTACCACTGCCCCGGAGCAGCTTTGTCCTCCCTGTTCCTTCACCCGATCTGGCCCAGAGTACCCTCGCATCGTACCGTTCTGCCTTGGTAGCTTCTTTATACGAGGATAACCGACAGGACCTGGAAGACGACCGCCTTAGGCGCATCACGAACCTACCCTCTAACCGAATAGAACGTCGAAACATCTTGGTGTCCTTAAATAAGTTGGCAATTCTAAATGATTTGTTCGGTCAAGAGGACTCGGCCCGGCAGTTCTATCGACAGGCTCTGTCATTGGATCCCCTGTTCACGCCTACCCTGGCGAACTACGCGGGATTTTTGTATCGGACCGGTGATAGGGCCACCGCCCTGGATCTGGTTGACCAGGCGTTGGGGATTGCAAGAAGCCCATCGCTGGAGCAGTTGCGGCGGGTCATTGCTGGAGAGTCCGGTACCCCAACCCCCGGAGTCGACGCCCAGGGTCGAGCTTCCCAGGCCGACGGGCCTGCACGAAGCTTCTTCTTCGATTTATGACAGGGGAGGCTTGCGGCGCACGCTGAACTCTCGTTGATTTATCGGGGTGCGTTTTGTCGGAGTATCCCGGGATAACTCGTACCTGGTTCGTTGGCTCGAAATCCCTTTCCCTTTGGAATCCTTCACCCGAGGGTAGGTTCCGTTGGATTCCAAGGCATAGGACTGAACTCGATCGTCGACACAGAGAGTGAGGGATCGTTTTACCCGTTCTTTCAGATCTGGATCTTCGATTGGAAACAAAAGTTCGACTCGACGTTCGAGGTTTCGGGGCATCCAATCGGCGCTGGAGAGGTAGAGCTCTTCATCCCCTCCGTTTTTGAAGTAAAATGCTCGGGTATGTTCAAGATAGCGGTCAATTATACTCGTTACTCGTATATTCTCGCTTTGCCCCTTAACCCCGGGCACAAGCATACAGATTCCCCGGATATTCAGTTCAATTTCGACCCCCTTGGAACTGGCCCGATACAGGGCCTCGATAACGTCTACGTCGGCCAGGGAGTTGAATTTTGCAATAATCTTTCCGGGATTTTCAGGGATTGATTTCTCCGCCTCTCGATCGATGAGCTCGAGAATGCGCAACTTCATTCCTTGGGGGGCCATAATAAGCTTGTTCAAAGAGGGTATCGCCGAGTAACCGGTTATTGCATTAAAGAACAACCCGGCCTCGTAACAGAGGTCCTCGCGGCTGGTCATGAGGCCCATGTCCGTATAGAGCTTGGCAGTTTTATCGTTGTAGTTCCCCGTAGCCATATGGAGGTACCGGCAGATTCCTGTCGTTTCCTGCCGGATTACCAGGAGAGCTTTCGCATGAACCTTTATTTGGGCAATTCCATAGACTACGATAACCCCGGCCTGCTCGAGCCGATCGGCCCATGAGATGTTGCGCTGTTCGTCGAACCGGGCTTTAAGCTCAACCAACACGGTCACCTGCTTGCCATTATGGGCGGCGGTCTCAAGGGCTCGTACAATTGGCGAATTCCCGCTGGTTCGATACAAGGTCATCTTGATCGCGAGGACTGCGGTATCGGTGGCAGCCTCCTCAACCATTCGAATAACCGGGTTAAAGGATTCGAAGGGATGGTGGAGTAAAATGTCTCGCTCTCTAAGGGTTTGCCATAGGGGTGCATCTTCGGGTAGTCCTCGGGGTTCCATAGGAGACCAGCCTTCAAATTTGAGCTTGTCGTATCCATTGATGAAAGTAAGGCTCATGAGGCTCGTAAGTTCCAGGGGTTCGGGGGTGTCGTAAACTTCGGTTGAGTCGAGGGACAGACTCTTCTGAAGGAGCTCCTGGAGGCGAGTCGATGTACTTCCAACATTTAATCGAACGGCAGTACTTTTTTCTCGTCCCGTCAGAACCTGCTCCATTGCCTCAACAAAATCTTCGTCCCGGGTTTCATCAACCCCAAAGTCTGCGTCTCGGGTTGTCCGAAATACCAGGTGTTCTTTAATTTCATACCCGGGGAAAAGGGTATGCCCATACTGGACTAAGAGACTCTCGAGCAAAATAAAGGTTCGCTGTCCCTCTTTGTCGGGTAAAAAACAAATTCGTTCTAAGGATTGGGGCACCTGAACAATCGCCAAGTGCTCGCCTTTCTCTTCTTCGGTTATGAGTAAAGAGTCCGAGGCTGGGACTACCAGGAACGCGACCTGAAGTCGCAAATTGGCCCCAGGAATACTGGGGGCGTCTTTATTAACCCTCACCGGCGTTAGTAAGGGGAAAACTTGGTTCTCGAAGAAGGTTCGGGCGTAGTTTTTTTGATCGGTGGAGAGCTGATTGTAACTGTCCTTGTAGATCAGTCCTTGTTCGGCCAGGCCGGGTAGAATTTCCTCGTGCAGACATCGGTACTGCTCGGACATAATTTCCTTGCTCTCCCTGCTACAGGCATCGAGTTGAGACTGGGGGCTCATGTGGCTGGGGCAGGTCGTATAATTCCCCGCTCGGACCTGGCGTTTAAGGCTCGCCATTCGAACCATATAGAACTCATCGAAGTTGGCGGAAACAATTGTCAAAAATTTGAGCCGTTCTAGTAAGGGTTTTTCGGGTCTTTTTGCCTCTTCGAGTACCCTACGGTTAAATGCGATCCAACTTAATTCCCGATTGAAAAAACGAGAGGCCTGGGTTTTTGCTGCCATAGGTTTATTGAACTCCCAAGAATTTTTTTTGTTCTAGTACTACCCGAAATCCGAAGACTTCCTCAAAAAGTTCGGACTTTGATTCGATTCCATAGCGCTCCATGGACAAATCTCCTGTGCAGGTCGTAGAAATTACCAAATCTTCATCCCTAATTTCGAGGACTATTGTTTTTACGTGCTGAGTGTGGCTACGGTCCAGGGCGTCGGCAACTCGTAAGATGCCCGATAACTTCAGGACCATAAGTCGCTCGTCTCGGGCAAGGGTCGTAAACTCGAGGTGAGTGCTATTTGGCTTTGAATTCCGGTGGTAACGAATGAGATTCGCCACAATCTTAATGTCGTTCCGTGAGAGGCCAAAGAGCTCGGAATTCATAAGGATGTATTGGCCGTGTTTATGGTGTCCCGATGCACTTACGAAATAGCCGATATCGTGCAGAAGCCCTGCTACCTGGAGAAATAGTCGTTCACGCTTGCCCATACCGTGTTCAACCTCGAGCTGATCAAAAATTTGCATGCTCAGGTCGCTCACAAGCTCGGCGTGATCTTCATCAAAATGAAACTTCTTCCCCAGACTTCGAGCGCTGGAAAGCACCTGGGAAATAAACTGGTCGTTCATCTTCTTGTCTTTTCCCAGGGCGTAACGAAGAAGTACCCCTTCGCGAATACTTACATTGGGAATAATGATTGTTTCGGCTTCGGTCTCCTCGAGAAATACCTTATGGACCATTAAGGCAGGCAGCAAGCCCTCGGCTTCGTGGTAGGCCACCCCGAGCTTTTTGACAATTTGATCGACCGTATAGGCCTGAATTTTCTGAACAAAGGCCAAAAAATCACCTCGACTTAGGGTCCAAAAGGTATCCCCGCCTTTCGTACCTATATGGCCAGCAACAATCCGGGCGTCGCCCCCAACCATAACAAAGTATCGAACGGTTCCCAATTTTGTCTCGGTCTGGATTCCTTCCATGGTAACCCGAAAATGTTCACGGATGTACTCCTCGAGGGGCAAGCTTGTTTCCCCGCTTCGGGGGACCATCTGCCGCTCTATTCGAATGGTTCCCATCTTGAGCGAGTGGGTAGCAGCCATTTTTCCCCGTTTGAGAACCATGAGTTCTATAGAACCACCTCCAACCTCTATAATAAGCGAGTTCGAACGGGAAAAGGAGGCCTGCATAGATTCGACGGCGTATTGGACGGCGATGAAGGTAAGGTGATTTTCTTCTACTCCCTCGATTACCCGAATGCGCAGACCGGTCTTCATATACACTCGATCCAGAAAGGTGTCGCGGTTTCGAGCCTCTCGAATAGCGCTCGTTGCAATCGTGTAAACATCCGGTTCCAAAATTGCCCATCCATTCATGAGTTCCCGAAAACCCGCCAGAATCTGAATCGCCTGGGAGATAGTTTGTCGCTGAATTACCTTGTCCGAAAAAACATCCTGGCCCAAACGTACCGGTCGCTGGGCCCTATCGAGGGTTTTGTACCTGCCGTCGCTACTGACCTCGAGAATTACCATACGAATAGCCGATGAACCTACGTCAATAACCGCTACCGGTCGACTTGTATCCAGTGCCTGCGAAAGTTTTTTACTCACCTGAGAACTGCCTCCTTGGCCAAAGCAGCAACTCCCCGAGCTACCGAATCGTCTCCCAACTCTGCTACCTTTAATTCAACCTTTGCCGCCAGGGAGGGCATTGCAAACTCTCGCATCGTAGATTCAGCTACCGGAAACATCCAGGGTTGGAGCTTTTCAACCAAGCCACCACCAAGAATTACCAGCTCGGGGTTAAAAATATTGACGACATTTCCAAGGCCTACTCCTAGATACCAAGCGGCTTTTTCTACCAATTTTTGCACCTCGGTTTCTCCGGCTTCAATGCTTTTTTTAATGAGTCCACTCTTTATATTAGCAATATCGGTTCCTGCTTTCTCGAAAATTGTTGGAGCCTTACCGGTACCAGCGAGATGCACCAGGTCTTTGGCCAAAGATGTCTTAGAAGCCAAGGCTTCAAGGCATCCCCGTTGACCACAGCCACACAGCCGACCTTCTAATTGAATCTTCATGTGTCCTATTTCGCCAGCGCCGCCACTGGCGCCCCGATAGAGGTGGCCATCGATAATAATTCCGCCCCCAATTCCGGTTCCAGGATAGAGTCCAACCACGTGTTTGTATCCCCGGGCCGCCCCTGCAACAAATTCGCCGTAAATTCCTGCGTTTACGTCGTTTTCGAGGACCACAATTCCCGGAACCTTGGCTTCGAGACTGGTGCGGAGGGGAAAATCCCTTACCCCAAGATTTGGCGTGTCCTTCACATACCCTGTAGTAAAATCAACGGGCCCAGGAAAAGTTACCCCTAAGGAAACTAAATCTTCGAGGGTACCCGCGTTTTCGGAAGCCAGGGCGACTTCAATTTGCTCTATCATGAGAAGTACCAGGTCATCTCCACTTTCGAGTACCGGGGTTTTTACCTTACTTTTTCCGACAACTTCCATCGATTCGTTCAATAGTACGGTGAGAAGTTTTGTGCCACCCAAGTCGATTCCTGCGTAGAGTACCATAGGTCCTTCCTTTATTTGTTCGTCTAAAGTCCGAACACTATACCATGAATATCCAGTGCTCCCGTGAGATTTTGATGAGCTTGCGACCTAACCCCGGCATCGGATACACTCGGGGCCATGAACAAACAGACCCACGGGGTAGTAATCGGGAGGTTCATGCCTCCCCATAATGGCCACCGTTACCTCATCGATTTTGCAACAGCATACGCCGACCGGGTCACGGTCTTTGTGTGTACCCTTTCTCACGAACCTATTCCCGGCGAACTCAGGTTTAGGTGGATGACCGAAATGTTTCCTTCCCCAAACATTCACTTGGTGCATATTACCCAGGAAATTCCCGAGGCAAGCCGCACAAATCCGGACAGCCCCCACATCTGGGCCCAGGCGTTGCTCCCCTCCTTAGATACTCCTGTGGATTTTTTGTTTGCCAGCGAAGACTACGGTCAGCCCCTCGCCGAAGCCTTTGGTGCTCAATTTGTTTCCGTGGACCCTAGTCGTAACACAATCGGCACCTCGGCTACCAAAATTCGCCAAAACCCCCTGAAAAATTGGAAGTACATTCCCCAGTCCGTAAGGCCCTACTTCGTCCGCCTCCTGGAAGTAACGCCTCCAAATGAACTCATGCCCGAAGACTCATTAACCCTCTTATCCCAGATCGCCAGCCAATTAGATACGGTGTTTCTACCTGCCCTCGAGGCAAATCAATCTGGGCTCGCCCAGTTAAAGGCTCTTTGGGCCCAAGCTCGGGGATATATTGTCCTCTCAGTTGATCAATGGAGAACCTTCTCCCCATTCATAGGGAGAGTCTTCCCGGGCTTTCCCCTAGAAATCCGAAAAATCCAACTCCATTCAACGAATACCCCTAGTATCCAGGAATACCTCGCCCCCTTCCTTGAGGAATTGAGCAGCTAAGGATACAATTTCATCTATGGAAATACTCTGGCTCGTCGGGGGATTTGTTCTCCTGGTCTCCGAATCCTTCTTACCCAGTTTTGAAGTCTTCTTTTTCGGTGTCGGAGCCCTGCTTACCGGTATTCTAACCTGGCTGGTACCCGGAATTGCTGGCAGTGCGGCCATTCAAGTTGCCCTATGGCTTGGGTCTTCGGTCCTTACCCTCGGTGTTCTTCGGAAAAAATTTTCGGGGATATTTCGGGGTAAGATGATCGAATCGGAGGATGAAAAAGAAATCGATGCTGGCCTTACGGCGGAGGTAACAAAGCCTATTGCCCCCGAAACCCCCGGACGGATAAAAATGCACGGTACAACCTGGGAAGCTCGGTCCTACGACGACACCTTTGAGGTTGGAGAACGGGCCCTAATTCTTAAAAAGGAAGGAATGGTTTACTACGTTTCGAAAGAAACCGAACTCTAAAGGCTGTAAAAGGAGGTAGATATGGATTTTTTTAGTTGGTTATCCGCCGCGGGAACTTTGGTTCTCTTTTTTATCATCTTCTTCAAGATGATTCGTATAGTCCCCGAACGGGAGGCGTGGGTTGTCGAATTCTTCGGCAAGTTTCAACGAACTCTTGGACCGGGCTTTCACTTGGTAATTCCCCTGGTCCAAAGGGTAGGATACAAACAAATCCTCAAGGAACAGGTAATTGATGTACCACCCCAGGTCTGTATTACCAAAGACAACGTCCAAGTGACCGTGGACGGTATTCTCTACCTTCAGGTAATAGACCCGGTCAAGGCGAGTTACGGAATTGACAACTACCGATTTGCGAGCAAACAGTTGGCCCAGACCACCATGCGGAGCGAAATCGGGAAAATCGACCTCGACAATACCTTCAGCGAGCGTAGCCGAATTAATGAAGCGATCGTCCAGGCGGTAGACGAGGCCTCAGATGCCTGGGGAATCAAAGTTACCCGCTACGAAATCCGTGACATTGCTCCCACCGATACCATCACCGAGGCCCTCGAACAACAGGTGAGAGCCGAGCGGGAAAAGCGGGCAGAAATTCTTACCTCCGAAGGAGAAAGGGAAAGTCGCATTAACGTCTCGGAAGGAAATCGAGAAGAATCGATCAACCTATCCCAAGGTGAGCGGCAAAAACGAATCAACGAGGCCGAGGGTCGAGCGGCCGCAATGGAAATACTGGCGAATGCTACCGCCGAAGGAATTAAGGAAGTAGCTGACGCCATTAACGCCCCCTACGGTGACCGGGCGGTTAAGTTGCGAATCGCCGAGCAGTTTGTAGATCAACTAAGAAATGTTCTTTCGAACGCCGACACCACCGTGGTCCCCTACGACCTCGCTCAACTTCAGTCGGTTATTGCTACCCTCTTACCTAAGGGAGGCCAAAAATGAATCCGTTTACGATAATTTTTGTCGGTTTTCTCATTGTCCTTATCATTTCGGTCGTACGAAGCATTCGAGTCGTCCCTGCTCAAACTGCCCAAATAGTAGAACGCCTAGGAAAGTATACCAAGACTCTCTCGAACGGATTACACATCCTGGTTCCCTTTATCGATAAGGTGCGCTACAGCCAGAACCTCAAGGAACAGGCTATAG
The DNA here is from genome assembly GCA_009991955.1 of Spirochaetales bacterium. Taxonomy (GTDB): domain Bacteria; phylum Spirochaetota; class Spirochaetia; order DSM-27196; family Salinispiraceae; genus SKVS01. The sequence goes on from JAACWS010000022.1 coordinate 27,681, forward strand.
ATGTTCCAGTCCAGACCTGTTTTACCCACGACAACGTTCGAATCGAGGTGGATGGGGTTCTGTACTTCAAGGTTACTGACCCCAAGAAGGCCAGTTATGGCATTACCGACTTTCGGCTCGGGACCATACAGCTGGCCCAAACTACGATGCGTTCGGTCATTGGTAGATTGGAGCTCGATAAAACCTTCGAGGAGCGGGACAACATTAATGGGGCTATCGTCAAGGAAGTCGATGAAGCCAGCGACGATTGGGGCGTGAAGGTAACCCGCTACGAAATCAAGAATATCGAAATCCCCCCTACAATCCTCGGCGCTATGGAGTCCCAAATGCGGGCTGAACGAGAGAAACGGGCGGTAATCGCCCGTTCTTTGGGGGAAAAAGAATCAAAGATTAACTACTCCCAAGGGATGAAGGCCGAATCGGTGAACCGTTCAGAAGGGGAAAAGCAAAAGTGGATCAACGAGGCGGAAGGTAGGGCGTCAGAAATTCGGGCCCTCGCCCGGGCTACGGCCTCGTCCATTAAGACCCTCGCTGGAGCCCTCTCGGTTCCCGGAGGTCAAGATGCGGTCAACCTTCAGCTAACCGAACAGTACATTCAAACCCTCTCGACCTTGGGACGAAAGGAAACTAAGGTAGTATTGCCCATGGACCTCACCGACATGGAGCAAACCTTGGAAACCCTTCAGCGAATGCTTAAGGTGAAGAACTAATAACGTAGGTAGTCGCAAATCGCCGGGTTCTTCTGGAGCTCGGTGATTTGCTCTTGGGTAGGTCGAGCCGGCTTATCTCTCTCCCCTTTTACAATACAGATAAACCCAAGCTTTTCCCCCTCATCGGCGTAAAACTGATGCCAGGTGGCAGGGGGAACGAATATTCGGTCGAAGGCCTTTACTGGCTGAATTTCTGAACCCAGCAAAGCGTGGCCCTTTCCCCGGAGGATAATGACCCCGTGGACGTGCTGATGAAGTTCCAAAGCGCTATAGCCCCCGGCCTTGGCTTCAAAATACCGTATTTCGACCGGAAGGTTTTCATCTACATCAAAAAGGATCTGTTTCGACATCCCCGAGGACTGGGTTCCGGAGGAATTGTAAGCCTTTAGGTCAACCTGGGGCCATCGGAAGCTCTCTCCATCTATTTCGAAAGGGAAGATCATATCTTGACCCTCTCATTCACCTGAGTAAAGTCACTGGTTATAAGATTCGAGAGGTCTGAAATCGCTTGCTCTTCATCCTCCCCATCGGCGGTTATTCGTAGTTCGCTACCGGTGCGGACATTCAAGAGAATCACCTTAATAATATTCTTGGCATCTGAAGACTTGTCGCCTTTGAAAATGTGGATTTTTGAAGAGTAAAGTTTTGCAGTTCGACAAAAGAGGTCTGCGGGACGGGAGTGCAGTCCCGTGTCGTTGGTTACAGTGAGGGTTACTTCTTTCATGAGGATTCTCCTTTCGAGTCGGCAATTTTGTCTAGAAGCTCGCGGGAAGCCCCGTGCTTCTTGACGAGGACCCTTACAAGATTTTTCTTTGTAAGACGATAAATTCCAAAAAAGTACGGCGACGAAATATACCTAAACCGAACCGTTGCTCCGACCCAATCTTGAAAAATCGAGTCTTCCTGTTGGACCAACCAGTCCAAAATGAGGTTCCAGTCCTTCGAGCCACTTTCACCCAGGAGTCTGGACTCAATCTTCCTCAGATTCTGGTGTACTATCGCCAAAATACTCCCGTAGATTACGACTAAGGTATTTAACAGTACCTGGTTCGCCAAGTAAAGCTCAACAAGGGTGTTACTCGCCGAACCAAACATTTGGTAGAGAATTTCTGCCATAGGAACTAAAAGAGGCTGAAAGCCCCAACGACTTTCTTTGTGACCCCCAGGGCGGTATAACGCTCGACAGCTTTAGGCGTATCTTCCACTATACATTCGGCCCCGGCCTCCTTAATTCGAGCAATTGTCTCGTCGAGAACACGCACCTTTGCGTTGTAACCCACCCCAAGCACAACTACCTCGGGTTTGGTCGCCAGAATGTCATCGAAGTCTTCGGGAGAAAAAGCCATTCCATCTTTGCGCCACCATCGACCATCTACCTTGTCGGGGTAGACCACCAGGGGTGCTCGGTAAACCTTACCATTACAGACCATTTTTCCAAAAGCAACGTCTTCAATCTTTGTCATGTATACGGGTACCTCTCTCACCCTTGATTCTTAATCGGCTCAGGATCTTAAGTCATTGCGATGCAATGACTAACTTAGCGGGGACCTCTGGAATCTCGTTTTCTGTATAATTCGGTCATTGCACGGCAATGACTTACGTGCTTCAATCTGACTAAAGAAGTAGTTTCCAGAGGTGCTCTCTATTTCAAGTACTCCATAATTTTTTCGATATCTTTGTCGATTCCAATACCCGTCAGGAACGACACCGTATGAATAACCGGAATATCGCCGGTCCCCGACACCATGGTGGTAGTAACTACCAGATCGTACCCTTCGATCTTGCTTGGAACCTCGGTGGCCTTACACTGGGTCGTTGTTATTTCGATTCCCCGCTTCCCCAGTTCCTCTTCTATTTTTCGAGCTACCACGGTAGAGGTCGCAATCGCCGTACCGCAGGCTACAAGAATTCTCTTTTTTACTCCCATAAATCAGTCTCCTTTTTCCAAGATACTTTGAATTTCTTTGCTGTCCCCTAGTTTCAAAACCCTATCGGCGAGGGCTTTTGCTTGGTGAAAGGTAAGGGAACGGATTTTGTACACCGACTCGGCCAAGGATTGACTATTCATGCTCAGCTCGTCTACCCCCAAACCGATGAGAGCCGGTAGAGCCCGGGGCATTCCCCCGAGTTCGCCACAAATTCCAACCCACTTGCCTACTTGATGGGCCACCTGGACCACTTGGTGGATCGCCCGAAATACCCCCGGATGGAAGGGCTGGTAGTAGTCTTGGATTTGCTCATTCATTCGATCGGCTGCCAGAAGGTATTGGGTAAGGTCGTTGGTTCCGATACTCACAAAATCTACGAGAGCTAAAATTTCAGGAGCCATAAAGATCGCCGAGGGAACCTCCAGCATAACCCCAATTTGCAGGTGTTCGTCGAACTTTTGTTTCTCGTTCTTTAGGTCTTTCTTGATTCGGTCGAGGTGTTCATAAATTGTACGAACTTCATCGGGACCACAGATCATCGGGAACATGATTTTAAGATTCCCGTAGGCAGAGGCTCGAATGGCTGCCCGCAATTGGGTCGTAAACAGATCTGTTCGGCCTAGGGAAATTCTAACTCCCCGGTACCCGAGGAAAGGATTTTCTTCGTGGGCCAAAGGAAGGGCGTCGACCTTTTTGTCTGCCCCAATATCGAGGGTCCGCAAAATAACGAAACCTTCGGGAAAGGACTCGACCGCTTTTTTATAGGCCTGGAACTGGGCCTCCTCTCCCGGGAGGGTCTTTTGGGCCATAAACAAAAATTCGGTGCGAAAGAGGCCCACCGACTGGGCGCCATCGGCCAGGGCCTTGGGGATGTCCTCCACCGACCCAATGTTCGCCGATAGCTTGATTCGGTGCCCGTCGAGGGTAATTGGCTCTTGGCCTTTTTGGTTTTCCAAGAATTCTTGGCGCTGCTGGTAGGCCTGGCGGCGGATTTTGAGTGGGGCGGCAGTGTCGGGGCTTGGGTTGCCGTAGATCTGGGCCTGGGAGGGCTCGGTACAATCGAGGGTGATTTCATCCCCCGATTCCAGGGTAATGGTAGCACCCCGCACCCCTACTGCTGCGGGGACTCCCAGGTTTCGGGCGATTATTGCTACGTGGGAGGTAATGCCCCCCTTTTCTGTCACTAGGCCCTGGACCATTCTTTTATCCATAGCTGCGGTGTCCGAAGGAAAGAGTTCCTCGGCAATAACAACGACCGGCCGCTCAAGGAAGGCCAGAGACTGCTGGGGTCGTCCGAGAAGAACTCGAACCAGGCGATTTTGTACGTCTTCCAGATCTGCGATTCGTTCTCGGTTGTAGTTTCCTTCTTCTATTTCCTCAAAGAGAGCCCTGTAGGTTCCAAAGACCTCCAAAACTCCCGACTCTGCAAGGCAGGACTTTTCGCGGATACTCTCGCGTATTTCATCGAGAAGGGAATCGTCTTCTACTATGGTTTGTTGAGAACGAAAAATATGGGCACTTTCTTCGCCCAGTTGGGATTTTACTTTCTGTTTCAGAATTTCGAGTTCGTCGAAAGTCGCCTTTGCAGCCCTATTCAGCCGATCAATTTCTTGATCCACTTCGGGAACTCGGTGGGGTTCAAAATCCAGGTTTGTAGGTTTGTACACCAGTGCCTCGCCCTGGGCAAATCCCGGTGAGGCAGCTATACCTGTAAGGTTATTAACGTTTTTGTTTTTCGTGGACATTGGTTTTTAAAATTTCAAAGATTTCTTTCTCGTCTGCTGCTTTCATAATGGCGTCGAGAACATCTTCATCTTGGTACACATTTATGAGGGTCTCAAGAAGATCCCCAATCATCCACTTTTCCTTGAGGGCAAACATCGAAATCATCGATACCTGGAGCTTTTCATCCGGGTCTCCCATAGACCTAAACTCAAGAGGTTTTGTTACCCGGGCAAAGAGCAAAGCCGAGTTGTTTACGTAGGTCGCGTCGGCATGGGGTATTGCGATTTTTTGTCCCGGCATTGGAAGGGCCGAAGGATGATTTTTTTCTCGATCGAGAATCGCAGCTACATAGGGCTTTTCACAGTACCCTTTTTCTACTAGTAGGCTGGCCATGGTCTCTAAAGCCTCATCCCTGGAAGCCACATTCAAATCACAAAGGATAAGATCCTCGCGAACCATATCTTTGAACTGCAAAGCATTTGGGTTTGCCATACTGTACCGCCCTTAGAATTTCTCTACTCAAAAGAAGTACGGGTCCCCGAAAGGACCCGCACCTTGACGTTGAACCCTTATTTTTTGTCTGGGTCGTAACCTGCAGCCTTTTCCCAAGCGGCTGAATTCTTTCGATACAGGAACCAAAGAACGACGAGCACTACAAGAATAATAGCGTTTCCAACCCAGAAGTTGTTGGCCGCCCATACGAACATACCGGCCAAGAATGTACCACCGTCCCCAAGAGAGGTAATGGTGGTTGCGCCTTCGGGGAAGGCAAAACCTACAGACCGAGCAACAGTGGTCTGAGCTTCGGCCAAAGCATTCATGATGTAGAGAGTAGGAATCATAACAACGGTACTGGTTATGATGGCTCGAACTACGTTACCTCGAACGATCGGCACCATCATGGCTACCATGAAAGGAATTGTTGCCAGGTCACCAAAGGGCAGAACCCGATTTCCAGGAAGAATTACCGCCAAAAGCAAAGTAATAGGTACCATTACCAAGGAAGTAGCAATCGCTGTTGGGTGACCAATTGCGATTGCCGAGTCCAGACCGATGTAAATCTCCCGACCATTCGCTCGCTTTTGCAAGAACTCTCGAGCTGCTTCGGACAGAGGAATTAATCCCTCCATAAGTAAAGAAACCATCCGTGGCATAAGGACCATAACCGCAGCCATGGTAATTCCTAACTGAAGTACTTGGGGAAACCATACGTCAAATGTTGAGGTACCCGCGTAGCCCAAAGCCGCAATAACCAAACCAATTACTCCACCGATAAAGACCGGCTCACCGAATACACCAAATTTCTCTTTGATGGCTTCAGGATCGGCTTCTATCTTATTGAGCCCGGGAATGTAGTCGATAACCTTATTCGTAACCACTGCGAACGGTACAAAAGAGGTCGACAGTCCGTGGGGTAAGGATATTCCAGGAATGCCCAGAAGCTGTTGGGTTGCAGGGGCTGTCCAGTCCGCCAGGAAGAGGGCCATGGCCGCAAACAACATAGCCGAAATAAGTCCGTACCAAATGTTTCCAGTAACCGCTTGAACCATGGCTCCGGCGAAAGCGAAGTGCCAGAAGTTCCAAATATCAATGTTGATTGTCTTGGTAACTCTCACCGAAAGTAAAAGTAGGTTCAACAAGATTCCCGCAGGAATTACCAAAGCAGCCAGCTCCGAGGCAAACGCAATTGCTGCGGATGCAGGCCAACCGACGTCGATAATTGAAAGTTCGATACCGAATCTTTCTACCATAGCCTGAGCAGCAGGACCCAGATTTCCCATGAGAAGTCCGATAATCAGGTTGATTCCGACGAATCCAACCCCTACCATAAGACCGGCCCGAAGTGACTTTCCTACCTTGGCACCAAAGGAAACTGCCAAAATGAAAATAAGAATTGGCAGAAATACGCTGGCCCCGAGGTTAAGGAAGAACTGCACAAACGATTGGATTGCTTCCATAATCGCCCCCTATGAATTGGTTACTTCATCCTAAACCGGTTCTGCCAGTTGTCAACATTTTTCTTTGAGACTTTTGCATATGAGTGCAATATTTTTGCAGAAACAGGATGGAAACTTGGATTCAGTGTCGGGTAGCGAGGTCCTCGAGGTTTGCGGTGGGAATTTCAAAAACGTCAAAGTAGATTTCGTTGTTCAAAACGTAGGTTCTCGTAAACACAGAAATCCACTCTGCATTCGCCGTGTCGAACCGTTCTTGTATAAAGACTACGTTACCAAGTTCGATTGTATATTGGTAAAAACCAAGACTCGAGTAAACCGTCATAGTTCCGTCAATCTGAGAAAAAAGCTGACTATCTGAAAGTACACCGGTGAGAAGTACATCGAGACCAACAAATTCGGTCGGTGCACCGACTGCGTCGTTCACATTTGATGTCCAACGAAGATTACGAATCGAACCATCTTCCATAATAAACGAACCGACAAAATCGCCGTTTCCGGGGTATCGTCCAATGAAGCCCTTCTTCGGTATTCCGTAGGTTCCGACGTCGTACCCCGTCGAAACGGGTGCACCAAATGAATTGACAGAACTACCATCGGAAAAAGGCTCTCCCCGAATAGAAAGTGTCCCAGAGACGTTCTCCCAGTCTGCTACCGAGAGCATATCTAGGGAACTATCGTTTGGGTTAATACCGGACGCAAAGCGCACACCTGCCGCCGGCAAAACTATTGATGCATAAGAAATGCCACTTGCCGATTGTGCTACTATTCCTTCGACATACCCTATTTGAGTTCGTGTATAAAAACTAATCCCGCTGACGTCAGCACCAAATCCCAATAGTCGAGAGTCATTTGTATACCCATCAGAGTAATCCGAAATCAGATCGAGTTCGTCGAGTACGTCATCATACGCGACTGAATAATATCGAAGATACTTTTTCTCGGTGTTGAGTAGTACCATCATGCCGGAAGAAGGGAGGGGAATACGAAAAGGTATAAATACAAGCTTAGCTTCCAGATCATCCTCGTTCGGTTGTTTAATTCCTCCGGAAAAAGATCTCACATGACTAAGTCTCTGGGTGAGCTGCTCACCCACAGAAACTTCGAGGTCAAAAAGTGGATGCCAACATCCTCCCAAGGAAAAAACCAAAACTATCACGAGGACAAAAATTACACTTCGATTTTTCATAACCGGAACCTCACGCCAAAACGTCCTACGGGGAACTCGATAACTGCGGGGCCAAGAATTGTACCCAAACCCGGAAGGTTGTTTCCATCGGATTTCAAACTGGCCGCATACGCAAATAGTCCCGGATTCGAAGGAAAATACCCATTCACCCCGAGCTCACCAAAAATTCCAAACCTACGCGACCGGGCATACTCCAGACCAATGACCCCACTTAGTCCCCATGGGGCGATGGGGTCGAATACTCCTATGATCTCAGGGGAAACCACGAGACGTGCAAAAGCTCCTAATCCGCCATAGGGCCGAAACCTTTTTTCGGGAGAATTTAAGAAAGCTCCAAAGAGAATACCCGGTTGTATCAACGGCAAACTCAAGAATATTGACTGGGCTTCGGCGTTTGGATCGTATTCGTAGCCATTGCGTTCGTTGCTCAAGTAAAGGCCCGCCAAAAACTGTTGTAGGGTGATTCTCGCAAAACCACCTTGCCCCAACCGAAGGGTTAATGACACCTCGGGAAACTGCATCATGTATAATGCTAGGTCGATTGAGAGACGCGATAACCGCTGCTGATCAATTTCGACAATCTCCCCGGACCTCTGAATTCCGACCGAAAGTTTCTCCCGGTAATAGCCTGAAAGGCTTGCGGCAATCGTATAGGTACTCGGTAAAGTTCCGGGAACCCACAGCTGACCGTCTTCTGAAATGGCTAAGGTGTCCCCTACTCCCAAGTCAATTCTTGTACCCGAAAGTCCTCGAACGATGAATCCTTCTAAAGGCTCCGGCTCAACCTGGGCTACCGCCTCCTCCATGGCCTCCAGTAGGGGAATCCAAAAGTAATCCGCCAAATCTCGCTCCCGGGGAACCAGACCTTGAATACTTCCTTCCGCGAGTACTTGTTCATTCTTTACCAAGGTGATTTTCCAATTGGCAACAATTCGATTGGGATTATTCGGATTCGGTCGAACTTCTACCGCAGTCTCTAATTGGGCGGACGAAAGTTCATCACCAGCCCATCTCTGCACCTGGGCAATCGATTCCACCGCCAGAAGAGCGCTATCCAAGGAATCGTGCCAGTAGGGCTCCACTCGACCATTGATGCGAGTCTGTACTATGACACCGGTTTCTTGGCTATAAACAGCTATGATGGAGAAAACAAATAGAAACAAGGTTATCGAAAGGACCAAACTTCGTTTCATTTTCACCACCAGACCCTATTCTTATAAAGAAACCCCGTTGAATGCTCGTACATAAGCCACCACCGGACTTCTCCATTGAAGCCTGGGTCGAAGTTAATCACTCGGGCCAGATCACTTGCAAAACGAAATGACCGATGTTTCGTTCCATCAAAATTGAATGAAGTCATGTCGCCTCGATCTCGAAAACTTACGACTAGATAGTCCTCGGTAATCCATGCTTCTAACGATGAACCACTGAACGGATCAAAATCTATAGAGGGAAATGGTTGGATGACAACTCCTGGAACATCGATCAAATTTGAACCCGAAACCTGGGCAACTACGTCATCGATACTAGGAAATGAAAGAAGACGGACTTCTTTGTCCCCGCTTAACAACGTTAGCTGAAGGAGTATTCGAAACACTTTCGTACTACTATCTACCTCAGCATCGAGGATATACATACTCTCGTTGTTCGCGGAGTACACATAGTAGTTCGAAATCACTCCCGATGAATCGGTATTTGGATAACGATCGACATAGAGAAATTGGCCAGACCCTTCGAAACGAGTTCCATATAAGTCTTCTCTTACTACAACGGGGTTATTAAGGGGAGAAATAAACCCCAAGTTGCCCGGAGACCCTAGATTAGTCGGATCAAAGTACCACGGTCCAACGCTAAACCCTTGGGGAGTATCCTTTATATGGTTTCCTGAAAGGGGAATCGCCAAGAACGCCCCCGTAAGAGATTCGAGAGCCAGAATGTCTGCCTCATTATAAACCACACTAACGTCGGGCTTCAGGGTCTCGGTATCGAGAAATAACAGAAACCTATTCATATCAGTTTTTAGCAAGATAATCACTTTTGAAAAGTCTTCCCCTGCGATTTCCGAGTGGGCGTATTCCCCGACCATTTCATAACCATCGATCCGTGTTACTCCATATTCGGTCCACATAAAATCAGCTAGATTAAACCGACTCTCAGCAAAGGTCATGTACATGGGTAACAAGCTACTCCCAAGAAAATCACACCCCCCCAAGAGTACAAGAACGAGGGTCAAGACCACGATAATAGTTCGATAGGTCGTTACTTTTTTTACCATCGCCACATCCCCCCTAAGATAAGGATGAAGGGCAATGGATCATCGGGTAGCCAACCCTGTTGAAGAAAGCCAGTACCCAAGGCGTAGGTGCCCCGAATTTCGCCAAAAAGCACTACCGGACGTAGATGGGCCTCTAGACCGAGGACTATCGGATCAAAGGCTAAATCGACACCAAAGGGCTCAGAAAAGGTAGCAGCCGAAACCGGTACGTAGGTCATAATGGCCGAGAACGATGCACCAAGGTAAATCCGTAGGCGGGCATCGGGGGGGGTAAAGGGATACAGACCAAATCCCGCCCGGACCTCGTTATGCAGAATCGGGAGGGAGCCGGGCAGAAAGGGATAGCTGAGCCAGAAGTTATCCTGGGCGAACAGAAACAAAAAATCCCGTACAGGATACCAGCGAAAGCCCCCGGTTATCCCAAGAACCCGCGGCAAAGTAAGGCCAAGATACCACCCTCCCCGTACCTCCGGCAGCAGCGTGGGTACGGCAAAGTGATCCACCGGCGGATCTTGCGGAACCTCTACGCTAAACTCCTGGGGGTGGTGGTCTTCCAGCACCACGGTCAGGGTAAGAATAGACCCAACCTCGTACGGTCGATACTCCAGATTCGCGTACCCATCCTCCCCCACCTGGCCAAGGGCCACACCGTCCTCCTGGGAACCCAGAAATATGGTGGCACCCGGCTGGGACCCGGTAAAAACCAAGGGATACCGAATAACCGCTGTACCCAGACCGGCGGCCGCCAAAGACGGAATGCGGGCGCTCACCCGAGCGGCCGACTCTTTAATTTGAGGTATAACGGTAATTCCTGCAAAACCAGCCGAGGAATCCGAGGCCAAGAGGGTGCCATCCACCCCATCAAAAATACCGATACGCCATATAAGCCGGCGGTCCTCGATCTTTGCCAGAGACAAAACGACAAATCGAATTCCTCGATTACGAGAAATCCTCATTGCTAGGCGACGGTCCGAAAGATTTGCGATTGGGGCTGAGCCACCACTGGCAGTTGTGCCTGGGCTAGTAGGTTCCGATTCTGTCAGGACTCCTTCTAAAAACTCCGGTGGCTCCGACAAGTTAATCGACACCGGATATGCCAAAGCCTCGGTGCCGTCCAGGCGACTCGAAATTTCGAGCCCTGCAGCCTCGGCGTAGGTAAGGGAGTCGGAATCGAATCCAACCGAAGCAACGAGTAGGGTTCGAGGGTCGTCGGGGTCTGGAAGTTCCTCCGCTGGGTCGTTGGCCGCCTCACCTCGTCCCCGGGCGTAGGCTGAACCGGTCGCAAGGAGTACAAGGACAACGAAAAAAAAGAGACGACGAAACTGGGCAGTTCGATCGTGTTCTTTTTTCATTTCGAGGTCAGTACCTCCACACCGTTCCAGTCTGCTGGAGGGGGCGCGTCAACGTACCGTCGGCACCGTTCTTCCATGCTGGTGGAAGCAAAATCATCGGGACCAAGAAGAGTGGTTACCTCATGAAAATGGTCAGCCGCCCGGGCAAAATCGCGATTGTAATACATTTCCATCGCCGAATCATGAATCGGCCAGGCCTTCGCTTCTTCGGGGGTAAGGACTCGTCGGGAAGTATAGATTTTAACTCCCTTCTTTTTACCTTTTACCGCAACCGAATCGACTAGTCGGCAAGGAATTGTATTTTTTACCTCTTCATAGAGGAACTCAGAGATGATGACCGGTTGATGGTAGGGCTTGGTTAGGCCTTCCAGTCGGCTGGCCAGGTTTACCGAGTCCCCAATAACCGTGTAATCCATCTTTCGTTCACTGCCAATGTTTCCGACCGTAACTTCGCCCCAGTTAATACCAATGCCCGTAACAAAGGCCGGTTTGCCGTTTGCAACCTGATGGGCGTTAAAGGCCGCAAGGGCGTCAACCATATCAAGGGCGGCGTTTAGGGCCTGAACCGGATCGTCTTCGTGGTGAACCGGAGCACCAAAAAAGGCCATGATGGCATCCCCGATGTACTTATCGATAATCCCACCCCGACCCATAATTATGTCGACCATCTGGGAGAAATATCGGTTCAAACTGGTAACTAACTCATCGGGCCGCATAGCCTCGGAAATGGTGGTAAAGCTCCGGATATCGGAGAATAAAATTGCAAGGTTTCGGTTCTCGCCTACCAACATCGATTCGGGGTTTTCAAAAAATCGATCTATGAGCTGTTGGGGAACATATTTTTGAAAAATGTTTCGAATCTTTGCTTCTTTTTTTTGGGCTAACACCGCATCGAAGGCGTACTTCTTAATCTGATTATACGCCCGTTCCAGTTCTCCAAGCATGAGGTTAAAGGTATGGGAGAGCTGGCCTATCTCGTCCTTGAACTCCACATCCACCCGTTCCCCAAGGTTCCCCGAGTCGATAATGCGACGCATGGCCCCTGCCACATTTTTGAGCGGCCGAGTCAGGAAGGCTATAAAAAGAAGGAGCAAGAGGGCCGCGGCGGTCAAGGATACAACAAGAATGATAATGCTCTGCTGGGTGATTTGATCTACCGCCGCATAGAAGGTGTCCCGTTGTTCGGTAACCAGGACGTACCAGCCGAAGGGGCCAAAGGAAAAGGACGAGGCCACTCGCTCTATTCCATTCAATGGCAGGTAGTAAAAGGCCCGAGCGTTTTCTTCGATTCGCCGTTGGAGCTCGGATCGCTCGGCGTCAAGAACTTGGAGGGCTCCGGTTCGCAACACCGGGTTCCCTTCGGCGTCGAATGCAACGATGAGCTCGGTGTCGCTTTGGACTATTGCCCGAGCAAAACTCTCGACCCCTGCCTGGGCCGCCTGTACCAAATCTGGCCTGGAGGCTACCCCGTTTTCGACTAAGAGATTCCACTGACTTTCGGCGTACTTTTCGAGCTCGCTCGCTTTAAAACTCAAAAAGTCGGTGGCTATTCGAGTTACCGCTCCGGCTGCAACAAAGTACGAGGACATGCTTACTAAAATGACCGAAACCAGGAGCAGAGGAAGTACAATAAGAATAATTTTTACGCGGATACTCACGGTCTAACTATAGGCCTAAGGTCAAAGAAATTCCAGAGGTCCTTTTGGGCAATAGATCAGGGTTTTTCATCGAGGATTTCAAGGGGCTGTTCAAAGACCATGTACTCGGGCCGGTATTCAAAATGCACCGTATCAAAGGCGGCCCAACGTCCACCCCAGATAAATCCTTCTTCTTCAAAGGCTCGAACGATCTCGGATGGGGGGGTCCAGTAGTCCCGGGGCGATAACCTCCACCAATAGGGATACCCTGATTCGAGAGCCCAACGCCAGTACGGAAAGCGCCTACCGTAGTATCCGGGAATAAGATCGACTGCTATTCCGTAGGAGTGCATACTTCTCCGGCTTGTACCGGCTATTGGGCGCCAAAAGAACCCCCAGACCTGGTCAAGGTTTTCGATGAAATCTTGAACTTCCGAGGAGGAATTTTGGGCTAAGCGGATGTGTTCATCGACCCGCCGAAGGGCAGGCACAGCTCGGGGGTGAATTTGTATTGGTAGACCGAGAAAACGAACCCATTCCATCTGAGATTCGCTGGTCTCTTGGGTAGGTGCGTCATAGAGCAAGTCTAAAAAATCCTGATTTCTCACTCTAGGGTCGAAACCGTAGGTTTGGTTCAATTCAAAAAACGGACGTTGGTTCTCCCGCAAGATTTTTCGTTCCCAAATTGGAAGACCCAGACCCTCCAAGTCCCACATGGGAAGATAGGTTGCATGGACCTGTTCGGTATAGGGGTAGTCAGAGTTGAGCATGCGGCCATCGGCCCACCGAAACTGTGCTGTTCCGAGATCCACGAACCAGTCTTCAGTACTTGCCCATAGTCCTTGGATCTTTTCGGGAAACGCTCGCCACAGGGCTAAAAGCCTAGCCAGTGCATCAGAAGAGGGGGGGGCGATGTTGGTATCTAGAGTTTCGAAGGTGAGAAGTTCTATTTCGACTACATCCGGTGGTTCAACAGGGGCCATTTCGAGCTCAAGAGCGGTCTCAATCGGCTCGGGAGTAACACAAGAACCAAAGAGTAGGATAAAAAGGAGAACCAAAGGAAGGAAACTTCGAGGGCCCATATAATCGTACTATATCAGAAAACTTCGTAATATCTCAGATCATCGATAGTGAGTTGGATTTTAACATCGGCCATAAATTGACCCTTGTCGGACCAAATACGAGGTGAATCGGCCAAAATCGCCCGGCCCGAAATTTCGGCCGGTTTATCCTGGGTTATCCCCCGGGCATAAGTCCGTACGGCCTGAAGAAATCCTGCTTCAAAGGCTTGGGCTGTTCCTTCCGGGGGGAGAGACAGAGGTGCCTGCCCAAGACCCCGGGAATTTTGAACCTGAACCCCTAACCACCGCCGGCGCAAAAGGACCTGTTCGTCACTCAAACGATATCGAAATGTCATCTGAACCCAGGATTCAAAGTCACGATAGTCCTCTAACGAGAGGCGTTCATCGCCCCAGGGAATTCTATTTGCCGGTTCCAGAATAAATTCCTCGGTAACCCGCCGGGATAGATCGGGAGGAACGTAGGAATAAGTGTACCCATAAATCATACCCGATACAAAGTTCCTCGCCATTTCTAAAGCCCCAAGGGCCGGGGAAGAATCCCCAGGGCTTCCTTCCCATGTTCGTGAAAAATCGGTGGGAGGAAAGGCTTCTCGGTCGTACCAGACCGTGACCCGTACATCGTTAGCGAGGGCGGCCGAATTCCCCCGGAAGGATTGAGCATAAAGCGGCAAAAAGCCTACTACAAAGAGAAGCAATAGGAAAAAAACACCCAGGCGGTACGATCCCATAAAGATGTTATCGGCGGAACCACTCCTGAACCGGATTCTTTCCGAATCGTACCAGAAAAAAGAGGTAGGCAAAGCCAAATCCCGCCAGGTGGGTAAGGTGAGCTACCCCTCCCCCTCCGCCGGTGAGCTGACTGTAAATTTCCATGCCCGTGTAAAGAAGGACTAGCATGAAACTTCGAATTGGCAAAATACCAAAAATATACACCTGGGCATCGGGATAGAAGGCCGCAAAAGCAAAGAGGACTCCGTACACCGCTCCGGAAGCTCCAAGCAGGAAGACCATTTGGCTACCGGTAAGGGTAAAAATCAGAAATGACGCCATTCCTGAAAGAAAGCCGGTGAGCAGATAGAAGAGAAGAAACTCCCACGAACCAATTGTTCGTTCAACCTGGGTACCGAAAAAAAAGAGCCCAAGCATATTGAAGAAGAGGTGGCTAAGAGAAGCGTGGGCAAACATGTAGGTAAAAAGTGTCCACAAAAATCCTTCTTGGATTACGAACACCGGGTTCATTGCCAGGTAGACCACGAGGTCGCGGTTTAGGTTCGTTAGTAAGAATACCCCCAAGTTTACTGCGATGAGGATGAGGGTCATATTAAGGGAAGCATAGGGTAAGGGACGTCGAAGGTGTTGTTTTAAGGTCATGGGTCAGAAATTACTGCTCAGATTCTTGGGGGTCAAGGATTGGGGGTGCTATTGGTTCGGTGGTATCGGCGGCCTTGGTTTTTAGGGTAGCTACATGGAGGGTAACTGCCAAAGCAATTCCCATGAGCATCCAGCGGACCCAGAGGATTTCTACCCCAAAGAAGGCAGAAAAAACAATCGTCACCCATAGGAAAGTAATGGTCCAAAGTTTGTATCCCAGGGTAACTCCAGTTTTTTCCGTATAGGCACGCAGATAAGGCCCTAGGATTTGGTTACGATGCAACCAACGATACATGGTAGGTGAGGACTTCAGAAACACTGCGCTTGCCAAGATCAAGAAAACGGTTGTAGGCCAGACTGGGACGACAATTCCGATGATTCCCAAAATCGTAAAAAAGACCCCCAGGGCCCGATAAAAATGTTTCATATCCGAGAAAGTACCAACTTTTGCCCCCGCCGGCTACGGGAGAAGAATAATTGCGATATATTAAAATGATGGTTCGCAATCTTACCGTCGCACTTATAATTGTTTTTCTCGCTGGTTGTCAGTCCCTGCCCCAGGGTGGTCCGCTCAATAGTGAACGACCGGGGCCGATTGTGTCGGTCGATGCCCGGAGTGGTATGGGAGGCGACAACGGGTACGGTCAAGAGTACTGGGTGTCCTTCGATGGTCTTACAACCGACCAAGAATTGGTCGTCCGTTCGGCCATGGAATTGTTAGGACGCGATCGATTAGTTGTCCGGGGTCGAAGATTTACCCTGGATTGTACGGGAGTCGTATTGGCGGCCTACTGGGGTGCTGGGTTCGACCTAATGCCCCTCTTTAATGCCGAAACTGGCAATGGGGTAAAACGTTTGCACGATATTGGAGTAACCGGCGGCACCCTCAAGGATGACCAGAGTGCCCTTCCGGAACCCGGCGACATAATCATTTGGGACAATACCTACGATCGAGACGGAGACAAAAAATGGGGCGACCCAATGACCCACAACGGGATTGTAGTCGATGTGACACCCGATGGTCAGGTGACCTACATTCACCATAATTACGCAGCGGGAATTGTAACCGCCCGGATGCACCTGGGCAAGGTCGAAACCCACCTGGATGTCGATGGCCGAACCGAGGTGAACTCCCCCATGCGCATGCGTAGCGATCGATACATTCGCCCAAGCCAATGGCTATCGAGTCATCTTTTTCGAGAATACGTTGAAGTTTTAAGTCTATTAGAGCAGTCTTAGTAATGCCGATTCTCTAAAAATCCCAAGAGAAGGTCTAGTCGTTCGAGTACTCCTGGGGCTTTACACTCTCTGCAGGCTTTCTGAAACTCCCTGCGGGCTTTTTCGAGGTAGTTCCGACTTCGGGTATCCGCAGCAGAAAATCCCCCCAGACCTCGAATATCGTGAATGATAGTATCAAGGACTTCTTCATTCCCTTGGCGGAACTGGCCAATATGCTGGATAAGGGATCTTTGTCGTTCCTTAACCCCTGGGTCCTCGGGATTTCGAGGGACCAGGGCCTCAATCAGGGGAAGGGTAACTTGCCCATCCCGCAAATCTTGCCCTGGCGGTTTGCCAAAGCGTTGGCGGGAACCCAGGTAATCCAAAATATCGTCCTGCACTTGAAAGGCCACACCCAAAAAATACCCACCCCGGCGGAAGGACTGAATGGACGAACCCGTTTCGCCAGCCATTTCCCGGGCCCCAACACTCAGGGAGAGGGAGAAGAGCATCGCGGTCTTTCCGGTAATTACCCGATTGTAGATCCGTCGACTGGGTTGCACTAAAACTCCGTCGAAATGCTCGCGATCTAAGGCTTGCTGAAACTCGCTACGAACCATGAGCCGAACCATTCCCGACAAAATCTGTCCGGTCACAACCCGGGAGCCATGGCTGACCAGGGCAAAACACAGAGACAGCAGCAAGTCGCCCAAAAGAACCGCGTGCCGACTTCCCAGCACCTTCCAAGCCGCAGGCTGTCCCCTGCGCAGGGGCGAACCGTCGACCACGTCGTCGTGCACCAGGCTAGCCAGGTGAAGAATTTCCAAGGCGCCGGCCAGGAGATAGATTCGGTTTGGGAGCCCTCCGGGAAAAGGACTTTCAGCTTTCCAGGCTTCGAGCTCTGGGCTGGCTCGCTCGTCATCTCGGGTAGATCGAAGGGTACTCAGAAGTTTTTGCGACTGGTTTGTCAGCTCCAGACCAACCCCGAGTCCCGGGGCATCGGGCAAATGAGGATAGTCCAAACTCGCCCCACCAACCCCCCGAGCCCCAAGAACCACCAGAAGGGGGCGAAGCATTTTGCCTCCGGCCTTCTTCATTCCTTCCAGGGCCGGGGCGATGATGGGCGACACCCGGGCTTCCTCATCCAAAACCGAATGGATGATGCTTTGAATGTAATGTAAGTCGGCCCGGATCCATGGCTGTTGGTACAGGGAATCCAGGCCGTCAATAGGTTTATTCATGCCAGGTTCAGTAACCTTTCGTTAGCCTGGTTTGAATTACTTTTTCTTTTTCTTGATGATTGGCTCACCGCTGTACAGATAGGTTCGCTGGGCCAACTTTGTGGTATTCCAACGATCCTTAATCCAAGGCATTACCCAGTGGTCCAGACCCGCTACGTGGCCGGCTCCGCCCATCATAACTATTGCTAAGAACACAAACCACAGCTGATTCCAGGTGAACATTCCCGAAAGGGTGAACACCACTGTCATACCAATGGTGGCGACCGCAGCACCCCAGGTGAACAATCCACCCATGAGAGCAAGGCCCAAGGCAATTTCCACCAACACAATGCTCCACTGGAAGAGACTAAAGTGCAGATGGGCGGCAAGATTATCCATGAAGGTAGTTCGAAACCAGGTAACCAGCGCCGAATCCCATTGGAAAATTGAGGCATCCAGGTCCCAGTACTTCTTCAATACTTCGCCAGCCACGGGTACCGATTCTTCTACCCACTCCGAGGCGGCAGCAACGGCATCGGCCGCTACGTATGCTGCATCGGTTACTGAGTCAGTTGCAGCGGTTACCGCATCTGCGATTGGCTCAACGACAGTTCCAGAAGCCGCGGTTCCAACATCGGTCCAGGCTGCATCGGTTGCTGCACTTACGACCTGGGCTACCTCACTTTCACCGTAACCAGGCATTCCTCGCTGTAGAGTCTTGGATGAGAACATCCATCCCGATCGTGATCGGTCGCCTCGCAGCCAACCTTCACCAATCTTGTTTGCCCCTTCGATGACCCACATGAGGCCAAGCCACAGTCGAGCGGGCAGTACCCAGTAAGCAGGAACCTTGGCTGCAACATGACCACCAAGGATCGAACGCTTGTTCTTGATTTGGAAGAACTCTTCCTGTAGGTAGTTCCAGCAGGCGTTGAAGCCTGCTAGGCCCCAGAGGTAATGGAGGTTGATAAAGTGCTTCAAAGCCATAGCAAAAAAGCCGTAAAGGTTCATTCCCATGACCGAGGCGACTCCGTACCGACCGCCGATAGAAACCATGAAACCGTGGTAGTTGGGAACGTAGATCTTCTTTTCTTTCTTCTCTTCTATCTCGGCTACAATGTTGTGAACTGCAACTTCGGCAGTTTGGAGGGCGTTTTCTACAATCTGGGCCACCACTTTTTCTTGGTGGAGGTACCAGATCATATCCCCTGCCAGATACACGTTTTTATAATCCACCGACTGCATTTCGCCGGAAACCAAAATCCGCCCCCGTTCTCCTACAATATCCCTTTCGTCTTCGTCAAAATGGCAGCCTGACATTCCGTGGATACCTTCGGGAGTAGCGATCGAACAGTTGTCGTTGGATTTTCGTCCTTTAGTAAGATCGATTTTTGCGGTAAATTCCGAACCTTGAATACCACAGGTCCAGACAAAGGTGTCGGTTTCAATAACCCGACCGTCTTTGAGGGTATAGGCACCGTTACTTTCACCTTTGACAATTGGAGCATTCAGGAGGATTTCTACCCCGTTTTTCTCCATATACTCTTTGGCTTTTCGTTGGGGCTTTTCGGACAGAATTGGCAAAACCCGATCTTGGGCCTCGACCACCATAATTTTGACCTCGTCTCGGTCGATGTGGTACTTCCGGCAAAGGGTATCTGCTCGCTCCATCAACTCACCGACGAGTTCGATTCCGGTAAATCCAGCTCCGGCGACTACGAAGGTCAGTTGCTTTCGACGATGGTTTTCGTGGGGTTCTTTGGCAGCTGCGCGGAACATGAGTTCAACGTGCTCTCGAATTCGTATGGCATCCTCTAAAGACCAGAGGGTAAAAGAATTGGCCTGAATTCCATCGATTCCGAAGAACTCGGGGTGGCCCCCGGTGGAAAGGACAAGGTAATCGTAGGGATACTCGGCTACCTTGGACTTAAGTTTATTATCTGGAAAATCGATCGCTTCGATTTCGTCGATAACAACGTTTACTTTGGTGCCCGAGAATATTCGCTTGAAGCTGACCTGGACCGCTTCGGGTTCGGTTCGACTTCCGGCAATTTCGTGTAACTCGGTCATGAGGGTGTGGTACGGATTCTTGTCTATGAGGGTAATCGATACATTCTGGTTTTTCTTATACTGCTTATTGAGCAGCTTGGCGGCTTCGACCCCAGCGTAGCCCCCTCCAAGAATGACGATTTTTGTGGTATCGCCCATAATTTCTCCTTCTAGTAGTGGTTCAAGTACGACCAAAATAGTATACCAAACAGGTCATAATGAGAAGTACTCTCGTGACTTTTTTTTATGTTTATTGAGTTTTGTTGTGCCTTTAATCACAATAACTAATAAACTTGCGCATCAACCGAGTCTTCACCTTCGGCAGCTGCCCGAACGCGGACAAAAACTCTGTTCGGTAGACAGGCACTCCACTCGCCGGTCTGCTCTAACCACCCCGCAGCAACACAGATTTGGTCACGACAGGGACTGGACAAGACTCGAACCCGGTTCTCAAGAATTTCGATAACTGTATCGCCGATGGGCCCCTCAAAACTGTAGGTGCCCTGGGTATCGAGAGAATAGAGGAAGTCTCCTGCCTCGGCTTGAATAGATACCTGTCCAGGATTTCCTGCCGCACCGTAAGCTCCGAGGGTTACAAACACAAACACGCCAACACTCAGAAAAAAGGCAAACCAATCCATCGGAAGGAAAAAAAAGCTGTAATCCCCTAGTTTTTTTCTTGCCATGGGTTATTTTCGCTTACGAATATCGCGGATGTAAATAGATTTTGAAGGACTATTTGGGGTAGCCCGACTATCAAACTCAAAAAGCCCAATTGCTCGAATGAGCTCACCCAGTTTCTGGTAACCATAGTTCCGGGTATCGAAATCGGGGTACTTATTGCTGATCGCTTGGCCGAGAGTACCAAGGTTTGCCCAACCATCGTCATCGGCCAGATCTTCAAGGGCATTTCGAATCGCATTAACTAACCACGAGTCTTGTTTGAGCTCATTAGAGTTCATTCGCTTATTTCGATGTTGTTGTTCGGTTTCTTTTTCCGGTTCTACCCGTAGATTTTCGGTGTAAATGAACCGGTCGCAGGCTCCGACGAAGGCTTTGGGGGTCTTCTTTTCCCCGAAGCCATAGACCATCATGCCCCCTTCCCGAAGCCGGGCCGAAAGACGGGTAAAGTCACTATCGCTAGACACTACACAAAATCCATCCAAGGTCTTGGAGTACAGCAGGTCCATGGCGTCGATAATGAGGGCCGAGTCGGTTGAATTCTTTCCGGTAGTGTAGCTAAACTGCTGAATTGGCTGGAGCCCAAAACGCAGGAGTTCTTCTTTCCACCCTTTCAGATTAGGACTGGTCCAGTCGCCGTAAATGCGCTTAACACTGGCAATACCCAGGTTTGCTACCTCTTCTAATAGACCCTCGATAATCGAGGGGGCTGCGTTGTCGGCGTCGATGAGCACCGCCAAGCGGGGCTGTCGTTGATTGTCCATTCTATTTTCCTTCTATTATCCGTTCGGCTAGTTCTGTCGGCCTTCTACTATTTTCGTCACCAGCCGGTCTCGGTCCTTCAGGGCCAGTCCGGCTCGTTCCAAGCCTTGGGCGAGAGCCTGCGAATCCCTCGCCGAATCTCCAAGCAAGCTTCGCAGAGCCTCGAGTTCGACAGCAGAAAATCTTACTCCTCCCAAGAGGTGGTCAGAAAAACTCTGGCAGGCCATGGGAGCAACGGTCTTGGCGATTTCAAACATGGTCTGGGCGTACACTCGAATCTCGTACTGGGCGTGGGCGTCCATTCGTAAACGCAGAAAATGAAAGAGGTTGTGCAGGTCGATCTGCCAGTACCATTCAGTGTACATAGCCAGGGGTAGGTTGATGCGCGCCAGTTCCCTCGCCAGTCCCCGGTTAACCAGGTCCATGTAGGCCGCGTAGGCCGCTCCCTGCTGGGTGGCCAGGGATTCCTGGATTTCTGTTTGCACTGCTGGGTCCACTGCTTCTTCGCTACGCCCCTGCTTATTGTCTTCGCTTTGAAAGGAGATATGCGGCCCATCGGGGACGTAGAATTCGTCTTTCATTACACTGTAGCGGCCAGAGATCTCGTTGAGCCGGGCTGTTCTATGGCGTACCCACTGGCGAGCTACGAAGATGGGCATTTTTGTGTGAAAGGTCAGGACGACCTGCTCGAAGGGGCTGGTATGCTCGTTTCGCAGGAGGTAATCGATAAGTCCTCGATCCTGGCGGTAACTCTTGGTTCCTTCTCCGTAACTCACCCGGGCTGCCTGGACAATTCGCTGGTCAGAACCCAGGTAATCAACGAGGCGAACAAATCCTTTATCGAGTACAGGGTACTCTTTATCTAAAAGGGCCTCGGCCTCGGCCACCACAGTATGCGCCATGGTTCCTCCACGGGGTAACATTGTACCCTATAATGCGGAGTTGCACTACCAGCTCAGTGGTCGTCGGGGTGATTGTTAGCCAGGGAATATACGTCGATACCCCCATATACCGCTACCTGAAGAAAGGGAGGATGGTTGTTGAATCGAGGATACGTGGCCTAGGAAATAGCGGGGTCTAGGGGGGCGAGGTTGGCGAAGGTCAGGGTGTCGGAAGAAGTTTGGGCAAACCCCAGGGACGAGTAGGATATCCAAAAAAGGCGAAGAAGACTGGGACCCTCTAGAAACTTCTTCTTTCGTGAGTTTGACGCGTGTGAGTCAGTGCGGTGCAATGAACGAATTACACAAAAAAAGGATTCCAGAGGTCCCACACTCTTAATTCTGACAAACTCTTGGTCATCGCAATTCCAGTGTAGTATATTTTGGCCCGATGCGGAATCTCCCATGAAAAAACTACCGAGCCGGGTTTTCTTGGTTCTTCTTTTTACTCTTTTGTTGGCTTTTTCCTTGCATGGACAGCTCGATCCTGGGGGAGAACTTCAGTATCTCCAAGGGTCCGACGGTGCAATCTACTTCTACGCCCAGGTCCAGGGCATCATTCCTGTTTACCTTTGGGTAGATTTTCCCCAACTGCAGAACTTGGAACCCTCTTCACCCTTTCCCCAGGGCTGGGTCATACCACCAACTCTTTCGGAACAAGAGGAGCTCCAATCTTCTCTCTTGTCTCTCCTTCCCGAGGCCCCTCCTGAGGACCTCGAAATCCCCCCCGACGGCCTTATTCTTTTTAGTCTCCGGCCCAAGGCAAACTCTTCGACCCGATTTCAAATTCAGTTTCGGTATACCTACGGTATTCCGATGGACCCCAGGTCCCACGACCACCTTTACCTTTTCCCCTTTCCCCACGGTACGAAATTTCAGGTTACCCAGGGATTCAACGGGTCATTCACCCATTTTGGCGAAAATCAGTACGCCCTGGATTTTGACCTCGGGGTTGGTGACCCAATTCACGCGGCCCGGAGTGGTCGAGTCATTGGGGTAAAAGAAGATTCAAATCGTGGTGGGGCCAGTTCGTCCTTCGCCTCGTACGGGAATTACATTTTGGTGTATCACGACGATGGCAGTTTTGGTAACTACGTGCACCTTCGGCAAAACGGTGCTCTGGTCGAGGTAGGGGATTGGGTGGAGGCTGGACAGCTTCTTGGATATTCGGGAAACACGGGCCAAGCTTCGGGGCCCCATTTGCACTTCGACGTTCGGGTCCCAACCAGCGATGGCCAATTCAAATCTATTCCCGTTCGTTTTGTAAGCTTATATGGCGAGATAATCGATCCCGAGGTTGGAAAAAGTTACTATGCAGTACATCCGGGTGGCCAGCCCTTTGTCCCGGTTTTTGGGGACGATATAAGGGACGAAGATTTTGCCGGGTATCTCGAGGCTGTCCCCCGGGGTGATTCGCTCGAAATTCGTACCGAGGTGGTCGACTCTACCACGCTGGTCTTTCTCCAAAATACCTACAACCAAGCCTACTGGGTCGAGATAAGCCTTTCCCTTACAAACCTTTTGAGCACCCAAGGATCTCGAATAATCCGAGAGGTCCCTGCCCAAACCGAGGTATTTCTTACTCTCCTACGACCCGCAAACCCCGAAAGGGGTTGGTCTCACCGAATTCAATACCGATTCCGGCCCCTTCCTTAAGTGCGTTCCTTTGACTCAGGGGCAGAACCAAGGTCGTCGGGGTTCAAGTGAAACTCAATCTTTGTGTGGGCACCGCCAGAACTCCGTAGAGTTAGGGTTCCTTTCAGTTGCTGGGAGAGACTCTCGATGAGTCTCATTCCTATACCCGTTCGTTTGCCTTCTAACACATCTTTGGGATACCCTTGCCCATTATCTTTGTAATCCACGACTACAGTACCGTCGGTAGAGGATATAGAAAGTCTCACCACCGGTGGTTTCCCAGGTTTTTCTTGGTCTTTGAAGGCGTACTTAAAGGAGTTTGTGAGCAACTCATTCATAATAAGGGCGAGGGGAATCATGGTATCGGTCGGAAGATAGAGTTCATCGATATCTCTTTGAACCAGGAGCTCCTTTGAGTGATTTGGATAGGAGTAAAGAATGTGATCCATGAGGGACTCGAGGTATCCCCGGAGGTTTATATGGGAGACCCGATCGTAATCGTACATTTCCCGGTGGATGAGCGCCATTGAAGTAAGCCGATCCCGGGTTTCCTCTATAAAGGTTCGAGCAGTTTCGTCTTCCATCGACATAAGTTGGAGTTCAAGAATCGAACTAATAGTCTGGAAATTATTCTTCACCCGGTGATGCACTTCGCGAATAAGGACTTCTCGTTCCTTGACCGCATCGGCCAAAGCCAATTCGCTCCTTTTGCGCCGGTCCACGTTTATCACAACGCCCGTAAGCCTCAGGGGCTTTCCTGCCTTCGTCCTACCGACTATTTGACCCTTGTCCCAGTACCAGATAAAACTTCCGTCTTTTCTCTGGATTCGATACTCCACCTCATACGCAGGGCTTCTTCCCTCAAGGTGCCTTCGCATATTGTCCATCATCGGTTCATAGTCGTCGGGGTGTACCCGGGCGGTAAAGGATTCCATGGTTTTTGAGAACTCATCTACTGGGTATCCAAGCATAGTAATTTTTGAATCGCTACATTCGACTACGCCAGTCTCTATGTTCCACTCCCACCAACCAAGCTCGCCCCCCCAGAGGGCAAGCTCTAGCCGTTCGCGGCTGGCTTCCAGTTCCAACTCTCGCTCCTGAAGGAGGGCATTCGCCGTTCGAAGTTCAGCATAGGCTACTTGAATTTCTTCGTTACTGGCCTGGAGTTCTTCGTTCGAGGTCTCGAGTTCCTCGTTTGAACTTTGGAGTTCCTCGTTGGTACTTTGCATTTCTTCATTCAAAGATTGGAGTTCTTCGTTCGAGGTTTCCAGCTCCTCGATATAATTCTGCAAACTTTCGCGCGCACTTGCCAGCTCCAGTTCTAGCTGGGATACTCTCTGATCCTTAAGGGCCTCGGAGTTTGGTGCCAATTCACCGGTAAGATCCCCAGCAACTTCTACCCGATTAAAGATGATGGCGTAATAATCGTTGTCCAAATCCCC
Source organism: Spirochaetales bacterium (assembly GCA_009991955.1). Taxonomy (GTDB): domain Bacteria; phylum Spirochaetota; class Spirochaetia; order DSM-27196; family Salinispiraceae; genus SKVS01. Next base: position 52,850 of record JAACWS010000022.1, read on the forward strand.
ATAGAGCAAGGGTTTTACCAATACCCGAAGTAACCAGGTGTGTCCTTGATAATGAAAGAGCCGATAGGGTGTGCTAAGGGTAACCCGATCTTTTAGACTTCGTACTAGGGTGGTTCGTAATTCGACCGGAAGCTCCGGTCGAAGAAGGGAAAAAACCGAGGTATCCAGGGATCCCGCCCTCAGAGCCATATAGGGCGAGACATCGCCGATAATTTCTACGACCTCGTGGTTTCCTCGAATTACGACGTAGGGATCCTCGAAGGTTGCGTAAAAGGTCTCCCGAATCATTTCATGGAGGGAAATTTCTGGGGTCCGTTTTTCTGTTTGTCGCGAGGTTTGTACTCTCTGGCGACCGAAGCTTCCCGAGAATCGGGGCACGCCAGCACTTGAGCCCCGGCGACGGAATATGCGGTGCTTTGCTTGTTCGGAATCAAAGAGATCAGTGAAAGATCCGACACTTTCACTTCTCCCTAAAAAGAGGATTCCTCGGGGGTTGAGAGCGTAATGAAAGACCGGAAACACCTGTTGTTGTAAGTTTTGGTTGAAATAAATGAGTAAATTCCGACAGCTAATAAGGTCCAAACGAAGGAATGGTGGGTTTTCGGTTAGATCGTGGCGACTAAAAAGAATCATTTGTCGTAAATTTTTGGTAATCTGAAGCCCCCCATCCATAGGGGTAAAAAACTTCTCGACTAAGGAGGACGGAACTTCCATCACACTTTCCGGTGAATACACCCCTTTTCGGGCTACCTCTAGAGCGTTTTCATCGATATCGGTGGCAAAAATTTGTACCGTGTATTCAGCAACCCGGTTTCCTAGTAAGTCGGCTACCAAAATAGCGATACTGTAGGCCTCTTCACCCGTTGCACACCCAGCGATCCACAATCGGATAGCATCGCCCGGGCGTTTTTCCTCCAGAATGGCTTTCAAGCTACCCCGAAGGGCTTCGAATGGCTCTTTATCTCGGAAAAACTGAGTAACCCCAATCAGAAGGAGCTGAAAAAGCTTGTCCAGTTCTTCGGGATGTTGTTCAACAAAAACCATGTACTCTTCGAGGGTCGAAATCTTAAGGGCCATGAGTCGCTTCTCGAGCCTACGGCCTATGGTGTTGGGTTTATAGTCCCGAAAATCGACCCCCGTTCGTTTGCTAAGATGGTGAAGAAGCCACCCCATAGCCTCGCCCTTTGGGGATTCTCCCTCGGGGGGCAAAATACCTGGGTGCTCAAAAATTTCTTCCAACTCCTCACCCATTCGATCGGGGGTAAAGATAAAATCTGCCTTACCAATTTGAATAGCTGCTAGGGGCATGCTGTCGTACTTTGCGCTCGAGGGATCCTGGGCGACGGTAATACCACCCTCGTTTTTAATTTCTCGTATTCCTGCCGAACCATCTTTGCCCGTACCCGAAAGTATGATTCCAACGGCAAACTCCTTCATTTCGAGGGCGATGGACCGAAGAAGGGTATCGACATTGGGTTTGGGGCCAGCGATATCCGGTCGCTGGAGGTAGAGTTTACCCCGGCGAAAAATAACGTTGTTGTCCGGGGGGGTAATATAAATCTTGCCCGGTTCAACTTCCATAGCATTCTGAATTTCGAGAACTGGGCGGTTTACCACCCGGCCTAAGAGCTCTACGAGCCGGCTTTTATAACTCGGACTCAGGTGTTGGGCTATGACAAAGGCTGCATTCTTCACTGTTTCGGGCAAGTTAGAAAGAAAGTCCTGTAGGGCTTCGAGTCCACCGGCCGAAGAGCCGATTCCAACGAGGTACCGCAGATTTTCCATATCATTCCTCAATGTCTATTATAAGAGAAATACAGAAACCTGTCTCCAAGAAACCCCGGTAAGGGTGGCATCCGCAGCCTCGGCCTACTATACTTTCTTAGGACGAGGTACACTAAATGCATTTTCCAATCCTCATTGCCGAGGATTCAAAGTTTCAGAGTTTAGTTCTAAGAAACCATTTAGAAACCTTAGGTTACGAGGTTCTTTCGGCGATCGATGGAAGACAGGCCCTTGAACTTTTCGAAAAATATCAACCCCGCATCCTCATTACAGACATGGAAATGCCCCTGATGAATGGGATCGATCTTATAAAAGCGGTCCGAGAGCGCCAGATGAGTTACACCCATATTACTGTCTTGAGTTCCTTAGACTCGAAAGATGTAGTCATTCAAGCGATTGCTGCCGGAGCCGACGACTACCTCATCAAACCCTTTCATCCCACCGAAATGTCTCTCCGCTTGGAAGCTGCGGAACGAATGGTGCGAGCCCAAAGCCAAGAAAAAATCATCTTGCTTATGGCCAAGCTCACCGATTATCGAAGCCCCGAAACCGGGTTCCATATCGAACGGGTACAGTACTACACCCGCCTCATTGCCCAAACCCTCATGGAAGAGGGGCTTACAAGCCTCAACCCCCGGGTAGTAGCGACGATGTTTACTGTCTCTTGCCTCCACGACATTGGAAAAATAGCTATTCCTGACGATGTACTTAAAAAGCCCGGAAAGCTTACACCTGAAGAATTTACCCTCATGAAAACCCACGCAACTATTGGGGGCAAGATTCTAGAGGAGGCCTACAAGGAAGTAGGTTCCGAACTCTTGCACTATGCGAAGGATATGACCCTTTACCACCACGAGAAGTACGACGGAACCGGGTATCCTAAGGGCCTCATGGGCGACACTATTCCCCTATCGGCTCGAATTCTGGCCCTAGCCGACGTATTCGATGCCCTCAGTAGCGAACGGGTATACAAACCGGCCTTCGACCGGGAAACCTGCCATAAAATCATTACCGAAGAGTCGGGGAAACACTTCGATCCCCGAATAGTAGGGGTCTTTGAAAAAAAAGAAGATGAATTCTGGAAAATTCACGACAAATATGCAGATACATCCTCGTAAGATAGGGCATAATCCTGCCCTCGGAGGATGCATTGATCAACTTATCGGGAATTGCCCTTAGCCACGGGGAACGAACCCTCTTCTATGACAGCGACATGGTTATTCGGGCTGGAGAAAAAATCGGCCTTGTTGGCCCCAACGGCGCAGGAAAAACCACCGTCTTTCGGCTCATTGCGGGCCAAGAAAAACCCGACCAAGGAACAGTCTCAATCGACCCAGGAATTACCCTGGGGTATTTTTCCCAAGAAGTAGGCGAAATGGGGGGGCGAACGGTTCTGGAAGAAGTTCTGGCCGGGGCCGGTAGGGTCAGCGAGGTAGCCCAGACTCTTTCGGATCTGGAGTATCGAATGGCCCACCCGGACAAGGGCAAAGAATTCTCCGATCAGGATATGAACTGGTATGGCGAGCTGCAAGAGGAGTTCATGGCCCTCGAGGGTTACGAATTAGAGAATCGAGCCCAAACGATAGTGACGGGATTAGGAATTGGTCCCGACCGGTGGGACGAAAAGGTTGAAACCTTTTCTGGGGGCTGGAAGATGCGAATCGCCTTGGCCCAAATCCTCTTACTCAATCCAGACTTCTTGCTTATGGACGAGCCTACCAACCACCTGGATATTGAGTCGATACTATGGCTCGAAGGTTGGCTCCAGAATTATAAAGGTGCCCTGGTTATGACCAGCCACGACCGGGAGTTCATGACCCGCCTATGTTCCCGAACCGTCGAAGTAGGATTTGGAACAATTACCTCGTACAGTGGCGATTACGACTTCTATCTCCAGGAACGATTGGTCCGGAGGGAACAATTGGTAGCCACGGCAAAACGCCAACAGGCTATGCTGGCAAAAGAAGAGGAGTTCATCGCCCGTTTCGCCGCCCGGGCTAGCCATGCCGCCCAAGTCCAAAGCCGGGTAAAGAACCTCGAAAAAATCCAACGGGTAGAAATTCCCCCCGACCCCAAGGTCATGAAAATTCGTTTCGAGCCGGTTCAACGAAGCGGCGATCTTGTTGTTACTCTCAATACCCTAGCCAAAGAATGGCCTAGAGCCGATGGAGCACCTCACCCTGTCTTTTCGGGTATTACCGGGACCGTTCGGCGGGGAGACAAAATTGCCCTAACCGGGGTCAATGGTGCAGGAAAATCGACGCTCCTCAAGGTCATCACCGGCCAAACACCCCCAACCTCGGGAACCGCTACCCTGGGAGGCAGCGTTGAGTTAGGCTACTTTTCCCAGTATTCGGGCGATCTTTTAACCCCAACAAAAACCATAATGGAGGAGGTCCACGACCGCCTTCCCTTGGCCAGTATTGGCACGATCAAGAACATTTTGGGAGCCTTTCAGTTCCGAGGCGAGGACTCAGAAAAGAAAATTTCAGTCCTTTCGGGGGGTGAAAAAAGCCGAGTAATGTTGGCGTGTATGCTGGCGGTGCCAGTAAACTTCTTAGTCCTGGACGAGCCGACGAACCACCTGGACATCGCCAGCCGGGAGGTTCTGCTCGAGGCTCTCAAAGATTTTGAGGGAACCCTCATGGTAGTCAGCCACGACCGATATTTTTTGCGCTACCTGGTAAATCGGGTCTTCGAGATCGACCACGGGGCCATGAAAGTCTATGAAGGTGACTATTCTTACTATTTGCGATTAATCGAGTAGTCCGACCGGGCCAGGAGTTTCTTGCTTATTTGAATGGCATTCAGTATAGTCAAAAGGCATGGCTAGGCACCAGGACGACGAAAAAAGAGATCGAATACTCCAGGCATCGATTAAGGCCTTTCAAGAAAAGGGTTTTACTACCACCACTATGAAAGATATTGCCGATCGGGCAGGAATTGCTCCCGGGTCGATTTACACCTATTTCCAGGATAAAGAGGTGCTCTTTATTGCGGCGGTAGACACGGTGTGGAAGGGATTTTACAAGGGCCTCAAGCCGATTATTTCCGAGGCCCTGGGTTTTGAAGCCCAACTGAAAGCAATGCTTGACTACGGATTTCAACTTCTCCTAGAGCTCCACCCCCTGGTACAAGGAATGTACCAAGAACCCCACCGACTAAATCTCTTTCATAAAAATATGGTAAAGCTGGCCAAACAATTGGCCTTCTTCTTCGAGCAATCCGACTCCGCTCGACCTTCTTTGAGCCGCATGGATCGACGTAGCCGCATGAACCTCATGAAGATATGGATATCAGGAATGATGTTCACCCTCTCGTCCCTGCCAGCCAATAGGATCCATCTAGAAATAACCCAACAACGAAAAATGATACTTCTCTTGCTCTTAGGTACTCCGGACTAGTATTTTCTGCCTATGAAACAACTTAAGCCCGGGGCCATTATTGCCTTAGCTATACCCCTAGTCTTTATTGGTCTTGTAGTTCTGCAGCTTCTGAGTGGTGGTCGAGAGGAAATCGCGTTTCTTCCCACCCCAGTTGTGGCCCACACTCCAAGTATTCGAACCATCGAAGAGCAAATCACCTTTTCCGGAAACCTCCGACCAGAAACAACGGCCATGGTTATTCCCAAGGTGAGTGGACGGATCATCGAGCTCTTGGTCTCCGAGGGTGATGTAGTGACCCAAGACCAAGTGATTGCCCGACTAGACGACCAGGTTCTCCAACTTCAGGCCCAGCAGGCCCGATCCGCCTACGAAGCTGCCGAGTCTCAATATCAAAAGGCCGTTCAAGGCGCCCGTCCAGAGGAAGTTGCCAACGCCCAGGCTAGCCTCAACCAAGCCCGGCAAGATCTTGAAACAGCCCAAAACAACTTCGAGCGCACCGAAAATCTCTATCGGGCAGGAACCATTAGCCAAGCACGGTTCGAGGAAGCCCAGAACGGTTTCCAAAACGCCCAGACCCAGGTGAATAACGCCGAACGGTCCCTAAATTTGCTCATTGAAGGAGCTCGGTCCGAGGACGTGCAAACCGCCCGAGCCCAGGCCGAGGGAGCCCTGCGACAGTTCGAATTGGCCGAGCTCCAACTGAGTTACGCTCAAATTACCTCCCCGGTGACCGGTCGAATTGCCCGGGTTCTGGCCGACGAAGGGAACCTAGCAAGCCCCCAGTCGCCCCTGTTCTCGGTAATTAGTGAAGGTACCATTTTTGCAAACATCCCCGTTCCCGAAGGGCTGTACGGTCGATTCCTGCTTACCTCCGATACAATTGGAGTTCGTGTACGACCTATTGCCTACCCCGGCGAAATCCCTTTTTTAGCCAGCATCTCCCGAATTGGTTCTACAATCGATCCGGGAACCCGGACCTTCGAAGTAGAGGTGGGGGTCGAAAATCGCCAAGACCTCCTACGCCCAGGAATGTATGTGAATGTCGACTTTACCCTGGCTACCCTGGAAGAAGCTCTCGTTCTTCCGGCCCGGGCAGTATTACAAAGGGAGGGCCGTCGAATTGTCTTTGCCTTTGAGCCAGCTGAGGGCAACCGGGGAACCGCCCGAATAGTTCCTATTGTCCCAGGGGGAGAAACCCGGGACTTTGTGCAAATCCTTGAAGGTATCGAACCGAGTACCCAGATCATCGTAAACGGGAACTCCTTTCTCGAGGATGGCCAACCGGTTCGATCGGTAGAGGTAGCCCAGTGAGTATTTCTCGCCTGGCGGTTAAACATCCGGTTACCTCAACCATGGTTTTTGCGGCCTTCTTTATCCTGGGGATAATTTCCCTCGGCCGCATTGGCCAGGAACTCTTTCCAAACGTCGAATTCCCCACCTTGGTAGTTATTACCCCCAGCGCAGGGGTTGGACCCCGGGAGATTGAATCTACTATTACTATTCCCATCGAGGGGGCGGTCGCAGCAGTCAGTGGAATCGAGACTATCTCTTCTACCAGCCTCGACAGCGTTAGCCAAATGGTTCTGGGTTTTGCCTCGGGCACAAATCTGGACGTGGCGGTAAACGATATTCGGGAGGCCCTGAACGAAATCGAGGGCGATTTTCCCTCGGGGACCGAGCGAGGGCGGATTTTTCGATTCTCCGCCAGCCAATTGCCCAGTCTGCGGTTGAACCTCTACGCCCGCACCGAGGGTATCGACCTACGCCGTTTAACCGAGGACACCATTGTGCCCAGGCTGGAACGAATTCCCGGTGTAGCCCAGGCCAACGTTTTTGGCGGCCGGGAAGAGGCGGTGCTGGTCGAACTCAACCTGGACAGCATTAACAAACTTCGAATACCAATTACCTCGGTAATGCAAGTGTTTCAGGGCGAAAACATAAGTCTGCCTGGAGGTACAATTCGGCTTGCGGACCAGAATTTGGTCTTGCGTACCCTAGGGGAGTTTTCCGATGTCGAAGATGTAGGCAATATTCTCTTGGGGTACCGGGATGATGTACCAATATTCTTAAGCGACGTAGCGACTATTGACCTGGGGTACCTGGACCAAGAAGAATTTGTGCGAACCCAAGAATACGAGGGGATTCGCCTGGCTATCCAGAAACAATCGGGCTACAACACTGTCCAAGTGAACGAGGCAGTATTGGCCGAACTGGAAAACCTACGACCCAGTCTGCCCCCGAGCCTCCAGATCGAAATTCAAGAGGACCAGGCGGTACAGGTCCGAGCCAGTATCGGCGGGGTCGCAGCCTCGGCTTGGCAGGGGGGACTTTTGGCCATATTGGTGCTCCTGTTTTTCCTGCGAAACCTTCGTTCCACGGTTATCGTATCTGCAGTGATTCCAATTTCGATTATTGCCACCTTTAGTCTCATCGACTTTGGGGGCATGACCCTGAACATTACCAGCCTGATGGGAATTACCCTGGCGGTTGGTATGTTCGTAGACAACGCTATTGTCGTGTTGGAATCGATTTACCGAAAACAACTGGTGGGACTGGACCCCGAAACCGCAGCTATCGAAGGAAGCGAGGAGGTCTCAAAGGCTATCACCGCCTCTACCCTTACAACGGTTGCGGTCTTCCTGCCTATGCTCTTTGTCGACGGGGTCGCCGGGGCCCTTTTCCAGGACCTTTCCTTGACAATCAGCTTCTCTTTGGGGGTATCGTTGATTGCGGCCCTGGCCCTGATTCCGGTCCTTTGTGCAAAATTCCTTCGGGTCGAGGCCGTGCCTGCGGAGGTCCGCAGAAGAATCGAAGAAGAAAATCACGAACTTTCCTTGGCCGACGTCGAAGTCCACAGTAAATCGAAGTTCCTCAATGGAATCGCCCTGGGTATTCAACACGTTCTTCAGAGGATGGACGATGGGTACGAAAAAGCTATTACTTGGAGTCTGCGCCACTCTCGCTGGGTAGTGCTCTCGGCGATTTTCCTCCTGGTATTAAGTGTGAGTTCGGTTCTGCTTCTGGGAATGGAGTTCTTGCCCGAAGCCGACGAAGGGGCCTTTAGTATTCGTATCGAAACCCGGGTTGGGGCCCCTTACGCCGAAACCGGAGAACGAGTGACAGAAATCGAATCGATTATCCGGGACATCGCCGGGTCCACAATAGCAACCATGGCCAGCCGGGTTGGAGAGGGTGGCAGCAATTACGGGAACATCGAGGTCCGACTAGTCGAGAAAGACGATCGGGACAAGAGTATTTGGGATATTACCAACGAGGTTCTGCGACGGGTGCGAAACGAGGTGGTGGATATTCGTTCTACCCTCACCATCGAAGGTATGTCCGCCCTGGCCAGCACTGCGGGGGGTGACAGTACTCCTATCGTCGTACGTTTGACCGGAGATGACATCGATGCCCTGTACACCTACGGGAAAAGAATCGAAAGCCGCATGGAACTTATTCCGGGCATCCAATCCCCTCGAGTGGATTACAGCTACGGTAAGCCCGAACTGCAGTTCCAAATTCGCCGCCGCGAGGCGGTTAGCCTGGGCCTTACTCCCCTGGAAATCGCCGGAACTATCCGTACTGCCTACAACGGCTACACCGCCAGTACCTTTAGCTTCGAGGGCAACGACTACGACATAGTCATCCTGCTCCGACCAGAAGACCGCAACAGCATCGAACGAATTCGGGAACTGACCTTTACCAATCCCGCAGGAATGCAGATCCCCTTGGAGAACCTGGTAGACATTGTCGAAGCCGAGGGCCCCCTGTCTATTACCCGGCTGAACCGAGAACGGTACATCGATGTAAAAGCTGGGACTACCGGTGAACGGGCGCTTAACCGAATCGTAGAAGACCTGGAACGGGAAATCGCCGACCTGGGTCCACCTCCGCCGGGGTCGGACTTGTCTATCGAAGGGGCCAGCGCCGAAATGGCCGAGTCTTTCGAAAGTCTCTTTTTTGCCCTGGCTCTGGCGGTTGCCCTGGTGTACATGGTTATGGCAAGCCAATTCGAAAGCTTCTTGAACCCCTTCATCGTTATGTTTAGTGTACCCTTCGCAGTTATTGGATTGGTTGCCTCCCTGCTCATAACAAACACAACTTTTAATATTTTGTCTTTTACTGGGGCGATTCTCCTGGTAGGTATCGTAGTAAATAACGCTATCGTTTTGGTCGACTACATTGTCACCCTGCGTCAGCGAGGTGAACCTCTGGAGTCGGCAATTATTAAGGGTGGCCGCACCCGTCTTAAACCAATTCTCATGACTACGGTAACCACAATTCTTGGACTTATTCCTATGGCCCTGGGCTACGGAATTGGGGCGGAATTGCGTGCGCCTATGGCCCGGGCGGTCGTTGGAGGACTAGCAACCTCTACCCTCATTACGCTTATTTTGATTCCTACGGTCTACTGGATTTTGGAGTCGAAGGTGAAAGGACGAACTCGATGAAGATAGTAGCCGGACTGATTTTTTGCCTTTTCTCCCTTTCGGCGGTGGTTTCTCAAACCTACACCCTCGAGGACCTTATTCGGATAGGTTGGGAAAACGCCCCTCAAATGGCGGCCGCCCGATTAGATTCTGTAGCCGCCACCGAGGGAGTGGCCGCTACTCGTTCGGAATTCTTTCCTACCCTGAGCGGTCGGGTGTCGGGGAGCCTATTGGCCGACCCACCGGCCGGGCTCAAAATTCCTGCTGGAAGTTTTGGCTCCGGCCTCCCGCCGGCCGAAGTAGATTTCTCCCCCGAAGCTGGGGACTTTTCCTACCAAGTTGGTCTTAGTCTGCAACAGCCCCTCTTTACCTGGGGAAAGCTGGCCAATTCCCTGAAGATCTCGTACCTCGACTCGACAATCGCAGGACTAAATCTCCAAAAAACCCGGAAAGAAACAGCGAGGGAAATTCGTAAAGCTTTTGCCCTTTCGCTCTTTGCCGAACAATCCCTCTCGACTCTACGGGAGGTCGAATCGGTCTACCAAGAGGTCGCCGCCGATCGGGAGCGGAGTTTTGAGCTTGGAGCAATCAACCGAGAAGAACTGCTTCAGTCGCGACTCCAGCTGGTCGAAATTCAATCCCAGGTAGAACAGGCAATTTTTACTTCCCTCATCGCCCGGGAACAACTACGCATATTAACCGGTCTATCGGATCTTCTCCCCGAACAACTCCAGGGCCAACTCCCCGATTCTATCGAACTTGTAGACGATATAGAGGGCGAAGTTGCCCGGGTCTTGCCGGACAATGAAGAGTTGCAGGTCCTGGGAATCCAACTTCTCCAGGCCCAGACCGCAACCGATATCGCGGCCCGGACGAATGGACCCTTTCCCGACTTGGCTCTCCAGGTAGATTTGGAACTCCAGGGATCCGAATTTCCAGGAACCGAGAACTGGGACGACTCCTGGTCCAGTAGCCTCACTATTACCCTCGGCACTCAACTGACTATCTTCGATGGGGGAAGACGACGCAATGCCGCCGATATTCGAAGGGTGCAGGCGGATCAGGTCGCCCTTGGAATAGAAAACCAGGGGCTCATCCTATCGTTGAACATTATTCGAGCCTACGAGGCAGTGGTAAAGGCCCAACGACACCTTCTGGACACCCAGGCCCGTTTGAACTACGTGGAAGAGCAAGAGAAAAACGCCCGGGTCAGTTATGAGAACGAACTTGTTACCCGGGAACAACTTTTAGGTGCTCGCATCCTCTTACTTACCACAATCCTCGAAAAAACTTCGGCGGGATTTGAAGCTGAAACTGCAGCGGCCGACCTTGCTTTTTATCTGACCGAACCCTTAGAATAAGCCAGAGTTAGAAACTCCGGAGGGATTGTTGCAGCAGCCCGGGCACTTTAAACAACTACGCCACGAACTACGAACTTGTTTAAATCACATTATCGGCTACGCCGAAATTCTCGTCACCGACGCTCGGGAATACAACCACGAGCGGTACATCCCCGCCCTCCAGGGTATCCTCAAGAAAGCGGAAAAGATTCGTAAGCTCATAAGTTTCTTTTTCGGAGACGACACCGACCTTCTAGAAATTGCCACCCCCGACGACATCCGAAAAGCCTTTTATGTACCCCTGGTGCAAATGATAGGAGATTCTCGAAGGCTTCTAGTCACCTTCCAGGTCCAAGAACCTATCTTGGTTCGGGACATGGAAAGGCTCATCGAAATGGGCGTGCAAATGCTCGATGTGGTCGAGGCCGAAATTGTCGAACTCGATATCGAAGACGTGCAACTTCATGTAAATCCAGAGGGCCCGGAAAAAGAAAAAGAACCCAGTCTCGATAGTATTCCCAGTTTCAAAGAATTCGAAGCCGAGTTAGGCGATGGTCTGGCGGGTATGCGGGCCCGAATACCGGGACATATCCTCATCGTCGATGACAGCGTTGCAGTCCAAAACCTCTTGTCTCGTCATCTATCGGCCCTGGGCCACGTAACCCGGGGAGTCTCCAGCGGCCCCGAAGCCCTTGAATACTTGCAGGAAAACCCAACGGACATCGTAATCCTCGATGTCCTCATGCCTGGTATGACCGGGTATCAGGTTCTACGGGAAATGAAAAAAAATCCTGCTCTCAGAGAGCTTCCGGTTATTATGATCTCTTCTATAGAAAACTCAGAGAACATAGCCCAATGCATAAAATTGGGGGCCGAGGACTTTCTTCCCAAAAACTTCGAACCAGTAATTCTTCGGGCTCGGGTCGATGCTTGCATGGAAAAACGGCACCTGCAAAAACAACAACAGGTATATTTGCAGGCGATAATTCAGAGCCAACAGGCCCTCGCGCGAGAACTCTCCGACGCCGCCCAGTACATTTTGGGCCTTCTTCCCGAGCCTATCCACACGAACACCATTCAGACAGGCATTGCCTTTATACCCTCAGCCCAGTTAGGCGGCGATTTTGTAAGCCACCACTTCCTGGACGATGAACATCTGGCCCTCTTTGTCCTTGATGTAGCGGGCCACGGGGTAAAGTCGGCTCTCTTGTCGGTGAGTTTGTTTAATACCCTTGAAAATCAGGCTATTCCCGGGGCCGATTTTCTGAACCCCGGCGACGTCCTTACCAAACTCAACGCCAGTTATCAACAAAGCATCGAGGCAAACACCTACTTTACCCTCTGGTATGGGGTCTATAATGTCCGAACCCGCGTCCTTTCCTATGCAAACGGCGGAAGCCCCCCCGGGATACTGGTGACACCTTCTTCGACCCCTCAGATTCAAGAGATGCAGGAACTTACTACCGAAGATATGCTCCTCGGAGCTGTCGAGGACTATACCTATCAGACCAAAACCACCGAACTTGTTCCCGGAGCAAACCTCTACGTTTTTAGTGACGGTATCTACGAAATTCAACGGAGCAGTGGTCGTATCCTCGGTATCCGAGAACTCGAACGGCTCATGACAATTCAAACAAAATCCGCCCAGGAGAATCTCGACGACATTCTCAACCAGGTTAGGGCGATTTCTTCGTCCCAAGCCTTTGAAGATGATATTACCCTACTTTCTTTGCGAATTCTGGAGTAAAAACGGAGGAACCCGTGGAAAAGACAATTGGTATGTTGGTTGGCCCCCTTTTTGAGGACTTGGAGTTCTGGTCTGTAGCCATGCGACTTCGGGAAGAAGGCTACCGCACCCTCGTTATCGGCGGAAAAGCCGGAGAGACCTATACGGCAAAAAGTGGGGGTCTCAAGGCCACCGCTGAAATTGATGCCGGCGATGTGACGGCCAAGTCTCTTCACGGTCTGGCCGTACCCGGGGGGTTCGCCCCCGACACTATGCGGCGGAATTCAGAAATGATTCGTCTTATTCGCGAAATGGACGAGCAAAAGAAAATAGTCGGTTTCATTTGTCACGCCGGGTGGATGGCCGCCAGTGCGAAAATTCTAACGGGTCGACGCTGTACCGGTTCCCTCGGAATAAAGGATGACCTAGAAAACGCAGGAGGTCTTTGGGTCGACCTTCCGGCCTTTCAAGAAGGAAACCTGGTCTGGGGCCGAGTTGTCGCCGACATCCCGGCATACCAGAAGGTGCTTATTTCGGCTTTAGGGGCCCAGTAACCGGACCTGCGCTGCCATCCACTCCAAACTCGGGGCAAAACCCGCGTGCCGGGTATAGCGATGGCTGGCCTGGGGAAAAATGAGGAATCGGACGTTACTTCCTAAGAGCCGGAGTTTTTCTACAAAAATCGTCTGGGTTGCATCGGTGACAATAAAATCCCTTCCTCCTTGAATAACCAGGGCAGGAACCTCGTGTCCGCTGTGTCCGGTATGATTCTCGGCCATTAGTCGATAGAGGGTCGGAAAATCCCGAGCTACCGTCCGCTGATTCAGAGCCCGCCGAAACTCGGGGGTGTAGAGGGGTTCCTGGTTGAAACCGTATCGGGACTGAAACTGAGGGAGCCGAGACTGGGCATCGGTATCAAAATTTGGAATCCAGTGGGGCTGGAGATAAAGCGCCGGATTAATTAAATCGGCTCCGTACATTTCCCGATAGGAATAGAGAATCAGCGGAGTATAGGCTACTCCTTCCCGCATGAGAGCCTCAACATCGTTGGTGGAACCGTAGGTGATTACCCCCGCCAGGGGCAGATCCGGGGCGTAGTAGGGCCGAAGGTCCGCCGCTGCCATGGCTGCGTGTCCCCCCTGGCTATACCCCGCGGTAAATACCCCCCGACTCGGCCGTACCGGTAGGTCTCGTCCCGGACCGGTCTGGAAAAAATTTTGCACCGTTCGAATCGCGTCGAGCATCATGTAACCCTCGGCGTACTTACTAAAGTACCGCTGGGTCCGCTGTGGATCGTGAAAACCCGTATAATCGGGGAAAATAACGACATACCCTTGAGCGGCGTAGGCCAACATATTTTGCCGATACCATCCCCACCGTTCAACCTCGGGCACCTCAAGAGACGGGGCACTCTCATCGCTTATACCCGTGGTCCCAGAAGCAAAGACATAGACCGGAAGTTCGGTGGGAGTTTGGATCTGGGGAACAAAAAGCTGGGCGCGAATGGTCACGGGACTCCCGTCGAAGTCGGTACTGGTAAACCGCAGGTCCCAGGTTTGGACCGGGTACGTTGGTTCGGGTACGGGGTACATCTCAAAAAATCCCGGGGTAGATTGGGCCAACTGCTCCCGAGTGTAGTGCTGAGGATTGAGCACCTGGGAAATAGTTCCAGCCCCCGAGACCGGGGGCACTACAAGTTGGGCAATATCTCGAACCTGATTGCTACCGACGGACTGGCCTATTAATCCCCCGTAAACAAACACGAACAAAAGAATAAATAGAAAACCCAGAGCTTTTCGAGAATTCGCCATATCAATCTCCTTAGCGAAAGGTTGGTGGTCTCTACAATCTACTTCGAACCCAGTCTTGAACGCGGGCAAAACCAGCCTGTCGAGTGTCATGACGTTGATCCTCGAGCATTACAAAATCTACCCGTATTCCACGACCTTTCAAGTCCCCGACAAAGACTTCTTGGACCTCGGGACGAATAACAATGTCATCTCGTCCTTGGAGGACGAGTACATCGGTGTCCCCTACGCCGTATCCCGTACTATTGGCGACTAGGACCCGGTAAATTCCAGGATACCGTTCATCAAGGGCCCGGTCCACGAGAGCTTTATGAAACTCGGGGGTATACAGATCCTTTGCTCGGGAGGGGTAGGTCGATTGCATACCCCCAACACACTGACTTAAGACGTCATCGGCCAAATATTCCGCAAACTCCGGGCGAAAAATCTCGGTGGGATCCACCACCTGGCTACCGTAGAGCTGGGAGTAGGTGTAGATCATCATGGGCGATACCGACGGATACTGAAGCATGAGCTCCTGGGGATCGGTAGTTGGACCATAGCCGATAATTCCCTCTAACCGCACTTCTGGGGCGTAGGAGGCTCTAAAATCGCCGGCTGCAAAGGCAGCGTGTCCCCCCTGACTGAATCCAGCGGTAAAGTTGCGGGTACGAGCGCCGTGGGGGTACTCGGCCTGTCGGCGGATTGCACTAAAGGTCCGAAAGGCGTCTAACATTACAGCAGCTTCGGCCTGGGCTACCATGTAGTACTGATCTCGTTCGGGGTCACGAAATCCCAGGTAGTCAGGAATTATGCCAATAAAGCCCTGACTGGCGTGGCTCAGGACGTGGGCTCGATACAGCCCCCAACGGATACCCGCTTCGTGCTCTCGCGAGGGGCGGCATACGTCGAGAAGCCCGGTGGAACCGGGACCAAAAACATAGAGGGGCCGGACGATGTCCAGGCTTCGGGTAGGTGATTCGGGGAACTCGGGCAAAAATACCTGGGCGTAGGCCCGGGCGGGGGTCCCATCGGGGTAGGTGCTCTCGTACACCACCTCGTAGACCTGGACTGGATAGTTTTGAGGTGGGATCTCAAACCCTGCGTACAGGGGACCGATGAACTCCCGGACCTGGTTAGGGGAGTAGGTCCGCTCGTATTCCAAAGAGAGGAGATCCCCTGGGGCTGCAAAAAGGGGAAAAGCCCAAAATCCGAAAGTAAGAAGAATAAGTAGAAAGAAAATCCCTGACCGCATGGGCAAAACTACCAGGTGGGTCTGAATGTGGCAAGGGTAGTGACGAAAAGTAATGGGTCGAAAGACGCATTAGCCCCTTCGAGCAATACAACAGAAACTAAGCCAATTACAAATCGGGCTACTTGGGTACGCAGGCCAACGAAGGTCTCGAAGACCAAAGTCTTTCAGAACCGCCGAAAGTTTACGAGAACGGGCGCACTGGACAAACCACTCCTTTTGAATAGAAATAGTTATCGGATTACACCGGGTCATCATGAGTATGAGAGTGCCATCGGGAGCAAGAACCCGTTCACTTTCCGAAAGGACTTTCAAAGGTCGTTGAGTATGTTCAAGGACATGAGAGGAAATTATGATATCTATCGATCCATCTTGAAAAGGAAGACTTTCTATATTTCCCTTGACTCCCCGAAAAGGAATTGTCCGTTGTTCGAACTTTTGTTGGGCGTAGGCAAGCATTTCATTTGAAATGTCGACCCCGATCATGTCGACGTTTTTAACTCCTTGCTCGAAAAGCGACTCAACCAAGGCGAGACTTGCCTCTCCTGTGCCAATTCCTTGATCTTGTATTCGAATCGGTCTATCTTTGGAAACCGAGATCTTTTCTCTTGCAAGAAGAGTTCGATACCCTTCGCAAAAACCAAGCCGACGAAGCTTCTTATCCCATGATTTCGCTTCTTGGTCATATCGGGTTTCTAGAGTATTCCAATGATCTTTCTTCGGCGGTTCAAATCTCAATACCCCAAGACTTGTATTCACTGCTTAAGTACCTGACGAAGTCATCGCGATTGCATTTACTTCTAGAATTGCAGCGGTGGACAAAAACTGAGCCAGATCCTCAGTGGTGATTCCTTGGTACAATTCTCTACGTTCTTTTCGAATGAGGTTAACAAGGTCTTTCCATTTCTGTCGCCCGAGTTTTGTAGAATAGAGGGTGTGTTTTCGTCGATCTGAAAGATCTGGTCGACGCTCAATTAATCCCTTCGCCTGAAGGCTATCGAGCAATCGGGTGACATTTGGTGCGTCATTTAGGTACTTCTCGGACAAATCTGTCTGCGAGCACCCTTCCCGCGTCTGTATTCGAAAAAAGAGAAAATATTGTTCGGCACTCAATCCTAGACCCGACTGTTCGAGAATTCGAGTGAGAGATACACTCAAAATTCGTCCAAGACGGTAAACTCGAAATGCTATTGCGTCGTCAAGACTTTCAGTCTTGTAAAGCCATGAATCTTTCATTGCTTATACAATACTTGCTTAAGCAAGTATTTGCAAGAGTTTTTTCGGCTTATGTCGTCAGGGAAGAGACTTCCCAATCCCTTCGACTCTCCCTATACTCCGTTCTATGGTTCGAAAAATCGGCTTCATTATTGCGATCTTACTGGTCGTTGGGCTTTTACCCCTCCTGGCCCAGAGCGGAAGTCTTTACGGCGCAAGCCTGGACGAGTCGGCAATTTTGGTTCGACTCATCAATACCCGAACCGACGGAGTAGGGGTAAGTGTACGGATGGGTTCCCTTCGCCTGTCGGCTGGGGTTCCGGGTGATGCTACCCCCTACCATCCAATTACGGCCGATATTTTCCTCCTTCGCTACCAGGGGGCGGGAACAGAGTTTATTCCTCAAACGGATACGATTTATACCCTTTTGGCCGGGGATGCTGAACTATCGATAATGATCGACACCCCCCATAACGATCCCCTACGCGCCCAGGTCTATGGGTACAACCCACCAGGGGTATCTTCGACCTCTCTGGCTTTTGGTACGGCCGATGGATCAACTCTCATCTTTCCTAACATTGATTCGGGAAACTCCCAGAGCCTAGGGGTAAATGCCCTATCAATCGAGCTGGGAGTGTTTGCGGTGAATGAAATATCGGAAGTTCAAACCCCACCTTTGGCCCGGGCTCGGGTAGAAATGGCGCGGGGTTCAAGTTACTCTCTCATTCCAGTACGACTACCCAACGGAACCTACGAACTGCGCGTCCATCGGGCTTCTCTACAAACCCGGTAGACTCCTATGGTCTTTAGTTCCCCCCTTTTCTTATTTCTTTTTCTGCCACTTTTTCTCGGAATTTACTATCTGCTCCCAAAAAAAGGCATTGTTAGAACGCTCTGGATTCTTATGGGCTCGTGGGTTTTTTACGGCCTATGGCGGGTCGATTTTTTGGGTCTCCTCATCCTTGTAACCCTGGGAAATTGGTTGGCCGGGTTGGCCCTTTCCACCGAATGGCCCCAACTTCAACACCGGCGAAAAACCGTGGTAACAATCGCGGTTGTCCTCAATCTCCTGGTCCTGGGATACTTCAAGTACGCAAACTTTGGTATCGATACCCTCAACGCCCTTTTCGATGGCCCGGACCTGTCCCTGGGTATGAGGATTATTCTTCCCGTAGGGATTAGCTTCTATATCTTCCAGGCTATGAGTTACACCATCGACGTGTATCGGGGCGATGCTCCCGCTGCTCGTTCGTTCGTAAAACTGGCCGCCTACATTGCCCTCTTTCCCCAGCTCATCGCCGGTCCTATCGTTCGGTACAAAGACCTTTCGAACCAGCTGGATGAGCCCCACGTTTCTGCCGGGCGGGTGGTTCGGGGTTTTCGCCGCTTTATTTTGGGGTTGGGTAAGAAGATTCTCCTGGCCGATACCCTGGCGCCTCTGGTAGAGGGAGCCTTCGAGTTGGCCGCTCCGAGCCTGGCCGATTCGTGGATTGGGGTCGTCGCCTACTCCCTCCAATTATATTTCGACTTTGCTGCCTACTCGGATATGGCGATTGGCCTGGGGCTCATGCTGGGGTTTCGGTTTCGGGAAAACTTTCGGTTTCCTTACCATTCCCTGTCGGTAACGGAGTTTTGGCAGCGATGGCACATGAGTTTGTCCACCTGGTTACGGGATTACCTGTATATTCCCCTGGGTGGAAACCGGGTTTCTGGCCGGCGAACCCACATTAACCTGTTGTTGGTAATGGGCCTGGGAGGGCTATGGCACGGCGCGGCGTGGAACTTTGTCCTCTGGGGTCTGTGGCACGGGGTAATTCTTTTAACCGAGCGCCGAAGCCCCGAGTTGTATCGGCCAGGGGCCACTGAGGGTTGGCGGACCATGGTTCTGCGGGTTCGGCTCCTTCTTATTGTCGGCCTGGGGTGGGTGTTTTTTCGGGCACCGGATCTGGAGGGTGCCCTTCGGGTTGTGGCGGGACTTTTTGGTGGGTTTCACGCCGAAGGCTACGGTCTAAGTTCGGCTTTTGCCTGGCAGGTTCAACCCTTCGCTCTGGCGACCCTTGGTATTGGGCTAGTGGTTGCGGGGGGAGAACATCGTAAGTTCAGGGGAGGACCCCTCGTCTGGGTCTTGTTGGGGGTTTCGATAATGAAACTCTTGGCCGATAGCTACTCGCCATTTTTGTACTTTCAATTTTAGGAGGATACTCGGGTGACCAAGAAAGTAAACTTCGCAATCACTATTGGTGCTCTGTTCCTTCTGGGACTTGGGGGTCTGAGTTCGGTCTTTGTCCTTACCCTCGAGGGAGGGGCGTTTTTTTCGTCCCCGTCCTCGTTTGTCGACGGTTCGGGTATTAAGGAGATAGAAAGTCAATTCGATAAGAACCTTCCCTTCCGTACATCTCTTTTGAATAAGTGGAACCGAGGACTGTTTATCCTCTTTCGGCAAGGACTCCCAGGGGTACTCGTTGGCAAAGACGATTGGCTATTTACCTCCGAGGAATGGTACTCCGAACCGCCCGGAAGCCAAGGTGCCTGGAATGTTATTTCCGAAACTCACCAAAACTTGGAGAACCAGGGAATAGAACTGTTTGTGGTAGTTATACCGGCCAAAAACAGGGTTGCCAGCGAGTTTGTCCCCCGGCCTCTTTTTTCTCCTTTGGAAAATCGCTATGCCCGGAGCCTGGAGCGACTACAGGAACTCGGTATACCCCACCTCGATCTGCTTACCCCCTACTTGGATGCCTCCAAGCCCTCAGACGTCTTCTTGAGAACCGATACCCACTGGACCCCTGAGGGAGCCAGGCTTGCTGCCAGAGAAATTGCAAAGACCCTTGGACAACAGCTACCGGGTCTTAATCTAGGGGATTGGATCTACACGACCCAAGTCGGCGATCGGGAACCTTTCCGGGGCGATTTGTTCGAGTTCCTTCCCTCCGGCGATGGCCCGTTATTGACCTCTGCGCTTCCCCGGCCTGATACCTTGACCACTTACCGAACCACCCAGGCCCAGGGCCCTAGTGTGGGTCTTTTCGACCTCCCCCAAATCCCCATCGCTCTCGTTGGAACCAGCTACTCCGCCGGGGAAAGATGGAATTTTTTGGGATTCCTCCAAGAAGCTATGGGCTCGGATATTGTCTCCTTCGCCCAGGAAGGCGAAGGACCCTTCGTTCCAATGAAAGAGGCCCTGGAAAATCCAGGGCTTCAGGAAGCAGGGGTCAAACTGGTACTTTGGGAAATTCCCGAGCGCTACCTACCGTTCTAGCTCCTTACTCGCTCTTCTTTTTCTTGGGTTGGGGTTTGGCCTTAGTCGCCGGTTTTGTCGCCGGTTTTGTTTGGGTTTTTGTGAGGGGTTTCGGTTGGGCCAAGACCTTCCTTGGAGTGCTCGCCTTTTTGGGAACCAGCGATTCAACCAGCTCTTGGAGAGTATCGAGCCGGTATCCCGACTCATCCATGTAGTCCAACCACTTCATACTTCGGGCGACTACCTTTTTCACGAGCCCGGCCTCGACCTTTGCCGAGGCCACGAGGTGATAGAAAGCAGACCACCAGGCAAAATTCTCCATCGACTCCTTACGGAACCACATAACCCCGTCGTAGTAATTTGTACCCAGGGACTCGACTACCGAATAGACGTCTAGGGCATGAGACAAGACTAAAGGATCCGACCCGTCACTACCCCAGGAAGAATAGGATTCCATCCACTTAAAGAGGCCATTAAGGGAAACCGGTTGACCGGAAATCTCTTGAATTTTTCCTTCCAAGTACCATTCTTCATCCTGGTCGCCTAGGGCATGAAGAATCATGAAAGCAGAAAAGAGGGCGGCCGAATTATCGGTAGCTACTATTCGATCGGTTACATAGGACTTCTCGGTTGCCAGGCTCGGTTCGTTCACCAGGGCTCGTAGAGCTACCAAGTTTTTTAGGGCTCTTTCGTAGCGCTTTTGGGAATCGACTATTACTGCCGGAGACGACAGGTAGTTTGCCAGGGGTTTGAGGAATGCTCCGATTTTTTCTACGAACCAGGCAATTTCTTTCACCGCTTTTCCACTGGTTATCCCCAACAATTTCTCAAACTTTTCAATATGTTCGGGGGTATAGAAGGCCCGAAACTCTCTATAAACCGGCTCTAGGATAATATCTCGAATAGCTTGGGTGATATTTCGTACCCCTTGTCCCTGGAGCTGATCGTGGAGTATTCGATAATGGGCAAACTTGTTGTCTTCTACCTCATGAATATCCATGAACACCTGGCACGAATACCCGGGAACGTCCACAAAGAGGCCCTGGGTGTGAATATCTGTGCTTCGGCGAATAAACCAAAGGTTACTACGTTGTTCCCACAGTAGAAGATAGTAGTTGTCTTCATTGTGGAGTTTAAGGGCGTGTGCCAGGTTTGTTCGCCTAAACTCCTTCTCTCCGGAAGCTAACTTTTCCACATATCCCGCAGAATCTTTGACGTACCCCCAGGTATGATCGTAAGAGTTATTGTATACCACCAGGGCCCGCTCCAGATCGGTGGCGTTAGAGTAGGCAAAAACATTTTCATTTACCCAACCATCCTGGGTCCAGAAATCGTAAAGGTAGAAGTTCGCGACGTCGGCGAAGAGGTAGCGCTTCTTAAGAATTGGAAATACTTCTCTTTCGTGCCGGGCGATGAGATCCAAATCGGGACTCTCGTTGAAATAGGCCCGCTGGTATTCCATACCATATTTCTCGTGGAATCCCTCGACCTGCCCATGACCAAACATCGGGAGCCCGGGCATTGTGGCCATGAGCGTACAGACCCCGAAGTACTTATCGCCCTTCCCGAACTGGGCCACCGCGGTATCTTCATCGGGATTGTTCATAAAATTCACGAATCTCTTGAGAATATCTTTGTCAAATTCCAATGTATTCTTGATTGTCTGTCGGTACTTTCCGTTTTCTTCGTTCTTGAGCATATTCATAAAGGCCGAGTTATAGACCCGATGCATCCCCAGGGTCCGTACAAAGTACCCCTCCATCATCCAGAAGGCTTCGGCTAACAGTAGGGTGTCCGGAGCCTCTTTCGCGGCCCGGTCTACAACCTCCCGCCAGAACTCCTCGGGAATTCGCCCATGGAAGTCCTCGGGGCTCAGGCCAAACTCAGCTCGGCTGGGAATGTCTCCAGCCCTGCCTGCTTCGGGGTACCATAGGCGCTGGATGTGTTTTTTCGCCAGGGTCATGGCTGCATCGAAGCGGATGATCGAAAAGTTTCGGGCCACGTGAAGAATAGTCTGTATAACCGCCTCCCGGGTCTCGGGATTCAGGAAATCTAACTGGGCAGTATCGTTCCAGGGCATGTGGGTACCATCGTTACCGTGGTAAATAAAGCGGGTATCTCCACTAGGAAAATCGACCCGCTTAAATACGACCGCCGCATCACTTTGGTTGTAGTAGTGGTCCTCGAGAAAAATTCCAATATCCGGGTGGGTCGAAAGGTTTTCGCCGTTGAAAGTGTAACCGGGAAAGGGGCTGTGTCCCATTTGAATAAACCGGTCGGGGTTTTCGTGGACCCACTTGCTGTCCATACCCGTGTGGTTGGGAACCATGTCGCTGGCCAAGCGAATTCCTCGGGCCTCGCACTTTTGTCGTAGGCGAACTACCCCATCCCATCCCCCGAGAGACTGGGCAATATCGTAATCGTAGAGGGAGTAGGCAGAAGAAACCGCGTCGGGATTCCCGCAGAGGTTCTTAATCCGCTTAGAAGCCCCCGATCGTTCCCACAGTCCAATGAGCCACAATCCGTTGAAGCCATAGCGGGCCAATCGATCGAGCTCTTCGTCGGGAATGCCGTCCAGGGTCCGAATTTCTCGACCGTAGGTCTTCGAGAGTTGATCGAGCCATACCAAAGTACTTTTGGCTATCATGACGACCTTGGGCATCCAGTCCCGGTCAGGGCTAAAGCGCTCGTATTCTTCGAGTCCCGAAAAACTCATTACTTTGGTGACCGGCTTTCCCCAGGACTTGCCCATATTCATAAGGAACAAATTGACCTCGTTCAAGAAGTCGATACCCCGTAAAAGCCGTAGGAACTTGTCTCCCAGAATATGGCCCCATCGGTCGCGGATAAACTCTAGCTGTTTTTGTAGGCTATCGGGATGGGCAATAGCCGGGGCCCGCAACATTTCTACCAGGGTTTGAGAATCGGGACCAAAGGTCGGAAGCCCGGCGTAGTATTTTCGAGTAACCTCGACAAATTTTGGATACGGAGTCTCATCCCAGAGGGACCTATGATCGTAAAGTTCATAACCAACCCGGTAGGCAGGATTCATATTGGAAATCCAGAGAAGGAAGAGTTCATTGCCCGCTCGCTGCTGGCCACTTTGTCCATCTACGCTCGTCTTAAGGTACTCTTCAACGGTTTGCTCTTCAGCGTAGACCGGACCGGGGGGGAAGTCGCGACAAAACTCCCGTAAGGTTACCGCCAAATCGGTCTTTCCAATTCTCTGTTCGGCTTTGGCTAAAAGAGTAGCCGAGATAGTAGGGCCACCCTTGGGGGAGTAGTCAACCTGATACAGTTCAACAATGTAATGAAAAATTTCATCAATCAGGGCCATAGCGTAGGCGTCTTCGGCCCGTAAAGCTGGAATTGGTTGCTTCTTTTCTTCTTTGTGTTTTAGGTAGATTTTCGTAAAATCCCGAGCAGCCCGAAGATTTGGAAAAAGGACCGTTCCTCCAAGGGTAAAGGATTCAGGTTTTAAGCCAAGAGTTGTCCGAAGTTTTCCATGAATATGCATAAAGTCTCTCCTTGTTATCTATTCAGTTTAGCGTGAGTTAGGAGAAATAGGGAGGAAAACTTCGAGGTTTCATCCCAGGTACCTTCGAGCCTAAGTCGTCTTTCGGTGAATAAGAACCGGGGTAAAGGTAAGTTCCTCGGTATTTTCAGTGGTAAAGGGATTATCAAATCGTTCAAACAGATGGTCTGCAATCGCTTTCGCTTTTCCTGGAATAAACTGCTTCATGGTCGTTAAATTCATCGCCTGGGCGATACGTAAGTCGTCGAACCCTAGAACCCCTAGATCTCTCGGAATAGAAATACCCTGTTCCCGGCAGTATTCCATTCCCCCAACGGCCATAGTGTCGGTAGTAAAGAACAGGGCATCTATTCCCCCGACCTGAAGAGCCTTTTCTGTCGCTCGGTAGCCCCCATCGATGGTCATCGAGTCGACCCACATTCGCGACTGGTCCATCTCCTGTCCCTGTTCCTTCAGGTAGGTCAAAAAGCCCGTTAGTCTGTCGCGAATCTTTCCTTCTTCCGTAAGAGACCAGGTTACGACCCCAATATTTCGATACCCCCGCTCCCATAGGTGGGCAGCAGCATCAAATCCCCCCAGATAGTCATTGTTCATAACCGAGAAGTAGTAGGGGCAACGATTATGAACCACTGCTACAGGCAAATTTCGCTCCCGCAAAAAGTCTCGGGCTTGTTCGTCGATATCGCAGTAGAACACGATGACCCCATCGACCAAGGAGGCCCAAGAGGTGTCGGTTTTTAAGAAGCTCGACAGGGAGAAGTCGCCCCGGGTATCGACCAGAAGGGGATAAAGATTTCGGGTAAAGAACGACTCTTGGAGCGCCGATAGAAACTCGGAGAAAAACTCCGAATTCCGATGGCTGGTAACCAGGGCAATGGCTCCCTTTCCTTTTCGCCGAGGTTTGTCTCTCAGGGGAACCTGGTAGCCCAACTCCTCCATGGCCTTATACACCTGTTCCCGGGTGTCGAGATGAACCTGGAGGGGATCATTTACAATTCGACTTACCGTCGCAACACTTACTCCTGCTCTCTGGGCTACATCTACCAGCCGTATTCTTGCCATAGGGTATAGTAGAAAGTCTAATCGAGGGCTGTCAACAAAATTGGTGTCATTCTTGATATTTTTTTCATAAGTTTTCATAAAATAGTTGGTAATTGATGGAAATTTTCTTGCTCTTTTTTTCTCAGGGGATTACAACTTCCCTGAGCATCTCGCTCTAAGATAAAGGAGAGTAACTATGGCACAGAAAATTGTCCTTGTAGGGGCTGGAAGCGCCCAATTTGGTGTTGGCACAATTGGTGACATTTTTTCCAGCAAGATTTTGGCTGGGTCAGAAATCTGTCTTCACGACAACAACCCCGAAACCATGGAGTCGGTTCGAGAACAAGCCGAAAAGTTCCGGCTTTCCCACCAGTTAGATTTTACGATTACTGCTACTACCGACCGGAAACGCGCCTTCAAGAATGCGGACTTTATTATTATTTCGATTGAGGTTGGCGATCGGTTCAAACTATGGGATGAGGACTGGAAGATTCCCCAGCAGTACGGTATTCACCAGGTCTACGGCGAGAACGGCGGGCCCGGTGGGGTCTTTCACGCCCTGCGGATAATCCCCCCGATTCTCGACATTTGTGGCGACGCCCAGACGATCTGCCCCGATAGTCACCTGTTCTGCTATTCGAATCCCATGACCGCCATAACAACTGCAGTCCACCGGGCCTACCCGGGGATTAAGTTTACCGGTCTGTGCCATGAAATTGCTTCCCTCGAACGGTACCTGCCCAAGATCATGGACCGCAAGTTCGAGGATATGGAACTCACCGCCGCAGGACTGAATCACTTCAGTTGTGTGGTTGAAGCCAAGGACAAGAAGACCGGAAAAAATATTTACCCCGAAATTATGAAAAAAGCCTACGAGTTTTTTGCCACCGAACCGGGCTACAGCGACGTGTTTGAAAAGTACAAGCAGACCGGAAAGGTTATGTGGACCGAGGGGGCCAAGAGCCGAGCCCAATTGGGTATCGAGAACAGCGCCTTCGACTGGGCAGACCGAAAACTCTTCAAGTTTGTCATGGAAAATTACAACCTCTTGCCAATCACCGTTGACTCCCACTTTGGTGAATACCTTTCCTGGGCGTGGGAGGTGGCAGACCACCAGGGAATTGTCGACTTCTACGACTTCTACCGAATCGCCTTGGGACAAGAAAATCGCCCCGAAATTTCCCTCGAAGTTCACGAACGGGTCGTAGCCATTATGGAAGGTATTGTTACCAATAGTGGCTATTTAGAGTCGGCAGTCAATATTCCGAACAATGGGTACATCAACGACCTTCCGTCCTGGATAGCGGTCGAAGTTCCCGCGACGGTTTCGAAGGCTGGCCTGGTAGGGAAGAAGATAGGCGACTTGCCCAAGGGGTATCTTGCTCTTTTACGAAATTACGTCGGCGTCTATGACCTTACCGCCGAGGCAGTGCTCCACAAGAGCAAAGACTTTGTCATTCAAGCCCTCCTGGCAAACCCGGTTGTAAACCGGGCCCTACCAATCCGAGAGATGGTGGATCGCATGATTCGCCAACAGTCGAGGTGGTTAGGGTATTTGAAATAGTTCCGGGCCCTGGGGTACACTGGGGGTATGAATTCGAAAATTTCGCCCCCTACCCCAGATATTCAAGGTTTTAATCGGCTGGCGGCAATCGTCCGCCAGCTTCGTTCCCCCCAGGGCTGTCCCTGGGACCGGGAACAAACCCCCGAAAGTTTACGGGCTGCTCTCATCGAAGAGACCTACGAGGCAGTCGAAGCAATCAACGAAAAAGAGCCCAATCACATTCGCGAAGAGCTCGGTGACGCCTACCTCATGATTACCATGATTGGGGCTATATACGAGGAGCACGGCGTTTTCTCTCTGGAGGATATCTTTCGAGACGTGTCCGAGAAATTGGTTCGTCGGCACCCCCACGTCTACGGCGACTCGGTAGCCGAAGACCCCCAAGCGGTTGCGAAACAGTGGCAGGAAATCAAGACTACCCTCGAAGGGCGGAAGAAGAAAGAAGCCTTGTTAGACCAGGTAAGTTCTGCCCTTCCTCCCCTGGAGCGGGCTTACAAACTCCAAAAGAAAGCCGCAAAGGCAGGATTCGATTGGACCGAAGTTGAACCGGTCTGGGACAAAATTTCCGAAGAGTTGGCCGAAACCCGCCAAGCTTGGCAGGCCCTGGATTCATCCGAAACTACTAGAGACCACCTCGAAGAAGAAATTGGCGATCTTCTCTTTTCGGTGGTGAATGTAGCCCGATTCCTAAAAATTGATCCAGCTATCGCCCTACATCGGACGAATCAAAAATTCCATCGCCGTTTTGGCTCGGTAGAAACCGCAATGAAGGCCCAGAACCTACCAATGGACCCTGGGACCTTCGAAATAATGGATCGTCTATGGGAAGAGGCAAAAAAAGCCGAAAAGGCTACCGCCGGATCCCCGCCAACTCCCGAATAGTCGTAATTAATTGACTCTGGTTTTCTAAAGCCTCGATGGTCAGGGGCATTCGGTAGGACCAGTTCGAGTCCTGAACCGTTCCAGGAATATTTACCCGTTCTTCGGTGCTTTCGGCTATCCGAAGTTCAGCGACCAAGGCAAAGAAATCCTGCAACTGGTACACACAGATACCTGAACCCGCAGTCTGTAATCCTTCCAATACCCGTCGGGCAGTAGCGGGTGAATACTCTGCCGGGCAAGGGCCTTCCAGCCCCAGGGCTGACCAGAATCCCTCTCGTCCTTCTTCGTTCTCCCACCAATCCCTCAAGGTAGAGGTGTCGTGAACCGAAGGGGCGCAGACCGAAAGGAACGGGTAGTCGGCCATGGGGATGTAGGGTTGGCCAGGCTCATTCCACTTCCGAGACCAACGGGGAATTTTTAGTCCCAGAATGCCCAACTCCCCCAGGGTTTGGGGAACACAGTCGGGAACCGCACCCAGGTCTTCGGCACAGGTGAGCATTCCGACGGTTTCGAGCATAAATCCTAAGAGCTTTTTTCCAACCCCCGCCCACAGGCTCTCGTTTTCCCAACCCTTCTGGCCTACCAGCTCTTCGATTCCGTATCGTTCATGATCTGCAAGCATCTTAAATCGACTACACTCCGAATAGGTCCACGCCGGGGCGAAGGTATCGGGTCCGACCTGAATAAAGGTACGATCTCGATACCAATTTAGCAGTGTTAGTTTTACCGAGTCTGGTTGATCGAGGGCATGTATGGCCCGCTCACCACCGAAATCTTCCCGAAAAAGGAAAAGATCTTCGTTTCCAATCTGGGAAAAAATGCTGGTAATGACCTTATTGGCTTTAATTCCAAAAAGTCCTCGAATATCTTGGCCAGAAATGTGGGGTTCGCTTAGCCAGCGGATTCGGCCATCGTCCATTCCTTTTCGGTAAAGGTCGGCCCGATGGAGGTAGCTTGAGGGGTTAAAATACCCCAATAACCCCGAATTGTTTTTATAGGGAATGGTCCATATTCGAAAAAACCCAAGTACATGGTCTATTCGGTAGGCTTGGTAGAATTTATCGGCCTGTAACAATCGTCGCCGCCACCAGTCGTAGTCCTGGGCTTCGAGATTTTCCCAGTTGTAGACCGGAAAGCCCCAGTTTTGCCCCTCGGTACTAAACATATCTGGCGGTGCGCCGGCCCGGAGTTCGTAGTGGAAAATATCTCGATGGGCCCAGACATCGACACTATCCTCGTTCATGAGAATAGGAATATCGCCTTTCAAGAGGATGCCCATTTCTTTCAGGCCCTTGGCAGCCTGGGTAAATTGTTGCTCTATTCGGTATTGGAGCCAGGCGTAGAAATGGGTGCCCAGGGATTTTTTCTTCCATAATTTTGTTAAATCTGCAGAATCGGGGTCTTTGTATTCCGACCAGTTACTCCAACTCTGCATGGAGTTCTGGGCTTTCAATGCTCGAAAGACCGCATATTCTTGAACCCAAGGGTTTTTCTTGATCCAGGCTATCAGTCCCTTGTCTTCTTTTATGGTCTCTTCTTGGTGGGTATAAATGACTTGAAGAATTTCCATCTTCTTATAGAGGACTTCTCGGTACGAGAGCCTGAGTTCTTCTTGGTGGGCCTTCTGTAAACTCTCAACTTTTTTTATGGCCCCCGAGCCGGGAGGAAGAACGGAATACTCTGGCAGCGCTTGTATTCGAAGAAACATCGGGTGAAGGGCAAAGGCACTGAGAGCGCTATAGGGAGATGGATCATCTCCCGTATCGTTCACCGGAAGGAGTTGAATAAGCGAGAGGCCCGCGGCTTTACACCATCGGCCAAAGGGTAAGAGGTCGAGGAACTCGCCTGTTCCGACAGATTCTTGGGTTCGTAGGGAAAAAACAGGAATTAATACTCCGGTTACTTTTTGGTTGAGTCCTTTAAAATGCATGCACGGGCTCCTTCTCGGTCGTTTGTCTCTAAGTATAAACCATCTTTCCTAGTTTCAGTTGCTTTGGCTCGGGGTCTTTCATTATCTTTCGACCTATGAAAACGTGGAACGATCTTAAAAATTTTGATTTGCGGGTGTATGGTGCCGATTGGTGCCCAGACTGCCTACGCTTCAAGCGAATTCTCCAACGAAATGGCCTATCATTTACCGATATAGACATCGACCAAGACCTCGAAGCCCGAGACTCCATGGTCCAAAGAGCCGGTGAATTTTCCATTCCCCAATTAGAAATTGACGGTCGGTGGATGGTTCGCGGCTGGCATTCCGAGGCCCTAGGAAACTGGAACGAGAAGACTTTTTTTACCGAACTCGCCCGGACAGTGGATCCAACCCCCGACCGGGTATAGTTTCCTCGGTTACATGGTGATTTTGGTTTTTGTCCCCTGGCGAATTTTTTCTAGGGTCTGGGGATCGACCAGAAGACTTTTTACCAGGTCCAAAGCTTTGTCGATTACCTGAGGCACGACGATGAGTTCGTCCCCGGCGAATCTTCCCAGAACCCAGTTATCTACCCCACCGTGTACCGGTCGTCCTATGCCCAAACGTAACCGGTAGAAGTCGGGATTGCCGAGACTTTGGACGATAGATCGCAGACCGTTGTTTCCCCCGAGTCCACCACCAAACTGCAGGGTAAGGGTTCCGAGGGGTATTTCGATGTCATCGTGGACTACCAAGACCTGGTCGGTGGGTAGCTTGAAAAACTGCAGGAGGGCCTGAAGGCTTTCACCCGCTCGGTTATAGTAGGTCTCGGGTTTGAGGAGGTGTAGATCTCCCGTCAAGGTTCTGACCTTAGCGTAGGATCCCTTGAATTTCTTCGTCCAACCGGAAAACGTCCCAAGTTGTTCGGAAGCCGAATCGGCAAAAATCCACCCGAAATTATGGCGGGTTTGGGTGTATCCTCGGTCGGGATTTCCTAGAAACATACATACACCGATATTCGCTGGGGTTTTGGCCATTTCTTCCTCCCTAGACCAAGATTGCGACTCCTCCCAAGGTCACGAAGGTAGCGACCACCTCCAGGAGGGTAATTCGTTCTTTGTACAATAGTATAGACGGAGGAATTATGAGTACCGGGGTAATTGCCATGAGAGTGGCAGCGATACCTGTAGTCGTAAGTTGAGCTGCCCTAAGTCCCAGACTCACCCCGAGGAAGGGGCCAACAAAAGCCCCAGCAAATACCAAGGCCAAGGCCTTCGGGTTCTTCAGGCTATGAACAAATTTTTTGAATCGGCCAGTAACCAAAAAAATCAGCCCAAACCCAATTATTCCCGCAATTACCCGAATTTGGGTCGCCCCAAAGGCCGAAAACTCCGTGCCCGTACCAAATCGGGCAATAACCAGACCCCCAGCCTGACCAAGGGCCCCAAGAAAACCGAACAGAACACCCTGGGTAAAGATTTTTTTTCGATGGATAATTTGGACTGGGTCGGGCTCGTGGGGGGCAGGAGCCCGAAAAAGCACAACCCCTGCAATACCGGCCAAGGTCAGAACGACCCCAATAAACGACTGAAAGGAAATAGTCTCTCCCAAGAAAATCCATCCAAAAAAAAGGGCAATAACCGGAACACTCGAATAGATAAGCATGCTAATTCGGGCGCCTATTAAAACAAAGGCCCGAAAGAGAAAGAGGTCACCAAACACAAACCCTACTAGGCCCGAGAGGCTCAGGGTAATCCAGACCCGGGCTGGGGCGTCGATAGGAATAACTTGCTCACCCGTAAGCCCAAGGAACACCATAAAATACCCCAGGGCGACGATGAGCCGTATGAGATTCAGGTTCAGACTTCCGATACGCCGGCCGGCTTCGGAAAAAAGCATACTCGTCGCGGTCCAGCAGACCGCAGTCGCGAGAGCTAGGAGTTCACCAAGGTTGTTCATAGTGGGGGAAATGTAGCCTTAACAAGCCTCGGTAGGCAATGGCAAACTAGACCGGTAACCGAGGGGTGTCGCCTTCAGGACTGGGGCCAATACAGCCTTAGCAGAAAACCTTCGGCCGGGAGAACTTCCAGATTTCCTCCCATTTTCTCGACCAGGGTTCGGGCGGTAGAGAGTCCAAGACCGGTACCCTTCGAGTTGGGTCCTCTCAGAAATCGGGTACCCGCTTTGGCCACCATTTCGGGGCTCATCCCCGGACCCTTATCGCGAATTTCTAGGATGAACCGAGATTGATTTGTTTGTTTATTTGCATTCGGTCCCCGGCCAATCCAGAGGTCGAGGTGGTCATCGTTTGTACCGTGGATAAAACTATTTTCGAGAATATTCTGCAGCACTGTTCTAAGGGCTTGAGGGTCGGCCATCACTTGAGGATCGTCAAAGTCCGAAGACCATTCGATATTGGCTTGGACATCTGGGTAGGCAGAGGATAAGTCTTCGAGGACAGTATCTAGGACCGGGGTAAGTCTCTGGGGTTCAAGATGCAATTCTGCAATTCCGCCCTCTAAACGGGTCAAATTTAACAACCCCTGGACAATATCACCAATTCGCCCCAATTGGCGCTCGAGGTCTTTGAGGTTACCCCGGGGGTCTTGCCCACGCTCGATAGTCGCCTGGCTCAACTCAAGGAAAGTACCTGCTGCCATGAGGGGGGTACGTAACTCATGACTAGCATCGGCCAGAAAGTCTTTCATTCCGTCCCGTTCTTTCGTCAGTTGGCCGTAGAGAGAACTGAGCTCAGTACCCAGGTGGTAGAATTGTTCGTGGAGGGCCTGAATTTCTCGGGTAGGGGGATCGTTTTGGGGCCGTAAAACTTGCGGATTTTGGGCGATTTCCATGGGCTGAACCTGGGAGACGAGGGTGGTAAGAGAAGAAATGGGGCGTGCAAAGGCTCGGGCAGTAAAGAATGACAGAAGACCAGTAATTGCCAGGGCTAATAGTGCGGCTACAACAAAGCCAAGGGCTGCGGTTCGTACCAGTTCATCGGTAAGACTTCGAGGGGTCTCAAGTTGGATTATGTACCCCTGACCACCAAGACGAAAACTTACCTCGTATCGAGAAGAGTCTACAAACCCTTGATTACCCAGAAGAAAATCCGACTCTCCCCGGGGAATCATCATTTCGCCCATCGGGCTACGGGGAGGAAATGGACTTCTGGAGGACTGAATACTATCCATCATCCAACGGGGATAGCGAAAATCCCCTTCCCGTATCCCCTGTCCTTCGGCCATAAGAACCCGGGAAGAATTTAGAATTCGAATTCCAAGTTCTGGGGGTAGATTCATTTGCCCCAGAATTTTCTGAAATTCTGCAGGACTATACGCTTCCTGCCGCTCCTGGATCGAGAGAACCCGGGTTAATTCATCGGCCACCAGACGTAAATACGAACGCCCGAGATCTAGGGCGTAAGTTGCAGTAAAGAGGAGAAAAAAACCACCCACCATAAGGAGAGTTACCAGGGTAGTGCCAAACAGAACACCGGTTACATAATGCCGAATGGTGGGCTTCACCTTACCTCCGTCTGGGCATGTGGGACATTAGAACCCCTGGTCCCGGTACAAATCCGTTTTCGGCGAGCTCGTCGAAGTTTGGCCGCTGACCCTGGCCCATTATTCCAATGAGTGGTGCATTCAAGAGAGTCTCAAGTTTAACTTGCACGCTCAAGGGCTGCCCAGCCCGGGTTAGTCCAATCGCGACCGACTGACCAGCTTCGAGGCCATCCAGTAGGGGATAGATTTCCATGAAACTATTGACCTCGGTACCATTGAAGGTAAGAAGGATATCGCCTCGTTGAATGCCGGCCTCTGCTGCGGGGGTCTCGGGGATAACCTGGGTAATAACAATTCCCGGTTCTTGATTCGCCAAGTCCTCGGCATCCAGGTCATAGCCGTAGCCCATCATTGGACCTCGGGCATAGTTGCCTTGGGGTCGGCCACCCCATCCAAAATCTCTACCGTAGCCCGGTTGAAAGTCATCGGCGCTTTGGGTTGTTTCTGCCCCGCCACCGGCGAATACCATTGCTCCGACAGTTGCCAAGAGCACCATTGTTGGGAGTACTTTTTTCATACCTCACCTCCGTGTTGTGATACTCCAAACATACAGGACCTCGATTGTCGGATTGTTGTGAAAATATTAAGATTTCTTAATAGAACCCGCCCTGGGGGGATATTGGTCAAACCGATACCCGTGACCCCGAACGGTAATTAAGAACTCCGGTTGAGCGGGATCGGTCTCGATTTTCTCCCTTAAATGCCGGATATGGACGTCTACGGTCCGCTCGTCTTCTAAGTATACCGTCGGACCCCAGACTCCGTCGATAATCTGCTGCCGAGTAAGGCTAATGTCCGCATTCCGCAAAAAATACGACAGAGCCCGAACCTCGACTGGGGTAAGAAAGATTTCCTGGGATGGGTCCTCATTTTTATAGAGTCGAAGGGACAAAAGATCAAAGGTAAAATCGCCAAAGGTCAGGGACTGATCGGTCGCACTTCCCACGGACTCTTGGATTGGGTTGCGATACTCCCCGTAGGCCCGACGAAGATGGGCCCTAATTCGGCTGACCAACTCCCGAAAACTAAAGGGTTTTACCAGGTAGTCGTCGGCCCCAGTTTCTAGGCCGGTAATTCGGTCGATTTCTTCATCCCGGGCGGTGAGCATGAGAATTGGAAAGACCATGCTGTGACCTCGCAATTGTCGACACACCGACAGTCCATCGAGGCCCGGAAGGCGAATATCAAGGATCATAAGGTCGGGCTGGTTGTCTCTTATATCGTTAAAAACCTTTGCCCCGTTATCGTTCCAGCGAACTTCGAAGCCCTCTTGTTCGAGCCCTTGGATGAGACCTTTTCGGATATCTGAATCGTCTTCTACTATATAAATCGTTGCCATAGTCTCGATTAGGCCGCCTTTGGGGGTACCTGGGGTGGTACCGGTTCGTTCGGATCGGGGTCTTCGTTCTCCAAGGACCTCAGGTATCGCTGATAAGCTACCGCCCGGCCAATGGAGTTACTCAAGGATACCCGTTCTTCCGACCCAAGGGAAGCAACCTGAACCCCTAGGAAAAGAACATTTTTTTAAGGGCCTCAAGGTTCAGAGAATTCTGGGGCTTTTCTCCCGGGTCGCTATACATATACTCAACCTTTTCACCGTAGGCCTCCAGAACCTTGTGGCGGATGAGCTTCATGGTCGAGTTAATCATCTTATTGTCCTCGCTGAAGGGCTGGTCAAGGACCAGAAAGGTCTTGGGGGTCCACACCTTCGGGAAACGGTCTGTATACGCCGACTGGGATAGATAGCTATGAAACTCGCTTACCAGTTCATCGAGCAATTGGGTCTCGTTGCCAAGTCCCTTCTTTTTTTGTACAAATTCCACTCCCTCGGGATCGAGGGTAATAAGAGCACTAACGTACTTCTTGTGGTCGCAGTAGAGCATACACTGGGCGATCATTGGGCTCGTATTAACGATGGCTTCCTCAATTTCCTCCGGGCTATACTTCTCTCCATCGGCCGAAATAAGAAGGGCTTTTTCCCGTCCCATTACGTACAAAAACCCGTGGGGATCGAGTAGACCTAGGTCTCCGGTGTAGAGCCACCCACGCTTGATAACTTCTTCGGTTGCTTGGGGATTTTTGTAGTAGCCCTTCATTACGTTGCGACCCTTCACCAAAATTTGTCCCTTTTGCCCTGGGGGTACTTCGTTACCCCCATCATCGATGATCTTTACTTCCATCCGGGGAACGGTGGTACCGGTACTGCCGATTTTGTGTAGGCCCTCTCGATTTGTAGAAATAACCGGACTGGCTTCGGTAAGCCCGTATCCCTGGTAGACCGGCACTCCGATAGCCTTAAAAAATTGCTGCTGGGTAATATCAAGGTAGGCCCCGCCGGAGACACAGAACTGAAGTTTCCCTCCAAATACGTCTCGTAGCCTGGGAAAAATAAGCAGGTTAGCTATCGAATAGGGCCAGAAATGCAAAAACCGGACCAAAAAATTAGGTCGGGTCTTGTATCCATCGCCGTTCATAATAATTCTGCTGGAAAGCCCCCGTCGAAAGAGTATTTCGATTATTCCGTCCTTTTTTCGAATTGCAGTAATCATTCTATTCATGAAGTTTTGGGTAAGACTTGGAACGGTCAAGAGGAAGTCTGGCTGTACTTCTTTGAGGTTTCCAGGAATGTTTCGCAGAATACTCATCGACCCTCCCCGAGCATCTACGAAGTAGAGGGCAAGTTTGCGCAAGAGAGCGGCGTAGAGGGCAATGGTATGGGCAAAACTGTGGTCTATGGGCAAAATTACCAAAGTCTTGAGTCCGAAGGGAATAAAGAACAGGTCGGTCGACTGGCGAACATTCTCGTGGAAGTTCTCGTGGGTTAACATTGCGCCCTTTGGGTTCCCTGTGGTTCCCGAGGTATAACAAATAGTGGCCGTATCCTCGGGGCCTATTTCTTTTTCGATTTCGGCTAAC
This sequence comes from Spirochaetales bacterium, assembly GCA_009991955.1. Taxonomy (GTDB): domain Bacteria; phylum Spirochaetota; class Spirochaetia; order DSM-27196; family Salinispiraceae; genus SKVS01. The sequence goes on from JAACWS010000022.1 coordinate 88,419, forward strand.
TGACTCTGGACCTCTTGGATTTTGAGGGCCTCGTTCCCTTGATCGATAAGTTGTTGATACAAAAGTAGGTCTTTTCCTACCTCAAGGCCGTGTTTCTTCGCAAGTTCCTCGGCAAGTTCGTGGTCTGAATCTAAGAGGATAATTTTGGGATTTTTCTCGTACTGAGAATAGACACTCATGACCTTTTCCGAGACGTTTCGGCTAATGACAATCGCCTTAGAATCCGAATGGTTAATTCGAAAGGGTATTTCTTCAGCCAAGAGCTTCATAGACAAAGGCACTGTAGTGCCACCCGCCAGAAGTATTCCAAGTTCCGATATGACCCACTGGGGTCGACCCTCAGAGATGATGGCAATGTTTCCGAACAGGTCCTGGCTCAGTAGGCTGGCAGCCACGGCCCGTGCCCGCTCACGGGTTTGTTGGTAGGTAGTTCCCTGCCAACCGGCATCGGTCTTTTCAAAAAGGTATCCATCGTTAGGAAAGGTTTCACAGGCAAAATTGAGGAGTTCTGGTATTGTTGGTTTCATAGACTACAGAATACCAGAGCCCAGGAAAATTGGCAAAGAATAACGGTGTACCATCCCGAACAAGTTACAGAGACTCGAGTTCTTCTACCTCTTCCTCGGAGTCGTTGATAGTGAGTTCTTCGAGGGGTAATGCGAACCTGGAGTTCGGTGGTTTCGCCAAAACCCAGAGGCAATCGAATCGAGACCTCGAAAGCTTTGCCGTGGACTAACTCTATTTCGCGGTACAACGGTAGGCCCGAAAAAGACAAGTCACCAAGGTTCCCGAGGCGGGTATCGCCGGTAAAGACCTCAAGATTATACAGTAGAATTTTACGCGGTTCCTTACGGGAAATACCCCCCAGACTTCGCTCCTCGCTGACCCGAAACTTAGTTACTACATACTTGAGTTCCTGCCCACCTACTCGTAGGTAGGTACCGAGTTGGGACATAACCCGCGCAGTGTGAGATGCAACTTCGGCGTTTATGGCGGCCTGTTGAATGGCCCCCGCTATATCTTGGTACCCTTAGGCCTGGACTTCAAGGGTAGACGAAAACTCTTGGACACTGGTGTGGTCACTCGTAGAAATTCCAAGGGATTTTTCGAGACTCTGATTCTGTTGAATAAAGATATGAGAGAATAGTTCGATATTCTGGGCAATGTCCCGGACCGATTCGCCGATACGGCAAAGGGATTTTTGGGTCTCTTCGGAAAGTGATTTAACCTGCTCAGCTTCTTGGGCTTCTTCGGACCACCGCTCGGCCCCTTTGACAATTTCATCCCTCGTGCGCCGAAGAAAATCACCTATTTCCAAAATTGATTTCCGTGAATGGGTAGGAAGGGTACGAATCTCTCCGGCAATTACCCCGAGCCCCGCCTGGGATAAAGCGCGCCATTTGCTCGGTGCCCGAAGGAGCTCCAGAAGCTTGGTTGCTTCCCGGTTGGTACCTTCTAGTTCCCGGTGGATTCGGGTACTTTCGTTTATATGGGACCGGATCCGGGTCAACTGGGCCTCGAGGTCCTCAAGGTCTACTTGAAAACTTTTCACCTGATGGAGATTTTGGCCCATACTCACCGACTGGGAGTGGGCTTCTTCGGAAACATGGCGGGCGGAAAAAAAGTTATCCGATGCAAAAAGATTAAACTTCCTGGTCGATTGGGAGATGTCAAGAAAAATGAGGTTTAGACGATTTGTAAGGTGATTCAAACTTCCAATAACTACCTTGAGGGCCACCGAGTCGGTAGGTGGGAGGGTAAGAGTTAGGTCGATGTCTTCGTTACCTGAAACCTGATGAATTTGCCGAGAAACCCGTTTAAGGGGCCCCAGAAAATGCAAAGGCCTAGAGAGACCTCTAGAAGACCCCTAAAAACCCTTAGAGCCTACATAAAATATCTTGCACAACCCGTTGGGCAAAAAGAGCGTAGGCTTTTGCCGAAAGATGAAGTCCATCCCCCGCCACGAGGCTAGGATCATCTAAGCCTTGGCGAGCAATTGTTGTTAGATCGAGAAAAGCTACCCTCTGGCTACTGGCAATTTCTCGCATAATCCGATTGTATTCATCAATTTCGATCGAAATCCTCTCCCGGTTTTGGGGAGAATAACGGGATCGAAAGGACCTTTACTTTGGTTGGGTCGCCCCCGGCGTAGGAAATAGCGAGGTCCAAGAGACTGGTACATTCTTGCTCAAACACGGCGAGGTTTTGACCCTGAAATTGATTATTAACCCCAATAAGCAGGGTCACCAGGTCGAAACGCCCGACGGGCTCGGTGTTTCGCAGAGACTGAAGCAAGTTCCCCGTGGCCCAACCGGTTCGGGCCCTATACACTACTTCTACTTCATAGCCCCCCTCTTCTTCGAGTATCCGGGCGACCTGGGCCGGCCAGCGCTCGTCCTCACTGACACCCTGACCGATGGTATACGAATCGCCGAGGGCCAAATACCCCAGCCCCGAACCCCCGGCGAACAAAGACGAGAGAACAGACAAGAAAATCCAGACGAAAAGTCGCCTTTTCATTTCAACGTTACTTTATAGACAACCGTATCGTAATGAAGAGTTACCCTGCCTTCCTGGGCATACTCATGAAAGAGTTTACCTACCTTCTTTTTTGCTACCACCCGAAGATCGGGATCGGTAGGCCAATGGGAGTTTGACTCAAGTCGGGCAACAAGCCCTTCTTTGTCGAGATTTTGGGAAGTATCCCAATGATACTCCTCCACCGACTCGGGAGATATTCCAACAGAATCGAGGTAGTACTGTAGGTCCGTCGGCCGGTACAAGGGACTCACATCCTGGTAGAGGATATCCAGAGCCTTAGCGAGTCCGTTTCCTCCATCAGTCCGTTGATTCCACACGAGCCACAAAGGAGCGCCGGGCTTTAGAAGCCTCCTCATTTCGTTCATCGAAGCCTCGTTTGCAAACCAATGAAAAGACTGGGCACAAACCACGGCGTCGGCACAGTGGTCTTCGAGGCCCGTCTCGTGGGCGGCTTTTGGAATAATTCGGGCACCGGTGTAAGCTAAAAGCTCTTCTTCCAGGACGTTGAGCATGTCGGGGTTTGGCTCCACGGCCAACACCCGAACTCCCCGTTCTAGCAGACCGATGGAAAAAATCCCCGTCCCGGCCCCGAGTTCTACAATAGTTGTCCCCGGTTCGGGGGCAATGCGGGCAAACACCTGGGCCGGGTACCCGGGCCGGGCTTTTCGGTAGGTTTGTGCCTTTCCAAGAAATCGGTCGACCCCGGAAACCGGGGTCGAGCTAGGTGCAGGGCCGGGGGGCAAAGCCGAAACCGGACGGCTCTCAGGCTTTCCCAGTTCCTTTACCATATTTGCAACCTCTGGTCTCTCTCGGTAGCCAAGTCCTGTATAGTACCCCCGGGCATAGGACTGGTCTTTCTTTCGGTTATGCAACATGATTCGTACACAACCTATCGAACGGGCGTAGTCTTCGGCTACGGAAATGAGCCTCGAACCAATTCCTTGGCCACGAAACTCTTTGTGCACTAGGAGGTCTGAAATATAGAGTTCGGTTCCACCCAAGAGGGGAAAATGCCCCCGATGGGCGTTGAGGTAGCCGACCGGTACGTCGGGACTCGCCTCGGACTTACCCGTTCCTGCAGCCACCCAGACCAAGGAATCGGAGTCGGCCAATGCACGAAACTGCTCGATAGAAGCATCCCGGTCTTGGGCAGCAAAATCCCGGCCCTGCTCCTGTCGGTACCCGGCCAGCAGGTCGGCGAGGTAGGGTATGTCAGCGGAGTTAATTCTGCGAATCACCACAAGGAAATCCTCCCTAGTACAGACGAGACCCCAGGGGTACTTCCTGGGCAGGTTGGCTTAGAATGATACCCCCTTGGCCGTCAGAAAATCCCGTTACCAAACATTCGGACATAATGGGCCCAATTTGTTTTTTCGGAAAATTAACGACCCCAACAACCAGCCGACCAATGAGGTCTTCGGGAGTATATCGGACGGTGAGCTGGGCACTGGTCTTTTTGGTCCCAATTTCGGGCCCAAAATCAACCTGAAGAATATAGGCGGGCTTTCGGGCCCCTTCAAAAACCTCGGCCGAGACTACCCGCCCAACCCGAAGGTCGACCCGAGCAAATTCTTCCCAACTGAGGTTCGGCTCGCTCATACCTAGGGTTTAATCCTCTTACGATCCCGAGGAAAGAGGCTGGCCTCTTTTACGTTGTTCAAACCGAGGATCTTTTGGGTTAATCGCTCGAGACCAATCGCGAAGCCGCCGTGGGGTGGACAGCCATACTTGAAGATGTCGGTGTACCCACCGAGGCCTTCTTCGGTGAGTCCAAACCGGGGGAGGGTTTCTAAGAGCATAGGGTACTCGTTTATCCGCCGGCCTCCGGTAGTAATCTCTAGGCCCCGAAATATAAGGTCAAAGCTCATGGTTTTGAGTCCCCGAGGAAAGGTATAGAAGGGGCGTTTTTTTCGGGGAAACTCGTTGATAAAAACCAGGTCCACTCCGAATTGTTCCATAGACCAATCGCAGATAACTCTCTCGGCTTCGGGGTTTATTTCAAAAAGCCTATGACCTACCCGATCGCTGGCGATTTTTTTTGCCTCTTCGTGGGGTAGTCGTGGTGCCTTAGCGACCTGTTCGGCGGTTGGAACGGTGGCGTTCCATTGATCCAAGATCGGCTGATGGTTTTCGCGAATTTTCTCAAAGATGTAGGTCAAAATTCCCGACTCCAGGTCCATGAGGTCTTCTTCGCTTTCGATAAAGGCCATTTCGACGTCTAGACTGACGTATTCGTTCAAGTGGCGGGGGGTGTCGTGTTTCTCGGCCCTATAGGCTGCACCGATTTCAAAGACCCTCTCCATTCCCGAGCTAATCAAGGCCTGTTTGTAAAACTGGGGGCTCTGGGCCAAGTACACCTTTGTTTCAAAGTACTCAACCTCAAAGAGCCCGGTACCCCCTTCGGTTCCGCTGCCAATGAGTTTACTGGTCTTGATTTCGGTAAAATCCTGGCTCCGCAGGTATTCGCCAAAGTACTGGTTGATTGCCGATTGGAGGGTAAAAATGCTTCGAATCTTAGGATTTCGTAGACTGAGCATCCTATGGTCCAGAATCGCCTCCAGTCCTATCCGCTCGGGGTCCTGATTAATTGGTACGGGCAAATCTCCCGCTGCCGCAGCCATAATTTCTACCCTTTCGACGACCATTTCTAGGCCTTCGGGGGCCTTTTCGTTGGCCTGAATGGGTCCTGTGGCGGCCAAGACGGTTTCTACTCCAAAATCAACTGCCCCTTGGAATACCAGTTGGGCCATTCCGCTTCGGTCCCGGAGGACCACAAAGCTGATTCCCCCCAACTCCCGTACCCGGTGAACCCACCCCCGTAGGGTAACTTTTTTTCCCACGTACTCTTTGAGTTCCCGTATTAGGACACGATCCATAGTTTTTCCTTTCTATCCCAGGTGCTCTTTGAGCATTTTTTGTACCATTCCCGGTTCGGCCCGGCCCCCACTGGCCTTCATTACCTGACCCATGAGGAATCCCATAGGTTTGGTATCGCCAGCTTTTATTTGTTCGACCGCCACCGGGTTGTCAACCAAGACCTGGCTCACGAGTTTTGCCAGCTCCCCAGAGTCGTTCATCTGTTCTAGCCCTTGCTCAGCCATAATAACCCGTGGATTCTTATTCTTCTCAAATACGAGCTCGAGAATGGTTTTTGCAATTTTCCCGTGGATTTTTCCTTCGGCCATGAGAGTCAAAAGTTCGGCAAACCTTTCGGGGGTCAAAGGCGATTCAGCTGCGCTCTGACCCGTTCGATTGAGAAGCTTTTGAACATCCCCGGTCATCCAGGTAGCAACCGTGGGTCCGTCGGCACCATATTCAAGAACCTTTTCGAAGTAGTCGGCGTTGGCCTTTTCTTCACCGATAACCTCGGCCTGGGTTTGGGAAATACCCAAGGTCGATACCAGACGGACCCGTCGATCCAGGGGTAACTCAACAATTCGAGTTTCGAGGTCCGCCAGAAACTCCGGGGTGGTGCGAAAGGGAGGTAGGTCCGGTTCAGGAAAGTACCGGTAGTCGTTCGCGTTTTCTTTACTCCGCATGACAATGGTCTGGTCTCTGTTTTCGTTCCAAAGCCGGGTTTCCTGAACGACCGTTCCCCCGTCTTCGAGAATTTCGGTTTGTCTATCGATTTCGTAGTTGAGGGACAGCCGCACAAATCGGGAGGAGTTTAGGTTTTTTACCTCAACCTTCCTCCCCAAGCCCGCTCCCTTGGTATTGACCGAGACGTTAGCGTCGCAACGCATGGACCCCTCGTCCATGTTCCCGTCACTCACCCCCAGGTACCGGACGATTCGGCGCAACTCGTGGATCAGAATTTCGGCCTCTTCCCCCAAGTTTAGGTCGGGCTCAGTGACTATTTCGAGCAGAGGGGTTCCGGTCCGGTTGTAGTCGACGAGGGACATATCACCGGCGTGGATCATCTTTCCTGCGTCTTCTTCCAAATGGCACTCGTGAATTCGAACCCGCTTTGTAACCCCATCGACCACGATGTCGATCCATCCATTTGTTCCCAGGGGTTTTGCAAACTGACTGATTTGGTAGTTCTTGGGCAGGTCGGGGTAGAAGTAATTCTTTCGTTCGAACAGACAGGTATCGGCCAAATCGCAGTGCAAGGCCTTGGCTACCAAGTACGCCTTGCTCATGGCCTCTTGGTTCAGGCTTGGCAGGGACCCGGGCAAGCCCATGCACACTGGGCAGACGTTGGTGTTTGGTTCATCTCCGAACCGGTTCCTACATCCACAAAAGATTTTCGATTCGGTCGTCAGCTGGACGTGAATTTCGAGGCCCACGAAACTGTCGTATTTGGTAGGGTATCTCATGATCGGCCCTCCTGACCTGCGTAGAGGGCAGGAAACTCCGGTGGTTCTCCAAGAGTTAAGTTCGACTTTAAGCGACGGGCCAGGCCGAATAATCGGTCTTCGCAGAAGGCAGGAGCCATGAACTGGACCCCCGTAGGCAATCCCCCGGAAACTCCGGTTGGAATGGCAAGGGCAGGCAGGCCCGTAAGATTGGCAGTAGTGGTAAATTTATCGGCGACCTTCTGCTGGAACGGATCCAGTCCCCCATCGCCGTGGGAGAAGGCTTGGGTCGGAAAGACTGGGAGCAAAAACCCATCAACCTGGGAAAACACCTTGTCAAAATCTCGAACCAAAGCGGTTCGAATTTTTTGAGCCCGGAGGTAGAATTGGTCTTGGAAACCACTTCTTAGAACGTAGGTACCAAGGAGGATTCGCAATTTGACCTCCGCGCCAAAACCCTCGTCCCGGCTTTTTTGCACCAGTTCTTCGGGATTCTCGCTATAGACCGGCCGGTGGCCATATCGAATACCATTGAACCGAGCTAGGTTTGCACTGGCTTCAGCGGTAGCAATTGTATAGTAGGCTGGAACTGCGTAGTCGAGCATGGGTAACTGCATTTCGACAATCTCGTAGCCCAGGGCCAAGAGTTCTTGACGAACCTGGGCGTAGGCTTCGGCTACCCCAGGATCGAGGCCAAGACTTCCGGTAAGCACACCAATCTTCGTAACTTCCCCTTCCTTAGGGTCGGAAAAATCTCTCCAATCGGCGGTTGTATTATCTTTTTCATCTTGATCCCGAATCGTGTTAAAAACCTTCTCGAGGTAAGGGATTTCCCGGGCGACTACTCCGATTGTTTCTAAACTCGAAGCATACGCTACCAGTCCGTATCGACTTACTGCCCCGTAGGTCGGCTTAAGGCCGTACACCCCGCAGAAATTGGCCGGTTGTCGAACCGAACCCCCGGTGTCGGTTCCCAGGGCAAAAGGTACCAGTCCCGCAGCCACCGCCGCAGCACTCCCTCCCGAACTACCCCCAGCAACCTTGGTCAGGTCCCAGGGATTACTCGTCGTTCCCAGAGCCGAGGTATCGGTCGACGAGCCCATTCCAAACTCGTCCATGTTCGTTTTGCCCACAGGAATTCCGCCGGCAGCTAAGATTTTCTCTACCGCAGTCGCCGAATAGGGACTCACAAAGTGGGCAAGCATCTTACTTCCACAGGTGAGTTTAAAGTTTCTCAGGGCAATATTATCTTTGATAGCGAAGGGGATACCGGCCAATTCCTCGGTAGTCTGGACCTCGGCCTGGGGTCGGGCCATTTTTCCCCGAGGCGGATCAAATTCCAAGAAGGAACCCACCAGGGCATCGCGCTTTTTGACCTCGGCGATATAGGCCTTTTGGCCCCCATCTGCCAAGGTCTCTTTCCAGTTTATTTGTTGGGTCATTGATTATCTCTTTTTGTTCTTTAAAGGACGTTGGGGATACAAATAAAACGATCTTCGAGGTCCGGTGACTGTTCGAGAATGTCGTCGGCTAGGGTTGAGGGATGGAAGGTATCGGGACGGAGACGATTTTTCTTTATGAAAGCGTGGGTTGTGGGTTCCAAGGCATCTACCGAAACTTCCATCATTTTTTTGAAGTATGCCACCATTTGGCTCACTTCTCCCCCCAGAGATTCGACCTCCGAATCTTCTAGCTTGATTTGGGCAAGTTCCGCCGTGGTATAGAGTTCTGCAATATCCATGGAAGTTATGTACCCAGGACAGGAAGGACTGTCAAGGTAAGCCAGGACCAGAAAGAAAATCTCTTGGAAATTACAAAGAATATCGGGCAATTACCCCCGTCTTTATGATATAATTTCCACTACAGGTCATACCTAAAAACCTACACACCAACATTCCCAAAATACCATGTCTGTGGCGAAAGGGAATTTAGGATATGGCCTGACAACCAAATGAGCGGGGAACCCTCGGAAAGGGCTTTTAAAAGGGCCTTGAAGGGAACCCCAAGGCTTTTCTCTTTTTTTTCCGAAGAGGATCTCTAGATCCTGTTTTTAATCGGCTCAGGCCCCTAAATCATTGGGGTGCTATGTCCCACTTAGCCAAAAAACAGAATTATAGAGGTCCCCCTGAAACGAATAAGGAAAACGGGGTACAAAATGCTGGCAAGCTCGATGGACTACTTACCCTAAGGAGAAACCGTGGCGAAAAAAGATTTCCCCGGAATTCATTTTTACGATCAAGACTTTGTAGATGTATACGACCAAACGTGGGCTTGGGTCGAGGAATATTGGCAATCGGGCGAGAAGAGTGGGTTTCCAAATAAGATCTTCAACTCTCCAGAAGCGACTACAATAGACCAACTAGAATCTATTTTTTCTACCTTCTTTCTGGTGTACAGCAATAGGATTTATCCTTGTACTCCCCAGCTCGACTGGTTCTATAACAAACAAGAAGCCGATGGGGCTATTCGATGGAAGTACTCGGTCGATGACGGATCTCCTGTCCTCACCGACGACAACCCAATGGGGGTAAGCCTACCACTGTTTTCCTGGGCAGAGCTCAATTTGTTTCATAAAATTGGGAACAAAAAGCGCATTAAGGATATAATGCCGGCCTTACAAAGTTACTTTTCGTGGTTAGAAAATAACTTTAAGGACGAAAACGATCTCTATCGGGTACCCCTCGCGGCAACGGGTATGTTGAACAGCCCCAGAAAGGATGCGGTGTATCACCTCGATTTTAACATGGCTATGGCGGTGAACGCTTGGTATATGTCCGATCTTGGGGATATCCTGAACGACCGAGAAATCAGCTTCCATTATAAGAGGCAGTATTTTTCCCTCAAGACCCGAATCAACCAAACGATGTGGAACGAAGAAGACGGGTTCTACTACGATTTAAACGAAAACAACGAGCAAATTCGAGTTAAACACATTGGCGCCTACTGGAGTTTCCTCGGTATGCTTCCAAATGACGCTAAGGCCGATCGCCTTCTAGAACACCTCAAAAATCCCGACACCTTTGGAACCCCAAACCCCTTCCCTAGCCTAGGGGCCAACGAACCGGATTTCGATGAAGCTGGTGGTGGTTACCGAGGTTCGGTCTATCCTTACCTCACCTTTATGGTCATTAAGGGTCTCGAACGCTACAGTTTCTTTGAGCTAGCCCGGGAGTCTTCGATAAAGCACCTGTATTATCTTTTAGATACCCTCCATCCCGAAGGTAAACGAGGCTCGGTCTGGGAAGCCTACCTGCCTACCAAAGAAGGGCCTGCGGTATGGGAGGGTAACCCCGAGTTTCCTCGACCCCTCTACCTCCACTTCGTAGGTCTGTCTACGATCGCTCTCATGATCGAGAACGTTATTGGTCTGGTTGTAAGTCTTCCTCGAAAGACCGTAGATTGGATCGTTCCAACCTTGGAAGTAATGGGTATCGATAACCTGTCTCTCAAACGAAATCTCATAACTATTCTTAGCAATAAGTCCAGCCGGGGATGGGAAATTCGCCTAGAGAGCGAGAAACTTTATTACTTTACCATCGATATAATTGGAGACAAACGAAAGACTCTTCCAATTCCCTCGGGGAAGTGTTCAATGCTTATCGACAAACTCTAAAGGCAGTTGCGGGGATTGTTTCCAGGAGCGTATCTACGACCGAATCCCTAAATCCGTTCAGACCTAGGATTTGAGGTTCTTATACCCTCCGTCTTGGACCCTGATGATGGCCGATCGATCTCATTTCGTTAGGTGCTCGCTTTGTCTGCACCGACAAGGTCCACCAAGATGTGCTTGGGGAGAAGGGTAGCTCCGAGATCTTTCGGGTCTATTGATCCAAGAACTGTCGTAAATTTGACCTCAATCGTTCATTCGGTACTTCTTTATTTTATTACCAACTCGGTCAGGTACCGGGATAAACTAATGTTAGGGGGCAGAAGGGGGAGATTATCCCGACTAAACCAGTCGGCATGTTCCAGCTCGTCCTCTTGAAGCACTAGGGTTCCACCGGCGTATTCGGCAGTAAATCCGAGCATGAGATTCTCCGGAAAGGGCCAGGCCTGACTCTTTATGTAACGAATATTTTTTACCTCCAGTCCAGTTTCTTCCCGAATTTCCCGCACCACCGTTTGTTCGGCACTTTCACCGGGTTCCATGAATCCGGCAATGAGCCCGTAGAATTTCGTAGTTCTCCCTTTGTGTTTGGCTAAGAGTACCTGGGTGATAGTCGGAGACCGGGGATCGGGTCGGGTAATAGCCGTAATGACTGCTGGGGAAATTCTCGGGTAGGTCGAACTTCCACAAGCAGCACAGGTCTTACTTCCTTCCTTTGGGTTCCATTCGGTTGGATTCCCACACCTTCCACAATAGCGAGAATTCTGATGCCAGTGAATCAAATGAATCCCCTTGCCCAGAAGCCAGAACATTTCGTTCCCAAGAGAGTCAAAAAGGGACCGCAGATTGACAAATTGTTCCGGATCGACGGTCTCGTTTTTTGGTACCATGAGACCAAATAGGGGCTGATGTTCCCACTGGCCGAGGTAGATGTAGTCCGATAGCTGGGGAGATAGACGAAGGGCAAAGACCGAATCGACTTCCCCAAGGGTATACAACTGAACTGGTTCTACCGACTTCATGAGTAAAAAACTACCATCGGCGGGCACAACAAAACTCGACAGGGAGGGCTGGGGTATAGTCATAGAAGCATTGTGCCATAGTCTTTTCCCCTGATACAATGGGACAAGGATTGGTACATGAATTTTACCCAGTTTATGCGGATCGTAGAGATTCGGACTAAAATAGTGAGTATTTCGACCTTGTCTCTTGGCTTTCTCTACGTAGCAAGGGTCCAGGGCCACGTAGAGTGGGTGGTAGGTCTCCTCGTTATTGCCGCAGCGCTTTGCGTCGATATGGCGACCACCGCCTTTAATTCATTTTTTGACTTTGAGCGAAAGGTTGACAGCAAGTCGACGAATAGGGAGTCCGATAAAGTCCTGGTTCATCAGGGGGTCCCCTCAGGCTACGCCTTATTGACGAGCCTCATCCTCTACGGTTTGGCTGGTATATTCGGCCTCGTTCTTGTTGTTATTCACGGATGGTCTATTCTTGTTTTAGGAATTGCAAGCCTCATGGTTGGATATCTCTATTCCGGTGGCCCTTACCCAATTAGTAGAACCCCAGTGGGCGAGGTTTTTGCCGGGGGATTCCTGGGTTCGGTGCTCTTTATTGTGGTGGCAATTACCCAGAATATGGAGCCCGGCTGGCCGGTTTTCTTGGCTACTCTCCCAAGTCTTCTCCATATAGCGGCTATTTTGACGGTAAATAATACCTGCGATATACAAGGAGACACAGCCGCGGGACGAAGGACTTTGTCTATCATTCTTGGGAAAAATAAATCCCAAGGGGTCATCGCTTTAGAAATTCTTTTCGCCTACGGCCTGATTTTCTTGACCCTGCCCATATCGGTGTTTGGCGGGGTAGTGGCCCTTGGTGGATTAGGAGTATCTCTGCTCATTTTTCGATCGATGGTGCACCAAGGTTTTTCCCACGAAACCAAGGGCCCATCGATGGGTCAAATTAGTAAGAGTTTTCTGGTTTTTACCCTCACCTATGGTCTTCTTATACTTCTAGGGTAGCGAAGTGGTCCTCGAGGGTCTCGGCCCTACGAATCAACCTTGGTCTACCCTCCCCAGTAAGAAGTATCTCGGCGGAACGAAGTTTACCGTTGTAGTTAAAACCCATCGAGTGGCCGTGGGCACCGGTATCGTGAATCGCAACATAGTCGCCAATGTCTACCTGAGGTAAGGGCCGGTCTATGGCAAACTTATCGTTATTTTCGCAGAGGCTCCCGGTTACATCGTAGACCTGGTCGGCGGGCGAGTGTTCTTTCCCTAGAACAGTAATGTGGTGGTAAGCCCCGTACATTCCCGGCCGCATAAGGTTTGCCATATTGGCATCTAGACCCAGATACTGCTTGTAGATATTCTTTTTATGCTGAACCTTCCCTATTAGCCAACCATGGGGACCGGTGACGTAACGGCCGTTTTCCATTACTACCCGCAGGGGATGGAGGTTATTCTTTATTATGAGGTCCTGATAGAGTTTTTCTACTTCGGTGCTCACATATTCCAGGTCGACGGTGGTTTGTTCCGGGCGATATGGGATTCCGATTCCCCCGCCCATGTTTACAAACTCTAACCTCACGCCGAGTTTTTCTTTTATTTCTACCGCTAATTCAAAGAGCATTCGGGCTGTTTCCACAAAGTAGTGGGGATCGAGTTCGTTAGAAGCAACCATCGTATGGAGCCCAAACCGGGTTACCCCCCGTTCTTTGGCAATCTTGTAGCCCTGAAACAACTGTTCCCGGGTAAAGCCGTACTTTGCTTCTTCGGGCTTTCCAATTAGCACGTTCCCTTCTCGCAATGGACCGGGGTTATAACGAAAGCACAACAGATCGGGGAGTCCATCGGCTTCTTTTTCTAAGAAATCAATATGAGAAATATCATCGAGGTTAATAATGACGCCCATTTCCTTGGCCTTCTTGTACTCGTACCCGGCGGTGTCGTTGGAGGTAAAAATGATTTCTTCGCCGGTTACGCCAATTTTTTCGCACAGAACAAGTTCGGTATAAGAACTACAGTCGAATCCCATACCTTCTTCGGCCAGAATTTTGAGAATTACCGGGTTTGGCAAAGCCTTAACGGCGTAGAAATTTCTGTAGCCCCCGGGTTTTCCGTCGTTTCCTGGGACCCACGCGAAGCTTTTGGCCATAAAACGAGCTGTTTCTCGAATCCCTTTTTCATCGTATACATGAAAGGGTGTGGGTATTGTTTGAACGGTATCGTTGACCCATTGGGCGGTCACTGGAACGGTCTTATTAGTCACGAATGAATTCCTCTCTTGTGGGGCTGAAGGTATTCAGACTCAGAAAAAATGTCAATTGCAAATAAACCTAGGAATTTCCCGACGAATAATAGGGGCCTAATAGTTGACCTTATTAATCAGGTATTATATATTTCCTTCATTGAGTCTCCTGAGACTGTGGATTTTGGTTATGCTTTCGAAGCCTTGCTGTCAGTAAGACTTCGATGATCCTCCTTGAGAGGTCGTGGTTTCTGGTATTGCGCAGGTAGTCTGGTACACTACCTGCGTTTTTTTTGTTACATTGGTAGTCTATAAAATCCGTTTTTAGGAGGCCCCAATGAACGAGAACGACAATCCCCAAAATGACTATCATTTCTCCGGATCCGAGCTGGTTGGCAAAATCAAAGAACTCATCCACAAGGGAAACGTTCGAAAACTCATCATAAAAAAGGAAGACGGCGAGGTTCTCTTTGAAATACCCGTTACTGCCGGTGTTGCGGTTGGTGGGGCACTCACCCTCTTTGCTCCGGTTTTAGCAGCGGTTGGAGCGGCTGCGGCACTGCTTGCAAAGGTCAGAGTTCAGGTGATTAAAACCGACGAGGATGAGGGCTAAAATTACCCTACACGAGGTCGTGTTTCACAATTACCTTTCGGTTAGCTAGTACTTCATCAACCCGGCCCAGGGGCAAAGAGTGCGGCGCATTTTTCAGAACCTCCGGATTCTCCTGGGCTTCTCGGGCGATAGTTTCCATAACCTCAACAAACCGGTCCAAGTCCTCTAAACTTTCACTCTCGGTCGGTTCGATCATGATCGCTTCCTTCACTATGAGTGGAAAGTATACTGTTGGGGCATGGATGCCAAAGTCCAGCAGTCGTTTCGCAATATCGAGGGTGTGTACTCCACCGGCGACATAGGGATTTTCTGCGACGTACTCGTGCATACAGGTTTCGGGATAGGCTGCGGGAAAGATCTTCTCTAGTTTTTTCATTATATAGTTACCACTCAGAACCGCCTGGATACTATTCTTCCTAATCCCATCGATACCGTGGGAAATTAGGTAGCTATAAGCCCTCAAAAGCACACCAAAATTTCCCCACCCGGTCTTGAGTCGTCCTATCGATTTTTCTGGAGTCTGGGCACGATAGTGGTCTCCGACCTTTTCTAAGATCGGTCCGGGTAAGAACTGGGCAAGTTCGGGGGTAACACAAATCGGCCCTGCCCCAGGACCCCCTCCCCCGTGAGGTGTGCCAAAGGTCTTGTGCACGTTAATATGCATAATATCGATTCCGTAGTCGGTGGGCTTAATAATACCTGCGATAGCATTAAAATTTGCCCCGTCTCCGTAAACGTAGCCCCCGGCCTCGTGCACCATCCGGGCAACTTCCTGAATAGAGTCTTCGAATATGCCCAGAGTACTGGGGTTGGTAATCATAATTCCGGCAGTTTTAGGGCCAATAAATGGTCGTACAAGGTCGGGAGTGATTTTTCCCCCCGCACCAGATTTGATTGTAATCGGGGTAAATCCAGCCATTGTAGTAGAAGCAGGATTCGTTCCGTGGGCACTATCGGGAATGAGAATTTCGGTCCGGGTCTCCAGCTCGCCCCGGTTCGCCAAGGCCGCTCGTATAATGAGTACCCCCGCTAGTTCTCCCTGGGCCCCGGCTGCAGGTTGCAAACTGACAGCCCGCAAGCCGGTAAGTTCGCCCAAGAAATCCTGTAGTTCCCCAAGTACTGCCAGGGCGGGACTCTTGTCATTGTTCGGATGGGCGTTGAAAAACTCCGGCCAAGAGGCAATAGCCTCGGCTATTTTGGGGTTGTACTTCATAGTACACGAGCCCAAGGGGTACATATTCCTGTCTACAGAAAAGTTCGCCTGGGACAGGGCCTTAAAATGCCGCACAACCTGCAGCTCCGAATGCTCGGAAAAAGCCAAAGGAACCGATCGACCCAGGCCCTCGGGTACGAGGGCAGTCCCATCGAGGGGCTTCGGGTCAGAGGACACATACCTGGTTGCCGGAGCAGCAGAGGTTTCCCATAATAAGGGTGGAGCAGCAGTAATTATTGTCTGGGGAACGTTCTTGGGTTTCATACCGAAGGCTCCGCTTCCGATCCTACCTCGGCGAGGGCGGAAAGAAAATCATCGATATCCCGAAGGGCATGCACTTCGGTTAGAGAAAAAAGTATCTCCTGGGGACTCACGGGGATACCCCCTTGGAATCCCCGAGATTTGAGAGCTTCCACGATATGCCTAGCAGGTTTTGTGGTCCTTACGAGAAGCTCTCGAAAATGGGTTCCCCCCGAGGGTACGGTATACCCGGGTATTTTCTCTAATTGTTGCCGAAAGTATTCGACCCCTTCTACACAGGCCTGGGCAACCCGGGTCATTCCCGGAGAACCCATAACAGCCATGTAGGCCAGGGCTCGAAGGGCCATAAGTCCTTGGTTGGTGCAAATGTTACTAGCGGCCTTTTCTCGCCGTATATGTTGTTCACGGGTACTCAAGGTAAGGACAAACATTCGATTTCCCCGCGAGTCCTTGGTCTCTCCCGCTAAACGGCCGGGCATCCGTCGAATGAGGGAATTTCTGAGGGCAAAAATTCCCAGGTACGGACCACCAAAACTCACCGGGATACCCAAAGGCTGGCCCTCGGCGGTGACAATATCGGCCCCGAGTAACCCTGGAGGTTCAAAAATTGCACAATAGAGAGGGTCGGTATGGACGATAAATAGTGCCCCCCCATCGTGAACCAATTGGGAAATTCCTCGAAGATCGTGGACCCGGCCATAATAATCGGGGGTAACCGCTACCACCGCAAAAAACAAAGCCAAATCGATCGTAGAAAAGGTTGGGGTACCTGGCAAAAAATCGTCAAGGAATTCAAATTCCACATCCAAGGGTTCACTGTAGGTTCGACAAATTTGTTCATATTCAGGGTTGAGGGCTCCCAGGACGAGAACTTTTTTTCGCGAAGGATGTACCCCCTGGGCAAGGCGAATAGCCTCGGCAAGGGCAGTTGCACCGTCGTAATGACTGGCGTTCACAACATCCATCTTGAGGAGCTCGGCGGTGTAGGTTTGGTATTCAAAGAGGGCCTGCAAAGTTCCTTGACTAGCCTCGGCCTGGTAAGGGGTATAGGCGGTCGAAAACGAACCATCCGATCCTATCGCATTCACGCTCGCGGGGATGTAGTGGTAGTAGTATCCACCACCGACGAACGACCGCTGGGGAGGAAAAGACCCATGGGCTGTCATTCCTTGAAGTAGTCGTCGAAAATGACTCTCGAGCTCTTGTTCGCTTGTTCCTTCGGGAAGATCAAAGGAAGGAAAAAGAAGATCCTGGGGTAACCGACGAAAAAGTTGCCGTTGATCGGTTAGTCCCAGGGTTTTTAGTTGGCTAGCTACCCCAGACTCGTTTAATCCTCGAAAGTCCATCGTTCCCTCTTAGTCCAGCCCCTTCACATACTCTTGATAGTCCGCGGCACTCATGAGGGTGTCGTACTCGTCAGGTTGAGAAATTTTTACCTTCATAATCCACCCATCACCAAAGGGATCTTGGTTAATTTTTTCTGGATTATCTTTGAGTAACACATTGATTTCGATAATTTCGCCGGTCATGGGCATAAAAACGTCGCTGGCTGCTTTTACGCTTTCGACGACCCCAAAAGCCTGTCCCTTTGTCAGGTTCTTTCCTAGATCGGGAAACTCTACAAACACTACATCTCCCAGACTATCTTGAGCATAATCGGAAATACCAATTACCGCCACATCACCCTCGATTCGGGCCCATTCGTGGCTATCTTGGTACCGAACATTGTCTTTGTATTCCATAGATTACTCCTTTTTTTGGGTTCCCCCGGGGTACAGCGGAGGGGCAATTACTCGGGCAGCTTTTTTTACTCCCCTAATCTCTATGCTAATTGGGTCACCAGGTTTTCCTTCGAAATCCCAATTGACCCTGGCATTCCCTGCAAATATATCATTAGTCGGCGAATACATACCACTAGAGATCGACCCTAATTTGGTTTCTCCCGCCGAGTCAAACACCGGGTAGCCTTGTCGGGGAACGGCCTTCTCTTCCATAGTAAACCATAGAAGCCGATATTTTGGGGGCATGTTTTGAAAACTCTCCACCCCTCGCAGTAGCTCGAGTCTCTTTTTTCGTATTGCCCAACCCAAACTCGTATCTTGGGGTCTGAGGGTTCGGTCTAATTCGTGACCGTAGAGCATATACCCCGCCTCGAACCGTAAACTATCCCGGGCGGCTAAGCCTATTGGCTTTACCCTAGGATCGGATAGTAGATCTTCCCATAGCCCCAGTCCCTCGGTGATAGGAAGAATTACTTCAATTCCAAACTCACCGGTGTATCCCGTTCTGCTCACTATCAGGTTCTTATCGAGCCATACCTCGTTTCTCTCTTCGGGAAGGGTACCGCCGCCTATCTTTTTCCATACTTCGCCCGACTCTGGTCCTTGGAGGGCTATCATAATTGAGTCAAAGGTAATGTCTTGGTAGGTAAGGGTACCTTTTTGGGGGTGATGAAGAAAGAATTCCTCCAGAATTGTTTCTCTATTTGCAGCATTCACGACAAAAAGAAAGTCTTCTGGACCGAGTCGAAAGAGATAAACATCATCAACAATTCTACCCTGGATGTCCAAGACAAGACCGTATCGAGCCCGACCAGCGGTCAGGTCCTGGGCGTTAATCGTGGTAAAGGTTTCGAAGTAGATGGCCGCCGATGGTCCTTGGACACGAATTCTCCCCATGTGGGAAATATCGAAGATACCAGCTTTTTCTCGGACCCACCGGTGTTCTTCTAGGGGGCCCGAAAACTGCATAGGAAGTTCCCAGCCCGCAAAGGTACTCATTTTGCCACCATACAAACGGTGAAGGGTTTCAAGCGGTGTATTCATAGGCCTTCCTTCTCGGTTTCTTTTTAGTATACACCCCTTGGCGCCGGCTTAGCAGCAAAAGAAACGGAGGAAGGTATCCACAAGTTATCCACAATGACTGTCTACAAAAAGTTACCACCAAGGCTCTATCCTACCTAGATGTAGGCTCACCTAAGACCTGGTAGTAATGGAGATATTAGTAGTAATTAGTTGCAATTATTGGCTAAATTGTTATATTACAATGAGTAAGGACAATAGTTCGCACCTGGCGGAAATTTGTGAAGAAACTATCCACAGGCTATGCACAGATTTGCGCCCAGGAAACTGGGCGGTTGATCGCTCGACTGGAAATTTAGAAGCCGCTTTTGTAAATAACGCGAACCTGCTTGTAAAGACCTTCACCTTCGCTCTTGGTCTCGATGTCCTCTACGTTTGCTAAGGCAGTATGGATGAGCCTACGTTCGAAGGGGTTCATTGGTTCGAGGAGTCGAGACTTTCTGGTTCGTTTTACTTGATCTCCCACTTTTTCGGCCAATCGAATGAGCGCTTCTTCCCGACGACTTCGATAGTTTTCGCTGTCAAGGACAACTCGATACCCTTCGTCGACCATCCGTGCGGCAATTACGTTTACAAGAAGCTGAAGGGCATCGAGGTTCTTACCTTTTTTTCCAATAAGTATTCCCGAGTACTCGCTGTCTAGACGGATGCCAATCTTGTCCTCCTCCCGATAGGCGATAATCGCCTTCGCTGGAAAACCCATTTTCTCGGTGGTCCCATGGATAAAATCGACGAGGGCGTGCTCAAGATCATTTTCGGGCTCGGGGTTGTAACTTCCTCGAACCTTAGGTACCTCAGTTTGAACCCTTGGCTTCGATTTTGGTGCTGCTGGAGTCGTATCGAAACGGTTTCCGTCAACATCCTGGGTATGCACCCGGATGACGACCTTCTTATTAAAATTGAACAAACCTGCTTTTTGGGTTTCAACGATTTCAACATCAAACTCGTCTCGTTGAAGACCCAGAGACTCTACTGCCGTATCGATTGCTTCTCGCTCGGTCTTACCTTCAAATTCGTATACCATTATTTCTCCTCGCCTTACGCTTTCTTTGTCTTATCGTGGCGATTAACCCAAAGCTGCTGAAGCATTGTTATTATGTTCTGGGCTATCCAGTACACAAGAAGTCCTGAGGGCACACTATAAAGGACAAAGAAAAAGATTATCGGCATCATATACAACATCATTTTTTGCGTTCCCGCTTGGGACGAAGCTTGGGGCTGTTGGGTTACCTTCCCATAAAAAAGTTGACTTGCCAGGTAAATAAAGGGTAGCAAGTGAAGCTGGGTCCAACCTAAAAGCGGAATCACAAATCCAAATTCCAACACTACATCTGGGGAAGATAGGTCGATAATCCACCCGGGTATAAACGATGCTCCCCGGAGATCAAAGTGATTGTTGAACAATCCGTACATCGCAATGAAGAAGGGAAACTGAATAAGAATAGGCAAACATCCACCCAAGGGATTTACCCCTTCTTTCTTATACATTTCTGCAACCGCAGCATTCATTTTTTGGGGATTATCTTTGAGTTTTTCTTGGATCTCTTTCATTTTTGGTGCCAGAGCCTGCATCTTGTGGGTCGACTCGTGGCTCTTCTTGGTCAAGGGATAAAAGAGAAGTTTTACAACAATCGTCAAAAGGATAATTGCAATTCCCCAGTTCGGTACCAAGAAGTAAAAGAGCTGTAGTCCTTCCTTCAAGAGATTCTCTAACCAGCCGAGGAAGTTACTATCGATAAGTTCGTCGAGTTTTAGGTTGGCGATTCCGAACTGGTTGTCCGTAGCCCGATTATATACGCGTAGATTAGTATCCTTCTTAGGTCCGGCGTAAAAACGAAATACATCCTCCTGGCTACTGGAGGTAATAATTGCCCGCTCAAGAGCAATTTGGTTACTCGCAACCCCTTGGGCATTTGGATCGGTAGCAAAGACGGTAGTAAAATTCGCGTTTCCTGGAACGGCTACAAAGGAGAAGTATTTTCCGTCAACGGCGATCCAAGTTTGGCGGGTATCTAAGGTTTGGGGACTACCAGGATTTGATCGATTATAGACTTCCCGATTGTCGTTTGAGTATCCAAGGAAACGACGGAAGTCGGAGCTTCGCGCATTTTGGCGTTTATTTGGGTCAAAGAAGGGTCCAATTTGAGGACCCATAAGAACCGAGTATCCACGATCGTTGGTATTAACCAGAGGAATTCCCCGATTGAGATCCTGAATATCTACCTTCAATTCGAACATGTACTCGCCGGGTTGGAATGTGTAAGTCTTCGTAACCCGAAAGGGTCGTTCTTCTTGGCCAACCTGTACATAGTCTCGGGTAAATCGGTAGATGTTATCTTGGCCCGTTCGTTCTTGGACAAAAAGTGCATCCATGACTTGCCCGTTCCACCCCCCAAACACCGTTCGTAAACCAGGAAGATCGGACCCATCGTCCAAAACCATATTTACCGGATACTCGCCGTCCCGGTGTTGTAGGAGCTCAAAGCTCACGAGGGTAGCCCCTCGGGGATCGATTATAGCTCGAAAGGTTTCGTTGTCCGTATAGGTAATAGGCCCGAGGCTGCGGGGTTCGTCGCCAAAAGGTTCGAACCTTCCCAAAGTCGACCCAGGCAACGGTTGAGCACTCGTTTGTGTAGTTGGAGCAGCCTGGGTTGTTTCAGCCGGAACCGTCACTGCTTGTACCGCTTGGGCAGTCGAATCTACCGGAACAGGAGGGTAGAGCAATGTTTGTATAGTAAAACCAATTGTTATAACTATGACCGAGAGTACAACCGCAAGTAATGTTCGTTTATCCATGAAATCCTCAAGAAACGGACATTCCTTATAGATAGTAGGAAAGTTCCGGTTAGATTTTCTTCGCTAGGTGCATTAGGTTTCTAAAAGCACCCCATTATGATTCAGGGTCCAGCCCCTGCCTGGTTTCTGGCAACTGTAAGAGATTCGCCCGAGAGAGCAAATCGGAAATCTGGTTTTTTCGATCCTGATATGTATAATCCCCGGAATAAAAAATAAAGGCAACATCAAAACCGGGTCGCAGTAGGGGTTTAAGGTTTCGAAAAACCTCTTTACCAACCCTTTTTACGTAATTTCGCTCAATTGCATTTCCATACCGTCGGCCGGGACTCACCAAAAGCCGACTAAAAGCTAGTTCGTTTGGAAGAACCCGGAGACTACACCCCCGGACGCTCCACCGCATAGGGGAAGAAAGGACACTTCGTACAAGCCCTCTTCCCCGTAGTCTTTCAGCCTTAGTAAGGCTTCTTTTCATCAGAAACGGTAAGTTTAGTTCGTCCCTTGGCTCGTCGTCTTTTTAAGACCAATCGGCCACCCTTGGTTTTCATTCTGGCTCGAAAACCAAATTTTCGGGTCCTCTTGGTTCGACTTGGCTGATATGTACGCTTCATTCTATGACTCCTCTATAAATGAGTAGCGAAGTATAGGGTATAAATTCTGGAATTGTCAATCAATGCTCCGGGGACCTCTATAATCCAATTTCCTGGCTAAGTTGGTCATTGCACCGCAATGACTTTAGATCCTGAGCCGATTAAGAATAGCGGTTTATAGAGGTCCCTAGGATCCGAGCTTTTTGAGTCTTTCCATAAGGGATTGAATCTCTGGATCTTCTACTATCGGTAACTCGCTTTGCACAGGTGGTATTTCTTTTCCTTTGGCTTCGAGAGCTTTTCGTCCTTTCTCCCGTTGGATCTTCATGTTTTCCTGAAGGTCTTTCCGTTGGAGATCGATTGTGGGTTTGCCCATTTGATTTGGTTCAACACATCGCATCAGAAGATTGGTTATTTCTAGCTGGGGATATTGGGCCATGAGCCGGCGCAAAATTCGATCTTTTTCGAAGGTGAGTTTTTGAATCCAGCCCGGATGGTCTACATAGACTATAGCCGTTCCATTTTTTATGTCGACCACCTGACTATGGTCGGCAAGCCCTGGACCGGCTATTTCTTGCCAGCGGGAGAAAAATTGGGAATAGGTGCCCCCGGCTTCTAATCCATGGGTTTCAAAGTATCGATGGAGAATATCAGAGGCTTTCTTCATAAAATGCTCCATTTTTGACCCGGTAGGTAATGCGTTTTCCAGAAATATACTCTCGAACGTGTTCGTCGGGAAGGAAGGTATAGAATGCCTGGGAAAATTCTGGTAGGCATTGAAGAAATTTTTTTCTTCGTCCATCATCTAACTCGAGGAGGACGTCGTCGATGAGAAGCACAGGCTTTTTCCTTCGGTAGTCCGCAAGCAATCGGGCCTGGGCAGCTCGCAGAACGAGACTCACTAATCGAAATTGCCCCGTGGAACCAAGGGTCGAAAAATCCTGATCCCCATAAAAAAAGGTGAATTTGTCCCGGTGAGGGCCCCGGGTCGAGGTCTTTAAAAAAGAATCATAGTCTCGCTTTTTTTCTAGGAGCGAGAGTACATCGAGTTCTTGGGGATTATCGCCCCAACTTGGGATGTAACGAATTTCCAGGGGAAGAGGTAGATCAGATACGTAAGAAAAGATATCTGCAAACACTTTATTAAAAGAATCTACCAACCCTTCGCGAGCAGCTTGCAGGGGTAGTCCGTGGACTACCAGCTGATGGTCGTAGACTGGAAGTAAGTCAACACGACCATCTTTGAGAATTTGGTTGCGGGTCTTAAGAATTCGAGTGTACCGACGAAGATGGTCAAGAAATGTAGGGTCAACCATACTACTAGTTTGATTAAAGAACCATCGCTGAACTTCCGGTGGACCTTTCACGAATTCTATATCCTCGTGGCTAAATACCACACAGGGAATCATATCTACCAACTGGGAGCGATCTTTCATGACCTCACCATTCAGAGTAATAGTTTTTTTCCCCTTTTCAATTTTGATCGATAGAGTACTCGATCCTCGATCGTCATTCCACGTACCCGACACTGCCATCTCTTGAGTGTCGTGGAGAACAAGGTGTTCGTCTTTGCGGGTACGAAAACTTGAGCCGTAACAGAGGAAATAAATAGCCTCAAGAAAGTTCGATTTTCCTTGTCCGTTTTCTCCAATAAAAAATACCTGTTCACTCGGAACAGGTACAGTAGCATTCTGTAGGTTTCGAAACTGATAAAAGTAAATTGACGAAAATGACACTCGAGAACCTTAGGTATCCGACGGGTTTCTACTCGGTCTGCATTGGCATAACAATGTGGAAATAGTCTGCCTCGGGTACCGAATACAGGCTTATAGCCCGATTGGTTTCGGTAAACTGTATTTGAACATCTTCGCCCTCAATGACCCTAAGAGGATCGTTAAGGTACATAAAATTCAAGGCGATCCGCACTGTTGGGCCACTGTACCGGCAGGGTATATCTTCCCGAGCCATTCCAAGTTCGCTCTCTTCGCTGACCAGGGCCAGGTTATCGGGACTCAGGTCCAGATATATGCGTCTGGATTTTTCGACCATGAGACCAACCCGGCGTAAGGCTTCGTTCAACTCTCCCCGCCGAACCAAAACCGTATGTTCTTGTTTTTCAGGAATAACCCTTTGGTAGTTCGGAAACTGACCCTCGATAAGGGCAGTAGAAATTTTCTGGCTATCAAACTCTGCAAACAGATGCTTGTCGGTTATTGCTAACTGGAGTGTTCCTTCGCCCGATGCAAGTTTCCGAATCAGGTTAAGAATCTTCGGCGGAATTATGACCCCGGAAAAATCCGGCAGATTTCCGTCGGTTTCTTTTGCAATATATGAAAGCCGGCGACCGTCGGTAGCAACCATAATAAGTGTTCGATCTTGTTTTTCTAAATACACACCGTTCATGAAATAACGAGTTTCGTCGTCGGAAACCGCAAAAACTGTTTGGCTAATCATTTCGATCATGTCCGACTGGCGGAGCGAAAAGAATAAATCTGGATCGGCCCATTGGGTTTCGGGGAACTTATCGGCTCCCATGTTCTTTAGGCGAAAATCAATATTTGTTTTGAAGAGGGGTTTTATAATAAACCGTTCGTGGTCGAGCAGTTCAAATTGCACTTCTCCCGGTGGTAAAGAACGAAGAATTCCTAGAACCCTATCACAGAAAACCGTAGTAATTCCTGGGGTTTGAACCTCAACGGGAATCCTCGTTTCGAAGCTCACTTTGAGATCGGTAGCCTTGAGAAGAAGGGAGTTTTGATTAGCCTCTAAAAGTACGTAGGACAAAATGGACAAGGCATTTCGGGAGGATACAATTTCCTGGGCTGTTTGAAATTCTTTAATTATTACGTCTCGGTCACAGTTAAACTTCATGTATCGTCTCCTTTTTCCAGTATACCTTAAACCTGGTTGGTCTTCTACTGTCCTTTTACTTTCCTCCTGCTCTTCTATTACTGAATATATATTCTAGTAATAGTAGTAGTAGGGCCTGTGGATTTGTGGATAACCTTGTAAGTTGTTGTTGGTAGTCGTTATATGACTAGAACAACTTGGCACTTTTTTCTCAAGGTTTATCCACAATTACCGATAGTGATGGGTTATTCCCTTAGAAATACTATTCTATACAGGGGAATACAGGGTTTGTCCCCAGGTTGTCGGGGACAGTTACTTTCTTTTTGTGCTTTCTTCCTTCACTAAACGAATGAGTTGTTTGACCATAGGCTCTAGGGTTGGGTCGGTTTTCATTCGATCAATTACCCGCTGATGGCCGTGCATAACCGTTGTGTGGTCTCTTCCACCAAACTCCAGGCCAATTTCTGTGGTCGAATATTCGGTAATATCCCGGGATATATACATAGCAATTTGTCGGGGAAAACTGATTGTTTTGGTCTTTTTTTTGCTCTTCAAGTCTTGATACGAAAGGTTGAAGTAGTTGGCTACGGTTCGTTGAATAACGTCGATGGTAATATTCTTTTGGATCGTTACGGAGAAGAAATCTTTCAGTTGTTGGAGGGTTACCTCGGGGGTGATTTCTCGACCTACCAGTTCGGCGAAGGCGATGAGTTTGGTTAATGCTGCCTCGAGGTCCCGGACGTTGGTAGTAATGTTATTACAGATGAGTTCGATGGATTCGTCGGGAATTTTTACTTTATTGAGTTCGATTTTCTTTTTTATAATCGCGTATCTGGTTTCGTAGTTGGGAGGTTGGAGGTCGACCTTTAGTCCCCGTTCAAACCGGCTTCGTAGGCGATCAGTAAGGTCTTTAATTTCGCTTACCGGGCGGTCGCAGGTAAAGACCATCTGTTTGTTGTTGTCGTAGAGGGCGTTAAAGGTATGAAAGAGTTCTTCCTGGGTTTCTGTTTTGTTTTGTAGAAAGTGAATGTCGTCTATGAGTAGGACGTCTGCATGGCGATACTTATTCTTGAACTGGTTTCCTTTTCGGTTTTGGATACTCTCGATAAACTCGTTGGTAAACCCTTCCATGGTTACGTAGATAACCTTTTTGTCTGAAAAATCTCGGTGTATTGCATTTCCAATTGATTGGACCAGGTGGGTCTTTCCGAGACCCACTCCACCGTATATGAGGTAGGGATTGTACCCGGTGCCTGGGTTCTTCGATATCGCAACCGCAGCATTTGCAGCAAAACTATTATTATCACCAATTACAAAGTTTTCAAAAATATAGTCTTTATTGAGATTTGGATGAAGGGACTGCCGGGTTGTTGTTCTTGGTGCTGAGTTTTTCGACTCTGTAGTCCTATCAGGTTCTGGGCTGGGAACATCGTTACGGGTCATTGGTTTGGGAGCCTCATTTGCCTTGACTTCAAAATCTATAGGAATGTCTCCCCCAAAAAGCTCGGTTATTTTATTCTGAATGAGAGACAGGTAACGAGATTTTACTTGATCGCGGTAGAATGACGAAGGCACACCGATGACGATCCCATTATTTTCGCTTCGGAGGTACTCAATTCGGGCAAACCAAAGCGTAAATTCTTGTTCCGAAATAGCTTGTCGAATTTGTTCGATAGTTTCGTCCCAGAATACGCTGTAATCCACGGCATGTCCTCCAACCAATCATTCTCCTAGGAACTTTCGTTTGGTGCAAGCTAGAAATATGCCAAAAGTCCCTTACCTTTACTATTTGGGTCCCAACGTTTATAATGGCCGTCACTTCAGCTCCTATAAGAGGATACCCATGCAGGAAAATTACTCGGCTTCGAATATTCAGGTCCTCAAAGGCTTGGAGGCGGTCCGCAAACGTCCTGGGATGTACATCGGTTCAACAGGTCTCGATGGACTTCATCACCTCGTCTACGAAATTGTTGATAACAGTATAGATGAAGCCTTAGCTGGCCATTGTTCCGAAATATCGGTCAGTCTTGAGCCGGGTAACGAGGTTGTTGTCGTTGATGATGGCCGGGGAATACCCGTCGACATGCACCCGGTAGAAAAGGTTAGTGCCCTCGAAATAGTCCTTACCAGGCTTCATGCGGGTGGAAAATTCGATAAAGATAGCTATAAGGTTTCTGGTGGACTTCACGGGGTAGGTGTGTCGGTAGTAAATGCTCTATCTGTGAGTTGTAAGGTCTACGTCCATAAGGAAGGGCAGGTGTACTTTCAGGAGTATATCCGAGGTATTCCTGTAGAAACTGTTCGGGTAATAGGGACAACCGGTACCCACGGGACCACGGTTCGATTTAGTCCCGACGAGGAAATATTTGAATCGACAACTTTTTCTTTTGAGGTCCTTAGTGTTCGACTTCGCGAACTAGCCTTTCTCAATAAAGGCGTTGCCATATCAATTACCGATAATCGTCTTCCAACCCCAAAACAACATTTGTTCAAGTTCGAGGGTGGGGTAAAGGAATTTGTTCAATACTTGAATAAAAACAAGGTAGTTATCCATAAAGAGCCAATTTATTTTGAGGTTGAACGAGACGGTGTCGTAGCCGAAATAGCAATCGAATACAACGATAGTTACAGCGAAAGCCTCTTCAGTTTCGTAAACAATATCAACACCCGGGAAGGGGGAACCCACTTGGTTGGTTTTCGATCGGCCCTCACCCGTACGCTCAACGAGTTTCTTAAGAAGTCGAAACTCGCCAAAAAGATGGATGAGAGTCTGTCGGGAGACGATGTTCGCGAGGGACTGACCGCGGTTGTTTCGGTGAAGGTCCAGAACCCTCAGTTCGAGGGACAGACCAAGGCAAAATTGGGAAACTCCGAGGTAAAGGGAATCGTCGAGTCGATTGTCAACGAACAACTGACCTACTTTCTGGAAGTAAACCCCGATACGGTAAACGGAATTCTTGAGAAATCAGTTTTGGCTGCAAGGGCCCGAGCAGCGGCTCGACGAGCCCGGGAAATGACCCGACGCAAGAATTTTCTGGAGTCTACCTCTCTTCCTGGCAAATTGGCCGACTGCTCGGAGAAAGATCCTGCCAAGTGCGAAGTTTTTATTGTTGAAGGTGATTCGGCCGGTGGATCGGCCAAACAAGGGCGAAATAGACAGATTCAGGCAATCTTACCCCTGTGGGGAAAGATGCTGAACGTAGAAAAGACCCGAATAGAAAAGGTTCTGAACAACGATAAACTCATGCCCATTATTTCTACCCTCGGGTGTAGTGTGGGTCCAACCTTTGAAATTGCTAAACTCCGATATCATCGGGTAATAATCATGGCCGATGCAGACGTTGATGGCAGTCATATTCGAACCCTTCTTTTGACCTTTTTCTATCGTTACATGACCGAACTTCTCGAACGGGGGCACGTGTATATTGCTATGCCACCGCTCTACAAGGTTTCTTACAATAAACGGGTCGAGTATGCCTACGACGACCAAGAACGGGATCGAATAATCGAGACCTTTGATGTTGATGATAAAGAGAAACTCGGTATTCAACGGTACAAAGGATTAGGAGAGATGAACCCCGAGCAACTATGGGAGACAACGATGAATCCCGAAACCCGGAACATGATGAGAGTTACCATGGAGGACGCCGTTGAGGCAGAGAACATTTTCACCACCCTCATGGGCGAGTTAGTGGCACCACGGCGGGAGTTTATCGAAGAGAACGCCCTTTTTGTATCGAATTTGGATGTTTAGGCCCAGGGAGTAGTACATGTCAGAAACCCAAGGAAGAATAATACCGATTGCTATCGAGGATGAGGTAAAAACCTCGTACCTGAATTATGCTATGTCGGTTATCGTGTCCCGGGCCTTACCGGACGTAAGAGATGGTCTCAAACCCGTTCATAGAAGGATCCTCCACGGTATGAACGAAATGGGCCTTCGATCGGATAAAGCGCCGAAGAAGAGTGCCAGAATCGTCGGAGACGTCTTGGGTAAGTTCCACCCCCACGGCGACCAGAGTGTTTACGATGCCTTGGTTCGATTAGCCCAAGAGTTCTCGATGCGATATCCTCTGGTGAATGGCCAGGGGAACTTTGGAAGTGTCGACGGCGATCCACCAGCGGCTATGCGGTATACCGAAGCGAGAATGCACAAACTCGCCGAAGAAATGCTTCGAGACATAAAAAAAGAAACCGTAGACTTTGTTCCTAACTACGATGACTCCATGGAAGAACCCTCGGTTCTCCCTGCAGCACTACCCTACCTCTTGGTTAATGGAGCCAGTGGAATTGCCGTAGGAATGGCAACAAACATCCCTCCCCACAACCTCAATCAGGTGTCGAACGCAATTGCCGCCTATATCGATAACCCCGACATTGGACTCGAAGGGCTCATGGAGCACGTGACAGGGCCGGACTTTCCGACTGGGGGAATCATCTTTGGAAAAAGAGGGATCCGCCAAGCCTACGCTACTGGCCGAGGAAAGGTAACCGTCCGATCGAAATTTTCTATTGAATCGATGGCCTCGGGTCGGGATGTCATCCTTATTCACGAGATTCCCTATCAGGTTAACAAGGCCAATTTGATCATTCGGATTTCTGAACTCGTTCAGGAAAAGGTCATCGACGGCATTAGCGACCTTCGAGATGAATCGGACCGGGATGGAATGCGCATTGTCATTGAACTCAAGCGGGGCACCAGCCCAAAAATCATTCTGAACCAACTCTTTAGCCATACCCAATTGCAGGTAAACTTTAACGTAAATAGCCTGGCCTTGGTCAACGGAAAACCCCAGGTACTGACCCTGAAGGATATGATCGTTCATTTTGTAGCCCACCGGAAAGAAGTCATCGTTCGGCGGACAAAGTACGACCTTCGGAAGGCCGAAGAACGAGCCCACATCCTCGAAGGTCTCAAGATTGCCCTGGAGAACATCGACGAAGTCATAAAGATCATCAAGGAGTCCGAGAGTGTAGACTCCGCTCGTAGTCGACTACGGGCCCGATTTGAGCTTTCGGAACTTCAAGCCCAGGCTATTTTGGATATGCGTCTGCAAAAGCTCACCAGTCTTGAGACACGAAAGATTCTCGAAGAGCTTCGGGAGCTCATGGCTCTTATTCAGGAACTCAAAGACCTTTTGGCCAGCGAAGAAAAGATTTTGAGCGTAGTACGGAGCGAAACCCTCGACCTGGCAACCCGATTTGCCCAACCTCGAAGGACCGATATCGTTTTGGACGAGGTTGAAGAAATCAACATTGAAGACCTCATTCAAAAAGAAGATATGGTTGTCCTCATTTCAAATAAGGGATACATAAAACGAGTACCCTTCTCCTCCTACCGCATTCAAGCCCGGGGAGGAAGAGGATCGTCGTCTGCCACCTTGCGGGATGACGACTTCATACAACAAATTTTTGTCGCCAGCACCCACGACATGATTATGATCCTTTCCTCGGAAGGAAAAGCCTACTGGCTCAAGGTGCACGAAGTACCCGAAGGTTCCCGGACCAGCAAGGGTCAACATATCCGTGGCCTCCTGCAAATTAGCGCCAACGAAGATGTGGCCGCGGTGGTAAGTCTTAAGTCTTTTTCCGACGACGAGTTCATCTTCTTTGCAACCAGTCGTGGAAGGGTCAAGAAAGTAAAAACCAGCGAGTTCCGGAACGCAAAAACCCGAGGTATTGCGGCCATAGGCCTTGAAGGTGACGACAAAATTGTTTCAGCTATTCTTACAACCGGGGAGCAAGACATTCTTCTGGTATCCCGGCGCGGCCGAGGACTACGCTTTGCTCAAAACACCGTTCGAGTAATGGGCCGGACGGCCAAGGGAGTTGGGGGTATGAACCTTCGATCTACCGATGAGCTTTCGGGAGCCCTGGAAGTTACCGACGAGACAAACATTCTCATGATAACCGAATTTGGCCGGGGCAAACGGGTTCTCGCGGGTGAATTCACTCCCCATGGGAGAAACACCGGCGGACAACGGATTTATGCCGTAACACCGAGTGGTGGCGAGGTTATAGGAGCCTTAGGCGTGGCCGATGAAGACCAAATTATAATTATGACCAGCCACGGGACTACAATTAAGGTTCGGGCGAAACTTATTAGCCAACAAGGACGAAGCAGCCTGGGAGTTCGGGTCGTAAATATCCAAAAACCGGACTTTGTTATCGGATTAGCCACCGCAGCCAAAGAGGAGGGAGACGAGGATGATGATCAAACTCCGGACCCAAATTTCATTCTCGATGACCAACCGGTAGAAGAAACAGTCCCAGAGGACGATGATGAAGACGTAGCAGCGGTAGCCACCGAAGACGGGGAAGAAGAAACCGAGCAATAGAGGTCCCCAGAAAATGTTTCACGTGAAACACGAGCTAATTCTGACCAGTTCTCATCGAGTAGAGTTTGAAGAAAGGCGGTCCCGATTTATCGGGGTCGCTTTTTTTGTCGATTCTGAAAGGGCTTTCCGGGAGATCCTGGGGCAAATTAAAACCGAACTTTCTGGAGCGACTCACTACTGCTGGGCCTTCCAGATTGGTTTGGGAAATACAAAGTCCCATGGAGCCAGCGACGACGGCGAGCCCCGGGGGACCGCGGGACGACCGATACTCGAGGTTCTCAAGGGTTCGGGAATTACCCAATGCGGAATATGTGTTGTTCGGTACTTCGGGGGCACCCTTTTGGGCACCGGTGGATTAGTTAAGGCCTATACCGAAGCCGCTAAGCGAGTACTTGCTGAGGCAATATCCAAACCATGGATTCCTGGAGACGAGTGGCAGGTACAAGTTTCTTATGAATTTCACAACTTGGTCCTGGAGGTGTGTCGCCGTCTGCGGGTCGAGGTACTCGAGGAAACCTTCGATGAGAGTATACACCTACATTGTTTTGTTCCTGAAGAAATCGAAGAAGATTTTGTGTCCCACATGGTCGATACTACTCGAGGG
Organism: Spirochaetales bacterium; assembly: GCA_009991955.1. Taxonomy (GTDB): domain Bacteria; phylum Spirochaetota; class Spirochaetia; order DSM-27196; family Salinispiraceae; genus SKVS01. Next base: position 120,237 of record JAACWS010000022.1, read on the forward strand.
CAGGTGGTTCTGAACAAAAAAGAATAAGGGGTGCTCCAGGCACCCCTTTTATTTGGGAAATTATACCCTAATTTTTGTCCTTGAAATTCTCAATCTTCAGTAGGTATTGATTCCAAAGTTCGGTTTTTTTGGGGCCAGATAAAAAGCATGCATCGAGGGCTATTTTGTTTGCCTTTATTAAGTCGTCAAGAGTAAATCCGAAAAAGGATACGGTTTTCACGTAGTCGTCGGATAGAAGCGTATCCTGAATAAAGGGGTCATCGGAGTTGATTGTAACCGGTACCCCTGCCCTGAAGAGGCGGCCAAGGGGATGGGACTTTTCTTCTTCCCACGAACCGGTTTGGTAATTTGAAGTTATACACTGCTCGAGGGTAATCTGGTTATCGGTCAAATATTTTTGAAGTTCCGGGTCGTGGATTGCTGAAGTGCCGTGGCCGATTCTTTTGGCACCGAGTTCCTTGATAGCCGTCCAAATTTGACTTGAGGGAGTTACTTCGCCGGCATGAATAGTCGCCTTTCGACCGTCCGCTTTTACGGCCTGGAAAAACTTCTTAAAAAGTTCGGGGGGAAAATTGAGTTCATCTCCTGCCAGGTCAATTCCTACGATGTCGTTGAGGTTCAGCTTCATAAGCTTTCGGTACAGGTCGATCATCTCCGTCTCGTCTTGTTTACTTCGGTTGAAGGTGAGGAGGTAGGAAATAGACATGCCGGTTTTTTTTGCTGCAGCGTTTGATGCCTTAATTACCAGGTCTGCAATTTCTATTCGGTCAAAATTATTCTGTAGGCTAAAGTGCTCGGGGCTAAAACGTAGCTCCAGGTGAAAGAGTCCATCTTCGGCCATTTCGAGGACTGAATCGTGACAAATGTCGTAAACGTCCTCGTAGGTTCGATACCAGTCGTTTCGGAATTTTGAAAGGAACAAGAGAAAATCTGGCTTTCCGTTTTTAGGAAACTGTACGGTTTTTTTAAAGCTTTCGAAGTCTCGAGGAACATCTATTTTATTTCGGGTAGCGATTTTATAGAGGGTGTTTAAAGAGAAGGATCCTTCTAAATGCCGATGGAGTTCTATTTTTGGAAAGGTTTGCATTATTTGGGGATCGAGTAGAGCCTGGCTATTCATCGGGACCTCAACTTTCTTGAATTAGTATTACGGTGGTACTGCACATAATATTTATTATAGTCTAGCCCTCGAAGGTAAACTACTTTTTTACGCCAAATTTGCCTAGAGACCCTAGAATTCTACCACTTTTTTGAGTTTTTGGGCTTCTAAAACTCTCAATATAGCTAAATCCGGCAGGGTAATTGCGGAACTCTTGTCATTTAGAAGCTTTTTTAGCTCCTTTATGGGCACCCACCTCAGGCTATCGTGGTCTGTCGATTGAGTCGGCAGAACTAGTGGGTAGGCTTGAACTGCGGTGAGGGTAATTTGGGTATCGGCGTTTTCCCAAGTGTGGGTCATGAAGAGGCTCGGTTCTAGGATGCCTATACCAAGCTCCTCAAACACTTCTCTTTCGACCGCAGCAATTGCGCTTTCCCCGGTTTCAATTTTCCCCCCCGGAAGCTCCCAGAGCCCCGGATGGCTTTTGTGTCCAAGCCGTCTGCCTAGGAGTATCGATTCGTTATGGAAAAGAATCGCCGCAGCAATACGGAGTCGTTCTTTCATGAACAAGAGTTACAGGCCTGGCCGGGTTTTCGGGGTTGGCCACACTCCTCACAGAGCTTCCAATCTCCGGGAATCAGGTCGGTCGTGAGGGCGACCCGATTGTCAAAAACAAAACAATCCCCTTCCCAGGCTACCTCGTCTTTTGGGGTCTGCTCTAAATAGTGTAAGATTCCACCCTGAAGGTGGTAGACCGTGTCGAATCCCTTTTCGAGCAAGTACGCACTTGCTTTTTCGCACCGAATACCTCCAGTACAGAACATTGCGACTTTTCTGTGTTTGGTCGGGTCAAGGTACTTTTCTACCTGGGACGGGAAGTCTCGAAAATGTCGGGTTCCGGCCGGACGGGCGCCCCGAAAGGTGCCTACCTCGTACTCGTAATCGTTCCGGGCATCGATGAGCACTACCTCGGGATCTTGGATAACCCGATTCCATTCCTGGGGACTAAGGTAGGTACCTACCCGTTTCCGTGGGTCTAGGCCCGGCTGACCGAGGGTGACAATTTCGGGTTTGATTTTGATTTTGAACCGGGGGAAGGTGTGCTTATTGTGGTAGGTGAACTTGGGATTGAGACAAAAGCTTTCTCCCCCGGGCCCCAAATCACTCTGTAAAAAATTCAATAGATCTACGAGGTTTTCTTTTGCGCCCGAAAGGCTCGAGTTGATTCCTTCGGTAGCTAGGATGATTGTTCCCAAGATATCGCGACCCTCAACAAATTGGTGGATTTCTTGGGCCACAAGTTCAGGATCGGAAACCTCATGAAAATCGTAGAAAGAAACGGTTGCGAATGGCAGATTCTCATTCATAGTTGAGGGAATATATCATAGTTAGATTCTCAAATACAGTACCCAGGGCAAACGCATATGACCTGTTAGGTAATAGGATCGGGAGAAAACAGAAGTTGTTCCAAATAGTCGTCGCGCATGAAGGCTATTTTTCTTC
>JAACWS010000052.1 GCA_009991955.1 Spirochaetales bacterium
TGAAGCGGTGGAGACAGGGGGTGGGAGAATCCAGGCAGGCCTTTGGGAAGGTATAGACCGAAGTATATTCAAGACTGAGAAGGACGACAAATTTGTCACCACAGGGTTTAAAGCACTAGATAAGAATTTGGGTGAAGGCAATTGCAGTTGAGTCGCTTGTAAGGCACTCGAGGTTTCCTCCAACTTCCCGAACGATTGCACTGCGGACTTCTTGGATGTCTCCCCGGCTACCGGTCATAATAGATCGCTTACCAGCTTTGAGAGCATTGATGATATCGGTGTGGGTTTGGAATTTGGTCGGCGAGTATCTGGGGATTTCGTGAGTCTTCTATCTCCAAGCTCTTTTCTTGATCGGCGGATCAGGATTTGCCGTTTTGTCCCACTCGATAAGTCCTCTCTCGGGGCCAAAGAACGACCACAAGGGTAAATCGTCGTTACGCAGGCTCTTGGCCGTGGGTCTGGGTATTGTGCTCATTTCGATCTTTCGCAGTGGAAAAGAAGTCATCCTTCCCCTCGTGGGGAATGCCCGGACCCTGAGCTCCCTACTCTTTAGCTCCGTCGTAGCCCTGGCCGGAGTTGTGACTGGAATCGGAACCTTTGGTGTTCTTGGAATTGTAGGGATTGCGATTATGAGCTTGTGGGCCCCGGAGACCCGAGACCTTTTCATTCGAAACGCCGATTGACACACCAACACTTCATCCCCTACCCTCCACCCCATGACTCGACTTACCACTATTTTGTTCGACCTCGACGGAACCCTCATCGACAGTGAAAAGAACTACAACCATACGGATATCAAATTCCTGGCCCGCCACGGAGTACAAGTTACCGAACAGGATATCGTCAAGTTTATTGGAGTAGGCAGCGAAGCCTTCATCCAACAGGTCCAAGAAACCTATGGGTTTCCCGGAAGGCTTGCAGATCTGCTCGAAGAAAAAAATCAGATTTATGAAGAACTTGCAGCCCAGGATACCCAAGGTTTTCCTCAAATGATTCGCTTTCTTGATCTGTCCTTGGATGAGGGCCTCAAGGTGGCTATTGCCAGTGGTTCCTCCCTTTCTATTATTAAAAGCTGTCTGGGATGGGCATCTATTCATCAACCCTTCGATTTGCTCATTAGTGCCGAAGAAGTTCCCAATGGAAAGCCAGCCCCCGACGTGTTCATCGAGGCGGCCCGCCGATTAGCCGTTGAGCCGGCCAGCTGTTTGGTGGTCGAAGACTCCCGACCGGGGGTCCAAGCCGCGGAGGCAGCAGGAATGGCCTGTGTCGCGGTACCCTACTTTCCCTCGCCGGTGGATGACCCAACCTATACCCTCGCCCAGTACTACTACCCCCAAGGTACTCATTCATTTGTTGCCGACGACTTAGTTCATCGATTACGTGCCGACGGTCGCTGGGCCTAGGGTTGGTCCTAGTACAAGGCTCCCGTTCATATTTCTGTAATCTTATCGTAACACCTCCGTAGGACGCCGCAAGTATTGTAGGGGAAGATAAAATCTTGGAGGAAGAAATGAAAGTACGTGTCTTAATCGTTTTGTTAGTCAGCCTTGGGGCCCTGGTTTTTGCGTTCCCCGGAATGGGTAGCCACTCGACCCTGGTTGAGCCGGAGGTTATTCTGCAAGCCGCACCGGGAATAGAAGATAAAACCCCCGACGAACTCACCATTGCAGAACGGGTGGCCCTGGCATCGGCGGTTTCTATCGCCCAGCAAGAACAGCGCTACATAAAAACCGCTACCCTGTCATCGCTCATGTTCCCCGGAGCGGGGCAGTTAATTACCGAAAATTACGGGGAAGCTGCTGCCTTTATTGGGGTTCAAACCCTCATAACAGGAGCCACCGTAGCCGGTGTGTACCTCCTAACCCCGTCGAACCTCTGGGATCTTTCGCTCACCATGGAGCAGAGAAAGGCAAACTTTCGAGACTACTACAATACCCTAACAGCCCAAGAATTCTTACCCGTCGTGGGAGTCTTGACCGGTGGAATGATTTTAACTTCTATCAACGGCAAAATTTCATCCTCCCGCGCCCGTATCCAGGCAGAAGAAAACATTGCCAGCGGCAAGGTAACCTTCGAGCCAATGGTCTCTTTAGCTACCACCGGGGGTGGAATGACATTCGGAATGAGAATGCGAAGTTACTAAGGGTATCTACAAAAGTTCGGGGAAAAACACCTCGACGATTTCCCTCTGCCTTTGAGCATTTCCTGGATCCGCTAGCCCCTCGTAGTGGACGGCGGATACCAGGATTTTTCGTACATAGTTCCGGGTTTCTTCGAAAGGTAGTCCCTCGTGGAGCAAGATTGTACTCCTTGACCAGGGTTCTCGAAGCCACGAACTTAGCCGCCCTTGTCCACCGTTGTAGGCGATGAGCCCATAAAGGGGAAGTTCAAATCGATTCAAAAGCCGTCGAAAATAGTATCCCCCAAGACTTAGGTTTGTAAGGGGATCGGTCAAGACCGGCTCACGCAACCTCAGGAGGGTAGCCATTTCGGCAGCGGTGGCGGGCATAAGCTGAGAAAGCCCCGTAGCCCCCACAGCCGACCGGATATCCGCATCAAAATAACTTTCTTCCCGTACCAAGCCATAAAAAATGAAGCGGTTAAGGTTCCTTTCCTCGACAACTTGGTTCATTTCGGCCTCAAAGGCCAAAGGATACCGAAGGCGGGTGAGTTCGGCACTTATAACCGGCGGGCGAGCTACTCGTATCCACCTCTCTATCAGGCGCATACCATCGATGTATTCCCCTACCTGTATATGAGCCTGGGCCACCTCTTCGATACTCTCGGGCTCCAAGGTCCCGCTATACCCCATCGTCCACTCGTACCCGTCAGTTCGCAGACCAGCGGCATACAGCCGTCGAATAAAGTCCTCGTAAGCCTGGGGTGGATACTCGAGAGTTTGGTTTCCCAATTGGACCCCCGCCACCGAAGGTAGGGTCGGTACTCGACCCAGGGCCTCTCGAGCCACCATTTGGTAGTAGGGATCTTCATTCTGATTTGCCGCCCGCTCCAGGAGGGTTGAGCGGCTGGGGAAATTTTCCGAGACGACTAGTTCCAGCCTTAGAATCTCGGCGCCAATCCAGGCCACCCGAGCCCCCACTGGGCCACTGAGCTTGGACCCCAGGGTCTGATGCAGCTGCAAAACCCCTACCCACCGCTGTTCCCGAATGAGTTGGGACACAAAATCTTGAAGCAGATCGTCAAAATAGTTTGGGGTAGAAATTTGGGAAGCCAATTCGGGTAGTTGACCTAGGGCAACTTCCGATCCCCGGCGGATACCCGACCGAAACCAATTCCACAAAATTCGATCCCGGTCGGTGTCGGAGTGGGCCGGTTGCTTCAGAACTGAGGCAAAGGTTTCCAACGCCCTTTGGTTATTCCCCGCCAAGGCCCAGGCCCGACCCGATAACTCGAGCAGGGTTTGAAGCCGGAGGGGCGTTGGCACAGCACCAGTCGCCGGGGCGGTCCCCGTAGCAGCGGTCGCCGGGGCGGACCCCGTAGCAGTAGCGGACCCCGTAGCAGCGGTGGGGGCCGAGCCGCCGGTCCCGGGTGCAGGGGCAGCAGAGGGCGCCGATGCAGCCACGAGCGCTCCGCCGGCCGAGTCTGGGACCTGCGCCGTTCCAGCAATAGGCGCCGCGGCTACCCGGGCCGCTTGGGCAGCAA
>JAACWS010000064.1 GCA_009991955.1 Spirochaetales bacterium
GGTTCAGGTTCTGGTTCAGGTTCTGGTTCAGGTTCTGGTTCAAGCTCTGGTTCACCTGCTTCATCCTCAAAGTCAGGAAAATCTTCGTCGAGGGCGCCAACTTCGAATTCAGGCTCATCAAAAAATTCTTCATCTAAACCCTTGGGCTCGAAAATTTCATCGATTTCTTCGGGAAGTTCTTCATCCTCGATAGGGAAGAGATCAGCATCCAGGTCTTCCTCGGGCTCGTTTGCAAGGGCGGCTTCGATTTCATCTTCCAAATCCTCGTCCAGCCCATCGAACATATCGTCGATACCGGAGAATTCTTCTGGAAGACCTAGCTCTTCATCGAGTTCAGTGGCGTCTTCCCGTGGAGGTTCTTGTTCTGGTTCCTGTCCTACCTCTGGTATAACCGGTGGTTCTGGCGCCGGTTTTGGTTTTTGGGACTTTGTCGGTTCAGGGCGCTTTTTTGGTTCAGGTTTGGGTTTGGGTTCGGAGTCGCGCTCAGCGGGCACAACTGGTTCAGGTTTGGGTTCAGGTTTGGGTTCAGGTTTGGGTTCAGGTTTGGGTTCAGGTTTGGGTTCAGGTTTGGGTTCAGGCTCTGGTTCAGGCTCTTCATCCTCAAAGTCAGGAAAATCTTCGTCGAGGGCGCCAACTTCGAATTCAGGCTCATCAAAAAATTCTTCATCTAAACCCTTGGGCTCGAAAATTTCATCGATTTCTTCGGGAAGTTCTTCATCCTCGATAGGGAAGAGATCAGCATCCAGGTCTTCCTCGGGCTCGTTTGCAAGGGCGGCTTCGATTTCATCTTCCAAATCCTCGTCCAGCCCATCGAACATATCGTCGATACCGGAGAATTCTTCTGGAAGACCTAGCTCTTCATCGAGTTCAGTGGCGTCTTCCCGTGGAGGTTCTTGTTCTGGTTCCTGTCCTACCTCTGGTATAACCGGTGGTTCTGGCGCCGGTTTTGGTTTTTGGGACTTTGTCGGTTCAGGGCGCTTTTTTGGTTCAGGTTTGGGTTTGGGTTCGGAGTCGCGCTCAGCGGGCACAACTGGTTCAGGTTTGGGTTCAGGTTTGGGTTCAGGTTTGGGTTCAGGTTTGGGTTCAGGTTTGGGTTCAGGCTCTGGTTCAGGCTCTGGTTCAGGTTTGGGTTCGGAGTCGCGCTCAGCGGGCACAACTGGTTCAGGCTCTGGGGCCTGGGAATCGGGTTCAGGGAGAGGTCCCGGGACAAACGGTGGCTCGGGATGGGGCTCTGGGGCCAGGGATTCGGGGGCCAGGGATTCGGGTTCAGGGAGAGGTCCCGGGACAAACGGTGGCTCGGGCTGGGGGGGTGCAGGGGGGGGTGATTTTGGCCTAGGTTGTGCCTCGGGCGCGGGCTCCGGTCTCGGTTCGGGTTTTGGAGGAGGAGAAACAGGAAGTTCAGGTTCCGGGCTTGGTCGAGGATTGCGTTGTACCGCCGGGGCCTCAAAGTCTTCCATCGCGTCTCGAGGTTCTTCGACCAAGTCCATAAAGGGGGATTCATCGAGGGGCGCATATCCATCTTCTTCAGCGGAGTCACCGGGGGAGGAACTACCAGAGCCCGAGCCTCCACTGGACCCGGAATCGCCAGGACGGGAAAAATCACCGTCTTCATCCTCAATCTCTTCCAGATCTTCCAGAAGAACCAAACCATCCTCATCGCGGAGCAGATCCTGTTCTAGGAACGAGCGGTCTTCACCGAAGTCCAGTATCGGCACGGCATCTTCTTCCAAAGTCTTTAGACTTTCAGCCCCGATGTCGACCTCTTCCTTGATTTCGCCATTGAGACGACCCAGAGATTCCAGGCTCTTCTCCCAGGCCTCACCGTGCTCATCTTGGAAAGCCTCAACGGTTTGCTCGTAGAGTTCGAGGCTCTTATTCAGAGCATTCAGGTCATCGGATGTAGCCCGTTGGCCTTGAATACTGATGAGCTCGTCGACGGTTTCGAGGGCTTCATTTTTTTGTCCGAGTCGTTGGTATACTCGAGCGAGCATGGCCAGTACTTCTGTACTATCGGGAAGATCAATTTTTAGAGTCTGCAAAATCCCGAGAGCCCGGGAGTCTTGATCTGCGCCCATAAGTAACTCGGCGAGAAATTTCTGAACTTCGAGATCTCGAGGATGTTCCCGGAGGTGTTCGTCGAGACTCTCGATCGCTCGATCGGCGAACCCCCCCTCGTTCCAGGCCTTGGCTTCCAATACTGCCGGACTCGGTCCGTCTTTACTCGAACCCTGCTCTCGCATTTTCCGCCGTGCCCGAATAAAAAAGTCCTCAGCCGCATCTTCCTGCTTTTCCATGAGGGCGACTATTCCTAAGAGGAAATCCATTTCGGCGGTCTGAGTTCCTGAACTCGTAAAGGGATTAAGAACCTGTTTTGCCTCGGCCAGTTTGTTTCGTTTTCTTAGGACTTGGGCGTACTGATAGGCTAACTCAGGATTCTCGGGTCGGGATAGATAGAGACCTTCGATTTCTTGGACCGAACCGCCTTCGGGATCGGTCTGCTCCAGAAGTTTACTCAGATTCACCGCTGCACGGTCGTATTCGGGCGAAGCTGCAAGGGCTTTTTTGAAGAGTTCGATGGCTTCTTGGTTCTTCCCCTGTCGAATATAGGTCGTGGCTAAGTTATTTCGCGCCCGGGCGTTGTCCGGATCTAGGTTCAGAATCTCGGCAAAAACCTCTTCAGACTCATCAATCTTGTCGAGTTTTTGTCGAGTTACCCCGAGGTTATTCATCGCATCGACCCAACCGGGGCGTTGAACCAAGGCCTTTTCGAACTGGTCCTCGGCTTCATCGAGTTTTCCGAGATTCTGGAGGACGACACCTCGGTTATACAAAAGGGTCGGATGGTTGGGATCTCGCTCTAATCCCTTGTTATAGGCTTCAAGGGCGGACTCCAAGTCCCCCCTTTGCTCGTACATTGTCCCCATATTGTTGTAAGCAAGGATAAAGTCAGGTTCGAGGTCTACGGCTTGTTCGTAGGCCTCGAGGGCCTCGGGAAATCGATCTTCTTGCTTGTATACGTTTCCCAGGTTGTAATAGATGTCTGGTCGTCGTTTTGCAATCTTAATTGCGGCCTTGAGGGCTTCCTCGGCTTCTCGAAGCTTCCCGGCAAACCGGTACATTACCCCAAGATTATTTAAAGCCTCAACATTTCGAGGTCGAAGTTCTCGGGCCTTGAGGAAGGCCCCTACGGCCTTATCGTAGTTTCCTTGATTCCCGTAAATTGTACCGAGGAGTATATGGGGAGAGGCTGCGTGGGGAGCATTTTTGATTACGTCCCGGGCATAAGCCTCGGCACTCGAGTAATCATTGAGAGCAAAAGCTCGACTCGCCCGGACCATCAGGTCTTCAAGGACTTTCCTGTTCATCTCTACCTACCGAATCGGTCTTGCGGCTACTTCTGCCGAAAATCGTAAAGGAATATGTTCTCCCCGGAGAGGATTGTTCGAATAATTATACGACCCTACCCGAAAATAATAGACCCTGCCAGGATCAAGACCAGTGATTTTTATATGGGTACGATCTCCCACATCGAGAGGGCTCGCCCCGAGAACCGCACTTTCACCGAAGTATTCGTTCGGCCTCTCTCCGAAATATACTATATATCCTTCGGGATTACCTCGAATTACCCTATCCCACGTCAATTCTATCCCATCTTCCACCGATTCCGCTCGTACTCGGGTTGGTGCTGGGGGTGGTAACTCCTCGTTATAGGTGATTCGGATTTCCCGAACTCCCGGCCGATTCGTACCAATTCCATCAGGAAGGAACTCACTCATCAGATACAGGTACCGCCCCCGATCCTCTCGAAACCCTTGGGTATCGTTGGCCAGACGCCACCGGGGGTCAGCGGGATGGGGCTGTTCGATAAAGTCCGAAAGAATCCACGAAGTGCGTACCTCGGTAAGACCCGGCTCCGAAAGGGCTTGGTCGATGGCGACAATTTGGGCTCCCGGATAGTACAGGTCTTGGCGGGCGAACTGAACATATCCAGAAACCTGGGAAACTCCCCGCTCCACTGGTTCTTCAACCCACCGACGAGATACTCGAAACTCATCCAAGACCCCATTCAGGTTGTACCCCAACGATAGAGCAGGCTCGGAAAGCTCTCCAACATAAGGGATAAAGGGATCGCCACCCTGGGTACCGTTGTGGGTTATATACTGGATATCCTCGGTTAAACCATCGACCAGATACTCGAGGATACTCCTTTGAGGATCAAATCGCAGAAGATGATGGGTCCACCTCCGGGGCACCAAATCCCGCCGTTGACCAATACGGACCGGAAGCCCGATAAAGCCAGGATCTTCGGTGTCACTGTCTCCACGGACGAAAAAGTTCTCTAGTTGCCAAACGAGTCGCCGATTTACTACCCGGGCACTCACGAGTTGGAACAACGGCTCAGATCCCGTCCAACTCGAGCCCTGCCAAGCTAGGACTGTTGCACCTTCTTTTGGAGAAGCGGTATAGAGCCAGAATTCGATTGTAAAGGCCCCCACGTGGGTGCCAGGCTGAAACATACTCTCCCGCCCGGGTTCCAAAACCATACCCCGGCTCATTTCGGTAAAAAGCCCCGCCCCGTTACCGAGGGCCCTGAGTTCTTCCTGAAGTAAGACATCCGAAGCCAGTAGCTGGTAATCACCTTGATAGATCGAGTTGCCCGTCGAATTAAAGTGGAGAAGCAGGTCGGTTTCATCGGTAAATTCGTACTGGGTATCTGCGAGCCCCAAGGTTCGTCGACCAGCGGAATCCAAATACACCCCGGCCCTCGAACTACTCCAAAGATTCTGGCTATTGAAGGGATCAAACACCAGAGTCTCGGAGAATAGAAAGAAAGTCACGAGAAAAAATGGGATCCCAAGCCCAATACGCTTCATCATTTTCCTTTTACTAGTCCTCACTGTATCTTACTATCGGCATGAAAGAGACTGCACTTCAAAACCGAATCAAAGATTTTCCCAAGAATCCCGGAGTTTACCTCATGAAAGATGACCGGGGAACGGTAATTTACGTCGGAAAAGCGAAAATTCTCCGTAATCGAGTCCGATCGTACTTCGCCGGGACAAAAGACCCAAAGACCCGAGTACTAGTTTCTAAAATTTGTACAATTGACTACCTGATAACCGAGAGCGAATACGAAGCTCTCATTCTCGAGAATAATCTCATCAAAGAGTACTCGCCCCGGTACAATATTAACCTAAAGGATGGAAAAACCTACCCGGTCATTCGCATTACCGCCGACGAATACCCTCGAATATTTCGTACTCGGCGCCTTATCCAAGACGGTTCACGGTATTTTGGCCCCTATACCAATGTTGCGGCAATTCAGACCTATTTGGAAATGATCGACAGGCTCTACCCTCTTCGAAAATGCCGGGGCCCCCTTAAAAAACGGACCTCCCCCTGCCTCTACTACCACATTGGAAAATGCCCTGGACCCTGTGCTGGACTCATCTCGCGGGAAGAGTATCAGACCCAAGCGGACAAAGCTGCGGCCATGCTCTCAAAACCTCCCGAAGAGCTACAGAAAGAACTGGAAGCCCGTATGCAAGAGGCCAGTCAAGGGCTCAAATTTGAAAAAGCCGCCGAATATCGGGATCTGCTTCGGGCGATGGATTCGATATTCGTGGACCAGAAGGTAGTAGACTACGACATAGAAACCCGGGACTACCTCGGATGGTACGCCCAGGATAGTTACCACAGTTTTGTCGTCCTTCAGATGCGGGGCGGTCGCCTATCAGGGACCGACATGTTCAGATCTCAGGGATTTGGAAGCGCCGAAGAAGACCTCGTGCAATTCATCACCCGATACTACTCGGAATTCCGTCGGTTTCCCGAACGGCTCTTCCTCCCCCCTCGGGCTCCCCAGGAGGATATTCAGCGTTTTCTCCGGGAAGAACTGGGGGGAACCGAAACGATGGTTTTGTATGCCTCGGGTGATAGGGATGGGGCGGTCATGAATATGGCCACCGAGAATGCCCGACAAGACTGCCTAAAACGAATTATGGATCTGGGAAGTCGACCGGCCCTGGAGGAACTCCAACGGATTCTTTCCCTACCATCTCTCCCGGAGCGGATCGAAGGGTTCGACATCGCCCAACTTCACGGCAAACACACGGTAGCCGCAATGGTGAGCTATTTCCAGGGACGCCCGGACCCAGGAAGCTACCGAAAATTTCATATTCGGAGTATCAATGGGGGTATCGACGATTTTGAGTCTATTCGCGAGGCCGTCGCCCGGCGCTATACCCGACTGATCAACGAAGATCTTCCCCGCCCAGATCTCATTCTCATAGACGGTGGCAAGGGCCAGCTTTCCGGGGCAAAAGGGATCCTCGACGCCCTCGGTTTAGCTATACCGATTCTTGGGTTGGCAAAGCGAGAAGAAGAGATATTTCTGCCCGGGGAGAAAGAACCGATTATCCTGCCCCCTGGCCATCCGGCCCTCCGTATCCTCCAGGGAGTTCGGGACGAAGCCCATAGGTTTGGCACAACCTTCAACCAACAATTACGGGCCAACAACCTGAAACTCGATACCCTCGAAGGTATACCGGGATTAGGAAAGGTCCGGAGTCAACGTTTAATGAAAAAATTTGGAGGACTGAAGGGGATAGCCCAGGCCTCTATTCAAGAACTCTCTCTTGCAGGGGGATTTGGAACCGAACTTGCCCAGACAATTCAAGAAAGATTGACCCTCGAGGGCGATAGGGATACCGAGCAGTCTATTGCCAAGAAATCTATCGCCGCCGAGTCAGCGCCCACCTACCCCCGAGAGACCAAAGAACCCTAGGCTGTCGGGCTCCAGAGACCCCTCCAGGGATCCGGGCCCGTCGGTTCCTAATAATTCTCCCCGACCTCCCCGGACTACTGTTTGATACATAAAGAGCTCTAACAACCGTTGGTGCCAAGCTCCGCGAAACTCCCGTAGAGCAAACTCGTATTTTCCCGCCAAACGAACAACCCGAGCTACTTCTCCGGCAGAGTACTTCTGGAAGGCCGCCTGGTAGACCCCCTGAGATCGCTTGAAGGTCACACCCATCGTTTTGAGCAAATCGATACTGGGCATACCCCGGGGAATCCGGGACTTCAGAGCTCCCAGGGTCCTAAATTGACGAACTAACCCGGCCATCAGGGGTATGCCTTGACCTTCTCCTCCCGAGAACACCTTTTGCAGACCCTCGAGGGACCTGACCAAATCTTTCTCCGCGAGGTATCCAAAAATTGTATAGGCGTTTTCTTCTTTGCTATGGAAAATGTAGTGTTCGATATCCTCGAGGGTAATCTCTCTTCCCTCTCCATGAAGGAGCAGAAGTTTGTCGCATTCCCGAGCCATATCTTGGGAATTATTTTCAACCAGTTCTAGAAACAGCTCGGCCGCCTCGGGAGACATACTCCCCCCTCGGTTTCGAATATACGAAGTAATCCAGCCTAGCCGTTTGCTCTCGTACATTTCCCAGTATATCTTTTTGTTTTTCTCCGGCAGTAGTTCGCTTAGACGTTTAAGGGTAGGATATTTGGAGGTAGAAACCTCGTCACTTTGGAGGACGATGAGGCAATCGGGGGAAGGAGTCTTGAGATACCGGTCGAAAACCCCACCCTTTTCCCCTAACCTGACTTGTTCTATTCCCCGAAAGATAATAAAGGTGCCGGAGCTAAAAAGGCTTCCCGATCGGGCGGTCTCGACCAATTTGTCTATCGAATCTTCGAAACCATAGAAAGTAAACTCGTCTACCCCTCCTCCGTGGGTTGCACGAAATTCTTGGAGCAGATCAGTAGTAACTTGATTTTTTTCCCCGGTTTCAGGCCCAAGGAAAAGATAGACCCCGGGCGAACTCACTCGTAGGTCCTCAAGAGATGGGCGAGAGTTCCTAAAATTCGAATTTCGCGGGTAAAAAGTGGGGGATATTGGGGATTCTCAGCCTGAAGCTTCACCCGATTCTGTTCTCTGAAAAATCGTTTCAAGGTAACCGCCTCGTTGACCATTGCCACGACAATTTGACCAGAATCGGCGGTTCGTTGGTGCTTCACGATTGCCACGTCCCCATCCATGATTCCCACTCCCACCATACTGTCTCCCCGGACTCGCAGGGCAAAGTATTCACCCTTCGGACCCAGAAGCTGATTTGGTAGATCAACCGTACCGTCGTAGTTTTCTTCCGATAAGATGGGAAGACCGGCGGCAACGGTACCTAGGATGGGAATCTTTCGTACCTCTTCTAGGGGTTCCTCGTTTTTGTTTCCAAGAACCCCTATAGATCGACTCCGGTACGAGTCGGTCTGAATTATCCCCTTTTTTTTGAGAGCCTTCACGTGGTCGTAGGCACCCCGGACTGAAATGCCAAAATGGTCAGAAATTTCCCGAATTGTTGGTGGATATTTGCTGTCCCGAATGAAGTGCTCGATAAAAGAAAGTACTTCTTTCTGTCGTTGGGTCATTGCTCTCATGGGTTCTTTGCCTTCTCAATACCGTACTTCTTCATCTTACCATGGAGATTACTCGGATACACCCCCATCGAGGTAGCTGCCTTGGTAATATTAAAATCCGTTTCCAAAAGTTTGTGAAGAATATATTGGCGTTCGAACTGATCCCTTGCTTCGTTAAGCCCAAAAGAAAAGAAACTTGCCAGTCCCGCGTCCTTTATCAGTTGGAAGCCTTGGTCTTTTCTCTCTTCGCCCAGAGCTCCTTCCACATCCTCGTCCCTCACTATTGGACCCTCGGCAAAAACAACAATTCGCTGGATTACGTTCCGAAACTGACGAATATTGCCAGGCCACGAGAAGGATTGCAGCTTTTGGAGGGCTTCGGGGGAGAACTGAAGCTCTGGCCCGTCTCCCCCAAGGAGCTGGGCGTGAAAAAGTTTTGCAAAATGAGAGGCTAAGAGGGGAATATCGTCCCTTCGGTTTCGTAGGGCTGGAACTTCGATAGGCACGACATGAAGGCGGTAAAAGAGGTCCTCCCGAAACAGTCCCTCTTGGACCAAAGAAGTCATATTCTTGTTCGTCGCCGCAATTATGCGAACATCCACAGAAATTGTCTCTTCTCCCCCAATCCGTTCAATTTTAAGTTCCTGAATCGCCCGAAGAATTTTCGCCTGGGCCGAAAGAGAAAGGTCGGCAATTTCGTCAAGAAAGAGCGTCCCCCCGTGAGCTACCTCAAACTTGCCTCGCTTGCGAGAAACCGCACCGGTGAAGGCGCCTTTCTCATGACCAAAAAGCTCAGACTCGATGAGATTTTCCGGAATTGCCGCACAATTGACCGGTACAAAGGGAGCCTTCACTCTTGGGCTCGATTCGTGGACTTGCCGGGCAACTAACTCTTTCCCCGTACCGTTTTCTCCGGTAATAAATACCGTTGCCTTGGTTGGAGCTGCCTGCCGAATGAGGGCCCGAATATTTTCGAGCTCCTGGGTGGTCCCTAACATTTGGTCATTCCCACTAAGGGTAGCTTTGAGTTGTTTGTTTTCTCGCCGGAGAGCCTCAATAGTGAGGGCATTACGCACCTGGGTAAGAACCTTCTCCATCGATAGCGGTTTCTCCATCATGTCGAAGGCCCCGAGCTTGATCGCTTTAACCGCCATGTCAATGTTTCCGTGTCCCGAAATTATAATGACCTCTACCTCGGGAAAATCGGCTTTTATCGACTCCAGAACTTCGATCCCCCCCATTTTTGGAAGCCACACGTCGAGCACTACCAGATCAACAACCGTCTGCCGAAGCTTTGCCAGGCCATCAATTCCATCTTCGGCGACCAGGACCTGGTACCCTTCATCCTGGAGAATATCTTGTAGCACCCGGCGTATGCCCGGTTCATCATCGATGACCAGAATAGTGCTCATGTATCAACCTCCTCTGGAAAGGAACTAAAAAGGAAAATCTACGTAGAATCGGGTCCCCTCATGCAGGACGGTTTCAAAAAAAATATTTCCCCCATGGTCGGCGACAATTCGTTCGACAATCGCTAGTCCCAAACCGGTTCCGGTTTCTTTCGAAGTAAAGTAGGGGGTAAAAATCTCGACCCCTTCGGGAATTCCTTCACCGTTATCCTCGACCATGATTCTACAGTATTCCCGATCTGCCTTCGTTACTTTGTAGGCCCCAAGACGAATTATCCCCTCGTGGGAGCAGGCCTCGATTCCATTTTTGATGAGATTTTCGAGAACCTGGCGGATTTGTTTTCGGTCACCGTAAATAATACTATCATCAGAAATTCCCGAAATGTCTATACGTATGTTGGGGTATTCGTTGTAAAGGTCCCGGACTTCGTGGATTTCTGGAAGTAGGAGGAACTCTTCGGGCTCGGGATTTGGCAACCGGGCAAAGTTCCGAAACTCCGTGAGCATGAGAGCAAGGCGGTCGACTTCGGTAATGATTGTCGAGGTCGCTTGGGTCAGGATTTCGCCAAAATTCTCGGCCCCCTGATTGTACTTCCACACCATTCGTTCCGCCGATAGCTTAATGGGTGTCAGAGGATTTTTGATTTCATGAGCAAGACGCTGAGCCATATCTTTCCAGGCCGCTACCCGTTCGGAGTGAACCAACTTGTTCCGCGAACGCTCCAGTTCCGAAACCATCGAGTTAAATGAGGTAGTGAGGACATCCAGATCTTCCTTCCGTCGACTCAGTATTCGAAAGCTAAAGTCCCCTTCGGCAACCTTCCGGGTGGCTGCTTCGAGGCTAACGATTGGATAGATCATTTGGTCGCTAAAGTAAAAACTCACGAGCAGGGCTACGAGTATGAGGGGAACGGCAAAAAATCCATAAAAGAGAAGCACAGCAAAGGTGAACAGATTTTGGTTTGCGGCAAATTGGGTAAAATACCCTAGGTTCGTCTGCAAATTTCTCGCCCGAACATCGAAGTTCGAAGCAATTTCTAGGCTCAGTAACAGAGCCCCTTGAGCGTCCGCAGCCGAAGGAACCAGAACCTTAATCCGTAGTACATCTCGATTTTCCAGGGCAGCCCGAACCAATCGCCCCGGAGCCTCCCGCAAGAGCAACCCCGGCTCGTATAGCTGCTCCGGTTCCCCGTAGGCTGCCAGCTGGACCCCCGAATTAGCTACGATCTGGATAGCCGAAAGTTCGGGACGAAGCTGGCGAATGAGATCCAAGGTCCTCCCTGGTTCGCTTACAGCCCCTCGTACGACATTTTTTAGAAGATCCGAATCGGCAAAATCCTCAAGCCGCCGCGCTTCCTGTTGGTAGTATTCTACCGCCAAGTTCAATCCCCCTTCGAGGGCCTCGCCAATTTCCGGTCGGAACCAAGTATCCACCGCAATTCGCATAAAATTCAACGAGAGCATCGACTGGGGTAGGGCCGCAAAAAGAATGAGGACAAAAAAACCGATGAGAATTCGCATCCGATACCCTGCTCCGGGCACCTTTTGTCGTTGATCTTTGACCAGACGAAAGAGCTGAATTCCCACCGAGACCGACAGGATTATCGGCAAGAGTACCGCTGCTCCCAGGACTACCCACAATACTGGGTTCTGCTGGAGTTCCATTCCCTGAAGAATTTGGAAAGAGAGGACGAGCATGAGAATAACAATCGAACCATAGAGAAGAACAATACTCAGAATATTGCTCGTCGATGATCGGCCCGCAGACCCTGGAACCGGGGCAGATCTCCACAGAGGGCGAAACTTCATGGAACCTCCCGTAGAACCTGCCTATCGAGGACAGTACGTCCCCAGAGAAAAGGACGTAGCACCCAAAGAGCAGATTCGAGCTGCTCGCCAAGAAATCGGGCCTCGAGTATTAACTGTTCGTCTGAGCGAAGTCGAGACCGCAGGTTTCCCAGGGCAACGGGAAGATCAATAGTCCTTAGCCGGGAAATTAATTCAGAGGGCTGCTCAAAATACTCAATCGGACGAGAATCTTTAGGTTGGGAATCGATATGAAGGGTCCAAACCTGGAGAAAAATATCGTAGCCCAAGGACAGAGTCCCTTGGTAGAATCGTTCTTCCTGGAGTCGAAGGAATCCCCTCAATTCACCGGTCAAAAGAACTTCAATAACCACCGTTGCCCCTCGCGAAAGGGAATGAACGAGCTCGAGGGGTTCGGCAAATTCGATAGAGTACGATCGAGCACCGGGACCAAGACTCACCCACATTTCTCCGACACCCCATAGCAAAGAGGGAAGAAGGAGAAAAAGAACTATACAGAGAAAAAATTCTGGGGCTACCTTCGGGTTACTGTTCCTCAAACCGATTTTCAAAGAGGGTCGCCATCGCTTGTACTGCTTCGGCTTCATCGGGACCATCGGCCTCGATAAGAATTTCGCTATCATAGGAGGCACCCAGGGTAATAATTCCCATGATCGACTTGGCGTTTATTTCTTCGTTTTCTCGTTTGAAGAGAATTTTCGCTTTAAATTTACCCGCAGTCTGAACAATGAGGGCGGCGGGTCTCGCATGAATCCCTGCCCGGTTTAAAACTTTTACTGTTTGTTGTGTCATTCCATCTCCATTTGGGAGTCGTCCCCGGAGGCTTCCTCACGAAGTTTGTCCTGCAGGGCTTGTAGCATATCTTTTTTCTGCTGGTATATTTTACGGGCATTTTCGGTTTCAAGCCACTTCATTACGCTGTGATTGAATTCTTTTGCAGAAAAATACCCCATTTTTTTTAGTCGTTCGTTCATTGCCGCAGTTTCAATGATGATGGGAATGTTTCGGCCGGGTTTTACCGGGACCAAAAGGTAGGGAACCTTAATTCCCAAAATATCGGTCGTTTTTTCATCCGCCCCAATACGGTCGTACACCTTGTCGCTATCCCAGTTCTCGAGCTCGACCACGAGCTGGATTTGTTTACTCTCTCGTATAGCACCGACACCGAAGAGGTGGGTAATATTGATTATACCAAGGCCGCGGATTTCCATGTGGTGTCCGAGGGCCTTGTTTGCTCCACTCCCAAGCAAAACGTTTCCGGACACATTTCGAATCTCTACCGAGTCATCGGCCACTAACCTATGGCCCCGATGGATAAGCTCCAGGGCAGCCTCGCTCTTTCCTACTCCACTGTCGCCGGTAATAAAAATCCCAATACCAAACACTTCGACAAAAACTCCGTGACTGGTAACCCGACGAGAAAAAACCGTCCCGAGGGCCCGCAGTAGCCTGCCGGTTAATTCCGAGGTAGGTAGACTGGTTTGCAAAAGTGGGGTCCCCGTTTCTTCCGCAATAGCCAACAAGTCGGAACTGGGATCAAGATCGTGAGAAAAGATAGCGCAGGGTATGTGGTTTTCAAAGAGCTGCCGTAGCGATTGGGTAACCCCTTCGTTCGCCAGCTTGTCCATGTACGCACACTCGCCACGACCAAATATCTGAATCCGCTCGGCTCCAAACTCGTCAAAAAATCCCGATAACCCAAGGCCCGGCCGGTTAAGGTCGGGGATGGTTATTTCTCGGGTAAGCCCCACCCGGCCACCGATACAGCGAAGGCCGAGGTCATTATGGTCCTCTAGATCAAGGTTCAAAAGGTCGAGGACGGTAAAGGCATGTTTCATTTATGGTGATCCTGAACCTTATCCTTTTCCTTACGGATTTTGTTTTCTAATCGATCTACCATTTTCTCAATAGACTCGTGGAGGTTAAAGTCAGTTTCAGAAATATGGGCTGAGACACCGAAGCGGAAATTGATTGTAGCCTCAGCCGACCAGTCTTTCTTTCCCTTCGTAAGGGTAACCAGCAGATCTACAATTTGATCTGCGGCAAAGTCTAGCCTCGTGAGTTTTTCCTGTAAAAAGTCGCGGGTCACATCGGTCACGTCGTAGTGCACACCCTTTATTTCTAGCCTCATAGAAACCTCCTGTGGTTTTCTCTGGCCCCTGAGCTTCCTGCCTAGGGGCTTATCGATCGTACGATGACTGAATATCCAGCTCGCCTCGGTATTTCGCTACGGTTCGTCGGGCGATTTTTACCCCCCGTCTCTCGAGTAGCTCAGAAATTTTCTGGTCAGAGAGACCTTGCTGGGATCCATCCTCAAGAATCTCGCGAATAATTGCCTTTACTCCCTCCTTTGAAAACTGGGTGCCCCGAGAGTTCGTCCCGGTCACGGCATTCGAAAAGAAATGCTTCAATTCGAAGACACCGTATTCGGTTTGTATGTACTTTCCATTGGTCAGCCGGCTTACGGTCGTCTCGTGAACACCAATCTCCCCCGCAATATCTCGCAAGGTTAGGGGAGCAATATACTTTGGCCCCCGTAAAAAGAAATCCCTTTGAAACTCCACTACCGCCTTAGCTACCTTCAATAGGGTGTTGTTTCGTAGTTGAATTGTTTGAATGAACCAACGGGCGTCACGGATTTTGGAGGCTACAAATTGTTTCACCTCTTTCTCATCCCCATGGGTGCTCAAAACCTCGTCAAAAAATCCGTTGACCCCAAGAACCGGAATCTCTTCGTCGTTCAGGACGAGGACAAATTGTCCTTCCCTTCGCATAACTAAAAGATCGGGGGTCACATATTGGGGCTCAGAGGTTGCGTATTCCCGGCCCGGAAAGGGTGTAAGGGTCTGAATGAACTCCAAGGCATCCTGAACGTGGGTTTCAGGAACCTTCAGTAATTTTGCAATGTCTTTGAGCTTTCCTTTTTCCAATAGGCCCAGGTGATTTTCTAAGATTGGAATTACCATCGAGGGTACCCGGGTGTCCACTAACCGGGTCTGAACCAGTAGACATTCTCGATAGTCGGCGACGCAGGTGCCTTGGGGGTCAAAACCCTGGATGAGGCTCATGATCTGTTCTGCGACTGGGTAGAGTTCCTCTTCTACCAGAGCCCGAGGGTCTTCGCGGTGAAAGCCATTACTGTCCAGGTTTCTAATGAGCAATTCGCCGATTTGAAAGAACTCCTCTGGGAGGGGTTGGAGCCGAAGCTGCCAGATGAGATGGTCCTGTAAACTCTCAGGTCGGGAAAGCACACCTTCCAAGAACTGACGTTTCGCCTCGCTGGCTTCATCGCCGTAGGCACTGTACTCGGTGGTGCGGAAACCAGGATCGCTGGTATTTTCGAAAGCCTCATCTTCGTAATCCCTATTTTTTGGGGTAATTTCATCGAGACTCAGGGATTGTTTTTCTTCTACTACCTCGAGGGCTGGATTAATTTCGAGTTCTTCTTCGATCCGCAACCGTAAGTCCTGTAAAGGCATGGCCAACAGCTGTATGCCTTGGAGCATTTGAGGACTGAGTTTTAGTCTTTGTTCCTGCACCATAGCAGGCCGCTGCATTTGCACCGAAGATAGCTCCTTTCTTTAATTGTCCTAGTTGCCTATTGCTTTGTCAACGAAACCCTACATTCGAAATTCATTCCCCAGGTAGACCTCCCTAGCCAAGGGATTGGCCATGATCTCATCTTTGTGCCCGGCGACGATAATACTGCCGTGGTTCAGGATATACGACCGGTGGGTGATTTCGAGGGTATCCCGCACATTGTGGTCGGTAATAAGCACTCCGATACCCTTTTCGGCCAATGAAGTCACTATTGTCTTAATCTCGTAGACCGCAATAGGATCTATCCCCGCAAAGGGCTCATCGAGGAGAAGGAACTTGGGTTCGATTGCTAGGGCGCGGGCAATTTCGGTCCTCCTGCGCTCTCCACCCGATAGGGTATAGGCCGGCTGATTCCGCTGATTCTGAATACCTAACTCTTCCAGAAGTACATCGAGCCGGGCCATTCGTTCGCTCCTGCTCATGCCCCGGCGGGTTTCCAGAATAGCCAGGATATTCTGGGCGACCGTCAGCTTTCGAAACACCGAGGGCTCCTGGGGCAGATACGCAATTCCCGCCCGAGCCCGCTTGTACATGGGCAGATGGGTTATATCCCTGCCGTTCAGGGCAATGGTGCCCCGGGTAGGACGGATGAACCCAACGACACTGTAGAAGGTTGTGGTCTTCCCCGCGCCGTTTGGTCCCAAGAAACCCACAATTTCCCCGGCCTCCATACGAAAATCGACATGATCGACGGCTACTTTTCGACCGTACCGTTTATAGAGCCCCTGTATCTCCAGGTAATCACCCATCGTTCTCATCCATTATTCGTCCCTGTACCCCACCTTCCAGCCGAATATCATCGGTGTCGAGATCTACGAGGATGCGCGCTGCCCGAAATTCGTCCCCGTCGGAGTACACCACCGGCTGGCCAGTCAGCTCTAAGATACGTCCTTGCCTATCGTAGCGGACCAGGTCTGCCCGAGCCGATAGATCGGGACGAAGAATGCGGACCCCTATCTGGATGAGGGACAGGTCATCTCCTCGGTTCTCGATGAGGCTGCCTCGGGCCACAATATCGTTCTGACGATCCTCGAGGACACCGTTACCCCGGACCCGTAGAATATCGAAGGTCCGATCGTAACTCAGCTCATCGCCGGTTAGACGCAGGTCTTTTTGCCGTTCGTAGACAAAAACCGAACCGGTGGCGGTTACAAACCGATTATTGGTTCCCGACAGAACAATCTCCTGGGCCCGAATTTCTACCCGGTCTGTTCGGATAAAGGCGTTGCCTTGCAACTGAACCGACTCCCTTCCCTCGGTGAAGTACGATTCCACCGAATCGGCCGAAAATTCAATATCTTCCCCCAGGGCCGAGGAGAGAGTAACTCCCAACCAGAGCCAGAAAACGAACGTGGATATCCGGGTTCTAGTTTTTATCACTTCGAATAGTTCCTTCTACCCCTTGGGTAAACCGAAAACGCCGACGGGCCATGTCGGCTTCAAAGCCTCGCCCCCTTATTTCTTCGCCCTCTTCGGTCCGAATAGAGACAATCGATTCCAGGAGGCTGGAAATTTTTCGGCCTTCGCTATCCCAGAAAAAATAGTCCCCAAAAACTTCAGCGTTCTCTTGTTCCGAATAGACTCGAATGTTGCCTTCTAACTCGACGTTGTCGGTATCGGTGAAGAGCTTCGCCCTGTCGGCCCGCCCAGAAGCTGAAAGCTCTCCGAGGGAATTGTACTCTTCAAAAGTAACATACTCCAGTTCCCGGAGGTTACGCGATTGGTAAGCCCTGCTCGCTGAGGCGGTGAGCCGGAGGACAAGAAGGCCATCCTGGTAGAGTTCCTGGGAGAAACCACGAATTTCTACGTTGGGAACCTGGTCCGACAGAGAGTCGGCTTCGACATTTTGACCGTAGTCCAGACGACAACCGGCAAAAAGAAACGTAGAAATTAAGATAAAGGCAAAGAACCTGGGTATCCCCATTAAGGTGAGGCGCTGGCCCGAATAAAGTCCCGAAAGAGGGGATGAGCCTTTAAGGGCTTCGACAAAAACTCCGGATGATACTGGACACCGATTCCCCAGGGATGATCGGGCCACTGGACCGACTCTACCAATGCGCCGTCTTTGGTCGTAGCAGTAATAAGTAAACCCGAGGACTCCAGATCGGGACGGTACTTGTTCGAGACCTCGTACCGGTGGCGGTGGCGCTCGGAAGCCAGGGGTGCTTGGTAGATATCCCGAATCCGGGTTCCTTCGAGTAGGTAGGAGTCACTTAATCCCAGGCGCATAGTTCCACCGTAATTTTTTACATCGACCTGCTCTTCCAGGAGACTCACCACCGGAAACTTACAGTCCGGGGCAAACTCGCTGGAATTTGCATCAACCCAGCCCAGAACCGATCGGCCCCATTCAATTACCATAATTTGCATACCCAGGCAGATTCCAAGATAGGGAATACCCTTGCACCGGGCGAATTCGGCGGTCTTCACCATACCCAAAATCCCCCGGGTTCCAAATCCCCCAGGAACCAGAATACCATCAAGATTCTCGAGGACCGACTCCCAATCTTCCCGGGATTCTAGCTGCTCGGAGTCGATTTTCACAATTTCCGTTCGTACTCCGTTGGCAACCCCCGCGTGGATGAGGGCCTCGTCGACGGACTTATAACTATCGGCTAACTCGATGTACTTTCCTACCATACCAATGCGTACCACTCGTTCCGAAGTAGTAAAGGTATGAACGTACCGTTCCCAAGGGCTTATATCTCCTAGTCCAACCTCGAGACCGAGTCGTTTGACCACTATTTCGTCGACCTTCTGCCGCTGGTAGCTCAAGGGGATTTCGTAGATTGTTTTCACCACATCGTGGGCAGAAATGACCGAATCGAAGTGGACGTTGGTAAAGAGAGCTATTTTTCGCCGCATATCGTTGTCGATTTCCCGGGGAGCTCGACACAAAAGAATGTCCGGTTGAATACCAATTTCTCGCATCTTATTTACCGAGTGTTGGGTAGGCTTGGTCTTTAGTTCGTCTCCAGCAACCTGGGGAATGAGGGTCAGGTGAATCGAGAGGGCGTGTTCGTGCCCTACCTCGTGAATGAGCTGTCGAGCTGCTTCGAGGAAGGGTATCGACTCGATGTCTCCCACCGTACCACCGACCTCGACGATGGTAACATCCACGTCGTCGGCCTCGCCGATTCCCAAAATTCGTTGATTTATTCGGTCGGTAATATGGGGAACAACCTGCACCGTACGACCGAGATAACGGCCCTCCCTCTCCCTCTGAATTACTTCTTGATATATCTGGCCGGTGGTGATGGAGTTTTGTCGGCTCAAGGTGGAATTTGTGAACCGGGAGTAGTTCCCCAAATCTAGATCGGTTTCGGCACCATCGTCGGTAACAAAAACCTCCCCATGCTGATAAGGACTCATGGTCCCTGCGTCTACGTTAATGTATGGATCAATTTTCACCATGCGAACTACGAGACCCCGAGCTTCCAGGAGACTGCCGACCGAAGCGGCGGCAATCCCTTTTCCCAGGCTGGAGCACACGCCCCCGGTCACAAATATGTACTTCTTCATGGGTGGTAAGTATCCTACGGGAAAAAAGGGGCTGTCAATCCAGGGCAAACGCATATGAAGTAGAAGGGGTCAGGGACTAGACATTTAGGAGAAATACTAGTCTGCTTGGGGTGAAAGGAAGCG
>JAACWS010000065.1 GCA_009991955.1 Spirochaetales bacterium
AAAAAATACCCAAGAATCTGCAGTAGTCTTTTTGCCGATGTATAGGAAGGTTGGTCGGGTTTCACCTGACGAAGTAGAGACTCGGCCATTGGTTTGAGTACTCCTAACTCATAGTCGAGGGCAGAGTTAAACTGGGCATCGGCGAGGGTCTGATAAGGGTATATCCATACGTCTTCTCCCCGTCGAACCGAGGACCACATTTCGAGAGTAGCTCCCGCAGCATGACCCCGATAACGATAATCTCGGACGATACGACGAACTAGACGATTATCGGTGGTAGAAATTCTATGGGACTGGTCAACATTTATTTGGGTAAGGGCCGAAATATAGATCTTATGAATGTTTTCTTTCGGGATACGAAGAAGGAGTTCTGGATTAAGCCCGTGGATTCCCTCAATGACGAGTATCTCATCTTTTTCGAGCTTTTCTGGTGAATGAGGAAAATATCGATCGCCTACCCGAAAATCGAAGACGGGAAGGGCCACCATTTCGCCGTTCATTAAACCCAGAATCGTTTCGTTGAGCAATTCAAGGTCGAGGGCCCTGAGGGTTTCGAAGTCGTAATTCCCATACTCGTCTCGGGGAGTATTTTCCCGGGGCAAAAAGAAGTTATCCAACGATAGAGCCTTGGGTTTAATACCCTGGGCCTGGAGTTGAATACTGAGTCGTTTTGCAAAGGTAGTTTTTCCCGAGGAACTTGGACCGGCGATCAAGATCGCTCGTAAAGCTTCGGCTTTATGTCCAATCTCCTGGGCTATTTCGTTAATTTTGCCCGCCTGAAGGGCCTCGGCTGTCCAAATATACTCTTTGATCGATTTTGTTTGGGTAACATGGTTTAGTGTACCGATAGTCCGTACTCCTAAGATTCTGCTCCACCGTTGGTGCTCTTTGTAAATGTGGCTCAAAAATGGAATGTCGAGGAATTCAGGAATTTTGGAACCCCTGTTGACAGAGAATTCGGCAGGATAGCGCAAAAGTGCTCCCTCGGAGTAGGGCTCCAGGGAAAAGGGAACCAAAGACGAGGCGTTTAGGGCAAGGGGGCCCAATGTTAACTCTCGATATCCATCAATATGAGTGACAGATAGCACCGCATCGTTCATCGAATCTAACACTGTTGTTCCACTTCGCTCGCTTAAGGCAGCAATAGCACTGCGGTAGTCGAGGGTTTCAAGGGAGAAAGGAAGAGCCTCTGCGCAGTACTTAGACATCTTGTTTGCGATTTCGAGAATCATTTCCGGGGTCGGGAGAAAATGATGAGGTTCTAGAAAGAGACCGTTTCCCATTGAATGGCCTAGTTTCCACTGGCGCTGGGGTTCTAGGCTTCGAGCGGCGGCGAAGAAAAGACTCGTCAGATTTTGCTGAAAAAGTCTCGAATATTCTGGATGTCCAGGGCCGATAGGTACTATCTCACAGGAGGTAGAGAGTGGCGTACGAAGGTCTTCAATGTGATTATGAACTATAATTCCTAAGACCGACGTTGGAATAAGCTTTGGATGTTCGATAATCCACGAAAGAAACGCTTGGCCCGGATAAGCCTTCCAAGTTTCGGTGTAGGATGAAGATAGGTGAATAGTAATTTCTAAGGATTGCATGGGTCTCTCCAATCATTTGAACTGTAGCAGGGGACCTCCATAATCTGGTTTTCTGCCTACGGTGAGTCATTGCACCCCAATAACGTTTAAGACCTTAAGCCGATGAAAAACCGGGTATAGATGTGCCCGATACCAGTTCAGAGGGTATTTTTTAGTTCCTGTACTTCAGAAATTGGGAGCGCCCGTTTAATCCCCAGACCATCCCGACTACTGTCGATTAACGGATACTCAGAGTAGACTTCCCCTTCAGGAGAGGTAAAAAGCTTAACCATCGGGGCTCGAGGGTTTTCCGGGTTTACTTGGACAACCATTCCTTTCGCATTGTTTTCTAGTTCTACAATTATCCCTACAGGAAACAATGAAACGGCTTGAACGAGGGCCTTCAGTACCAGTTCGTCGTATCTTTTCCCCTTACTTTTTAAAAGTTCTACCAACGAACTATGACCATTTGCTGCATCCCGAAAGGGTCGTTCGCTACTCATAGCTACATAGGAACTACAAACCGAAATGATTTTTCCGTAGAGAGAAATCTTATCCCCGGTCAATGAACGTGGATAACCACTACCATCGATGTTCTCGTGGCTTTCTAGAATCGCTAAACATACAGACATTGGAAAGTCGGCAGTTTTTAAGATTTTAAATCCCAGAATTGTATGGGCGGTAATTGCTTTATGCTCCTCGGGACTTAGTTTCTTATTGCTCATATAGAGACCTGGAGGAAGTCGAATCATTCCGATTTCGTGAAGTAGGAGGGCCGATCCGAGTTCGATAAGTTTATGATTGGGTAATTTGAGAATTATTCCTAGGGATATGCCAAGAATAAGACTTTTTACCGAGTGGATAACCAAAGAATTTTTCCCAGGGTAGGTGAGTTCAGTGATCCGAATTAGGTGGGCTCGCTGGGCTCGGAATTTGTCGATGAGATCCCGAACATTGTTCGAAACCTCTTTAACCGAAAGTTCATTCTTTGTAACATAGTTGGTAAAGATGGTCTCGGTGAAGTCGGCCATTTCTCGGAAGGTAAATTCGGCTTCTTTAAACTGCTGTTGCTCCCGGAATTGGCTTTCTAACGAAGCCCCTGCAGGGGCATCGCTATTGGTGCTGGCAGAAATTCCCCCCATCCGGTCGCTCAGTTCTCCATCGGATAAAATGTACTCGAATCCCCACTCCCTAACTCGCGCCAGGAGTTCTTCGGAAACCGGGACTTCCGGTGCGGTGAGAATATAATCGTCATCCAAATAAGCTGGTAGCGATAAATACTTATTTGCTTCAATTGTGGACAACAAATGTCTATTCATAAGTCGGGCACCTCAAGAACCCCCTTCAAAAATCAATCAGACCCAATTCACATCCCTGGTTCGTCCGGGATGAATGACACGTACAACGAGATTTTTAGACTCACTAATTCCGGCTTTCAATATTTTAGAGAAACCCTTACACTACTTATCGGAATTCCTCGTATCATACTGTACAATTTATAATTATAGGAGATTTTCCTTTGAAATTTAAGACTATTTTCGTCGTTTTTAATACTATTATTGTCGTATCCTTTCTGTTCATCTTCTTCATGCCCGCTTTAGTTCTTGGGGTTGAGTATGCAACGATATTTTGGCAAGAAAGTTGGTATCTAGTAGTTCTGTTCGTCTTGGTTCTAGGTATTTTGGACGCATACTTCCTCTTTCAGTGGAAACTCTTTGTATTGCTGGAAAATGAGGATTGGGGCGGGCTCAAAATGTTCGTTCGACGTAAGCTGTTTGATAAGAACCGGTTCAGCCAACAAAATGTTCACCTGTACGTAAACGCTTGTCTCATGTCGAACGATCTCGAAGGAATTGATGCGTTGAGTACTCATATGAAAACAGTGAATTTCTCGGCTGCTCTCAAACATGCTCCTCAACTTGGGGTACCAGTGCTCCTCCGTCATGATGGAAAAGAGATATTTGATTGGTTTGGTGAATTTTGGAAAAGTGCCGAAGAGAATAGAACAACAAAAATCAGTATAGACCCCTGGATAGGTTGGGACTATGCCTTTGGACTTCTTCTGCTCAATAAACACGAAGAAGCCCGAGGGGTCTTGTTGGATATCTATCGGAGTACCAAAGGTGATTCAATGTTGCGATTGCTCACGGTTTATATGCTGAAAGGATTTCAAGACGATGAGGTATCACAAGTTGTCAATAAGTTTACCAATGACCTTCGAAAACGGTATACTCGTGATACTTGGGCGTCCAAAATCGAGAAACAAAAGGACACGGTTCAAAGATTGGTTTTGCATTCTATAGCCCAGGAAGCGTCAACTTGGGTTTTTGGGATAAACCCTAAGGAAAAGAAATGAGTGGGAAAGTTACGTCTTTCGAAAAACCTATCGAAGTTCCATCTTCTGTTGAGATTCTCAAGTCGTCGAAACTCAATGAAGTTTGTTACGATATCCGAGGGCCTGTCATGCAAGAGGCCAAGAGAATGGAGGAAGAGGGGTTTCGAGTCCTCAAGTTGAATATAGGTAATCCTGCCCTATTTGGGTTTGATACCCCAGATGAACTATTGCACGATGTGATTCGTAATCTACGGAACGCCCAAGGGTACGCTGATAGTCAGGGAGTCTACGCTGCCCGAAAGGCGGTAATGCAATACTACCAGACCAAGGGCCTCTTTGGGGTGGAAATTGATGATATCTATATGGGAAACGGGGTCAGTGAGCTCATAGTAATGGCTATGCAGGGACTTCTCAATTCTGGTGATGAAATACTGGTTCCCGCCCCCGATTATCCATTGTGGACTGCAGCGGTAACCCTAGGAGGTGGAAAGCCAGTTCATTACCGCTGTGACGAAAAGTCTGAGTGGTTTCCCGATATAGAAGATATACAAAAAAAAGTTTCTCACCGTACCCGGGGTATCGTGGTCATAAATCCAAATAATCCTACCGGCGCGGTATATTCTCGGGAAATTTTAGAGAAGATTGCTATTCTCGCCCACGAACATAGACTCATTGTTTTTTCAGACGAAATATACGACAAAATTCTCTACGATGATGCCCAACACCTGGCTATGGGAACTCTGGTCCACGATTCGGTTTGTATAACTTTTAATGGCCTTTCAAAGTCTTATAGGGCTGCAGGGTTTCGGTCAGGCTGGATGGTTATTTCCGGTAGGAAAAATCTTGCCACTAATTATCGGGAAGGGCTCAATATGTTGGCAAATATGCGTCTATGTGCGAATGTTCCGGCTCAATTTGCCGTCCAAGCAGCCCTTGGAGGATACCAGAGTATCAACGATTTAGTCCTTCCGGGCGGAAGGCTACGAGAACAGCGGGATGCAGCTTGGGAAGGAATTACCTCGATTCCAGGAATTTCGTGTGTTAAGCCAAAAGGTGCCTTATACCTTTTTCCTCGACTCGATCCGAAAAAATTTAAGATCAAGAACGATATGCAAATGGTTCTCGATCTTTTGAAAGAAAAAAAGATCCTTGTAGTCCAAGGAACAGGTTTTAACTGGTTAGATCCCCATCACTTTCGTATTGTATTTCTGCCAGACAAGGAAACCCTTAAGGACGCAAACCAGCGATTAGGGGATTTCTTTTCTTTGTATCATCAGTAAGGTATTTCATAACGAGGAAACCAAATTTCGAGAAAAAGCCTCGCTTGACCGGTCGAAGGCCGATTTTTATAATGGCCAAACGAAGGAAATTCTATGAATGTAAGGGTCCGATATGCACCGTCGCCGACGGGGTTACAACATATTGGAGGGGTGCGAACTGCCCTCTTCAACTATTTTTTTGCCAAGTCCCAAGGAGGACGATTCATACTCCGAATAGAGGATACCGATCAAACTCGGTTCAGTCCCGAATCACTTCAAGATATCTACGATACCTTCGATTGGTTAGGAATTCGTGAAGATGAAGGGCCTCGAAATGGTGGAGATTTTGGTCCTTATATACAATCTGAGAGACTCGAGAAATATCGGATTGCAGCAGAACATCTGGTCAAAGAAGGACAGGCCTACCATTGCTTTTGTTCCCCCGAAAGACTCGAAACAGTACGCCAAGAGCAAGTGAAGGCAAAAAGTTCAAATCAAGGTTACGATAGGGCTTGTAGAAACCTCTCTCCCGACGAAATTGAGAAAAAGCACGCTCAGGGAATGTCTTCGGTCATTCGCCTCAAGGTGCCACTGGAAGGGGAAACCTCTTTTAGTGACGTGGTTCTCGGTACTGTTGTTCGCAAGAATTCGGATGTAAACCCCGATCCAGTGATTCTTAAGTCCGATGGTTACCCAACCTACCATCTGGCGAACGTCATTGATGACCACGAAATGGCCATTACCCATATTATGCGGGCACAGGAATGGATTCCTAGTGGTCCATTACACGTCATTCTTTACAAGGCTTTTGGTTGGACGCCGCCCATTTATGCCCATTTACCGATGGTCATGGGTTCAGACGGTCAAAAACTCTCCAAACGCCACGGTTCGACATCGCTTGTTGACTTTCGCAAGCAGGGGTATCTCCCCGAAGCGATTATCAACTATATAAGCCTTTTGGGGTGGAGTTTCGATAGTGAACGAGAATTCTTCAGTAGGCAAGAACTAGAAACCCTCTTTTATATCGAAGGTTTACAAAAGAGCCCCGCAGTCTTTGATTATAAGAAACTCCGATGGTTTAATGGTCACTACATTCGTAACTTGACCGATAGCATGCTTTCGGTGGCAATCCTACCTTCCCTCGTAGATAGTGGGTTGGTTTCCTCGACACCTTCAAAAAGCGAAGTGGAAATCATTGAACAAAGTCTTCCTCTAGCTCGTGAGCGACTAGTGCTTCTTAATGAGGCACCGGAGGTTATCGGATTTCTTTTTAAGGAAGAGCTTGATTACGAAACTTCGGCCCTGGTACCGAAAGGTCTTAACGAACAGCAGACTCGGGAGGTACTAGGAAAAATCGCCAATGAAATTGATAACCTCCTTAATGGCAGCCCCGAGGATGCGGAAGCATGGTTCCATGAAACCGCAGAAAAGGAAGGAAGAAAGCTCGGACAGCTTATGATGCCAGCCCGAATAGCTATTACCGGAACAAAAGCCTCGCCTCCTTTAATACCGTCGATTCGATTGCTCGGACGGGAAAAAAGTGTAACTCGATTAGAACAAGCCCAAGCGAAACTGGCACCTATAGGAGATTAGAAAAATGGCTACTCAAGAAACAACGATGGATAAAATAGTATCCTTGGCAAAACGTAGAGGATTCGTATTCCAATCTTCAGAAATTTACGGTGGACTTACATCTGCCTGGGATTACGGTCCAATGGGTGTCGAGTTAAAGAATAGAATTCAACGGTTCTGGTGGCGGGAAATGACCCAGCTCCACGATAACATCGTTGGCCTGGATGCAGCTATTATGATGCATCCCCGGGTATGGGAAGCCTCTGGGCACGTGGAGAATTTCCACGACCCGATGGTAGACTGTAAACACTGTAAAAGTAGGTTTCGAGCCGATCATATCGATCTGAATGAAGCGTGCCCAACTTGCGGAACTAAAGGCGAGTTTACCGAGCCTCGGGAGTTCAATCTCATGTTCAAGACCCATATGGGTCCTATACCTAGCGATGATTCGATTGTCTACCTTCGCCCCGAAACCGCCCAGGGAATATATGTTAACTACAAGAACGTTGTTCAGACCAGCAGAGTAAAGATACCTTTTGGAATAGCTCAGGTTGGAAAGGCCTTCCGAAATGAAATTGTGACAAAAAACTTCATATTTCGTACCTGTGAATTCGAGCAAATGGAAATGCAATACTTTGTAAAGCCCGGAGACGACGAAGAAACCTTTAATTACTGGAAAGAAAAGCGAATGGCCTACTACGATAAATTAGGTATTCGTATGGAAAAACTTCATTTTCATCAGCACGGTCCTGGGGAATTGGCCCACTACGCAAAAGATGCCTATGACATAGAGTACGAATTCCCCTTTGGTTGGAAAGAACTCGAAGGTATTCATAACCGAACCGATTTCGATCTAAACCGACATAGCGAATATAGTCGAAAAGATCTCACCTACCTCGATGAGGAATCGAAAGAGCGATTCGTACCCTACATTATCGAGACCAGTGCTGGACTCACCCGAAGTCTACTCATGGTTCTTTGTGATGCCTACGACGAGGAAGAGGTAGCCGAAGGCGATATTCGAACAGTACTTCATTTCCATCCGCAAATTGCTCCTATTACTGTGGGGGTATTTCCTTTGGTCAAAAAAGACGGTCTATCCGAACTAGCAAAGAAAATTGAGCTAGAACTTCGGGAGGATTATACTACCTACTATGATCAGAGCGGTGCAATTGGGCGGAGGTATCGACGGCAGGATGAGATAGGTACACCTTATTGTATAACTATCGATTACCAAACCAAAGAAGATAAAACGGTGACCCTGCGATATCGTGACTCGATGGAACAAATACGTATACCAATTTCCGAAATTTCGGCGACAATAAAAAAGGCTATGAAAGAATACAAGCGTGTAGGTGTCGCTGCATCGAGCTGAATAAGGAGAATAGAACCGGTGCTCACGAATAACCAAACGGACTCAACTGCCAATCAAAAGACCTCTTCCGAGCGCCTTGTAAGCTCATCCCTGGGTGCCCTCGCTCAGCGACAGTTCGTAAAGCAGTGTACCGACATCCAGGCTCTGGACAAGCTCTTACACGAGAAGAAAATTACCCTCTACGTTGGAATCGATCCGACAGGGCCAAGTCTCCACGTTGGTCATATTGTCCCACTTTTTGCTATGGCCCATCTGGCCCGGGCGGGTCATCGGGTACTCGCTCTTGTGGGGGGAGGGACAGCTCGAATTGGTGATCCCTCTGGCAAGACCGAGATGAGGAAAATGCTTTCTGTGGAAGAGATTCAAGAAAATAGCCGGTTAATAGGGAATCAAATTGCAAGGTTTTTTGAGTTCGCTGGGGTTCCGAAGGATCGGATTATAATTGCCAATAACGCCGACTGGTTATCGAACCTCAACTATATAGAGTTTTTACGGGATATTGGAAAACACTTTTCGGTTAATCGAATGCTTACTTTCGAAGCCTATAAACAACGCCTAGAAACGGGGCTCTCGTTTATAGAATTTAACTACCAACTGCTTCAATCCTACGACTACTACATACTTCAACGGGATTACGACGTAAGCCTGCAAATTGGTGGGGACGATCAGTGGGGAAATATTGTCGCGGGAATTGATTTGATCCGTCGCTTGGGTGGTCCCGAGGTTTATGGTTTGACTTTTCCTCTTATTACCCGCGCAGATGGGAAGAAGATGGGGAAATCCGAAAAAGGCGCGATTTTTTTGGACCCAAATCTCTGTCCTCCCTACGATCTTTACCAATACTGGCGAAATACCCTTGATCAAGATGTTTATCGCTTTCTTAAACTCTTCACCTTTTTAGATGAAAATGAAATCGATAGGCTTGGTGCGCTCGAGGGTAACGAAATAAACGAAGCGAAAGAGGTCCTTGCTTTCGAGTACACCAAGCTCATTCATGGGGTTGAAGTAGCCGAACAAACAAAGCAAGCTGCCAGGTCCTTATTTGTGGCTACCGGTAACGATTTGGATAGGTCAGCAGTTCCATTTATTACCCTAACTTCGAAAGAACTTGCCAATGGTGTTGGTCTCATTGACCTTTTTTCGAGAACTGATCTTTGTAGTTCCAGGGCCGAAGCTCGGCGGTTGGTAATCCAAGGGGGAGCAAAGGTAAACGATAAAACCCTTGTGGATCCTGAGTATCGAGTGACCTTAAGCGATGTGGTCGAGAATCAAATCCTCTTGAAAGCTGGCAAGAAGCGGTATTTTCGAGTGCTCCTAGGTAATTAGGCCCTTACTTTGTTTGTATAAGATACGACCGATGGGGTCGTTTTCTTAAAAAATCTTCGGGTATGGTTTGTTGAGTCAGTTCTGTGACTAAAAACCGACTTTCTATTTCGGGATCCATCGTAAATCGTTTGAAGTTGTTCGAAAAAAACAACATACCCTTCTTGCTCAAAAGTTGCGCACAGTCAATAAGCAGTGACCGGTGGTCCCTTTGAATATCGAGGGTGCCGGTCATCTTTTTGCTATTCGAGAAAGTAGGCGGATCCAGGATAATGAGGTCAAACTGATCTCTTTGAAGTTTTGCCTTTGCCAAAAATTCTAAGACATTCATCGCAATACAGCGATGGAGATTGCTTCCAAAGCCATTGCGTTCGAGGTTGCGTTCCGCCCAACTGGTATACGTGTTAGACAGGTCGACTGAAAGGGTTGAGCTCGCTCCACCGGCAGCGGCGTATACCGAGAACGACCCAGTATAGGAAAATAAATTTACCACCCGAGCACCCAATGAAAGATCGCGGATAATCGATCGTGCTATTCTGTGATCGAGAAAGAGGCCGGTATCCAAGTAGTCGCTGAGGTTAACTTCAAAATCGAGGCCTCCTTCGTGGGCAATGAGGGTAGATGACTCATTGCCTAGTTTTTCGTATTGGTCTTTTTGTTTTTGAATTTTGCGAAATTTTGTAAAGACGTAACTTCGGGGTATTCCGAGAGTTCGTGCGGCGGTATCGGCCATAAGTTCGGTCCATTCGAGGTGTTCATCCTCGGAAAGATCCTTGAACCGAACAATTTCGCTTAAGTGCAGGTATTTTTCATAGAGGTCTAGTTGAAAAGGCAGTTCAGGAATATCTTGATCATAAAGGCGGAAGCACGATATCTGGTTCCTTTTAGCCCATTTTCGTAGATGTGAATGACGTTTCTTGATTCTATTGGCAAAGAGGATACTTTGTTTCGTCCACTTTTCTCTGAGCTCCGAAAGTTCCATGCCTCATTAATTCCGGTTTCTTGCAATTTTTACCGAAAGTACGGCGTATCCACTCGAAAGATCCTCTTTCTGCACGATGATTCCCTTTGGAACCTTCAATTTTATATTTGTAAAATTCCATATAGCCTTGATTCCTGCCGCCAAGAGCACTTCGGTCGTTTCCTGGGCATAGGGGGATGGAACAGTGAGGACCGCAAGTTCTATCTCAAGTTCCTTTACCTTTTCACCAATTTTCTCGAGGGGAAATACCTCAACACCATTAATTCGTGTCCCTTGTTTTCGGGAATCTGAATCGAAGGCAGCCAAAATTGACATTCCGTGGCGATTGAACTCTGCGTACCCCGCTAAAGCAGTTCCTAAATTTCCCGCACCGACGAGTATTGCCCGATGGGTATGGTGCCAATCGAGGAATTTTGTGATGGCGTCCAAAAGTTCGGCGACAGGAAAACCGATACGAGGCTTTCCACTGATACCGGTAATTGCCAAATCCTTACGCACTTGAATGGGTTCGAGTTCTAACTCCTCGGCAATCACAGTTCCGGAAATAAAGTCTTTTCCTTCTTTTTGGGCAGCCTCAATGATGTGTAAGTAACTGGGTAACCGTCGGATTGTAGGTACACTCGAAATTTTCACCCGAGCCATATATTCCCCCATTTGTTGACTTGATTGAAAAACATAAAGTCAGAGTATACCTTATGAAAGAACCTTAGGGAATAATGTAGAAATAAGAGGTCTGCGGAAGTGGAAGAAACAGAAAAGGGTAGGGTAGAAAAAATTGTCGCCCAGGGAAAGGGGTTGGTAAGAACACCGAAGGGCATTTTTTTTTGCGAACCGGGATCGGTTCTTCCCGGTGAAGTTATTGAGTACGAATATCCTGACCAATCGGCAGGGCAGACGCGGTCTCAAAAACACTTGAAAATTGTACGAATACTCACCTCCTCGCCCGATCGAGTTGTACCTCAATGTATAGTTTATAGCGAGTGTGGTGGGTGTGATTTAATGCATGGAAACGAGAAAATCCAAAAGAAAGTAAAGACCTCGATTCTCCTAGATTCCCTCGAAAGATTAGGCAAAATTCGTGGGGAACAACTCCCGACTGTACAATTTTGGCGAGGTAAATCGTGGGGGTATCGGAATAGGATCCAGGTTCAGGTCCAGAATCGCGTTGCTGGCTATTTCTCCCGTTCTTCAAAGACGCATGTTCCCACCAGAGAATGTAAGGTGGCGAGCGACGTTCTTCAAAAGGTATTTCAGTATCCGTTTCACGAGGACGGAAAGTATCAAGCCCTCGGGCCTGGTTCGGGGCAGGAGTACTCACTTGTGCAGTTACACGAAAACAGGCCGGGGTTTCGGGCATTCACTCGAGTCGAGGGATTGCCCGAGGGGATTCCCATGAAAGTCGAAGATACATTTATCCAAGTCCACGCCGGGCAGTTTTTTCAGAGTAATAGAGAAGGGTTAGAAGAACTCATCAAGGAGATTCGGGAAGGTATTGAACGAGTCTTTCCGAACAGGTCTGGCTTACGGGTCCTCGAGCTCTACTGCGGTAGTGGTATTTTAGGTTCGTTTCTTCCCCACCACGTGAGCCAAATTCAGGGAGTAGACAGCGATCAGTCTTTACCCGGCGAATATGGACCCCGAGGAAATAAAAAAGTACAGCGGGTTGAAGAATTTCTTCGGCAGTCGCAAAAGTCAAAAGGGTTTGAAAACTGGGATTTCCTTCTTGCCGACCCTTCGAGAAAAGGACTTGCCAAGGAATTCTTTTCCTATGTGACCTCGAGTCACTTTCCACCTCTCTTTTTACTCTTTTGCGATCCTGCGAGTGCGGGAAGGGATCTTGGTTATTTGGTTAGCTTGGGATATAGCATAGAGACCTTGAGTCTTCTCGATTTTTACCCGCAAACGAGCGAGTTCGAGGTTTTTAGTATCCTTATCCATAGCTGAGGTTCTAGTTCCTTAAGGAGTTTCAAAAGGTGTCCATAATCTTTTTGGTAGTAATAGGAATTTTTGGGTTTGCACTTCCCCTTTCTTCCCAATCCGAAACTACTGTTTTAGATTGGTTTCCTCAAAGGCTAGTCTCCCAGGTACTGGAAGGGTCTGCGTACTTGCCACCCTTTTTTAGTGGTTCACAATTGTACTTTAGTGCCGATGATCGACGGCTTTACTCCTTTGATCTTCAGCGATTTTCCGCCTCAGTATTGCCTCGGCGGACCTTGGGCCCCATAGAAACCTTGGATCCCATAACTCGAGGACTGGGCATTCTTGAGTTATCCGATGGAAGTGGACTTCTTTTAGGTCCCGAAGGGATACTTTCGAGACAACTTCCCCCCGACGTCTTTGATCAAATAGGTACTCTCCTTGGTAGGAGGGGATTTCCTTTTGCTCCAGGGGGATTTCGTGTCATCTCGAACCACCGGTTGGAAGCTCTTGATTTTCAAGATAGGCCTATCTTCTCCTTCGATTTTCCTCCTCAAGTTCGTATTCTTGGGTGGGATGTTCTTGATGATCGCCATATTTTTGTCGATTTGGAAAGCTCAGGAGTGGAATCCACCGTTCTTCTACATTTCACCCTGGGAGGTACTCGAGCCGGGAGCTTATCGCCAGCGGAACTACCAATGACGTTCTTCGATCCTAGGGTTAGTGACTATCGGGTTTATCAGTGGGATGTTGTGCTGCGAAGGGACGAAATTCCCCTTGGAGTCCTTATTCCTCGTTCTGCTCTTAATTCCGAGATCTCTTTACCTTCGGGGATTCTTTTTGCTTCACCTTCCAGCCGCCAGATTGTTTTTCGTACCTTCGATGGTGTTCAAGTAGGGCAGGTATTGAATCTCTCTCGACATATGCCGGACTTCCGCTCCTGTCACCTAGGTACAAATGGGTATCTTGTATGCAGTTCGACCCAGTGGCAATTGGAAGTGTATCGATTTTCCCCTGAACTATGGAACTTCGATTCAGCAACCGAAAGTGATCTGTTGACGAAGACCTTTTTCAACCCGGGACAGGGTTCACTAAATCCCTTTCTCCTTGAAGTGCTTAGGGATCCCACACTTTTTGGTAGTTATCTCAATAGTCTCACCGTTTTAGACCCTTCAGAAATCACTCAAGAACAGAGGATAGTCTTGTATCGTATTTTGTACCATTCGATTCTTGACGGAGAGGTGATTGATCGGGCAATTCGGATGCGGGCCCTTGAATTGTTTCTCTCGTCTTCTGTTCCCCGGGAGGCTTGGTTTTCTGTGGCCCAGATGCTTCGATATGAGTACGATCCTTTATTAGGTATAAGGGTTCTGGAACTCCTCGCTTCGGACTATTGGAGTATATTTCCTGTCTACCGTCAATCGATTCTTCTTTTTCTTTCCCATTCGGTGAATCTGCTCGACGAAGGACTCATTACTCGACTTCTCCAAATAGAAGAAGAAGTGGGGCGTTATTTATCGGAATCAACTCTCGAAGGTCTTTTCCCTTTTAGTTTTTGGCAAAGAGTAGCCGCGGAATACCCCACTCCAAAAGTTCGGCAGATCATTGGAGATCGTAGGCGTTAGCTAAGGTACTTGTGACCTTTAACTCGCTACAAATTCGTTATATACTTCATTATTCGATAGTTGGGAGGCGTCTTTATGGGATTACGGGTCATGAGAAGGTACGGGTGGCAAATTCTTCTAGCAATCATTATTATCCCTTCATTTTACGCCCAGAGTCTCGATCGAACTGAACTGGAGACCATATCTATAGATGCGGTCCAATTTCAGAACTATACCGGTCCCATCGTCAGATTCGAAACTGATGCCCAAATTCGCTCAATAGGGTCTCAAATGGCGGCTGGATTGCCCCTAGGTGATGACGGAGTACTCATTCCCGGCACCACAACCTTTGGGGGGAAATATCGGGTGACACGAATTCCTGCGGGTCAAGGCGAAAATCTGCGAGGAGCGGATATTCTTGAGATCCTCGAGGGTGGTGCAGTCGACCATATCGATAACGTCCGGCGCATAATCGCTGGTTATCTGGAAGGGGCCTTTCGGTATTCTCGGGAAGAGGCCCAAACCTTAAGTATTTTTATAACGATCTACAATGGAGTTCATCGACAATCGGTCGAGTTTTTTGCCCAACGATACTCTCCGTCGGTTAGCGAATTCATGGACCCTCAAAAAATCGGACTAAGCCTAAACTATAGGGAGTGGGCTGGGCAGTCTCAAATTGTAATTCCACTCACCGCAGGAACAAGAGTTGGAGAATTACTCACTGTCGCATCCGATGAAATCGCGACCGATGAGGTAATCGAGAGTCTGCGAGATACTCCGACCGACGGAATCGAAGAACGACAAGATCTGGTTGATCTTCTCGATAGGGCTGCAGAAGAACAACGCGATATAGCCGCCACTGAACGGGAGGCAATAGAAGAAGAGCGAACTCAAGTGCAAGAGCGGCGAGAAACCCTAGAAGTGCAAAGAGAGGATCTCCAAGAGCAGGTACTAGAGGTCGAAAAGCAGGGGGATGAACAAAGAGTCCAAGAATTGCAGGAAACCATAAAAGAAGTAGAAAATGAAATCGTCGAGGTCCAGGCTCAAGAGTCCCAAGTTGAATCCCGCGAAGAAGCAGTTGCCCAGAGGGAACAGGCAGCTGAACAAGCTCAAAAAACCAGCGACGAAATTCGCCAGGAAGTTGCCCAAGATATCGCAGAAAATCGGGCTACTGACCCGGCTGCCGAAACTACTGAATCGCCCAGTCCTTTTCTCTTTCCGAACAGCCGCTTAGAAAATGGAAAGATTGTTACTACCTATCAACTACTCAATCAGAACGACGGTCAGTCCTTGAGCTCCGCTTCGAGCCCTCTCATGGTCGGACGCACCTTACTCGAATTAGGCTCTGGCCTTCTGGGAATAGGAGTAGGTGAAGGAGGAGATGAAGGAAATCTCATTCTCATAAGCGACGATGAATTACAAGAAATCGCCCGGGCTCCATTGCCAGTATATAGTTTGGGAGATCTCGTATACGATTCGGACAATTCTCTCATTTATGCTGTCCTTCGAAGGGATGGAGATTGGTACTTAGGACAATTCGATCTTGGGCTCAATCCGGTTCGGTCTTCCGCAGTGCCAGTCTTACAGACAACGAGCATCTACCTAGGAGACCAGGCGGTTTTTGTTACCCGTAAAGACGGTCGAATTTCTCGACTTAGTCGAACTGATTTACGATCCGAATAATTTCAACTCCCGAGGAGCATGAGATGGCCGACCATCCTTTCGCAGGCAGAACCGTGCAGGTAGTACGTGACCTAAGCTACGACGAACAGTGGTATCTCTATACAAAGACCAAGGAGTTCAAAGAGGCCCTACTAAGAGGGCAAAATCTTGAGCAATTTCGTATCCAAGATCCAAATTTAGGGGTGTATTTGCTTTTTATGGAAGATTCCACCCGGACAAAAGAATCTTTTCGCAATGCAGCAAAGTTCCACGGTACGAAGGTCAATGATTTTGATGCCCGTAGTTCTTCGTTTCAAAAAAAGGAAAATCTGACAGACACAGTAAAGATGCTTCTTGGCTATTCGGATCGGAATATTTTTGTTGTGCGATCAAAAACTGAAGGGGTTTGCCGTTGGTTAGAGGGTGCAATGGCCGACTATGCGGCAAAGATAAAGATGCCGCAACCATCATTTATCAACGGAGGCGACGGGCGTCACGAACATCCAACCCAGGAATTTCTTGATGAGTTTAGCTTTCTAGAACAGGTATCCTGGAATCGTTCGAAGATTCATTTGGCCCTCGTAGGTGACCTTTTCCACGGTCGGACCGTTCACTCGAAGGTTGAAGGTCTTGGTATTTTTGGTGAAGTAATAGTCGATCTCGTAGCTCCAAACGAAATTGCAATGCCACCACACTACGTTGTATCAATGAAAGAGAAAGGATTTGAGGTTCGAATCTTTGAATCGATTGAAGAATACCTATCCCAACCAAAACATTTGATTGCCAAAACCTGGTATTTTACTCGGTTGCAGATCGAGCGAATGGGCGATAAGTTGCAAGACAAAGCAAGCCAATTCCGGAAAGCAGTTACCTTTCAAAAGGATTTTATTCCTCGGGTACATGAAAATACTAAATTTTTC
The DNA here is from genome assembly GCA_009991955.1 of Spirochaetales bacterium. GTDB lineage: Bacteria > Spirochaetota > Spirochaetia > DSM-27196 > Salinispiraceae > SKVS01. Next base: position 16,521 of record JAACWS010000065.1, read on the forward strand.
CATCCCCTCCCGAGACATAGCGAAACGCCAACCATACCAATGTTTCTCGATTCGACTTCTCTCAATGGATGGGACGAACAAAGTCGAAATGGCTATTTTACTCGAATCATACTCATGGGGATGGTAGCCGGAGCCCTTGGTCAGGATTTTGAGGGTCATTCTCGTTTGGACGAGCAATACGATGATCCCTACGTTGTAACGGTACCTATTGTATCGAAGGGAAAAAAAGAATACAAAATCGGTATACGTCCTGTACAAGAGGGCATTGTAATTGATCACATCGGACGGGGAATGGATCCAGAAGTCATTTGGGAACATATAACTACTGTCCGCCGACTTCTGAAATTTAATCTTGTTTCTAGTCATGGGGTTTATCATTCTGAGTCGGATAAGGCCTTCAAAGGGATTATTTCTCTTCCTGCTTCCGAACCTATCCCTCCAGTCGACTTACAAACCCTGGCGGCCGCAGCCCCAGGTTCTACATTCAATGTTATTCGAGACGGTAAAGTAAAAGAAAAGTATCGCCTTGCCATGCCACCGCGGGTTACAAATTTAGAGGGCCTTCGTTGTAAGAACGAAGATTGTATCTCGAATCCGAACCTTCACGAACCCTCGTACCCGGACTTCCTTCGAACTAACAACAACCTATTCGTGTGTCGTTTTTGTGAGACACCCCATTCTTTCAACGAAATTTGGGACCGAAACTTGTCTCGATAGTTGATGTGCCCCCTTGGGAATCCTTCCTGGGGCGCCTCCTATTAGATTTCAAAAGCCTAAGGTTTTTGCTTTTTTGAAAACAATCGCGAAAACAAAGAACCAAACCACCGAGCTATTTTTCGAAAAATACCTGGTCTTCTCAGATGCTCCAATCGCAAATAACCTTCGGCAATTTCCTCAGGACTAAGGTTTTTTCGATGGAGGTTTTCGTCGATCTCCATTTCGATTTTTCCAGCCTCGTCATGGTCCGAGACTACCCGAACCTGTACAGTTTCTATTCCCAGGCGTTTACACGATTCTAACCTACGATGCCCGGCAACTAGCTCTTTTTTACTATTACCTGAATCCGTTGAGTATTCCGGTCAAAACTGCCACTGATTCCGGTGGTTTCCTGCCACCTGACTTTGTAGAAATTATAGGCTAGCGGGGTGGC
>JAACWS010000066.1 GCA_009991955.1 Spirochaetales bacterium
TCAGGAGGGCTAAATTGTCTAGGCCACGGGGCTAAATCCCGCCGTTTTATTCAAATTTCCTACTCCGGAAGTCCGGAATGTGGGATAAACCTAAAGAATAATTGTTTCCAAAAGCGCCGGATCTAAAAACACCTTCGGATTAGTTACCAGAACTTTTGCCAGTCGCTCGGCCATAGCCAGGGATATTTGGCGAGAATCATTTTCCATGGCCGAAATAGCGGTTGTGCTGATGCCAACCGCCTCGGCTAACTGTTTCTGAGTCATACTCTGTTCCTGTCGCAAGGCTTTTAACATCGACGAGGGCTTCATGGTAGCGTAGGCAGCTCGAGCTTCGGCAACGGCGAAGTCATCGGTATATTCGTCGTCAGACACTTCCTCGTAAATTTCTGCCTCGGGAAACGATTCCTCCAGAAAACTCACCGCTTTTTTACGGTCGGTCTGATCAAGACTATCTACGTAAAGCTTACTATGGTGCTTTTTCTCTACTACCAACATAGGTGACTCAGTCCTTCTTCGCCGTACTAATTTTCAAAGGAATATACAACGGGCAGGTAGAAAACAGCGCTGTGCCCGTTGGCACCAGTCCAATGGCAGCGATCCACCAGCCTGCACCGGTTGTTACCTGAAGAAAAATTCCATAGGCTACCAAGCCTAAGCCGATTACCAAACGTAAAATCCGGTCCACACCACCAACATTTTTCATATGTCCTCCTGCCCCCTGGGGGCTGTTACTTCTTCAGATTCTCTACCTCTATCTTTAGTAAGTCCAGACTCCTTAGGGTTTGCAGTACCCCAAAAGCAGCAGAATATTCGCTAATTTGCCGGCGCCGAAGAATTTCGTCATTAGATGCTCCCTGGGCCAGACGAATTGTTTCCTCTTGCAGATCTGCGGCTGCCAACCCATATTCTTCCAGTCGAATAGCGAGGGTTACAAGCAAGTTATTTCTACGATCATTCAAATTGCGCAAGTTCGTCAACACGGCACTTCGAGCCTCTTCTTGGGCTAAACGGGCCTGGGTGAGCTGTTCTTGGCGAATTGATTCGGTGGTAGCCGAGGTTCGGCGACTCAAATCCGATGCCGATAGGGTCACCGACAACACATATCCGGGTTTAGAATCTCCGTCGAACAGGCCAGAAAGAGAATCCCCAAAGCTTGCCTTTCCCGAAGTTGGTCCAGGGGTAAGGGTGAATCCAATTCCCAGGCGCGGCGCATCGGCTTGATTACCCAAGAATCCATCAAGCTCGGCCTTTCTCAAATCCCGAACCGCCTGTTGGTAGTCGGAATCCGCAAGCAAGAAAGATTCCAAAACTGAGGGTATTTCGAGGGCATCGGATAGTTCGGAAAGGAAGCCCTCGGGAGAAAAGCTCCCTGGAAAAACAGTCTCGTTCAGAGTATCTAAGAGATCTTCACCTCCAAGAGAAAGAATCGAACGACGCAACTCCTGGATTTCTCCGTCCAATTCATTTAAAGAAAGGAGAAGCTGGTCGTAAGCAATCCGCTGCCGACCCAGGTCCGCTTGGCTAATAATTCCAAGTCGGAGGTCTTCATCCCCTCTTTGAAGGGATTGAAAGGTCAATAGGGCCTGTTGCTGCAGGGCCCACCGGGTTTCCTGTAGACTCTGATACACCACCCCGAGGTTTGCGGCCTGGTACCCCAAACTATCGACCAGGGCAAGGTACCCTGCATCGGCACCTTCCTTATCCAAGAGTGCCTTTTCTAAAGTATTGGCCGGGTGGTCAAAGCGCACGATGCCGGGTCCAACAAATAGCGGCTGATCCAGACTTACCCCAATCGATGGGCTCTGGCCCCAGGTGAGGTTGCCACTTTTGGACGTAACAGAGGTCGACAGTATCCCATTCACCCTCACCGACCCCGCGGTAGGAAGGGGCTGGGTAAGCCGAACCCCCGCCCCAACCTGGTGGGTCCACGACTGGGCGTAGGTCAAACTATACAAAGGATTACGAGCAACCAGGTCCGGCGGATTCACCGATACCGTCGGCCGCACCGCAGCCCGCAGACTATCCACGGTAATTTGGGATATCTGGGCCACCGATGCTAACTGGGCGGCGGTAGGATTGGTGGTACGAACGGCCTCGATCGCTGCGGTGTACAATCCGTCAACCGTCGATCCCCCAGCGGGAACCCATTCTTGGTAGAACTGGTTAAGGATATCGGAATTTAGCTGGGGAACCAGGGTCGGAGGCTCATCAAAGGTGGGGTATCGGGAGGTCTGGGCGGAGGTTGGCAATAGGGGAAGGAAGAGAAAAATCAACCCAAAAACTACCAGAAGCCCAAGAGCAGGAGCTGGCGAAGGTCCAGTTTCTAACAATTCCTTTTCTTTTCGTTCCTTGGAGGATTTTGTCGCCTTGGCCACTTTAACCCGTTTGCGGGATTTCTTTTCGCTCTTATCGTAAATAACCCCGTAGAGCAAAGGAATGATAAGCAGGGCGGTCATTGTCGAGAACAAGAGACCGAACACTATGGTACTGGCCATTGGTCCCCAGACTACCGATACCCCACCAATACCCAGGGCAGTGGGAAGTAGTCCACCGATAGTGGTTAGGCTCGTAAGAATGATAGGGCGGAGCCGGGTGCTGGTAGCTTCCAGAACGGCTTCTCGTACTGGGTGTCCTTTTTTTCGTTGTTCGTTGATAAAGTCAATAAGGACGATTGCGTCGTTGACAGCAATTCCAGCCAGAGCGACCCCGGCGTACAGTACGGTAGTAGAAAACGGGGTACCGCTGAAGAAGAGGTATAAAATCACCCCAACAAAGGCAAAAGGCACCGAGAGCAGTATAAGAAAGGGTTGACTATAGGAATTGAACTGGGCCCCCAGAATGAGGTAGATAAGAAAGATTCCAAAGAGGAAGACTCGCAGAATTTCAATTAAGAGGTCTTGGAACTCGCTGAATTCACCACCAACTTTAAACTCTACCGAAGGATACTGAAGGGCCAACTGATTTGTCCAAAGATCGCCAATACCAGCGTTTACTGGACTCAAGTCCAAGGTGGCTACCGCATCGGCGGTTATGTTTATTTCTCGCTTTCCTTCTACCCGCCGAATGTTTCCAACCGATTCGGTCTGAACGATCGTCGCAATGCTCGAAAAGGGCACTAGTCGTCCGTCTTCGGTCGGTATAAAGGATTGCTCGAGGGATTCATAGCCCTGGTCCTGGCCAAAGCGTAGGAGAATGGCCACTTCTTCGTTGTTCTCGAAGAAGGTACCAATACGTAATCCGTCGAACCGGGCCCGGAGGAAGTTCCCCAGGGTTGCTGTACTTACACCCAGTGCACTGGCCCGCTCGGTATTCACCTGGACCTGGAGTTCGGGACTCCCGGGAACAAAGTCATCGACAATGTTCGATACTCCGTCGATACTCGCCAGGTACTTTTTCATTCCCTGGGAGACTGCCGAAAGTTCGTCCAGCCGGTCTCCAGCCAGGCGAAAGCTCAGGGCAGAACTAGTAGGCGGACCGTTGACCGCCTTTTGATAGAGTATGGTATCGGGGCCCGTTATATACCTGGCCTCCGATTGAACCTGGGCGATTATTTCGTCGATCGATCGGGTTCTTCCCTCGTCTTGTTCTGCCAGGTCGATGAATATCTGGGCTACGTTGGAGTTATTTGTGCTCCCACTTCCACCGGTCGAGGTTCCTACGCTGGTACGTATTGCTTGTACTTCCCCATCGCCAATTTTCGGTATGAGTAACCGTTCAAATTCTCGTACTACCTCGTCGGTTCGTTCGATGGCAGTGCCCCGGGGCATAGAAATATCGACGGTAAAATAGGAGAAATCCTCGGCGGCAAAGAGGTCTTGGCGTAGTGTTCCGACCAAAGCAAACGAACCAACCGCTACAATAACTACAAGGGTAAGAACCAAACCCCGGCGGGCGTAGGCCTTCTTAATAAACCTATCGTAGACGGTCCTAACCTTCTCAAACCACAAACCCGGTTCTTTAATAGGTCGGCCTTTTCGATCGGTCTTCTTTTCTTTACCCCAGTCTGCAAAGTGGCTGGGCAGGAAGAATAGGGCTTCGAAGGTACTTACGGTGAGCGCTATGGCTACGGTAAGGGGAATAACCCGCAAGAACTTTCCAATAGTTCCAGGAATGAGCATGAGGGGTAAGAAGGCGGCAACGGTTGTTGCGGTCGCTGCAATTACCGGGAGTACTACTTGGTTGGTGCCTACGATGGCCGCGTTGTGCCGCAGGAGGCCGTTCTGCTGGAGCCGGTAAGAGTTTTCGACGATAACAATTCCATGGTCTACAATGAGACCCAAAACGAGGACGAGGCCAAAAAGGGTATTTGTATTTATCGTTTCGCCCAAGAACTCCAGAACTATGAAGGTAAGAGCGAAGGTAACTGGAATTCCCAGGCCTATAATGAAGGCATTTCGGAAACCAATGAACAACCACAGAATTACAATCAACAATAGGAGTCCAAAAGAAGCGCTACTGACCAACACCGAAAGACTGGAGGTAATTTGTACCGTTGAGTCGTTAAAAATCGTAAGGTTCATTCCCCACGGCAGTTCGGGACCAACCTCGTCGACAATTTTGCGGGTGCCGTCTACAACTGCTACTGAACTACCCCGGGGTACCTTGGTAACCCGCAGGCTAATTGCCTCTTCACCATTAAACCTACTCAAGGCTGCATCGGGGTCAAACCCATCGATAACCTGGGCGACGTCTTGTACCCGAATCATGCCCCCGGTATCGTCGCTTCTACGGACGATAATATCATCAAAATCCTCGATGGACCTTACGCTTCCCAAGGTCCGCACCAAGAACTCTCGACCCCCGGACTGGAGGGTTCCGCCGGGGATAGACTGATTTTGGTCCTGGACTGCTCGTAAGAGCTCGGAGGTATTCATCCCCAAGGACGCAAGCCGTATAGGATCGATGTCCAAGATGATTTGCCGGTCCCGGGCCCCAACGATGTCTACGTCGGCCACATCTTTTACCCGTAGAATTCGATCTCGCAGGCCATTTGCCTCGGCCCGGAGCACGTCGTAGGACACGTCGCCACTCACTACCACCTCCACGACGGGCAAAAAGTCGGCGCTCGAGAAATCATCGACCAAAGGTTCTAGTACTCCATCGGGCAACCGCACCTGACTGAACCGAGTCTGGCTTTCCTGGAAAAGGCTTCGAAATTCGTCATTCGAAAGACCATCGTCGAACTCCACCCGAACTACCGACAATCCCTCGCTGGAGGTCGAGGAAATTTGTTTGAGTTGATTAATACCCTGGAAAGCATTTTCAACGGGTATTGTTATGGTTGATTCGATGTCTTCGGCACTAACCCCCGGATAGGGTACAATTACGTTGACCCAAAAGAAGGGTACCTCGGCAAACTGTTCTTGAGGCAGTCGAAGGGTACTAAAAGCACCAAGCCCAAGAAGGGTAAACATCAAGATCGTAACAAGGACCGGATTCTGAACCGAGAACTTGCCTATGGAAGGGCCACTTTTCTTAATTTCTTCCTGGGCCTCGAGGTTTGCAGCGTCCATTAGTTGCCCTCCACGGTGGCATCGGGCAGACGGGCTTCGCCACTGACTACCCCCGGTTGATTAAGCCCGCTTACCAGCACTCTTTTTCCCAAAAGCACTATCGATGGATCAACTGGTTCGATAGCAGTTCGTTCGCCCTGTTGATCGACTAATCGGACCTGGACCAAGACTGGGGTATTCTCTTCGACAAGATAGATCGCAGTTCTCCCCTCTCGAAACACCAAGGCCGAATCGGGAACCACAATGCTCTTTGGGGCATCGGCATTTACGATCGAAACCTGGGCCGAGAGGCCAGCCCGTATCAGGTCGGGGGCCGGGTTTGGAAAGTCTATTAACGCTGTCCAGCTCCCGGTCCGCCGATCGCTGCCGGCACTTACTGCGTGGACGACACCCTGGGTAACAATGTCCCCGGTAGGGGTAGGAACTCGAATTTCCGCCGGTAGACCTTCGCGAACCAAGAAAACTTGGCTCTGGCCTAAAGCCACGCTTACCCGCAACGCTGAAAGGTCTACGATGCGCCCTATTTGGGCTCCGGCCTGAAGTTGATCGCCCAGTACCAGGCCTGCAGATTTTTCGGCTATCTGACCCTGTATTGGTGTCGTAATGCGGGTATTTGCGACTGCATCTCGGGCTTGGACTAATTGGGCTTCCAAGCCGTTCACCGTTGCCCGGGCCTGGGTTAGTTGGTTGAGTGCCAGAGAGCCTCTAGAATAGAGGTCTTCTTTGGACCGAAGGTCTGCTAGGTTGATTTGATACTGCTGTTCCAGTTGACGCAAGGTAAGGGATGCAATTGCATCGTCAAGGGTAAGAAGCACGGCCCCTTCTTCGAGGGAGCCGCCAAGCTCAAAGGAAATGGATCGAATAATGCCACCAGTCCGTGAGCGCAAGATAGCTTCTCGTTGGCCTTGAATGACGCCGTTACCCACAATGCGGTCTCGCAGGGCTTCCTGCCGAACTGGAACCGCATCAGGTATTAGAGCACTAAGGTCGGTAGCCGCCGCTCCTGCATCAAGGTCTTCTACTACCACCTCTTCTTCTGAACAGCTGGCAAAAATTCCTAAAGCAAGTATAAATACGAGCCCAAAGGGCTTGACCAAAGTCAATTTCGATTTCATGGAATACCTCATGGCCGAAAGGTATAAATATCACAGTTTGAAATCAAATTAAATCGATAGGAATTTTCAATTTCCTAAGCCCCTCGCTCTATGGTAGAGTAGCTTATGAAGATACTTAGCTACTTTGGAGCCGGAATTCTGGGAATCGCCCTTGTCGGATGTTCACCCCAACCAAGCCAACCCCTGTCGGGTACTACCCTCGAATGGCTCGGAACAACCTCGACCCTCACCCTCTATGACCAAAAAGATGAAGGTACTATTAACGAAGCTTTTGGGAGGGTTGGTGAAATTCATCACCTCATGAGCCTACAACTACCTACCAGCGAGATCTCAGAAATCAACCAAGCCGCAGGCAAACACCCGGTACAAGTAAGCCCCGAGACCTACAAGGTAATAAAGGATGGGCTGAACATAGCCGCAGCCTCTAATGGAGCCTTCGACCCTACTATCGGCCCCATTGTTTCTTTGTGGGATATTACCGGCGAAGCTTACCTGCCAACCCCAGAAGAAATAGACGCCCTTTTACCCCTGGTAGACTATCGCCTGGTGCAACTTTCAGACGAGAACCGGTCGGTCTTTCTACCCATTGAAGGTATGAAGATCGACTTGGGAGCAATTGCAAAAGGGTACGCCGCCGACGAAGCGGCCCAAGTTCTTAAAGCTCGCGGCGTAACCAAAGCAATTGTCGATTTTGGCGGTAACATTATCGTCCTTGGTACCCGAGATACCGGAGAGCCCTGGCGAGTTGGTATTCAAAATCCCTTTCTCAAACGAGGAGAGTACCTGGGAATAATGTACGCCCAAGACCAAACAGTAGTAACCTCCGGGACCTACGAACGATTCATGACCGTAGGGGGGGTGAAGTACCATCACCTTTTTGATCCTGCGAACGGATACCCTGCGAACAACGGGTTAGAAAGTGTCTCGGTTATTGCCCAGGGTCCTTCGACCCTCGCCGATGCCTACTCAACCGCAGCCTTTATTCTGGGCCCAGAAAAGGGCCGAGTATTTGTCGAGTCCATCCCCGGTCTTGAGGCGCTTTTTGTCACGAGCGATGGGCAACTTTTACGAACTTCCGGGCTTCCGGCCGAAGATGAAACAAAATTTCGCATAATCGACGAAAACTTTCGTTAACCCCGGTGGAAGACACCTCTATGAACGAAGGTCTTGAACGAATGCCCAACCGCGCAATGCTCAGGGCATTAGGGTTTGAGGTTGTCGACGTTAACGAGCCCTCACTGGCCTCGCCATTGGGAATACGGAGGTAAGTTCTGAGCCAACGGTACTGTTATGCCAATGGCCGGGTGAAATAGACCGAGCATTTTCTGTTACGGCGGTACCAGAAAGGCCAGGAACCACAAGGATCGGGCAATGGATATTAGAAGCGTCTATCGAGTTGGAAGTTTGCCACCCTGGGTAGGAACGCCAGCGAGGGGGCAGTTACTTCCTGACGATAGGCTTTGGCGTATTCTCGTATAACCTGACCCGGTGCGTAGTGGTCTCTACTACGCTTCGCGTTTTCTTCAGCCAGGTTCCTGGCCCTATAGGGATCTTCTGCTAACCGAGTTATTTGGGTGGCCAAGTTACGGTAGTCGTAGGGGTTATAGGTTGACCAATCGGTGTCGTCTAGTAGGTTTCTTGCCCAGCTCACCCTGGGTACCAACGGAATCACCCTGTTCCTCCAACAAAACAGAACTTCCCGATAGTTACTCTTTACTAATGAAGGGAGGACTAAAATATCTATCGAATGAATATGGTGGGCGAGGTTGTCGGGGCTTTGAAGGACAAAAGCGTTTTGTACTCCCACACTTTGGGCGGTAAAAAGTATTTCCTGCCAGTAGGTTGGATTGTCACTCGGATCGGCAAAGATCGTTAGTTTGGGGCCGATACTCTTATGAGGCACTTCGGCAAAGGCGGCAAAAACAGTTCGAAAATCCGCTGCGGGGTGAAGAGGACCAAGAACTCCGATTCCAAGGCGACTTCGCATCCTCCGAGGGCTGGTAAACGAATCTACTTCCATAATCCCCCTAGATAACCCAAAAGGAGCCGTTCGAATTCTATCGGGCCGTATTCCAAGGCCATGAAGAATTTCTCGCTGTTCTTCCCGTTGAATCCAAATCCGCGGACTGTAGGCCAAGGCCACTTTGAGAACTTCGTACTCGAAACGAACTTTGAGATTTGTCTTTTGTACTCCTAACGAACCCGGATCAAGGGGGAATTCTGGGTCATCAGGCAGGGTTAAAAAGAGGGGCCGCTGGTTCTGAATAGCATGATGAAGAATGGGGAGTAACTCGGATTGGGGATGAAAACTATGGTAAACCTCCGCATCGGGAACTACCCGGTCGAGACCCATTGATATCCAGTCGTGAAGTTCTTTAACCTGTTGTAGCAGACTTTTCGATATCCTGTTTCCAACGGTCTCATGGAGCAATCGCCAAAAACGTCCATTCTGCTTGGCATAGTCAAATCGGGGTAGCCCCCGATGGCTGGAACCGATTAAGGCCAGATATCCATTTAGGAGATCTACTGCCCCGGTCTGCCAGGTTCTGTGCAAAATCTCTAGGGCCGATCCCGTAGATCCTCGCCTAGGGCGTTTCTTTGAGGAAGGCTGTTCTTCTGAAGAGTCGATGATGTGGAGTTCGAGGTCGGCGTCCCGTTGGGAATCCAAGACCGGGTAACTTGTCAGTCCCTTTTGCTCAGGGGTGTCGATCCAGGAAAAATCCCAATACACCCGAAGCTTATTCATAGTCGTCTCGCCTATCCCCTACCCAGAATCGCCGAATCCGTTGCCGGGAATCTAAAGCGGTAGTTCGGGAATACTGTTCGAGGGTTGATGCTACGTCCAAAAAATTTCCCAGGGCAAACTGAGACGCAGCCCGATAGTAAATAACCTCGTTAGCCTCCAGGAGCTGCTCGTAACGGGGATCATCAAAGAGCGAGGCTGCTTGGTCGAGAAACCCAGTACCGGTCAAGAGTTCCCACCGTTGGAGTACATCGAAAGCCTCGAGGACACACTCTTTCTCGAGGGAATAACTGTACTCCAAGGCTTCTCGCAGATAAAACCGTCGGCTGACCTCTACCTGAGGTAAGAGCACCGCTATTCCAAAAAGGGTCTGTATAAGCCCTCGGTATCCTTTGCGCCTCCCTTCCATGGTGGGCCCAAGAACTACTCGTCGATAAATATCTAACCGAATAAGCAGTGTGCTCTCGGCAAGGATAAAAAGGTCGAGTACCTTCGTTCGTTCACGATCGGGCAAAAACGGAAGCCGCGAGTGAAGGTATCGAAACATTCCTTGAAAATCCATGGGATTCCAGGATTCTTCTTTGAGGGTGGCCCTAATTGTTCGCAGATCGAGGGGCTCAGAAATCCACGATCGAGCCTGGACCCCTTCGTGGATTCGTCGGTAGTAGGAGTCCACAAAGTCTCCTTCTCGAAACCCATCATAAGGATTCATACCCGTTGGAGCTCCACTATCCGCTCAACCTCGCCGATAAGCGTTGCCCCGGTCGGATTATCGTGGCCCACCGAGCAACTGTACCCGATAAGAACATCTGGAGCCCCAGAAAGAGAGGAGATGCGAGATAAGAGATTTAAACAAAGGCGCGCAGTGCCATTTTCGTCCAGGTTAGGAATAACTACCCCTAGTTGATTATCATTTTTGAAATGGTACATTCGGTGCTGGCCGGGCATTTCCTGCTCTAGGTTGTCGGCTAACCGTAGAATTGAAAGTTTCGCATCCTCATCGGTGGAGAGGTTTTTCATTTCCACCATTATGAGGCTAACACTCGATTCATTTCGAAGGGCTTGGGTCAGTTGGGAGGTGAGGTTTCGTACAAGCAGGCTATACCGAGGCAATCCGGTTACTTCGTCCCATTCGGTTTGGTCAAAATTGAGATCCAATTCGTATAATCGTTGAAGTCCTGGCTCGAGGAGCCGAAGGAGAATGTTCACAACTACTTCGGTGTAATGATTATACCGTTCAAAGGGCATAGCCTCGATAGAAACGACACCCCAAGGTCGATTTTGGAGAACTAGAGGATAGGCCATTATTGTAACCCGGTCGTCGAGAGCGTAGAGGTCAGGATACTCTTTGAGCATTCGGACCGAATAGGGGCGGTTATTCTGAACTACCCAGCCTTGCAGGGTCTCATCGAGGGCCTTGTAGGGAAAAGGCCTGTCTTCTTTAGGATATCCGAGAAAATTCACCAATTCTAACCGCTTTTCCCGATTATCGATTCGCCAGAGGCTAGCCTTTGTACAACGGGTAAAGATTTCCACCGTTTCGAGGGTTGTATCCATACCGCCTATGAAGTCCGTACGATCGAGCTTTTTCACTTGGCTGTAAAGCATTAAGAATGAGTCTTGTTGAAAGCCTAAGCGATGGCCAAGTTCGTTGATAATTTCGTTTTGAGCTTCTTTCTCCCGAATAAGGTGGTATTTTTCGTGACTTGTGTGCCTGAGCAATTCCTGCATCATCTTGTACGACCTTCGGTCGCTCTGTAATACCAACAATCCGATGAAAAAGACAAAGTAAAAGAAAAAGGCCTCAACCCCATGGCCAAAAAAAACCCCCACAAGATCGAGGTTAAAACTTATCGCCCGGATAAGGATAAGCAATAATGCGGACCCTGCGATTGTCAAACCAGTCGTAAAAGAAAACAAGACAAATCCCAGGGGCAGGAGGAAAAAGTAAGGAAATCCACCGTGTGCAACCGGCGAAAGACCCGGAAATACGAGTTGATCGGTACCGAGGACAAGAAGAAAATAGAGGGCAAAGGCCCCAATTCTTATCCCACGATGCAGAAGAAATCTCATCGGTTTAGGCAATTAAGGTCATACAGCTATTGTAGAGGGGATCTGAATTTATAGCTTTGAGATGTACTTGTCGGAATTCTTCGATTTCCTCGAGGTTCTTTCCAAGATAGGGCAAAAAGGGTGCTAAAAATTGTTTGGTTTCGTCGTCGATGGTAGATTCTTCAGGAATTTTGGCCAGGGTTGATCCTACAGTACCCAAGACGATGAGTTTTTTGTACCGAGGAGGTACATGGACACTCCCGTGATCACGACAGAGTTCGACGTATTGGTCGGGAAAATCCCACTGGGAAAGGATCTTATATCCCAACTCTTTATGGGTTATCCCAAAGGTCTTATCTTCTACCTCCAAAAGGGCCTCGTCGGGAACCGATGAGTCTTCGCTAATCATTCGGTGGACGGTTGCGTATTCCGAAGGCATTTTCAGCGAAAAGGCTAGTTTTCCAATATCCTGCAAAAGGCCAGACAAGAAGGCATCTTCTGCCAACTCTCTGTTGCCGGTCCCCAGGGCCAAAGACTTACACATAAAAGCGGACTCTAAAGATTCTTTCCACAGGACTTTGAGAATCCATTCGGAACCCTTATGTTTATACAGACTCGAGGCGGTTACGAGAACGACCATGCTCCGCAGATTTTTGAATCCCATAAGTCCTATAGCCGTCTGAAGATTGGTTATTTCTTTTGACCGAGCGTAGAGAGCAGAATTTGCTACCTTTAATACTCGAGACGTAAGTCCAGGGTCCATTTTGATAATGTTTTGGAGCTCAGAAAAGGAAAAATCCATGTCGGTTTCGGCGATCGACAGAATCTTCGCCGCTACCTCGGGCATGACCGGGAGGGTGTTCATGGTAGATAGAAAGTCGTTCATCGGCAGAATACCTCATTCATTTTGACTATAGTCCGGAAGCGCCTAGAAACCTCTTCAGATATGAGTACAGCACCGGCACTTACTTCTAGAATAACGTATTTTCCCCGTTAGTGCCTTAGACAAATTATCGATACTGGCAAAGTTCTTAGAGAACTTTTCTTACTTCTGCTTCGGGAACTTCTTGAATGAAGGTCGCCGATGGGCCAGACTGGAGGACAAAACGGAGTCTGCCTTCTTGTTTCTTTTTGTCCCTCCCCATAGCGAGTATGAGTTCATCGGAGTCTACAGAAATACTGAGGGTGAAGTTGTAGTCTTTGAGGAGTCGAATAACTTCGTCGGTGTAGGAACGGGAAGTAGTGCCCAACTGTACACCCAGCTCCAGAGCTCTTCCGATACCCCAGGCTACTGCCTCGCCGTGGCTCCAGGTTCCAAACCCTGTTACTGTTTCGAGGGCGTGGGCGAAGGTATGACCAAGATTGAGGTGGGCTCGAATACCCTGCTCGGTTAAGTCGGCCTCTACAATGCGGCCCTTTACCCCCAAGCTTCGAAAAACTATTTCATCGAGGATCTCGGATTTTCGAAGGAAGATATCTTCTTTCCGGTTGGCGAGTAGATCGTAGAGATTCGAGTCGTCGATGAGTGCACTCTTAATAACCTCTGCCAGACCACTGCGAAATTCCTTTTCGGGCAGGGTTGTGAGGAAATGGGTCGAGACCCTAACTTCCCGGGCGGGGTAAAAGGTGCCGACCATGTTCTTAAATCCCCCAAAGTTAACTCCTGTCTTTCCCCCGAAGGCGGCGTCAACCATCGCCAAAAGAGTAGTTGGAACCAATACCAAGTCGATGCCCCGCAAATACAAGGATGCCGCGAAAGAGGCTGCATCGGTAACTACTCCCCCTCCAATTCCGATAATTTGGGAATCTCGCGCCAAACCTAACTCGAAAGCACTCTCTAAAATTTTTCGAATGTTCTCCCAGTCTTTCGACGACTCACCGGAAGGAAGGACGAAAAATCCATTCCCTGGCTTGGCAAGAATGGGCTCAAGTTGATTTTTGTAGTTCTCGGCCACAAACTCATCGATTACATAGAGCGCTTGGGCCTTTGTCGAATGAAAGATAGTCTCAATTTTCGAGAAAACTACCCTACTCGGATTTTGCCCGAGTGAAAAAGTAAGATCGTTCATGATTGGGTAGACTGGGCAAGTTTCATCTGTTCAACTACCGGCTGAATAGAATCGACTATACTTCGAATGAAGGGATCTACAATCGAGTAGATACGCTTATTACCTTGCACTTCCGATTGGACGATGCCCTTTTCTTTCAACACCCCCAGGTGCTGGCTTACTACCGGCTGGGGCTGGTTCAGGCATACCCATAACTCGCTGACACACGAGTCCTCCTGCATGGCAATGAGGCATAGAAGTTTGAGACGAATTGGGTGGCCACAGACCTTGAGCTTCTGGGAAAAATCTTCTAACTCCCGGTCAGGACATTGGGTGGCTACATCCGCAGGGGCGGTAGTAGCAAGACGATCGAATTGGGCAACGTTATTCATAGGCACTCCTAGACCTCTCCTTTGGCCGGCGATGCAGGTGCTTTTTCGCTGGCCGCAGGGGGTGTGGTCGTTGTAGTCGTGTCGGCGGTTTTCGTGGCCGACGCAGCGGTCTCACTGGCCCCGGACTTGCCCGCCTTGCCCGAGCCGCCTCCGCTACTCTTTTTGCTGTCGTTTACATAAAATCCACTGCCCTTAAAAATGACCCCCAGACCACCACCAATCAGGCGGCGCAGGGAAGCATTATTGCAGGCAGGACAGTCCTTGAGAGGATCAGCAGACATGGGCTGGAATTCTTCAAACCGGTGCCCACAGTTGTCGCACACATAATCGTAACTCGGCATGTTGATCTCTCCTAATTCTAGTTCTATATAGCTCGAGTAATATATATCCGATTTTTAGTTTGGGCAAGGAGGAGAGGATGAAACGGGCGACGATTAGTTACAAAGGTCGAGTACAGTGTCCGATTTTCTGTTTCTAGTGCATGCTAACGTGCCCGGTAGAGGCTTCTGGCAAACGGAAAGGATATTGGCGAAAAGGAAGAAGCATAAAGATCATAGATAAATGGTCGCAGAAACTACTATTTTTGGTACGGAATATGGTATCTAACCCGGACAAAAGAGTAAAATAATAAGCCAACAAGTCATTACTGATAAGATAATTCGTCGCATTTATGGCCACGGAAGAGGTGGGTGCTTTATCCAGAGATCATCAGTGGACCCTGATCCCCGATGAAAACACTTCTTTGAATCTGCCAGGATTATCAACCCAGGTCTCCGATAGTTGGGTCTATCTGACCAATGGACCGAATAGACTGTATGAATGGAGCTGGGGAGTTTTACAGCTCAAGAAACGATCAATAAAGGAAACCTCGGGTATTTCCCACCGTTCAGCAATTGTAGTTCATGGTCTGAAAGGTCTTGGGCAAGAAAACATCTCAGAAAAAACCCTATCTAAACTTTGAGAATACACGGGGCCCCAAGAGTGGATACAGACTGTCAAAGAAACAAAGAATGTAACCGGTTGGGTTCATGATATTATTCTCCGCATCGCCCAGTAGGCGAAAGGTGCATAATATTGCCTGATGGACTAGTGATCAACGGCGAGAACTTTTTCATACCACCACGGCCCAGATGAAGGCTCAACCAGCATTATTTTCTTTGAAACCAGTGCGTGGGAAAATAGCCTTGTTTTTAAAGGTGGCACAAGTCTTTCAAAGGTATATGGACTCATTGACCGCTTCTGGAATATACCGAGCAAAATCCATGGACAGCAACCAGCAATACCTAAAAAGGTAAGTTTGTGAAAGGATCAAACCAGAAAAGCGAATCCTTTTTCCGAGACACCTGTCTTCCTTCGTTTCGGGCCACACTAGAATCTACATCTGTTCCTGGCCTAGGCTTGGTGCACGAAAGCCAAAATCGTTAGAGGCAATTCAACCACAGGTCATTCTAAAAATTGGCCCTTTGGCAAGTTGGACTCCCCATGAATCAGCCTCAGTGGTACCCTACTCTGCGCAATACTATCCACAACTTTTTACCGATTCAAACGCCAGGGTATAAGTGGTGACTGCTGCCAGAACCTTTTGGGAAAAGACCACGATCTTGCATCAAGAATATTTTCATCCCTTAGATAAGCCCATGCCCCAAAGGTACTCAAGGCACTAATATGACCTCTACAAATACACTCAGAGCCCATATTTACATAAAGCGCTAGTAAATCGATCTCTGTTGGAACAGGTAATCCGGTTCAAGAATCAGTTTTATTACGCTACATGGGCAAATTGGGAAGCTACTCGCCATGAGAATTCCACCTAATACCGCCGCTTAAGCGAATAAAACCATTGGCAGCAGACTATGCCTCTATGCATGACATCCTTGAGGGCCTGACGTTTTAGGAAAAGGAAAGTCTTTTGGATGAGTGAATTTATGGGTCAAACTACCCGCACAGGGACTATAAATAACGAACGCAAAAATAATCTCCGAGGGTCTTCTCGAGAACTAAAACTATAAACAGGAAGACTTTTTCCCTAGGCGTGTATCATGCCCAAAGGTTTAGAAAACTCCAGTCCCACCGCACTTGCACTACAGGGAACTAAGGGCGTACGACCCGCAAGCAAAAGGAGTGGTTCCGGTAACTTGGATTGAAGAAGTTCCGATCGGACACCATCGCACTCGTCGAATTACTTAGCCAACTTCCGCCACGTCTAACCCTGTACGAGCCCGAGGAAGGTCCTCAAGGGTTCGATTCTGCCCGATTAGAATAAATTCCGGGCCAATCCTATAACCGTTCCCACACGCTCCCACTCAAATCATACAACCGGATTTTATTGGGCTGCTTCATTGCAACGGGCTGGGCTACGGTGTTGCTATTTCCATCATACCAGGCTACCTGGCTTACATCGGTGCTACCTGAATACAGAAAGCCCCTGCTCTGACTACCACCCCGGGCAGCATTGGCATTCCAATTTGGCTGTACATTAGTCCAAGTTCTATTGTCGCCCGTTGGTACTGGCCCCCGGCGACTGGGGTCTGTACATCCACTTATTCTATAAACTGGTATTAATCCCTCGCACATCGATTATAGATTACTGAACACCAGGCCATCGTACCAGCTGATGTTGTTTACAGGGAGGTCGTCTCCAATTCCCCCAGTAATGCTTGAAGGATTGTTTCCCATAACTTCACGCCATTACTCCTAGGTAACTTGACGGCCCATTTCAAAGCTACCTCCTTCCACTGGAAAGAGGTCAACAGTGGCCGTTCGTGCACTCACCATCCTTTGTATGATTGGCGCCTGGTCGATAAGGCTATTTTGTACGTTACCCATCGGGAACCGTTATCTCGTACCTTCGGTCATTAGTGTTTCGAACTATTCTCCAGCCAATCTCCCCCCTTATGGCCCCTGCCTGTACCGCATTGTTCAATTCGATAATCGCCTGTTGGGGGTTTGGCTGGTTTCCTAACTGAGCTACGAGGGTCATCGGCCCATAGGGTTTTTGTGGGTCGTTGCTTTTGACCTGGAAAGGCCAAGTCCGCGCATTTCGGTCAAACTCTCCTACCACCACCTCTACAGAACTTCCCACTAACCTCCATCGTTTGGTCGATAAGGTAGGGGACCTCTAAAAACACCTATTCTCGACGACCTCGCAATTCTAAGTCATTGGGGTGCAATGACCAACGAGGCCAGTTAAATAAATTTTAGAGATGGTATGATTTACGTGGTTGGGCGGAAGGGGTTATCCTCAATCTGACGGGATTGGGGAGCCGGTAGTAGGTTGAGGGCA
>JAACWS010000023.1 GCA_009991955.1 Spirochaetales bacterium
AGTCATAGGTCGCTTCCTTTCACCCCAAGCAGACTAGTATTTCTCCTAAATGTCTAGTCCCTGACCCCTTCTACTTCATATGCGTTTGCCCTGGGGTGAGGTCTTGGATTCTCTACCAAAAAGAGGTAGACTTCGGGAATGGAATACCTCAGAAAAACCAAAATTGTAGCAACCCTCGGACCAGCTGCCGACTCTATTGATACTATGAAAGCCCTTCTCGTCGCAGGGGTAAATGTTGCTCGCTTCAACTTTAGTCATGGAACCCATGAAGAACAATTAGGCCGTATTTCGAGAATGCGCCAAGCCAGCAGAGAAACTGGTATTCCCGTAGCTCTCCTTTTAGATACAAAAGGTCCAGAAATACGAACTGGAAACGCACCAGAACCCTATACCCTCGAGTTAGGCAAGAACGTTACTCTTACCACCAGCGATGAACCTTGTACAAAGGATCGGATTAGTGTTTCTTACAAAGAACTCCCTTTAGACATAAAGCCAGGAAATCACATTTTAATCGCCGACGGAATAGTAGATCTGGAAGTAGTATCGACGGACGAAAAATCTATTATCCAAACTATCGTTCGAAACGGTGGCACTTTAGGGAGCAAGAAAAATGTAAACGTTCCCGGGGTGAAGACCCGTCTGCCAGCGATAACCGAAAAAGACAAGGCGGATATACTTTTCGCCATAGAACACGATATGGATTATATTGCCGCCAGTTTTGTCCGAAAAGCTACGGATATACTCGAGATTCAGTCTATTTTATCATCTTATAATTCTCCCATTCGAGTGATAGCAAAGATCGAGGACCAAGAAGGTCTCGAGAACCTCCAGGATATTATTCGGGTAAGTTATGGCATCATGGTCGCCCGCGGAGACCTTGGGGTCCAGTTAAAGGGTGAAGAAATTCCCCTGGTCCAAAAAAGAATTATTGAAAGATGTAACAATCAGAATAAACCGGTAATTACGGCAACTCAGATGCTCGATTCTATGATTCAAAATCCCCAGCCTACCCGGGCAGAAACGAACGACGTTGCCAACGCGGTTTTTGATGGTACCGATGCAGTCATGCTTAGTGGAGAAACAGCGAATGGAAAATACCCCATCCGAGCGGTTGAAACTATGGCTGCTATCGTTCGCACGATCGAACAAAGTCCCGAGTACCGAGAAAGGAATCTACGAATACTTCAGGCTCATACACCGGGCAGTCATGAAATTGGAATGGCGGTAGCCCGGGCCGCCCACCTTCTGGCCGAAAGCATCCAAGCAGTAGCGATGGTTACCCCGACCCTCAGGGGCAATACCCCTCGGCTCATATCGAAATTTCGACCAAACTATAAGATCATCGCCGCAACTGTAAGTGAAATTGTTCAAAGACAGTTACTACTTCACTGGGGGGTCTACCCGGTTTTAACCGAATTTGTAAGGGATTCCGAAATGATGGTCCAAAACGCTCTTCGAATTGCCCTCAAGGATAATCTGATCCAAATGCTCGACAAGGTTGTTACGGCAGCTGGCATTCCACTCAATAGTCCTATAATGATGAACACCATTAAGGTTCACTTCATAGGAAACATTTTGAATCGAGGACAAACTGGATTCGGAGGAATCGTTTCGGGAAAGGTCGTTAAGGTGAAGAATTCTCAAGAAGCCCTCAAGGCTATGGAACTTAATCCTTCGGGGATTTTAATAACTCCTAAGCTCAGCGAGGGATTTCGCGCGATCATCGCTCAAATAGGCGGTATTATCATCGAGGGACGTTCGGAAATTCCACCAGAAACTTTGAGAGACATGAATCCTGGGTTAGTCGTTATTGCCGACGTGCCAGACGCCTTTCGGCAGTTTGAGGCCGGCCAATTTGTGAGTCTTAACGGAGAAGAGAAAATCATTTACGAAGGCTTAATAGAGGCCTGAGATCTTTTGCGTACCCTCTTGCGACTATAACTACATTTATGTAGTATGACTGGGAGCGGAGGGTATATGGCCGACGACTTGGTGGACGAGAAATTTCAGAGGAAAATTGATGAACTTTCCTTACTCTTCAGTATCAGTCAAATACTTGACCAGAGTATGGACATTAAACAGATTGTAAATCCAGTTCTGAAGGAAGTTGGCGACCGATTCGAAATGGATCGTGGTACTATTACGCTCCTCGATCGAAAGTCAGGGGAAATTGTCATCGAGGCCGCCTACGGCCTTAGCGAATCCGAAATGCTCAAGGGTATTTATCGGCTCGGTGAGGGTATAACCGGAAAGGTCGTTGCCACGGGTATACCGCAAATTATCCCTCGGATTAGCGATAATCCCGAGTTCTTGAATCGTACCGGAGCCCGAAGAGGTTCAAAAGAAAAAGATTTTAGTTTTATATGCGTACCAATTAAAATCGGAAACGAGGTTATCGGAGCTTTTTCGGTTGATAGTCCTCCTGCGGACGAAAAAATCTTGCGGGACAGACTACGACTCTTGTCGGTTATCGCTTCGATGATTGCCCAGGCAGTCAAAATTCGCCACGCAGTTCTTGAAGAAAAACGTTTTCTTCAAGAAGAGAATAATCGCCTCCAAGACGAACTTCGGGAGCGCTTTCGTCCTTCAAACATTATAGGCAACTCGAAGGCGATGCAAAACGTCTTCGATATGATCGCTTACGTTTCGAAAAGCGATGCCACCGTTCTTGTCCGTGGCGAGAGTGGGACGGGAAAAGAACTTGTCGCCCACGCCATTCATTACAATAGTAACCGGGCAGCGAAGCCTTTTATTAAAGTTAACTGCGCTGCCCTCCCCGAAACGGTAATAGAGAGCGAGCTTTTTGGCCACGAAAAGGGCGCCTTTACTTCTGCTATAGCCATGCGAAAGGGCCGTTTTGAACTCGCTAATGGTGGAACGATTTTTCTGGACGAAATAGGTGATTTGAGTGCTTCTACCCAGGTTAAACTCTTGCGAGTGCTCCAGGAGAAGGAATTCGAGCGGGTCGGCGGAAACGACACGATCCGCACGAATGTACGTATTATTGCTGCCACAAATAGAAATCTCGAAGAACTTATGGAAACCAACACTTTTCGGGAAGATCTCTACTATCGTCTGAACGTCTTTCCAATACATATTCCTCCTTTGCGAGACAGAAAAAGTGATATTCTTCTCTTGGCTGATCACTTCATCGAAAAGTACGCAGAACAAAACGTAAAAAATGTTCGACGGATTTCTACTCCAGCTATCGAACTGCTGACCCACTACCATTGGCCCGGTAATGTCCGAGAGCTGGAGAATTGCGTTGAAAGGGCAGTTTTGCTAACCATAGATGAAGTCATTCACAGTCATCACCTTCCCCCGAGTCTACAATCGGCCGAAAGTACCGGAACTCGGCTTCAAAAGAGCTTAGAAACTGCTCTAGAAGACCTGGAAGCTGAACTTCTCCAAGATGCTTTAAAGTCTGCAAAGGGAAACATGGCTAAGGCCGCTAGAATGCTGGGCCTTACTGAGCGAAAGATGGGACTGAGAGTCAAGAAATACGACATTGATTCGAGAATTTTTAGGGGTTAGTCTCCCACGGACAATTTCTCGTTCTTATGGTGAAGGCGTCCTTTGGAGGGCGCCTTTTTACTACGTTTTTGTATTTTTTATACCGTTTTACTACTTTTCCGTAGTCTTTAACTACTTCTTTTACTTATTTGTTATTGTTTGTCATGAGAAGTTCTTTGCTTTTAGATTGTTAATCCCCTTCTTTATAATGACTTAGAACTATAGGCATGAATTTCTTATATTTATTTCGGCTTGGCACGACTATAGCATATAGAAAGCAACAACATTTCTTTAGGAGGAACGTATGAAGGGAAAGCGACTTGCATCCGCAGTACTTGTGGGCATCGCGCTTCTGATCGGCGGCGGAACCGCATATGGACAGGAATACCTGCCCGCCGAAGTAATTGCTGCTGCTTTTGACATGATCTGGCTGACATTATCAGCAGCCCTGGTCTTCTTTATGCAAGCCGGCTTTGCAATGGTAGAGATTGGACTCACCCGGGCGAAGAACGCAGGAAACATCATCATGAAAAACCTGATGGACTTCGCTGTCGGTGCTATCGCCTATTGGGCAGTTGGTTGGGCGTTCATGTACGGGAGTAGCATTGGTGGCCTTATTGGGGCTGACGCATTCTTCCTGTCCTACGACGCCGCCGCCTTCGAGTCTTACGGAGTGGATTCGATGTCTCCTGTATATAGGGACTGGATATTCCAAGTTGTATTCGCAGCGACTGCAGCTACTATTGTATCCGGGGCGATGGCAGAAAGAACAAAGTTCACTGCTTATCTGGTCTATTCAGTGGTTATTTCGGCCCTCATTTACCCAATTGCCGGTCACTGGCACTGGGGCGGTGGTTGGTTAGCGGAAATGGGCTTTCACGATTTCGCTGGTTCCACCTTGGTTCACAGCGTAGGTGGATGGGCTGCCTTAGCGGGAGCAGTCGTAATTGGTGCTCGAGCAGGAAAGTACACCAAAGTAGGCGATAAAATTCTCTCGAAAGCGATACCGGGACATAACATGCCCTTAGCCGCCCTAGGTGTGTTCATTCTTTGGTTCGGGTGGTTTGGATTCAATGCTGGATCTACTCTTGCGGGTATGGATGGTGCCATTGGGCACATTGCGACTACGACTACTCTTGCGGCGTCAGCCGGTGCAGTGGCAGCGATGATTACCAGTTGGATCTGGTTTGGGAAACCGGACGTATCCATGAGCTTAAATGGTGCCCTTGCGGGGTTGGTCGGTATTACGGCAGGAACATGGGTCGTTGGACCTCTTGCTTCGGTAATAATCGGGCTCATCGCCGGTGTGCTTGTCGTCTTGAGCGTGGAATTCTTCGACAAAATCCTCCATATTGACGATCCGGTCGGTGCAATTTCGGTACACGCAATAAACGGTGTCTGGGGAACTTTGGCGGTTGGGCTTTTCGCCGACGGTATCAATGATGAGTCGGTTGTCGGCCTATTTTACGGTGGAGGACTAGGTCAGTTAGGCGTACAGGCTTTGGGGGTACTGGCGTACTTTGTCTGGACCTTTGGCCTTGGTTTGGTCCTATTCTTCATTATCAAAAAGACAATCGGTCTACGGGTAAGCGAGAAAGAAGAGCGAGAAGGTTTGGATATATCTGAACACTCCAGCGATTCTTATCATGGCTTCCAGATCTTCAGTAACCTGTAAGGAGGAGGCATAGTATGAAACTTATAATTGCGTATATTCAGCCCCACAAGCTCCACAGCGTAAAGGATGAATTGTTCAAGTCCCAGATTTATAAAATGAGTGTCACGAACGCCCTTGGGTGTGGCCAGCAAAAAGGGTATACCGAGGCCTATCGAGGAATCGCCTTTGA
The DNA here is from genome assembly GCA_009991955.1 of Spirochaetales bacterium. Taxonomy (GTDB): domain Bacteria; phylum Spirochaetota; class Spirochaetia; order DSM-27196; family Salinispiraceae; genus SKVS01. Next base: position 5,358 of record JAACWS010000023.1, read on the forward strand.
AGTAAACCTACTTAAGAAGGTCAGAATCGAAATTGGCGTGAACGAAGACTTCGTTCAAGGCACTGTGGATGCGATCATTCGCGGCGCCCGGTCGGGGGAAATCGGAGACGGGAAAATCTTCGTACTCCCTATTGAAAATTCCATTCGGATACGAAGTGGTGAGACAGGGAAAGATGCAATAGGCTAGAACCTATTGATTGACGAAAAAGGCCCGGATAACACCGGGCTTTTTTTATTTGTTCCCAAGAGCACTATGAACCTTTTCATATTCCGAAAATCTCTCTTGGTACCTTTCGACTGACATTCGGTCGGGCTCAAAACGGTGTTCTATTCTTACGAGGTCGCCACTGGCTTCTTCGCGATTTCTATACTCACCCAGGCCCAGGAAGCCTTCTATCCCACACCCGAGGAGTTCTGCGTCTTTTATATAGGGAACATCGATTGGCCGATCGATCATGTTGGATTTCATTTGATTCCATAGCCAGTTTTTTGCCTGCCCTCCGCAGGCACGGAGCGTTGTGACGGGACACCCCGAACTTTCAAGGGTTCCTACCACCCGTCGTATAGTAAACCCTATAGACTCAAGTACTGCCCTTCCCATTTCAGGGGCGCCGTGTTCGGGTCTTAAATTTGCAAATACCGCGGATGTAAACTCGTACTGCTCGCCCAAATGGGCGGAAGGAAAGAAAAAAGGTAGGTTCGCCCATTCATGGACCGCTTCAATTCTTTCAATCATAGGAGCGTAATCGATGTCGTGTTGTCCAGAAAATCGCCGAAACCATTCGAACATCCTTCCAGTACTCGAGAGTATACCTGCCACATTATAGAGGCCCTCTATGGCGTGGGGCAGAGTGCGAAGACTTGGGTTACGGATAGGCATATCCGAGCAGTAGTTAATTCCCTCTGAGGTCCCTGCCCGGTCACAAGCCATTCCAGGGGAAATGGTACCCGAACCTGTGAGGCTCATCATAAAATCGGTTCCTCCAGCAAAAACCGGGATACCCAACTTTAGACCAAATTTCTGAGCACCCCGCGCACTTACTCTTCCAAGCAGGTTAGAGGGTTCCACAAAGGGTGGAAAAAGATCTGGGCTTAACTGGTATGTCGACAATTGATCATCGTCCCAGAGAAAGGGTAAAAATTCATTTGTTGGACTTATTGTTGCCTTTACTCCCGTAAGTAAAAACGAAAGGTATTCGGGGCACGAAAGAAAACTCCGGGTTTTCGCAAAAGCCTCGGGATTGGTTTCCCGAAACCAACGGACCTTCGGCAAGAAAAAACTCCGTTTTCCCTCTATAGGCCGACTTCGTCCGTCAATCCATAGAAGAACTGGTGAGGTAGGTACGTCCTTTGCATCTAAAGGAACCATGGTAGGTCCATTTCCACTAAGGACTATGCCGTCGATCGAACCTTTGGGTAGTCGAGAAAAGGCCATCTGGAGGGCTATCTCCCACCGAGAGGCTTCCCAGTACTCAAGATCTTCCTCTTTAGAAAGCATAGGAATTCTTACCTGCCATAAAAGAGTCCCATTTCGATCGATTATTCCGGCCTTTAACGATGAGGTACCCACATCGGCGACAAATATTCTCGGTCCGTTTATCATACTCCGACTATAGCAGAAAGGTTCTTATTTTTGTATTATCTGCCCATGAAGTCGACATCAATGTATTCTTACCTGGTGATTCTCGGGATATTCCTTAGTACTATTGGGGTTTTCGCCGGGGGCTCGAGTCAAGTCGTTCCGGAAAACAAACCTTTTGCCATTGGTATTTTTGTACCGGGGGTTGTTGAAGGAAGCCCTACCTACGAAATGATGGTCGGTGGCGTTCGCAAAGCCGTCGAAGAAGCAACTGCTTCGGGCCGTCCGGTAGACTACCAAATCTTTGAAGCAGGATTCAATCAAGCCGAATGGCCATCGAGTATGACAAGCCTTGCGGCCTCTGGAGCCTATGACCTCATTGTGACCTCTAATCCAAGTATGCCAGAAATTGTACAAGCGGTTGTGGGCCAATTCCCGAACCAACACTTTTTGGTTCTAGATGGATATCTCGCAGATAACCCTAGGGTTAAAACTATCTACTTCAATCAGTACGAACAGGCGTTTTTGGCCGGTTATCTCGGTGGGCTCATTACGAATCCGACTTCGGGACTTTCGGGGGCAAACTCCTCAAAACGCTTGGGTTTATTGGCAGGTCAAGAGTACCCGGTAATGAACGATCAAATCCGGCCGGGCTTCTCAGCCGGTGCCAGTGCGGTAGATGCTGATATAGAGGTTGATTTTCGAGTCCTTGGCAATTGGTATGACGGCGGAAAGGCTGCAGACCTTGTGCGATCGATGATCGGATCTGGGGCAGATGTGGTACTTACTATAGCCGGGGGCGGTAATCAGGGTGCCATTTCGGCGGCCGCCGAAGCAGGCACCTACGTCATTTGGTACGATGCTTCGGGGTATACCTATGGTCCAGGGACGGTTATCGGTAGCACTTTGGTGCTTCAAGAACAGTTTGCGTACCGTGCCACCCTTCAAGGTATCCAAGGTACCCTGGACTACGGGGTCCCAGAAATCCTTGGAATTTCTGACGGGGCGGTCGGATTTGACTTCGAAAGCCCAGAGTATCGGACCTTTCTTCCCCCGGGTGTGCGTGATTCCTTTGAGCTCTTTTTTGAAGAATTATCAACAGGACAAAAAAAGTTCGAAAGCCCGAATTTATTCTGATTTTTTATGAAACCTAGTAATGCAACTATTGGAATAGAAAATCTTTGGTCTCAATACGATGGTGAACCGATATTATGCGGTTTGTCTCTCACCCTTGAACCCGGAGGTCTCTATGGCCTGGTTGGAGAAAATGGTTCGGGAAAAACAACCTTTGGAAGAGTTTTACAGGGGCTCCTCAGGCCCAACAAGGGTACGATTTGGGGCTTGGGCAGATCTCCGAGAAAGAAATTGCACGGGTCCGTTAACAGGCAGGTACAGGGTGTTCCCCAGCACCCTAAAACATTTCCTGGGCTCTCCGTGGGAGATTACTATCGGTTAGTTAGTGGCAAGGTTCCCAAAGACAAAGAAACTCATACACCCCTATCCTCCCTTTCGATGAGCGGACTCAATCTACTTGGTATTCGTGCTGCCATTCACGCTGGTCCGAAGCTTCTTTTTCTGGATGAAACCACTGCACCTATGGGTCCCGAAGAAGTCAAGCTTCATTACGCTACCGTTAGAAATTTTACCGACCAAGGGGGCATTGCTCTCGTAGTCAGTCACCGTTTGCAGGAGCTTATCGATTTCTCCGACGGAATCTTCGTAATTCGCCATGGTAGCCTCGCAGGCTTTTTTCCACCGGGTTCGAACGCCGTGAATATATCCCATAGTATGTTCGGAAAATCGAATTCAGATGCAGTGTTATCACCCCGGGCCGTGAAGAACCGAATACACCAAGAGCCTATATTGCGGGTTTCCAACCTAAGCTTAGGAACGAAAAAGGTGAGTTTTGACCTTTTTCCTGGAGAAATCCACTGTATTCTAGGCATGAAAGAACAGGGGCTCGAGCTACTGGAAGACTCCCTCGCTGGTTTAGATACAAACGGGCGTGACCACATTCATCCACCCCTTTGGAAGAAAAATTCCGGATTCAGCTATGTTCCTCGCGACCGTTATGGCAGAGGCCTCTTTCCCGGACTAAGTGTAAGGGAAAATTTCCAAGTACACGGCACTCCAAAAAACCCGCCTTCCCTGCCATCGCATTGGCTCCACCAACCGATACAGAACTTATCTGGTGGAATGGCTCAAAGACTCATCCTGGACAGAGAAATTCCCAGGGCAGAACATGGCCTTTTAGTGTGTGAACCTGGCATTGGTCTGGACCAAACTCATAGGGCATACTTACATCAAGCCCTAATAGACCTGCGTAATGAGGGAAAAGGCGTATTGGTATTAACATCCGACCCGGATGAAGCTCTCTCTTTAGGAGACAGAATCTCTGTTGTACACGATAATGAAATTGTTGCTCAAAGCCAGCCATTCGAAGGATCTAGAGAGTTTTTATCCGATCTAATGGTTGGACTCTCGAATACCCTTTCTTCATCTGAGACAGGAACATGAAGAAGTCTTTTAGCTCAATTTTATTGCCCCTGATTTTTGCCTTTGGGACCGTAATTCTCCTACTCATCTTGGGCAGTAGCGATCCTTGGGCGAGCATCCAGGCCTTTTTTTTAGGCCCTTTTCGTAACCTATATTTTTTTGGAAACATGCTCGATTCTGCTACCTATATAATGCTCACCGGTCTTGGTATCCTTCTCGCCTTCAAAGGTGGGAGCTTCAATTTAGGTGGCGAGGGCCAGGTGTATACTGGCGCATTTGTTACAGCACTTTTTCTTGGTTGGATTCCAAGTGCGACCGGTAACTTGGGTGTTGGTCTGGCTTTGGTGCTTGGGATTTGTACTGGAGGTACTCTCGCTGGGATTTCGGCTCTACTTCGACGTTACCTTGGGGTTAACGACCTTATTTCTAGCTACTTATTGTCTTTGGGAATTATTCCATTCTACGATAGCCTCATCGCTGGTCCGTTACGAGATCCTTCGAGTAACCTACTTACAACTCCTGAAATCGACCGAGCGTTCTGGCTACCGAAAATATTAGTACCTTCGAACGCCCATATCGGGCTATTCGTAGCTCTCGGTCTAGGGGGATTTTTCTTCTGGCTTCTCCAAGGAACCCGGCGGGGATTCGAACTTCGCCTGTCTGGCTCAAATCCTTTAGCTGCCCAGTTAGTGGGTGTGTCCGCGTCGACCTATAGTTTTGTGGCCTTTATTTCGAGTGGAGCTCTCCATGGTTTAGCTGGCAGTTTAGCTGTAACAGGTACCTACCATGCGGCATTGGTCGGGGTTACTTCGGGTTTTGGTTGGAATGGCATCGCCGCGGCCCTGATTGGAAGAAATCATCCTTTGGGCACCCTTTTAGGAGCGCTATTCTTTGCCTACCTTCAAACTGGTGCTCGCACCGCTATGATCTACACACGCTTTTCTACTGAGCTTGCGATACTTGTGCAAGGATTTGTCTTCTTATTTATTACCGCGCAAGTTTTTGGAAAAAAGCAAATAAGGGGACGGAGTCTACATGATTGACTTTTTCCTCCATTTAGTTTCAAACCTAACGCCCCTACTTCTCACCGCCGGTGGTGTAGTCTTTACTGAACTTGCAGGGGTACTGAACATTGGAGCCGAAGGTATGATGGTCTGGGGCGCGTTTTTTTCCCTGGCAATCTACATTGTTACCGAAAATGTGTACCTGGCCCTTTTCGGGGCCGCCTTGGTGGGAGGACTTGCCGGGGCCTTGGTCGGCATCATGCACGTAAGATACAAGGCAAACGTCTTTATTGCCGGGCTTTCGATAAATTTATTCGCATGGGGACTGACTCCAATTCTGGGAAGTCTCTTCTTTGGAATTAAGGGGGTTATAAGTCTTACTCAATTGGGCCTCGGGCTAGAAGAACTAACGACTGGATTAGGCTGGCTTCAGATTCTCAGCTTTTTTGTGATGGGATTATCGTGGTTCGTACTTTATCAAACCCGCACCGGTGTCGTGTATCGAGCATTGTATTCAGACTCTGAGGGGGTTGGTAATTTAGGAATTTCGAAGGGTTTTTTCCAGATCTCGGCCTTAGTAGTTTCCGGAATACTCGCGGGACTCGCCGGTGCAGCCTTGGCATTTCGACTTGGAGCGTATGTGCCAAACATGAGTGCCGGTAGAGGCTGGATTAGCTTGGTGGTTGTATTCTTAGGAAATATGAACCCCCTGGGTATTCTCATTGCATCAGGGGTTTTCTCGGGTGCCGAATTATTAGCAACTCAGGCCCAAGAAGGCTTTGGACTCCCAGGAATTTTGAATGGACTTCCTTATCTTATGACCCTATTGGCCCTTGTGGTCTGGGCGGTCGTTCGTAGAGTCAATAGTCATCAAAAGCAATAGTACGCACTTGGTGGCCCAGGTACTTCAGTCACTTAGAGGCCTTGACCCAATAGGCTAGAAAAACTGATTTTAGTGATGCCCCCTTGAAGCTAAACCAAGTTTCCAAAAATCCGAGTGTTTTTCAAGGTCTGATACACGAGCTAAAGTTTCAGCCTGCAAGTGACGATACTGTCCTTATGGGAGGTTGCCCCCTTCCTAAACGGTATGCACCCAGACGTCCAGGCATACCGTTTTTTTATGCCCAAATCCTTATCCTGTAAGCACTTAATTTCTCTGTAGCCAGTTTTGTAGCCAATTCAATTGCCCATTTGAATACCTGATGTTATAATTATTAATACAGGTAAATGGAGATAATGCCAAGGTATAAGCAGAAATTCACACTCTATAAACGCCCAAACTCTTCCGGAAAACCTGTGTATTATTACCGGACTTACGATGAAAATGGTAACCGAACAGCAGGTCGATCAACAGGAATGACATCCAAGGGCGCGGCAGAAGACTACTGCATGGATCTCTATAAAGAAGGGAAACTTGTGCCAAAGCAGACAGAAACCTTTGCCGAGTTCAGCGAAGACTTCTGGGTGTGGGATAAGTGCACCTACATTCTGCGGTGTAACAATCTGAAGAAACAAAAAAAGTCGGTATCTATTGAACATGCCCGGACCGAACGGGGATACCTCGTGAATCATATACAGCCCTACTTCGGAGAAAAGAAACTCACTGCTATCTCGAAAGAAGATATAGAAGACTTCATTATCTACCTGAGAAAGAACAAACCGTTGTCTCCTGGGACAATCAATCACCTGATCAAGATCGTAAAGATCATGTTCGCAGAGGCCAAACGACGGAAACTCATCTATGAAGATCCTTCAATTGAGATCAGCTATCTGGATGCCCAGGAACAGGAGCGTGGTGTTCTTACATTTCAGGAGGTCGTGGAACTTCTTGATCTTAGGAATATTGATAAATACTGGGATGGCTGCCTGGTGACCTTCGCAATGAATGTACTTGCAGCTGTAACAGGTATGCGTCGTGGAGAACTGTTAGGTCTGCTAAATGAGAATGTTCACGAAGACCATATCCATGTATGTAAAAGTTTCGGAGCTATCACCGGTATAAAACATCAAACTAAGGGTCTCGATGACCGGAGACCACCGATTACGCCGGATGTCTACAAACTTTTAAAAAGAATAATGAAAGGTGGTCCAAATGGGTATACGTTTTCTCTAAATGATGGGAAAAAGCACTACCCGGAAAACCAGATATTGCTTCGGTACAAAGACGCATTAAAGCGATTAGGAATAGATGAAGAAGAACGGAAGGAGCGGAACCTTGTCTTCCATAGCTGGCGACACACCTTCAATACTATTTTGTTGTTAAGGAAGATCACCGTGCCGAAGATTCAGGCAGTCGTAGGGCACAAAGATAACCGGATGACTGATAATTATGCCCACTTCAGGCTGCAGGACTTCAGCGATGTGATCGAAGTTCAATCGGAAATTTTCAAAGGTGAGGTCTCATGAGAGCGGAGCTTGAAAAAGAACTTGAAAAGATTCAACGCAAATACAAGAGACTCCCCTCCTCCAATGAACGAATACTGTATCTGACTCAGATTGTGAAACAAATGGAACAGCAGCATAAAGAGGACTGGGCCACCTTCCGTCGTCTCCTGGATGAGAAGAAGCTGGAGCGTGATCCGGTGGATGTTCATAACGACCTTGATGAAGACGAACTGGCCATTGGGAGAGTCAGGCTCTGGCTTGATACTGAGCAAACAGGCTTTGAAGCTCTCGATTCCTTAAACGATGCTACAGAGAATGATCTTCAGGAAAAACCCCCTGAAAGGAACACCAAACCTTTCGGTGCAACTGAGGACTATATGGATATCCAGGAGCTAAGCGAATATATTGGCATGTCCACCAGCACTATTTATTCCTGGTCCTATAGGCACAAAATTCCTTGCTCCCGTTTGGGCAAGCGTTTAGTATTTTCCCGTAAGGACATAGATGCCTGGATCAAGAAGCGGCAGAAGAAGCAGACTCGTTGATGGATGACTGGGAATGATTGATACGATACACATAGATGTAGGCAATAATTTTTCTGTTGCAGAGATCCACAGCCTTGTAGTGAATCATAGTTCTGTCCCAGGCACCGCAGATAGACCGAATTCCCATTCTTTATGGTCAAACAATTATAATGAAACGATTTTTGGTTCCCGTGCATATTGGAGGGAGAACAATTTCAATCCATACAATGTTGAAATAAAGCCGTGGAAAAACGGATCAATTCACTGTATTGTGAAAGCCTCGCTTCCGCGTCTTCTTTACAACAATAACTATCCAGAGATAATGACCCAGAATGATTTAGCAGAAGCATTACAGAAATTACAAAACCTTCTTCCAGTTATAGGACTACATACAGATTTATCAATGGGAAAAGTGATCAGAATTGATCTATTCAAGAACCTGGTCCTTGATCATCCTTACGAAGCGTATGTTCCTCTTCTAAAGCTACTCCAACCACCGGCCACGCAAATGATGGCTGAAGAAAATGGAATACTTTACACTTCACGGCAAAACCGTACCCGCCAATGGGCACTATCTATCCACGATAAGACCTGGGAGTTCGCCACCCACGAAAAATACACACCCCGAAGTGAGCAGGATATTGCAAAGCCCCCTTCCAATACTATGCGCGTTGAATATCGTCTTCTCCATTATAAAAAAACAAGTAAAGTGCTGGGAGATAAGACTGTTGGGGAAGTAATTTCTGATTTCACCTACTTGAAAAACTATTACAATGAAACAATTCAAAGACTCCTCTTTGATTTCATTCCACCCCTTCCTGACCAGGATTTAAGCATCCTTGAGAATCTGAAAACCCACTATGCCTCAAAAGACAATGGTAAAAAATCCCGATGGAAGCAAAAGCTCCTGGAAACTTACGGTCTTTACGAACTTGTAGCCCGATATGGAAAGGACAATATCTTGAATTTCTTCCGGGAAGTCTACGATAAAGACAGCACGGGCCGTTCCGCACTTAGCCGAATTAATGCCGAAATCAGGCAGGCCTGCGTCACTATGGAATCATTAAAAGAAATGTCCGAGTTCACCTACCAGAAGCTCTACAATGAACTTTATACCAAGCTTCTCGAATCATCTACAGATCAGGTTTAAATAATGAAGCTGCCCATGTAGCTTCGGGGCCTTGGTCTTTTCGGTTTAAAGAACCCAAAAGTGCTTCTGGTATCAGCTCGCTCCCATCTCCCAGGATACTCAGCCAGTAATCTTTGGGAACCCTATCGGAACTTCTGGAGTGTAGAGATGTTCCTACTCGTAAATAACTGATATCTAATGGTAACTCGATAGGGTTTGGATCGGTGGGCAGGATATCATTCTTAAGTATCTGCATTCTGATAACTCCATCCTTAATCAGCTTTCGATCCCGGAAGAGGGATAAGATTATATCGCTTTTAGACACAACTATCTCGGGATCAGCAAAATCAGAGATATCGTAACATCCTTTCAGACGTTCTAATGCCTTGCTGTCCTCTTCCTCCTCAGCCTGGTATAGCGCTTTCTGTTCGCGAAGGATATCCTGATGTTCTTTCTTACGACGGAGAATGTCCTCTTTGAATAACTTCTTATCTTCTTCGGAAATGTCGGCACCATCTATGGCAATCATATATTTGACATCTTCTATCGCCTTTTCCCGTTCTCTGAACGCTATATCTTCAAGCTTATCCAATCTGGTAACCTTCCTCTTCCAGATGGTATGACGCTGTATCTCCTCTCTTTTGATGGCCTGCTTACACCGGTTGTATTCGATCTCGTATACGCAGAATAAAACACAGTTTTCCTGCCGGATCGTTTTCAGAAAATCAGAGAAAAACAACATAGTATTGTCCAGTAATTTCCTCCCGGCCTTGTAATCTGAGGAACAAAACGAAGAAATATAATTAAGCCAATCAACAGCCAGAATATCACATGACGGCAAAATAGAAATGACATAGTAGAGACAGTCCCGTAGAGCTTCAAAAGAGAAGGTAGTAAATCTCTCTTTTATGAACTCACGGTCAATTATGATCAACTTGCCATAATCCTGATTGGTTTCCAGATCATTGAAACACCGTTGCAAAGCCTTCTTCTCCTGACTGGTGACAGGATCTCGCCCGCGTCCACAAAACTGATTCCAGGTCATTCCTCCGCAATAGAAACTCACACTCAGATTATTAAAATGCAATAGAGTCAATCTATCCCAGACCTCTTTTGCAGTCCAATCCATAGATACGAACACACAGTTGAATCCAGTAATTAGATTTTCATAGAGAATATTTATGGTGAAATGAGACTTGAATGACTGCTTGGCACCTCCCAGCAAAATGGATTTTTTGCCGGAGAGAGTTACTTGCTCATCTATTTCCTGAATATTCAATTTCAATGTTCTTGGAGGATTCATTTTTTTTCCTCAGTACGATATTGAACCGATCTTGTCGTGAAGCTCGGTTTGAATCTCTTTCTTGATCTCAATCCCTTCGAAATACATACCCACTGAACGCCTGATCTTTCGAAAACCGTGTTTCAACAGCTTCCTACTAAACATATTTAGTGTATCAGTCCGGCGTTCACCACGATTTTTCATAAAGGCATCATAGGTCGTATATAATTGCGTGACACCGACGATTTCACTCTCAGTCCGCTTACAGCACTCATTTATGAACCTGAGAACCCTATCCTCCTCAATTCTATACTGCAAAACCGTTTTCCGCATCGAGTCCGTAGGCTCCAGCCCCTCCTCGCACAACATGCGGTATCCCTCCAGTATCCAATTCATAATCCCGGCAGCCTCCCTTTTAAGTACTTCCGGAAAATCCGGTATTCGCTCTTTCACAGGCACCCCCTGATTACATTCAACAATCCGGAACCGTCGAGTTAGCGCATTGTCAAATCCCTCGACTTTAGGCAGGTGGTTAGTCGCTAAAATGATCTTGTGTGTTGGTTGGAATTGGAACCACTCCTGGTAAAGTTTACGCGCTGATATCGTGTCACCGCCGGTCATAGTCTTGATTCGATCAACCGAGAACCTATGCTCTTCACTCATCTCATTGGCTATCACCAACCGCTTTCCCTTCAAACGGGCCACATCATTTGGGATGGCATTTCGCCGTTTACTTAAGAAGGTATCAACAGGAGTTACGACACAGTATGTTCCGAATACATGTTCAATGACTTCCAATAAGGTACTTTTCCCGGTTCCAGTCTCGCCGACCAGGATAAGCATGGCATCCATAGAAGTATTTCCTGTTATAGCATACCCCAGGTATTTCTGAACAAAGCGAACATTTTCTCTATTACCGATTGTACTCAATATGGCTTTTTCGAATTGGGGACAGGATGCATCAGTATCATATTCATATCCCGTGGAATTCATGAGATAGTCCCAGCGGAAATTCGGATATGACAGTTGAGATCTTAGGTCGAAAGTACAGTTGGTGAAGTTAATCAGTCCCGGATCCCGGTCGATGTCCTCTGTTGATATTTGATTTCTTATATCACTTCTGTAAATCTCCATGATGTCCCTGAACTTCCGGTTATTCTCCATCTTCAATAAAGCACTTAGCTTCTTCATCCGCAACTCAGGATCGGATATTGTATCAATTACCAGGTGATTTATCCGTTGGAGCATAATCTTGTACATTTCGTACATGTAGCCTTCGCCATCATCCAAAATCCATCTATCAGGTCTGAATTTGATGAACTTGCCCTCCTCAATGCAGTATTTAAAATGATGCGAATAGCTACATGTTAAAAATTCCGCAAACTTCATCTCGGTGAATACATCGGGTATGAACACAGCAGTAGATTTCGAAGCCGAGTAGATCCTGGCCATCCGTTCAATATCAACATAGGTAATTTCATGCTGGAAGCTTCTAACTCGATCCTCACATAGCCGTCGAATATTGTCCCTATCCATTTCCAGCTTTTTCAGGTGAAGGTAGAAACGGATCATATATTCAGCCACTTCAACTTTATCTTTATTGGATTTACCATACCGAAACTTGACACGATTCTGCCGGTTCGTTTCGATCAGCTGCTTGATTTCAGAAGGACATACGGCAGCTCTGGCTTTAATTTCATCTAAGGGAGTATTGGATTCTATCGGAAAGACTTTGCTTCCTATTTTCCCTGGGGGCACAGCAATATAACCACCATCACCCATTATTTTCATATTGGGAAAGCCCTCAATGCGATTAAGCGACGGGACACTTATATCATCAGGATATTCAAAGATCAGTTGTAGATAATGCCTTGATCCGATTGCTACCGTATTCCATATAGGGGACAAACTGTTAATATCCAAAACTCTTCGGTATTCTTCTGACATATAGAATACCACTGCAATAATTCCTGCTTCCCTTCCTGTTGCCACTCCGATATTGTATTCAGATGGGGGAGAAAACCACCGTGTTATGTCGTCAAGGCGATTCGATGGATAGTATGCGGCTTCATCAGTCACAGGATGTACTCCCGGAAAATCACAGACATCGATACCGCATGAACAACTGTTCTTGTCATCGATGAAATGTAAAGGAATAAAACTGAAATCCCCAGGCAGCTTTCTTACTGATCCCAATGGGGAGTTCTCCGGCGCCATTTTTAACTTTTCTCGTTCAAGTTTCACGATTCAGTCTCCTTTTAAAAAGCGTATAGAGAGTAATACCTATCGAGCACAAGAAAATTAAGCTTCGCTCCTTCTGTATCACCAAAGTCCAACCGATATTAGGAGAATGGATAAGGATAGTATCTGCACAGAAAGTATTTCATCTGCAGTGATCGAGAAGTTAGTTTCGAAAGACCATACATGCAGCCGATGCGGAGGTGCATCCTTCTTCTATCGCCGAGTAGAATTCAAACTGATATGTAAAACATGTGGGAGGGAGATGAGCATATTTAGCGGAACACCTTTCTTTCGCAGTAAGCTATCCCTTCAGGATTGGGTCAATTTCATAAAAGAATATCTGCATCCACAGAATGACTTCTCCCATAAGATCACTTCTTTGAGAGAGAAATATGATCTTTCAAGGGCAACGGCAAACCGATATTGTGGATATATAAACCAGGCACTCAATATATATCTGCGGCAGAGGGTCCAGATCCTAAACAGAGATTCCTATTTGATAGTACCTGGCCGGTTCTACTACAAGAATAAAACAGCTCTGGTCGCGGAGTTTGCACACGACAACCTTGTTTTGATACTTCCTTATGCTGCTGCAGGTGATACCCATTCCTGGGGTCTTCCAGAGGTTGTGAGTATCCGGATGGTTACCGAACCAGCTCTGGCATCTGTACTATCTAAACTCTCACCAGCATATAGCGATTGGTTACATTTGAACCCGGGTCATGATTCCGGTTGGATTCATTACCGTACAGCAGGACCTATCCATAAAGAACATATTGCCAGCTTATTCAGGACTACCATTCCCATACTTAGGCTTTCCCATGGCATGAAGATCGAAAATCTGAAATATCCAACATCATACGCTTTGACTGTTGAGAATATTCGGCAAGACCCGACACAGTATATCCATATTTTGAATGGCGTGGTGAACCTCCTTTGCAGGTACGATTTCCGTTGATGTAGGTTATGTAGGATATTGATACTCCTGTTAAAGTATTCTCCCCATGCTTCCGCTCCCATGGCAGGGGGTAAACTTTTCGCTATAGCTACACAATAGAAATTATTTAGAAATGCTGCATACTATGCATCACCCATCCCCGATTCTCCAATCTTAGGAAAGATTTCGTTCACTATCAGGAGTTGACCTCTATACAAATAACATAAGGAGTGATGGTGAATCCAAGAGATGTGTTCAATCAAATAGATGAAGCTCAGAGTACACTCAGAAAAATCCGAGCTGTCAGCGATTTATTTACCTGCATGACAGATGATCCGCCGATGGCTGGAACCATTCAGGATACGGGGGATTTGCTGATTCAATTGACACAGGAGTGTATTCAAATACTTGAAAGACTTTCATCCTCCTGCAACACCATATTGAACGAGGAGTATCCCGATGCCAATCTATCAGATCATAAGTGAACGGAAAGCAAATTACGAGGTGAGAATCAGTTCCCCCAATGATGCCCTGCAGGTTCTTGACCGCTACAGAAAAGCAAAGCAGGAACACTTCATATGCCTGTCCTTAAACGGGAATCATGTAGTAGAGGCCGTCAGGATTGTTTCCATAGGTCTTGTGAATCGTACTGTCGTACACCCCAGGGAGGTCTTTGCTGACCCTATCGTAGACCGGGCGGCCGCTGTGCTCCTGGCTCATAACCACCCCTCCGGGAATATTGAACCCAGCAGTGAGGATCGGGAGGTCACCCGGAGAATGAAAGAAGCAGGAAATATTCTGGGCATTCCCGTATTGGATCACATCATCCTCGGGAAGGGTGACAGTTACTTCTCATTCCTTGAATCGGGAGAGCTGAACTGACCCCCTTCATTTCGTGCCCATACCATTTTTATCCTTAGCGGTATATTTCAGAGGGACATAAAGAGGAATAGATAACTGATACGCGATACCAATAGACCGGCCATTTGAGAGGACATACCGGGTTTCAAGAGGACATATCGATGAAACTGCGCCGTATTACAAACCTAACCGAGCAAGTGAGTATTTATTAATATCTTACCCCCGAAGGTACATCCATATGAATACTCGATACCCAGATACCACGTTACCTGTATACCAGGACACCAAGATATATACCCTGACACCTCTATTGGTGATATTAGAAAGTTACTTTATACTTAGGACAGGAGAACCTATGGAACTCAGGTTATCTAAAAGCAAATATCTATCAGGAATGCAGTGTAAAAAGAAACTGTGGCTGCAGTTCTACAAGCCTGACCAGGCGGAGCCGCCCAGTCCCGCCCTACAAAGGATCTTCGATCAAGGAACGGCCATCGGGGAGCTGGCCCAGAAAAGCTACCCCGATGGGCAGCTCATCTCTGCCACCTACTATGAAATACCTAAAGCCCTGGAGCAGACAAAGCAAGCCCTGCAGGCAGGCATCGTCAACCTCTTCGAACCAGCTTTTGTATTTGCGCACACCCTCGTTCGTGTAGACATCCTGCACCGCAATCCCGATTCGACCTTCGACATCATCGAGGTCAAATCCACTTCATCTACCCACACCGAACACATCTGGGACCTGGCCGTCCAGACTTCCGTGTTGGAAGGCTCCGGTCTCTCTATCAACCGAACCATCCTGATGCACCTCGATCGTGCTTGCAAATACCCCGATCTATCCAATCTATTCGCTCAAACCGACCTAACCCGGGAAGTCAGGGAACACCTGAAGGTTGTCCCCGACCACCTGAAGCAATTCAACGAACTTATCCACTTGGAAACAGAACCATCCATACCTATCGGTTCCCATTGTAATCGCCCCTACAGCTGCCCGTTCCAATCATACTGTTTCAAACAGGCCTCCGTTCCTACACCCTCGATCTTCAATATTCCAAGACTTCCTGCTGTAACACTGGACAATCTCGCCTCGGCCTCTATCTTTGCCCTGCAGGATATCCCGGAAACCATCTCCCTATCGGAATCACAGAGACGCTTCCTCACCCTCTACCTGGAAGGGAAGAAAGAAATCCACACAGAAGCCATCAAAGCACAACTTACCTCACTGAACTACCCTCTTTATTTTCTGGACTTTGAAACCGATGCCCCAGCACTCCCTTGGCTGGAAGGCCTTGGCCCTTACCAGAAATTCCCATTTCAATACTCCCTACACATTCTTGAATCTTCAGGCGGACTCACTCACAAAGAATATCTCCACACAGAACCTACTGATCCCCGGATCCCTCTATCTACTGAGCTCCTGAACGACATCGGCCCTGATGGCACCATCATCGCCTACAATGCCTCCTTTGAAAAATCTGTCATTACATCCCTGGCCTCCTACATCCCGGACCTGTCTCACCATCTACTTTCACTCATCCCTCGGTTCTGGGACCTCCTGGATATCTTCCGAAATCATTACTTCGACTCCGCCTTTAACGGCTCCAATTCCATCAAATCCGTCCTACCGGTCCTCTGCCCTGATCTCTCCTACAAAACTCTGGATATCCAGGACGGCTCATCAGCTCAGGTCACATGGCTTGAAATAATCAGCACTAAAGATGAAGAGAAGAAAACTGCTCTTTCCTCAGGGCTCCATTTCTACTGCCATCTGGATACCCTGGCCATGGTCCGGATCTATCAATACCTCAAAGATCTAACCGGGTAAGCACCCAATATTTAAAGCCTAATTTCTCTGTATATCCTGAATGGTATTGCGGAGGGCATTATGAAAACATTGTTGGAGCTATTACAAGAAGTTGACATGAATCTTGAGAGGACAAGCAGACCAGAAGCATTACTGGTCTTAAATTCATTTGCAGCCTTCATCTTTACCCTTGCTGATCTTAACAGAACAGACCTATTAATTGTCGATGCCGATGAATATGACCAGCTTGCTCTTGAGCTACTTCGTGAGATAGGAAAGATGGACTCCGAATACGGCCCAGCCTATGCCCAACTGGGATATTACTTTGTGAACAGGTTCAATGATCGGGAGAAATTAAAAAATGCCCTGGGACTTTTGGAAAAGGCCAGAATCAGTGCTATCCAGGAACCGGATATCCTTACCTACACAGCAAAGGCTCTTCATAAAATGAACGAACCAGAGAAGGCATTTGAGAAAGCTTCCCTGGCCATCAAGGTAAATCCCAATAACATAGAAGCCTTCCAGATCCGCAGTTATTACCTGCACCTTAAAAGACAGGAGCACGCTCCTCATTACAAGAAGCGCGGGCGCCGGAAGAAAACAGAAGCAAATCCTGCTGAATCAGAAGCGGAATCTATGCCTGAAAGTTCCAGGGGCGCTAAGTCGGGCAACAGTGCTGATTAAAACCACGGTCTGAAAAACCAGTACAGGAGAAGCACCTCCTCCTTTCTTACTGATTCAACACTTCAAGGAACTGGTTCAACTCGATCCAGTTCTTTGGCCGTTTATTACCCCTGTGCTGATCCGAATCATACTTGTAGCGCCGGTTCTCCAGAATGCTTATATCGGTATCCTTCAGAGCCTCAACCCCGCCGTTAAACCCTATGTAATAGGTCTGATCCTGTTCGGCCAACTCCTTTAGTCCTTCTATGCCGTCCACAGTCCCTTCAAAGTAGATCTTTCCGCCGGTTGACTCAGTTTTCATACGCTCCGGTCGGGATCGGAATCCTGTTCTGATAAATCCCAAGGTAGATTTCATCAACCATGTCAGTTCGTAGGAGAACGGACCTATGGCACCGGAGAGTTCTTTGCGCAGGAATGCTTCTATGAGCGTCTCTACTGAGGGAAGATCCGATTTCTGCCATGAAAAGTGCGCTGCCAGGGTGTCATCACTGATGCTCTGAAACTCCCTGATTGCCGTTGAATCGGCTTCTAATGTCAGGTAAACCATGACAAGTTCGGTCTTATCTATCTTGTGGCCACCATTAAGAAAGCCCTCTATTTCGGCATTCAACTGGCCGGGGTCCACAGAACCGGATCTGATCTTGTTCTCAATAAGAATGTACTTGGGTGATTCATGTTCCCCTTCCAGGTACAAAACAATATCAATATCCTTCCGTTCGTTTGAGAGAGTACGTACTGACTCTTCCAGAACCACCATGGCCCAGGTCCTATCCTTTTTCTTGTAGGAGACCCTCGAAGGCAGTTGGCTTATGAAGGATGCAAACTTTTTCTCATCAATGGCTTGCAGAAACTCAATCAGAAACAGATTTCCCCAGCCATGGGACTGCCCGGGATCCAGCATCCACCCCAATAGGGCAGACATATTCTCTTCAGTTACATCCCGCTTTCCCGAATACAGTACATCAAAAAGATTCATCAACACTCTCCTTGGGTGATATATGCATATCACTGATAGATATTTGATAAATCTTACACCCTAAGTGAATATTAATCATCACTTTTAGGGGTATCAATGCACGATCCGGTTAGAGAACTATTAGCCGCAAATATAAAACAGTACAGACAAGCCCTCGGGCAATCCCAGATACAGCTGGCCGAAAAAGCCGATATATCCACAAGTCTTTTGGCATCCATTGAAACATGTAAGAAGTTCCCGTCATCCGTCACACTGAATAAACTATGCGACGCCCTTAACGTCAAAGTCCACCAACTGTTTCAACCGATAGACAAGAAGACCGACGAAGCAATCAAGTACTATTTGAAATACGGGACATTACGGGATCAGATCCAGGAAGATATCCTGAAGGTCCTGCAAGACCGGTTCGGCAATTTCCTCACAGACAAGCAGTAAGGACACCGACCTTCCAATAGTTCTATCTCTATTCAAAAATCAATCTCCTCATCCGACCTCTTATCCAGTCTCATTATAACTATGACAAGTTCCGTCATGCCTTCCTGTTACCCTACTCCTATGGATACCTTTACCTGGAGTGATTATATGAAATATACTTACAGTAACATGTTGGGCAGAAATCTTATCAAAGTGATGGCAGCGGTTAAGCTTATGGCCAGGGTCCAGGGCGCCACTATTAACGATCTCATGGAAGGACTGGGAATCAGCAGGAGATCTGTCTACCGGCTTTTCGATACACTGAATGAGCTCAATTTCCCGCTTTATGAGCAGGATCTTGATGGCAGGACCAAAAGCTGGCACCTGCAGGAAGATTTCCTGACAAAATTGCCCAATCTGGATCTGCCTCATCTTGAACTAACCCGAGAGGAAGTCCTTGTCCTCTATCTGCTCATCTCCCGGGGAAATATCCTGGGCATGACCGAACTGAACCATTACATTCCATCGATCAGAAAGAAGCTGGAAGCCTTCCTGCCGATGGATACCCGGGCAGAACAGGTTCGCAAGAAGCTGGATGATATCTTCATCCCGGCCTACCAGGGAATAAAGGATTATAGTGGTAAAGAGGAGCTTCTTGATGATCTGATGACGGCCATCACGGAACAGCGGACCTGCTCTGCCGAATACCACTCTTTTTCCAGGGATAAACGACACAGTATTACCTTCAATCCTCTGAAACTGTTCGAGTGGAACGGCGGTTTCTACGCCTTCATCCAGCTTCACCCCGAACTGGAAATCAGGACCATCGCCGTAGAGCGCCTGGGAGACATTTCTCTATCAGAAGACTGCTTTGCCTACCCGGAAAACTTCGATGCCGAAGCGATGCTCTCCTCCGCATTTACCATCACCTTTAACGATCCGATCCGGGTGAAGATCTGGTTCGATAGAAGCCAGGCCAACTATATCAAAGAGAAACGCTGGGCCAAGAACCAGAGCCTTACGGAAAACGATGATGAATCCCTGATTCTTGAGATGGAGACTTCGGGTGTGCAGGATGTTAAACGCTGGCTACTCTCCTTTGGCCCCCATGCCAAAGTACTGGAGCCAGAATCGCTGGCCAGGGAAATCAGGGATGATATCAGCCGGATGAATAAAACCTATGACCTGTGACAGCTTGCGGCACACATCCCCGTTACTCTCCTATAAGCAAAGATGGGAGGCAAAGGATATGGCCGACAATACTGATACAGCCTTAAAAATGAAGAACTCGGACAATCCGTCAACATTCCATCTTTGGTCAGGATAGATCCGGAGCTTCTGCTGCAGATCAGCAACATAACCATACTGCCCACCTTCCTTTTCTCAATGACCATCGTGATCATTTCGGTTCGCAGTTACTCGGAGCGGAAGTAAAGAAAACGAAGAACCTGTGACAAGAAACGGCACGGGTGGCTACTACACTGGGACAAAATGTAATCGGGTATCCTGTCAAATAGCATTCGGGATACTTACAGATAAAATGGAGGAAACCAATGAAATATTTAAGCATGATGGCAGCACTACTTCTGCTGATAACAACGAACCTTATGGCGGAATCAGAAAGGCTACACTCACGCATTCAATTTGCTGATGATTCCGCATCTATTACCTTTATTTCTACTCTACCGAGCGAAACCGATCGGCATTTTAGCCTTGAAAACCTTGTGACATTCCTTGAACATACAGACAGTCTAATACCGCACGACTTAATCATCCAGATCAACTTAGAGAGCGACCTGCTGATAGTTGGCATGAAATTCGACTCCTATGATCCGACAGATGACGCATCAGGCTTACTCGCTTTGAATCCAGAACTGGCCAATGGGACAAGAGAGGAGTTTGAACTTGGACAGCTGGATTATTCAGGCACTGAGCTATACCTCAAGCGTATTCGCCAGTGGTTCCAAATGGCGATGACCAATTACACATTAGCAACACCACGATCAGAACGGACCTGGCTTCAGGGAGTCTCGACACGATACTTTGTATCATTCGAGAAGCTCAATGGAATCGAACTTTTGTTCGGGTTTGATTACCGGGAGGAGTTTATTCCCATAGGCCTGATGCTTGTTCTAAATAATCAGACTGCACAAGTGCCATTCCCACCCGAGCAATACAGAAACGATGTAGACCATACCATCATCATCTATGGACCAAAGTATTCAACATCTGCTTCCGTACAGCAGTACGGACAAGCGGTATATCAGTTCATGGAAGTACCGTATACAAGCGAGGCTGAACCCAGAAGTTCGGGAAATCTTTATCCGGGAACCTTCTCGAATCCAAGCGGAGCCTATCGAAGCATCGAATTGCTCTCTGAGAATCGCTGCCGGATTACCGCCGGATTCAGTCCCTATCCAGTTTATTCTGCGAACTATTACCGGAGTGGAAACCGCATCATTGTGACATCGGATCAAGGTGATCTTGAGTTTGAAATTATTGACAGCAATACCCTTAGAGGTATCGGATACGCCCGTGGGACCTATTCACGAGAATAGAAACCCATACCGTGTCAGTTGTGTCTACCCATGTACCTTTTATGGATGCAACATATAGGGACTGTATAAAAAACGCGCTCAAGTACTCTCTATCCAATCTATGGACGGATATCAACTGATCTGTTCATCTTTCCAGATTGATTACCAAAGATTCTGTGCATCATCGCTCCTTAAGTCCGCTACTTATTAAGCAGCAAGAATACAAGGAGGACAAGATGGAACATGCCCTACAGGTCCAGAACCATGAACCGCCACCTGTTGAACCAATCAGCCGGGACCAGATTATCAAGTACCTGGACACTTTCGGCCTGACATCGGAGCTGAATGATCTTGAGAAAGAGCAGTTCGTTGAGATCGCCGAAGCCTACCAGCTCAATCCATTCAAGCGGGAAGTCTACTGCGTGCCCTATGGCGAAGGGGAATACCGCCGCCTTTCCATAATTACAGGCTACGAAGTGTTCATCAAGCGGGCGGAACGTACCGGCAAGCTCGATGGCTGGCATGCCTGGGTAGAAGGTGATTCGGAAGATACCTTCAAGGCTGTCATTGAGATATTCCGGAAAGACTGGAGTCATCCGTTCCAACACAGTGTCTACTGGAAAGAAGCGGTACAACGCCGCCGGGATGGGTCGTTAACCCAGTTCTGGAAGAAAATGCCTCGCTTCCAACTCCGCAAGGTCTGTATCTCCCAGGGATTCCGGCTTTGCTTCCCCGACGAACTCGGCGGTATGCCCTATGACCCGAGTGAACTACCGGAGGAAATGACGACTGTCAAAGTGACACCGATGCCGACTTCACCTATAGAGAACCAGAGTGACAGATCGGCAACAGTCCAGGAATCGACACACCCTGCAAAGAAAGAGAATCCACGACTGGTTCAGATCAGGGAACAGCTTGAATCCAACAAGGATCATTTCAGCGAGAATCACCTCAAATGGATTGAATCCCAGCTGGAAATCAATCCCTCAGAGGACAACCTTCAGAAGCTTGAACAGCACATAAATGAAGTCCTGAAGAAGAAAACCATTGTCAAACCCCTCAAGCGGTTGGCCAACACGGCTAAACAGCAGGAGAAGGTCCAGATCGGCAAGCCCCAGCAGGAACCGGCACTCATATTCTAAAGGAGAAAGCCATGAGTACAGCATTAACATTAGAAATGACCCATGAACAGATGCCCCAATTATCTGATCTCTTGATAGAGAAAACACCTACAGAATCGGAACACTTCACCATCGACAGCCCCGAGAAAGCAGCCTGGGCTGGCAGGAGGATCATCGATGCTGAAGACCGCATCAGTAAACTGAAAGAACGGACGCAAATCTACAAGGCCCAGATTGACAAATGGTATGAGAAGGCCATCCGGGAAGACCTGGATTCCATTGAATATCTTCGCTACATGATCCGCCCCTATGTTGAAGAGGAAGTCTCCCATCAGCATAAATCAAAGACCCTGCATCTTCCCGGAATAAGTGTCCAGCTCCGCAAGAAACCGGACAGGATAGATGTGGTGGACACAGAGACAGCCATCAGCTTCTGTGAGATGAATCACCCCGATGCAGTTGTGGTCAAGAAGGAAGTATCCAAATCCTATCTCAAGCAACTGCTATCAAAGGGAGAACTGATCCCCGGATGTGATCTGATTCCGGGAACCCAGGAACTCTATTTCAAGGATGAGGAGTGATTTCACTCCTCCCAACTTTTGCGCTACTGATAATCCAGGAGGATAAGAATGAATGACTTGAACAGCATCATAATCGAGGGGAACCTCACCCAGGAACCGGAAATGAAATATACAACCAATGGCACCGCTATGTGCTCATTGAGCATTGCTGTCAATCGCTACTACAAATCGGGAGAAGAAACAAAGCGGGAGACCGCCTTTCTGGATGTGGAATGCTGGGGACGCATTGCCGAATCCTGCAGCCAATATCTTTCCAAAGGCCGGGGCATCCGAATTGTAGGCCGTTTAAAACAGGACCGCTGGGAACAGGACGGCTATACCCGGTCAAAGGTTATCATTGTTGCCGAGAATGTTGAGTTCAAACCGGAAAGACAGCAGTCAAAACAGGAGTATGCCCATGCTTGATCCATTCGAATGCACCATATTCAGCTACAGCCGCAAGCAGGCTCTTGAAGACGGAATCCTGATCGATGTTACTAAAATGGCAAAAGAAGCCGGAATGCGGTTTGATACCGCTGTTACCGTTACACTCTGGAACGCCTATATTGAGCCCTCGGAAGCACTGAAAGATCTGGGACAGTCGGCTGAGGGCCGCCTTTGGGATGTCCTTGTGATGCTCTATTACAATGCCCACCGCACGGACAATGGCTGCATGCTCTTTGATGTTCTCTTTCAGATGGCTCCCGGCAAGCCACCTGTGGCCAGAAAGATAAAAGCCATGGTTGGTCCCGGTGACACGGACTACCCGGTCATTACCATTCTGGGGCCGGAGGAAAATTGATGAACTTCCTATCGAGCGAAAAGATCCGGCAGACCGAGTGGAAACTAAACACCAAGCATCTATCCAAAGAAGCAAAGAAACCGGGGCTGATTCGGGGAAAGCTTCAGCCCTGGGCGCTTCCGGTTTCCTGTGCCCATGAGAACCTGCATGAGAGTATCCGGGATGGTGCTATCAAGTACTTCCGGCATAATTGGATCAACTGGCATATGTCGGCACAGATGAATTACCCGACGAACCATCTATGCTCCAGTCAGGTAATGGCGGTAAACTGCATGTTCCCGTTTATGTACGATCCTGAGGGACTTAGGACCTTCCTGTCTCCCATATTTAAGGATATACAGGAAGTCCTTCCGATTGAGGCCCCCGGGCAATATCTTGCCTTTGAGTGGATCGGCCCGATTAACTACCTGCATGAAGAACCGAAGCTGGGCACAAAACGCCGCCGGGGACTGGGAAATACCAGTATTGACTTTGCGATTCTTGTCCGGACGTCTACTCAGAAAACCCGGATGGTTTTGACGGAATGGAAGTATGTCGAGAATTACCCCAAGGTGAACATCCGCCGTCGGTCGGATGGAACGGATCGTCTCACCGTCTATAAGCCATTTCTGGAAGATGATAACAGCCCGATCTTGCTCTCCAAGCTGCAATCTGTTGATGATCTGTTTTATGAACCAATCTACCAGGCTGTCCGACATCTGCTGATGGCCCAGGAGATCCGAAAGCATCACACTGAGATAGATGAAGTGGTTGTGCTGCATATGAGGTCGGAGCGGAATCAGTTTCTGATGGAGAATCCTTCACCGGGGCTGGCCCAGGGGGAGACTGTTTATGATGACATTCGGGCTGTTATGCGGGAACCGGGGATGTTGGTGGATGTGGGGTATGAGAAGATTATAAACTCAGAACAATTCCCAGATCGAGAAAGGGCGCAATTATTGACCTATTTGACAGAAAGGTATTCAGTTGGCCAATAAATATTCTACTTTGATGCAGGGAGTCCAAGCTTGTCAAAGAAAGCTCTATTTCGCTCCTCTGACATTTTGACGATCTGATCAAAGGAGATCACCTGAACGTGAGCTTTGAAATGCTTATGGTAAAAGAAATACCCCATCTGATCCTGTGTAGGCGTAGCATCATGGGCAAGGCACCTTTCTATCATCCTCGGGGTTAGATCACACAACACATAGCAATATCCAGGGATCTGGTCTGATTGAGGAATAGGTCTTCCTGAAGCAGTGGTCATCTGGCCTTTACGTATTCGATTTAAATATCCCAAAGCCTGGTCAATCGGGTCCTTGTCCTCACCCTCTGCGGCATCATTTCTCATTGGCCTCTTGATTTCAACTACTACTATGGAAGCAAGAGGTGTGCTGGAGGTATCGGAAACGAGATGAGGATTATCGTAAATACTTAGAGCCAAGAGATCTGGCTCTTTCGTACTGTCAGAACCTGTAGTTGGATTCGATTTTAGTGTTTTGTCCGAGGCAAGATAATGATGAAAAGCGAGTCGTTCATCTACCAGCCAGAGATTTGCTTCATCTTGGAATATCGCATTGGTGTCTTTTCCCATCGGCATGATGAGTTCATGGATGATTTCCTCCTTCGCATATTTCCCCTGAGCATCAGCTTCGAGAGCCTTTCGAAACATGTCAATTATGACCCGACGATGAGAGACGTACCCAGCGAGATCGGACATTTTCATATCAGACACTTTGTCCAGGTAGTCCTTTATCCTTGATCTATATTGTGCTTGCTCTTCATCTTCCTTTGGACCTAAAACATCATGCCCCTCTGAAAGTAGCTCCGTTTCAAGTTTATAGAGATGGCTGTGTAATGTCAGTTCCAGGTCTTTGTCAGAAATATCGGGATCGATATATAGATCCTCTTCTGGGATATGGCCGATAATAGGCCGATACCTTGGAGCTGTATCGGCAACAAAGGATTCAACCCTTGCCTTTGCTTTAGCCTTATTTTCTTCAAGGTAGTCTTTCAAATACTTGCGAACCTCAGCAAGAATTGAAGCTCGTACCTCACTTATTCGAGGACTATCAGGATCAAATAAATCACCTTCCTCATCATTGAAATCAAAATCAGTTCTTTCAACCCTTACTCGTTCATCGAGATATTCCGAGTTTATGTAACAGGTATATACGAAGTCGTTTACCCCATCATTAATCCTTCCGAATAGGCCAGGAATCTTGCTGTTGATACTTTCTTCCCGAACTAATCGACTTGCAGCACAGTAAGCAAGATTATGCGTAGTGGATATTGTATTGAGCAGCCTCACATGCGTTAGCTCGAACTTGTACGCCCGTATCTCGATTGTCTGCTTTTCAGCCGATGAAACCATGTGCTCATCGTAAATATTATGCAAATCTATAGTCTCGTCGTGATCTGTCACTTTTATATTGGGAGCACCGCCATCTCGAATAAAATACCAGAGGCAGTGTTCAAACAACGCTTTTGCTATGGATTCCGTTGTCTTTCTCGAGTAACTGCGGTACCCATCCTTAAAATCCTTTAGGAAAACCGTAGTTGAATTAGGAGGAGTCCCATGACGATCTTCAGTCTCGATTTCGGTAACTCCATCTTCACTATTGAAAATGAACTTTCGAGTTTGATTTTTGTCACCATCGGTATAAGTACTCTCTATTTTAATAGTTTCAAATGCTTTTAGCCAAAGCAGACGCCCAACACCTCTACAGCCCTTTTCAATCTTATAATCTGAATCAAGAGTCTGGAATGATTTCATATTTCTGTCAGTGAATCCCACTCCATTATCATGAATCTTGAAACCGATGACATTACCGACAGCATCTGGTCCTCGCCGGTTATCATGATCATCAAGATGCAAAGGTGCTTGTGGATCGCGGATAATTTCGACCACTATAGTCCCTTCGGTCATATCACCCGTCCGTTCCTCTATCGAATGGACGGAGTTGACAACAGCCTCGAACAATGGGAATAGCCCATGAGATTTCGGTAACTTGGTGTTTCGCAGTCTACCCTGCAGGTTAGTAATCATTACCATACTTCACTCCTCCATGCTTACTTTAGCCTCGCATCGACTGCCTAACAACTCAATATGCAGGGTCCCGAATCTCCGATACCAGATCTTCCAGGATCTTAATTCAATACTTTAAATGACAATAGTATGAGCTCAATCATTCTCGTTGATCTCAGGTACCTGAAAAATTAATGGTACTCGGGACTTGAATGCTTTTCCGACAGCAATAGCCTGTCGGGGTTTCAGGTTTCGAATAGCCTCCAGCATCTCGTTGGGCAAATGATTTCCCAAGAAGTCCCGGCTGGTATTATCATATTCCTGGAATGCAATAAGAGTATTGCACTGAGTTAGGATGGTCTTTGATACATTGGCTGTTCTCTGTGCAATAACTATTAATCCAACGTCGTATTTCCTTCCCTGGAGTGCTATCTGAGCAATGCTGTTCAGTGCACCTTGAGCACGTTTTTCCTGAACCCCAAGGAAGTTCCACTCAGGAATGACAGTATGGGCTTCCTCAAGTACAACAACAACACGATTTCCATTACACCTCGACTCCTTTGCTATTCTGAAAAGTACAGAGAAAAACCACCGAGTATAGTCAAGAATCGATGAGGTATTGGATACATCTGGCAGATCAAGAATAGTAACGCTTTTCTCATTGCTATTGAAAAAGGAATTTAGGTAGGAAGTAAATTGGGTATCAATCAAAGACTCCGAATCATTGATAACATTTTGATCTCGCAGATTTGGGAATTTATCCATTTCCTTTCCAATAGCATCAATGGCCGCAAAGATAGATTGCCGAGAATCTTCATTTACGACATGATCCGGTGTCAAACTTGAAAGTTTTGTTCGATATTCCCCTGTAAAATCCACACAGATAACTTTCATCTCATCTTCTACGAAGGAGCGAATGAGGTGGCGAGAGAAGACCGATTTTCCTGATCCTGTGATTCCCAAAATAGCTGTATGATGGCTTACTGCATCCTGAAGATTCATTATTACCTGATAGTTTGTCCCGGGAAGATTACCCGCCAGAAAATCTTTTCCATCTGATGTGGGTTCGACATCACTGGCTCGAAAGACAGGGGTATTTATGTCAGGAACCCAGCCATAACGCTCAAACTGCATATTGGACGCATTCCAAGTCCCAAGCTGTATCGCTTCTCCGACAACATATCCAGTCTCATTGTGAGATTCCAGCTTCGAAATTTCGGTGATCCCTTCAATAACCTGGTATAGTATACGGTCATCGCGCAGATCGACTTCCAATAGATCTCCTTCTTGGAGTTTTGTGTGTCCTGGTACGTAATAAAATCGAAGCTTATTTATCAAAGACTTGTCGATTGTCAGACCAACAAACCGTGTGAGCAGTTCAGGTCTCTTCTCAATGGCTAATTTATATACCTCGTTACGTTGAGAATTTTCTTTGGCGGGAATATTCTCAAATATGTCAGCGATACTTTTGCTGAAAAGAATCTTTATCCATTGCTTGTTTTCCAGAAGGAAATTATCAACCACTATACATCGATAAAGGCTTCTTCCAGGGTCCATTGAATAGTGGAACTCAACCGGATCGAGTAAACGTAATCCAGATCGATCATTGTATAGGTGCACCAAGAAAGTATTCTTTGATTGCACACCAACAATCGTGCCAATGGCAGCTGAATCAGTTTTAGTCAGTTTTAAGGTTGCCTTCACCAGCCTTTTAGGATCTATCAGTAAAAAAACAAAAGCGTAGATGAAAACAGTAATGGTAAACTTGTCCTGAACGGAGTAGAACCCAAGCACAGATAAGACTAAGAGCAAAAAATACTGAATTCGTCCCAGCCCTATTCGGACGAGGATAGTCTTTAATATAGCAGAGGCTTTGTTACGGCTTGTTTCCTTTGGAGCATCCTCCTTTAAGAGTATCAGGGCTAAGACTGAGAGTATTGCTAAAGAGAAGCAGTACCAGAATAAGAGACCATACCATATACCTACAGGCTGATAAACCTGCCGTAAGGGTGCAAGTAATACGAGTATCGAAATCGATGTTGCTATAACATCCGTAGGTGTCGTGAAGAAATGCTCGATCCATAAGGTCACAACGGATAACATGACCATCGCTGTAAAGATGACAACACGGATAGGATCTTCCGGAACTACAGTACCGTCATAGATCATGAATATCACCATTGCAGCGATTATCGCTACCAATGTTATGAGCGCACGGATAATCCTATTCATGTTCTACCAACCATTATGTCCCTCACTTCCACGGCAAACTCAACACATCCACCAAATCCTTCCGTGACAGAACCTCAGTACACAGCTCCCACTTATTTGCCTCAGGATCGAGAGTAGTCCGGTACTTCACAGAGAACGCATCTTGGGTCTTCTTTCGTTCGTGAATGTAGGCATCTACATGACGACGTAGTTCTTCCTCATCCTCAATCCATTCATCATCGATGGTATCAGGCAGGCTACCAAAGATGTCGTAGGTGTCTTTCAAGCGTTCTGAGAGCACTTGGTACACCTTTTCATCCTGGGTTTCGTGATAGACCAGATTGAGCATGTCTACGAATTTCCGAGCTTGACCGAAGCGTTTTATGCGGCCCAGTCGTTGTTCGAGGCGCGAAGGATTCCAGGGCAAATCGATATTGATAAGGGTTCCCAGGGTCTGAAGGTTCAAACCTTCACAGGCAGCGTCGGTGGCAACAACTATCTTGATTTCCCGTTTGCGAACTGCAGTTTTGATGACTTCCCTTTCAACGCTGTTGAACTCTTCCCCACGATACATACCGCTTTTTCCGAGACCGGCATACACGGCGATTACTGCCTCGGGTTTCCATTTGGCCAGTTCCTGGGCGATCCATTCAGCGGTATCGAAATACTGACTGAAGATGATGCATCCGTGCTCAGCCCAGGTTTTACCATCACTGGTGAAAGTACCCAGAAACCATTTCACCGTGTCCAGCTTGGAATCTAAAGCTTCGGGGCGTGACAGCTGCAGCTCTATCTCCTTCAAACAGGCGACCATTTCTGGGGTCATATTGGCAAGCAGGTGTTCGACATCGGAAACGCTGTCTTCATCTTCATTAGAAATTGTATGTTTTAACATTCGCTGAGCGGTCTTCAACCCCGATGCAAAGCTGGAACAAATTCGCTGGAGCATGAGAGTTTTCATAAATCCTGCTGACGGTGTTTGTTGGTGGAGCAGACGGGAAAACTCTTCCGCTTTCTTGTATGCTACCTCAAAGGGGGTATTGGTCATTATCCCCATGTCAATAAAGCGGGATTGGTATTTATGCATTTGCGCCCGCTCGGGGTGGATGACGACACCAATTCGATCAAGTAATCCGTCGTCCTCCAGTTGTTTTCGTTTTCGAAGAACCACATGGCGGAGTACTGGGTTATATTGTTTAAAGAAATCATCAGCTAAACATTCAGAAAGCCAGATTTCCTGCACAAGGTAATCAAGGTCTTCATATGCAATGTTGCTCTCAAACGTGTCAGGAGCAATATTTAACTGATCTCGTATTCGGGATATGACTTCATGTTCATTGGGTGGTGGTAATGGATTACTCAACAGGCTCCACACATCTTTAGTTGTCTGAGGTTGTTCTTTTCCTGTAATGTAGGGAAGCACAGCTTCCATATCCTGCCAGGGAGAAAGTGAGTCTCCCAATACAAAATCAGCTCCACTATTGAGTATGGACAGTGAGTCCCAAAGCTCGATGATATTGGTTTGTATCGGTGTGGCCGTTCCAAGGATTACATGCCTGCTCTTTTTCGCCGCTTGCAGCATAAAAGCCAGGAGGTTGTTAGGCTGCCGGGCCTTATCCCCCAAACCGCCCTTGGCTCTCGCTTTGTGGGCTTCATCGAGGATAATAGTGCCGTACTTCTTTTTCAGAAGCAGCCCAACTTCCTTCTCAAACTCACCGGTTTCCTTGTTGCGCTGGTGCATTACAAGGCCGGTTGAAATAATGGCTATCTGGTAGGGACAGTTTTTGATCGACTTGGGGTCTCGTTTCGGGGAGAGTACTTGGCCTTCCTCTCCAAGCCATGCCTTTTGCTGAGATGACCAGACCGCTGTTGGTATACCCAGTTTATCCTTCATTTCTATCTGCCACTGCAAGGTCAAGGTAGAAGGGGCAAGGATGAGGACCGGACCATCATCCAAAAGGGCGCTGATCAAGGCACTGGCCGCCATGGAAAGGGTTTTTCCGACACCAACCTCATCGGCCAGTAAGAGCCGCGCCTTTCCATAGGTTTGACGGTGTTCAATAAAGGTGGTGACAAATGATCGCTGCCAGGGTTGGAGCTGTTCTCCACCCCGATATATTGGAGCTTCAGCTATGGCAGCGGCAGGAAGTTCTTTTGGGTCTGCTTTTGCGACCTCAACGGTGATCTCTCTACGGTTCGCCACACGGTGGATTTCAGAAAATATAGCCTCAGGGAGCGGTACCCCTTCCTGCCAAAGGGCCCAGAACTCGGCTTCTATCCACTCTGCACTTTCTTCATCGTCATCAAGCCAGACCAACTCATAGTTGTCCCGGAAGGCACTCTTGGATTCATTCACAGACCCGATAAACGACATTCGGGTGCTTTGTGGATAGTACATAACCCCGGCCTTGCCATGGAGGAAAAGCCGTTCCCGAGGAACAACCCTAATTTCGACATTTCCACTGTGGAGAAGGGTATCCAATCGCTGATACCGTTCTCGTTGCAATAGCGCCTCAGCCTCTATATCAACCTCATTCCAACGCTCTTTTAATGCAGTATTCCTTCCGGTAGCCACCTGAAAGTCGACCATATCCAGTTCTGAATTACAAATAATCTTGACTTCGGGGATGCGGGATATCTCTTCGCCAACCAACTCAAAGATCGAGCTTCGAAAATACCCGGCTATCCGGTAATATTTCGATGCCCCATCCAGAGACTTGGCCAGGAACTCTTTATCCAGTCGTTCAGTTCTTGAAGAAAAGCGCTGCAATGCCATGATCTACAACCTCTGGCTCTGGATTGCTTCGGCAAGAATACGAGCCGAGCTGGCTTCTACATCGGGTTTAAAGGTCTTTGAAGGTTTAAGAATGTCCCGCTTTTCTGCAAGGTACCGAGCCATCTTTACCAGAAGAGTCTTGTTTTGTAGGTAGTTTGGGCAATTCTCCATCAGGTGAAGAAGCGCGTCTTCAACCTCGACTTCCTTTGATACTTCATAGATTGAGAAGAGCAAAGCCCGCAGGGGGGTACCAGCGATTTCCGAATCCCCGGACATCATTGAGGTCTTGAACTCAGGAGACAGTTTCAGGCGAGCAGCGTTGGCCTTTGAAGCATCGCTCATGAGCTGCTCAAAGTGATGTACCTTGAATGCTTTGGCAAAGTTCTGGTAGTTATCCAGGGTCTTCTGTCCCTGATGCTCAATCTCTGCCATTTTCAGATAGTATCGTTCCACAGAGCTAAGTTTCTGCCATTCGCCTTTTTCAAAACCAACCGGTACGAGGAACTGGACCGCTGTTTGAACCGCGAAGTCGATAAGCTCATCCACAAATGATTTGCGCCCCTTCTGTCGGGGTGCCTCTGCCTCGGTGACCATATCTTTTCCGTCTATGGTTGAGTATGCCGTCAACACCTTGAGAGCTGCTGCATACCCGGCCATTTGTAAATCCGCATCGGTATATAACCCTTCCGACCGCTGCTCACGGACCTTCTTATCAAGTCCTACCAGAGATTCAACCTGCTCCTTGACAGCGGCTTCAATTTCCCAGCCCAAATCATCCCGGAAGGTTTCCAGTTTATGATGGCGTTTTCGAAGGACCAGCATTATAGTTCCTTTGACGTATGACCCATCTCTCAGAGCCGAATCGGTCTCAGTTACTACATACCATGCTGCGGTTACCTGTAGGCCACTCGCCCAGACGATGTTGGCCATATCCGCCCAAATGGTACCGCTTTGGTGGGTGAACATAAGGACCTGTATACCGTTATCCGGCATTTTCTCGCCCATCTTTCGATACGCAGCAACCATCTCCTGTCTAAAGCCTTCATCCTCTCCTTTGATAGCCAAAGCTCGACGCGAATCCCAGGTCCAGGAAGCAAACTCATGAGGAGGGTTCTTCCGAAGCCAGGCAATGAAGAATTCAGTTATTTCCTCATACTTGACAGCATCACCATATGGAGGATCGGTGATGTAAATATCATTCTCAATATTGACTTCTTTTGCTGGATGAGAATTAACGGTCAAAATTTCATTTCCGCTAAATGGATAGCTTGAGTAATGCTGTGTTAGTAAGGAATTGTAATAATCTGATCCTCTACAGCCATAGTTATACATTGTGTTCAAAGCTTGATTATCAAATACCTGTTTTACTGCTCCACCACCTCCATCTGCATTACTCCATCGGCATAGACGCGAACTTGAATTCAATACTTGCTGAAGTGAAAGTTTTTGAGCTGCACTTGCGTATTGGTTTGTAAAACTATGTCGTAGTAACTGCCTTGGGTTGAATAAATGATGCCAATGAGTCCAGCCACGAGTCCTGATAGGCTCATCTGTTTTATCACCAGCCTCAATAACCATGTCCGGGATATATCCCTTTTCCTGCCACTCTTCAAGGTGTTCGCGGACATAATCGATGGCCTTCTGTTCGCGAGCGAGGTCGGCTTCGGTGACGGAGCGGAATTCATAGTCATACTGCGTGCCTTTCGACTTTTGCTTCATCCATTGGACGCAGTAAAGGCGTTCCTGAAAGATGTCATCCGGGCGCGGGATGAAATCGGATTTTTCCCAGAGTCGTAGTCGGTTTTGGTTGTTCCTTCCCTCTTTGTAATTCCCGCGGATAGTTTTGATATTGACGCGGTATTGCGCCACCCCATTGGGGGAATGGACGACTATGCCATTTTGGATGGTGCCCTCTTTGGCAGCATCGACTTCGGCATCGCTGTCCACATAGCGGATGTCAATGTCGTAGCGTTTGTGGGCCGGAACCGGAATCAATTCAGCAATGACTTTGTAGCCTTTGCTGATGACGCGGGTGGGAAGCAGCGGCACCATCCAACCTGTTTCGGGGCATCGGACTTCGACGCAATAAAGGTAGACTTTCCCCCGCCAGCCCTTGCCGTCGATTTCGACTTGGAGAGCGTCGATTTCCCGCTGCACTTGTTCGGCGAGCTGTTTTTGGGCTTTGTCGATCTCTTTTCGTTTTTCAGGTGAGGCGCCGACGATATTGAACCCTCCCCAAGTAAGCATGCAAGCGATAGGATTGAGGTCTGATGCATAGACATCGCAGCCAAGCCGTGCGGCTTCAAATGGAATCTGTCCTGAACCTGAAAAAACATCAGCCAATTTTGGTCGCCTTCCGAAACGGGCTATGCCTATTTGTTCAATAAGTTCGGGAAAGGATGTGGCTGTGGTGCTAAGATGTTGGTTGACCTTGGCCCAAATATGGCTGAACAGGGTAGCATCCATTTCCTCTGGACGAGAGGCTTGGCTTACTTGTTCACTATAGGGAAGCACTAAACATTCCCCAACCGTATCTCTTCGGGAAGTGGGCAGTTTTTCTTCAATTCGCTTTTGCATCGACCCGGAATCCATACCCATCAGAAGTTCGAAGATTTCCAGATCCATTAAGCGGTTATCGGTAGCAGGCAGAAGAGAACCGAGAATGCAGGCTTTATTCAGAATCAACGGTTTGCGCCCTTTCCAATAACTACCGAGTGCGGTCAGGGTTTTGCCATGAACCGCCATTTGCTCCTTGTAGCTTTCTACAGATAGCTTCTGCACCGGAAACAAATGTTCTATCATGGCTGGTCTATCTTTCCATTCAAAGGGTTTCAATGCCATTATTTATCTCCATCAAAAGAATCGAAGAGCAGCATCCCTTCGTCCTGGTCTTTCTTGCGTATGGTGGGTTTTACCTTAGTCTGTACGGTGATGCTATCTCCGTCAGAGAGAGCACAGTACAAGGCCTTCCGCCAACCGCGCTCCTTGTCCTTGGCGCTTCCGGCCTCAGCGAAAGTTTTCGTATAAAGCCACCAGCGTTCCTCTGGTCTCAAGGCCAGCCACTTTTCACAAATAATGGGGCACTCTTCGGGCATAGCATGTTCTGCTGCCCAGGCAAGAACGCAGAGTTCTTTCCCCAGAAACCGGTCCAGCTTCACTATTCCGGTTCTCCATGAGCCTGTGCTTTGGTTTTTTGACTTTAGACGAGAGTTAAAGTCTCTACGGGCATCATCACGGATCTTGGTCCAAAGCTCTCGGGCAAGAATAACGCGAGACTCCGTGGTTTCTCGTTTGGTCTCATCCCCATCGAATCCATAATCCTCTACTATACGAACGGCAGCTTTGGTTTCTGCGGGTATATCTACATAGAAATGGTGCAGACCAAATCCCGACGGAGCACCAAAGTCCATGGTTTGATTTGAATCGCTGCTCATTCCTGTATAACCTCATCATTTGCCAGCTCAATTCCCATTTCCTTGACAAATTGTTCCAGGTCGAAGCCTGTAGGGGTGTTTGCCTTTTTGAAACTCATGATAACCGCAGGTGTTTCATCACCAAACAACTTTTGAAGATGCTGCAGTTCCTCTTCAAGAAATTCCGGGGTTATCTTCAATTCTCCCAAGGATAAATTGATCACCTTGGGTGCAGTCCCTATGGTCAGACTTACCTGCTCAAAGGTGATACCTCTTTCTTTGGCGAACTTGAGCCCATCATAGGTCTTGGTAGAATTATCCAGACGTTTTGGTCTGACCGAATACAGCTGGGCAGGTTTCTCTTTAACAAGGATCACATCCTGGTTTCCCTTCGCCGGAAACTGGAATACACGCTTTTGCTCCAGCCCATCACATTCAGCAAAGACATAGACTGAGCAGGCTGCATCGCTAATAGAAATGGCCCCATCATAAATAGTACCGTTTCTGGCTTCAGAACCATCCAGAGTGTATTTGATTGTGCCTTTCTCAGAATTAAAGGGTGCTACCAGTATCTCAACCTTTCGGGTGCCTTCATCCAGCCTGTTCCGGATTTCAAGAGAGTTCGTCCAGGTTCCGGGACTTCCAGTCTGATTTGCTCCTGTGGGGTCTACCGCAAGGAACTGAACACGAAGTGCCTTGGTATTCAGGGTGTTTTCCGTTAATACAGGGCTGCTTTCGGTAACAGAACCGTCTTCTTGAAAATGAATACGAGGAGAGTTTCCGGCATTGATAGCGTCTACTTTGAGCCTGACCATACCTTCGTCGTTGGCATTGCCTTCGACAGAAATCACCACCTGGGTGGATTTAGGCTTCGGTTTCTTGGAGATATAGGAGTTACCAAGATTCTCCCAGGCACCACGCTGACAGGCTTCCAGTATCAGTTGCTTAAGGCCTGAAGGTGGAAGCCAAGGCATCTGGGTTTTCTGCCGCAACTTATCGGTTAATTCCGATTCACGAACATCATCCTGGTTCCCGAACAATAATTGTTCAGCCCGGGCTTTCAGGGCATCATAATTTTCAGAAACCTGGGTGTAGAGCTTGATTGGGTCAGCGGTGAGAGTTTTTATGACCTGGCGTTCCCCGTTGTATTCTTCATTGGAGGGATAGGTACTATCCAGGGTCTTGGCCCGTAGAATATCCTCTGAGCCTTGCATACCGGGAAAGAGTATCTTGTCAAAAACATTGAGTACAGTGGTCTGAAAGTCCTGTTCATACTGAGCTTTCCGCTCATCCAGTTCCTTTCTCTGAGGATGTGATTCCTTTATCTCCCCATCAGCCTTCATCGTGGCATAGACGTGGCGTGTAGCCTTATCAAGACTCGCCAAGGAGGACTTCTCGCCGGTGAGAACCAGAATATTGTTCTTGTTCGTGAGATTTTGAAAGAAGTACTTCACCACATCCGGGGGAACCTTCCCATCAGGGCTGATGATAACAAGTGCCCTTCCGGCTTTCAGTGCTGCAGCAGCCTCATCCATTTCAGGGAGCGGGAGAACCTTCTCATAGGCTTCTTTCGTTGTCGGCTTATACATCTCATCCAGACGATGCCTGATTAAATCATCTACCTTGTTCTGAGGAGCCTTTTCGGCATACCCCTGGAGTTTCTTGGTCAGATTCTCCTGATGGTCAAAGTAGCTTCGGCCTTCCTGGGTCTGATGCAGGTACCATGCTGATTTATCCAACTCCTGGAAGGCCGCCCGATAATCACTCGCTTGATGAATCGGATCGATGAGGTACTGAAGCATCTCGCTCTCTGAAAGTCCCTTTACCGAGTTTACCGCTGTGGAAAGGCTGGACATCAGAATCAGGGTTCCTACCTGCTGGGCGTATTTATTCCCGGCATTTAAGTCAATGATCTGGGCATGGGCACTCTGGGTCGAATCCCATAGGTCCTTGGCAATAACATCCCGCATCTCTGAAATATCAGCAAGTTTCTCCCGAACATCGTGAATGGAGAGGTCGAAGTGTTGGGCCCCAATGAGATACACATCTTCATCACTTTCCCACACTGATTTAAGAAGACGTGAAACAAGCTCCATAAGCCCTCTGGTCTGCTTGAACTTCTCATTCTCCTTGAATAAGGCGACAATACCTTTGAAACTTGGGTGGAAGGGATAGGTTTGCTCAATCTCGTTGGCCAGTGCTTCAGCGCTCCGCTCGACGGATTTTGCCTTGGCAGCCTCTGATAACCTGTTGGCATAAATAGAAGCCGTATCAGCGATTTCAGCCTGATCAGGAAGTGAAGTAAAAAGCCGTTTACGGAGTATCTCATAGACTTCGTTAGACTCAAGGTTTACCGGGGTAATACTGATCTCGGCTCGTCCCAATTCCTGAGTTGCATCATCCAGAGCTTTCTGAATCAGTTTGCCACCGGTATCGTAAGCCGCCTCAAGGTCAGAAACCACGATACAGACATTCTTCTTCTTGGAAGCAGCTGTCAGCATGTTTGAAAACGCCCGAGTGATAACATCAGCCACAGTTCCATGACCCAAAACCTGTGTCGAGTAGTAGTGAAAATAGGGGGGCATCTCATCCAACAGGATCAAGATGGGATCATCCCCTTCGAAAAGCTTGAGCCAAGCATCTTCATCGGGAGCTTTTGCCCCTGACTCCCAGTATTCACGAAAAACCGTCTCCCGACCTAATTGCCGTGCAATCTCACCCCAAATGTAGGTAGGAGGGTTATTACGACCGTTAAATGCAGCAAGCTTTACCTCGCCAAAGCCATCCTGATATGGTATTTCACCGATAATCTGGGAGCGCAATTGCGGGTCGTTGGCAAGAAGACCGAAACCAACCATCAAGTGGGTCTTACCACCACCCATAGCCTGCTTCAGATGAAAAACTGTATCATTCGATTTACCAGCTAATCGAGCCACCCCCTTTTTTAATAGGTTGCGCATACCTTCTGTGATGAAGGTTTTATTGAAATACTCAGCACCATTGGTAGTATCAATGATCTGGTCGAGTTTCTCTATCTGATCACCTACGGTGATTTCCAAAGCATTGGGCTGAAGTTTACATGCGCTGCGTATGGTTTTCATATGGATTCCTTCCTTTTGTACTATTTAATTTCCTACTCTTAACTTTTAGATGGTTCAGTATCGCCACTACCATCACCTGCATTACCCTGCCTAACCCAGGAGTCTACCTCTTTAGTTTTAAACTTCCAGAATCTGCCGACACGATGAGCGGGCATTTCTTTCTCTGCAATCCACTTGTATACTGTGTCTCTTTTGATGCCAAGGTAATCACCAATCTCATCAACAGATAACCATCTGTCTTCCATATGCGAGACTCCTTTTTCTAAGGGCTGTATCAGGTCTCATTCGGTCTAACACGGTTTAGTATAGGTCGAGATATGAATTGACTCAAGAATATTTTTGAGTTTTTAACAGGTTTAGTACATAAACCCCCACATCAACTACACACTGTACCCCTGTTGGCTCTACTACATAGATACAACCACCCCATAACAGAGGTACAGGAGGCCCACATGCACAGTACAGCATTCCATATTCAAAAAGGCGGCGTTGGCAAGAGCACCCTCTCCGGCAACGTCGCCTGGAAACTATCCGAACACCAAAAGACCATCCTCATCGACGCCGATCCCCAGGGAAACATCTCCAGCTGGTTCCTTTCCGAACCACCCCAATACGAACTGGCCGACATCCTCACAGGCGGCTGCTCCACAGAAGACGGTATCATCCAGCTATCCAATCAGCTCAGTCTGATCCCCACATTCGGACTGGATGGCTCTCTGAAGCAATATGCCGAGAATACCCTGAACGACGAACCCTTCATCTTCGAGGACCTGAATGAAGCCCTATCCCGGCTTGGCTATGAAATCATCATCTACGACCTATCCCCGGGAATGTCCCGGTTAGAGAAATGCATCCTCATCGCCACCGATGAGGTCATCACACCCCTGACACCGGAATACTTCTCCATCGACGGCATCACCATCTTTCGGAATGAACTCACCAAACTCAACAAGAACTTCCGGAAGGACATAAAACACAACAAGGTTGTCTGCAACATGCTGAACCGCTCCTTCCGCAGACATCTCTCCCTCTACAGTGAATTCACCCGGATGGACATGCAGCTTTTCACCATCCCCCAGGATTCCCGTTTAGCCGAAAGCCAACTCCATCATCAATCCATCTACACCTACGATCCCGTAGCAAAATCCATCACCGCTCTAAACGCCCTGGCAGACGCCATTAAGGCCGAAAGTAATGGCTCTTAAGAGACCCTCAGAAAATACCCAGTGGTCCGAGTTGCTCGATACCACGGGAATTCCAAGGAAATCGGAACCTGATCCTCCCGGTCCGATGCCCATCCGAAACATCCGGATCTCAGAAAGCGACTGGCAGCTCCTACAGCGACACTTCGGATCGAAGGGGTTGTCGGTATCTGCAGGAATCCGGATGATACTGCGGGAATATCTGATAAAAATCAGCACATAAAAGTCTGTCCGAACGTCTATTCTCGATACCGATACAGGTGCTTTATACCAATAGGGGTGGGATGAAGCAAAGGGATATCCGGTTAGCAACATCAGATAAAATCTACCACTTCTGGCTTGTACTGTGGTGGATTCTATCCTCAGGACATTTCCTACTACACACCGACTCACATGTAGTGAAAAACGTCATGAAATCGAAGCTCCCCCAAAATCATTATGATCGATGAGAGAGACAGGAACCTGCACTCTCTTCTTACCCGACAGCTTCTGAAACTATACCTTGCAAACTACACGAATGAATCACCAATATCATAGTTGACCGAATAAAATTAGCCGGTAAATGTTGACATATCATTATATATGTATACAATTAACGGCATGAGGACACAACGGGATACAGTTCAGGAACTACTCGAAACCTCTCCCCTGAGAAACTCCAACGAGTTCACTTCAGCAGGAGTAGATACGAAGACCCTCACCCGTATGGTAGAAGATGGTGAAATACAGCGTATGGCAAGAGGGCTGTATGCTGCAGCAGACTATATACCTGGTGCTCATCATTCGCTGATTGAATCCTGTAAACTAATCGGGACAGGAGTTGTGTGTCTTGTATCCGCCCTTTCATTTCATGAAGTTGGAACCCAGAACCCTTCCCAGATTTGGATTGCCATTGAGAGGGGAACCCGAACTCCGCAGGTAGAAGATTACCCTATTCAGATATCCCTATTCTCCGGAGAAGCCTACTCCAGCGGTATCAAAGAGCATACGGTAGATGGAGTGGTTATCCGTGTGTACAGTATCGCCAAGACAATTGCCGATTGTTTCAAGTACCGCAACAAGATCGGACTGGATGTCTCAATCGAAGCTCTGAAAGACGTTATACAGAACAAGCGGACATCAATCGATGAGATTCTTCACTTCGCAAAGATATGCAGGGTTGAGAAGGTCATAAAGCCCTACATGGAGAGCCTGGTATGACAGAACCCGGGAAAGACTATGCAGCTTCTGTATTAGTCCATTGAAAACATTCAGGATGCGGTACAACAGACATTTTCAGCATCAGAACGCATCTACAATCAATAGAAGTGATTTTATCTCCTCTTGTGTTGCATTATTGCCAAAAAAGGTATATATTAGTATTAGAAAAGGCAAGAGGGTACACTTATGCTGATATCATTCACTGTACAAAACTGGATGTCATTCCGGGATAAAGTAGGATTCTCAATGGTTGCCAGCAAGGAACAACAACATGGCGATCGGCTGGCCAAACTCGGAAAGTACAGAATGCGAGCTCTGCCTACTGCAGTTATCTACGGAGGGAATGCTTCGGGGAAAACAAACCTGTTCAAGTCCATAGCTTTTGCCAGGCACTTCATTATCAGAGGATCACACCCTGAGGCGATGATCGCTGTTGAACCTTTTCAACTGGATAAGTCATATCTGCCTTCACCCACCCGGTTCACTTTTGAGATTCTGGTCGATGAGAACATATTTGAATACTCATTCTCCGTCAGTGCTTCTCGTGTGTTTGAGGAAAAACTGCTCCAGATCACCAGTAACAGTGAAAAGCTCCTGTATCACCGATTGGAGGACGATCCTGACCCGCATTTCCATTCATCTATAGATGATAAGCGGCTTCGGTTTGCCTTCGAAGGAACAAGAGATAATCAGCTGTTCCTCACGAATAGTGTTTCCCAGAAAAGAGATGAGTTCAGGACTCTCTATGACTGGTTCAACTATACTCTGGTCCTCATAGCCCCGGATACCCGCTTCGAATCATTCGAACATTTTGTTACTGAAGGTAGTCCGCTCTATGAAACAATGAACGCAATACTTCCTAACCTGGATACCGGCATCAGTAAACTTGGTGGAGAGGATATCTCTCTGGATCTCATAAACCTGCCGGAACCGATGAAGCAGGATTTGATAGAGCGGACAAAGAACGGAATGTCTGTAAAGGTTAATACCGGAGATGAGAAAATCATTATCTCTCGCAAGGATGATAAACTATCCATAAAGAAGCTCTATACCTATCACCGTGATTCTGAGGGAAAGAAAGTTCGGTTCGAAATGAAACAGGAATCGGATGGCTCCAAACGGATCATAGACCTGCTCCCTGCGTTCCTGGATCTCATGCAAACGAAAATCCCCAAAGTAATTATCATCGATGAAATCGACAGGAGCTTGCACTCACTCCTTACCCAGCAACTTCTGGAAGTATTCCTGGCAAGCTGCTCAAATGAAACCCGTAAGCAGCTCTTCTTTACTACTCATGATCTGATGCTGATGGACCAGGAATTCTTCCGGCGCGATGAAATGTGGATCACTCAACGCCGGAACGATGGTTCATCTGAGCTGATCAGCTTTGCTGAATATGATGACATTCGCAGCGATAAGGACATAAGAAAAAGCTACCTGCAAGGGCGCATGGGAGGAATCCCGAAAATCATCGCTGACCAGATACTAACTGGAACAGGAAACTAAGACCATCTATCCATACAGCAATAGACAGGGCAAGACGCCAGGACTCACCAGCATGCCGAGACTGGCCGAGGACAACAGGCACGACAGTATACAGACTGGTGGAGGAACTCCTTAAGGAAGTGAAATAGTAACTATAACATGCCCACTACCCACCTTTTTGTAGAATCCACCACAGTTCTCAGGTATTGTGGTAGTTTCTATCATGCGTAATAGAACTAAATTGACAATCCTCCGCTAAAGAATCAAAGAAATCAATACCATCCCGCCATTCTGTCAATCAATCGAAACACCACTCGACCAGCTTCCCTCCAGAGAACTACTCACTGGGATTCTCACTTCCTATTCGTTCCCGAAGTGATTTTGAGTTGCTTAAAAGACGGTTGAAGTGGAATCCAGACACTGGCTGGATGCATTAAATGCGAACCAAATCTACTCACGCCACTCTACCCGATTTGCTATCTCATCAATGATCATGCGAACCCCAAGATTATCCCCGGGACAGAGACGCATCATCCTCATGGCAATATGATGGGCTGCTTCAAAGTCCTTCATCCGCCATTGGGTCAGACACAGTCCATGGAGTGCCCGTAAGTAGGGCCTGTTTTCCAGACACTCCCAAAGGAAAACACCATCAAAATCGTCAGGCAGGTTTTTCTCGGCGATGGAAACCGAAACTTGAAAACAGTTCCGGGCATTTTCCAGCGATCCTTGGGAATCCAGGTAAAGGTTACCGATATGCACCAGGGCATCAATACATTGGGGATAATCTTCCCAGAGTCTGGTCAGAATATCGTAGCGCTTTTCCCAAGTATCGGCCTCAACAGCATCGAAAACAGGGTCTTCATCAGGCTCATAAAAACCGTAACCGGAGTAATCCTTAAAAACATATTCCTGTCTCATGCCCTCTGCCAGGTACTCGGAAAAATATTCTAAGGCTTCCTCACCAAAAGAGTCCCGGGGATCCCAGAGGCCCTGGATCTCAAAGTCATGCCCGGGAATGTCAATATTGCTCAGAATGAACTCAGAACCTTTTACCGTGCCGGAAAGGTAAGTGTTTTTCTTGAAAACCCATTCCTTTTCAACTTCCAGGCTGATGGTGTTCAGTTCACAGTTCAACCTTCCCACAGAGGTCTTCACGGAGACGATCTCTCCACTGTCCAGATCTTTAGCCCTGAAACCTGAATTGGTCAATTTTAAAATGATTAGTTTGCGTAGTTTGTTATTCATTTCTATTCCTTCTCATTCTTCTGACACACAGCTGTTTCATAGTACTTTCCAAATCAATTCTTTGGCAGTCTTGCAATCCTAAAGAAACCCCAATACCCACTTGACAGATGTCCGCCAAAGGGCTGCTTTGATTAACACTATTGCTCTCACATGTCAAGTACTGCTGCATTAAACTTGACATATACTCCTGATAGGATTAATATTATTGATACTATGCTGGATAATCGTCAAGCTGATATAATACCATCGTTCGAAAACTTCCTCGACAGACATTCTGTATTTACTTTAGAGGAACTTGACGATTTTCTTGCTACCTATCGTACCGGAAATGCCAATACAAGGAAATCATTGCTGTCCTATCATAAGAAACGCGGAAGGGTACTCTCTATCCGGCGGGGGCTTTATGCCTCTGTACCAAAAGGCTTCGATAAACAGAAATATCAGGTTGACCCCTATCTACTGGCAGCAAAATTAGCATCAGATGCAATCTTATCCCATCACACAGCTCTGGAAGTTCTCGGGAAAGCATACAGCATGACAAGAAAAGTAACCTTTCTCTCAACGTCAAAGGTAGAGCCGTTACAATTCCAGGATATGACCTATCATAGAGTCAGGGTTGCTCCCGAACTGACAGCCAGGGAGAAAGAAGATTTTGGTACCACCATAATCACCAGGAATGGTACCGAAATAAAGATAACCGGTTTCGAGAGAACCTTGGTGGATCTTCTTTCCCGACCAGATCTGGCAGGGGGATGGGAGGAACTCTGGCGCTCCTTGGAGTCTATCGAATATTTTGATCTGGATACACTCTATGAATACCTGTTATTACTGGACAATACCACAGCATTTGCAAAGGTCGGCTTTTATCTTGAGCAGCATAAAGATCCATTGATGGTTGATGAAGCTTTTCTTCAGAAGCTGGAACAACATAAGCCAAAAAGCCTGCATTATATGCAACGGCAGAATAGAAAGGATGGTACCCTGTTAAATAGATGGAATCTGCTGGTGCCCGGTGAGTTGCTACAGAGGTCCTGGGGTGATGTGATATGATTCTTTCAGAAAAGGATATCCTGCGTTTATCGGGGGAGATGGGGTTTAATCCGCTGATGCTTGAGAAAGTACTTTATCTCATGCAGCTCCTGCAATCCCTGAATAAGCACCCTTTTCTGAAAGGGAAATGGGT
Organism: Spirochaetales bacterium; assembly: GCA_009991955.1. GTDB lineage: Bacteria > Spirochaetota > Spirochaetia > DSM-27196 > Salinispiraceae > SKVS01. The sequence goes on from JAACWS010000023.1 coordinate 49,520, forward strand.
TCTCAAAGGCGGGACGGCTCTTAATCTGTTTATCTTTAACTTGCCCCGATTATCTGTTGATATTGATCTCAACTATATCGGTTCAGTTGACCGTGAACAGATGAAAGCGGACAGGCCCAAGATTGAACAGGCATGTGCTGCTGTATTCTCCCGGGAAGGATTTACCGTTAAACGGGCTCCTACCGATCATGCTGGCGGCAAGTGGATATTATCATACATCAGTTATTCTGGTCAGCCTGGTAACCTTGAAGTTGATTTCAACTTCATGTTCCGACAGCCCCTTTGGGAACCTATGAAGAAGGAATCAATCAAGATTGGCCGATATGTCGCTGAAGATATTCCGGTGCTGGATCAGCATGAATTGGTTGCGGGAAAGCTGGCAGCTCTTCTGGCAAGAACTCAGTCGCGAGACCTTTATGATTCAGCCCGTATTTTCGATACCTTAACTATGGATAATGAATTCCTTAGAATAGCGTTTATCGTGTACGGTGGTATGAATCGAGTCGACTGGAGAACAGTTTCAATAGAATCAGTTGCTGTTGATCCAGATGATCTTGGAAGAAAACTTTTTCCGGTACTCCATAACCAAAGGATTCAACAGAATCTATCGCCAGAAGCATACGGCGCTACCCTCGTCGAAAAATGCAGAGAAGGCCTACAGAGGGTTATTCCATTTACACCAAATGAACGTTCTTTCCTTGATATGCTCCTCAATGAAGGAGTGATAGATCCAGGCCTGCTAACCAGCGATCCCGAGCTACAGAAGAGGATTCAGGTTCAGCCCTTACTGCAATGGAAGGCATTGAATGTCAGGAAATATCGAGGGTTGGAGTAAAAATCAATAAACGTAAATAAATTTCGAACTATGGAGATGTGAATGGATTTTTCAAATGTGAAACTGTATGACTGGGTAGAATTTTTCACAGAACTTGCAGAACAAATCAATAAACTGCGAGATAATGATGATAGAGACTCCAAATTGTTTGAGCTGGCAACGCAATCGTTCGGCGAAGAGTCTGCAATATGCAAATATGACTATGTAGATCCCTTCTCGTTTATCTATTATCTGGCACAGAGGAACACCAGGAACCAGAAGGATAAGTACTTTTCCGCCATAAAAGACGTATTCTCATTGAACAGCGATATTCCTACAGATATTGTTTTCCCAACACCGACTCCTAATTCTACGACCCTTTATCATGACGGCCAGACCTACAACAACGATATTCTCTGGAATATGTTTGGAACAGCATGCGCTGGGGATGATTTCACAGATGCTGATTTTCTTGCATTCCTTCAACTCAAAGCTGTCGGCTGTTCAAAATTGACGCAGACCTTGTTTCTGATCAATCCCGAGAGCTATTTACCAATTGACATTAATGTCTATTTGACCGAAGAAGATACATACAAAAGCTACCCTGAGTTAAAGAAAGCTATCGATAAATTCGGATTCCGCCCATACAAGCAGGCAATGGATGATATCTCAAAGCATTTCCCCGGTTGCCACCTCTATGAAATAAATCTATTCAGCTACCTGAAAACATCAAATCAGATATCAGAACCAGAGAATTACTTCCAAATCGGGTCTAATGTGTATGGCGGCTCAAAGGGTGAAGACACAGATTACATCCAGGACTTTTATTCTCAGAGTGGCGTCTGGGTGGGTGGCCCATCATCAGGAGGTAATGGGGCACGGCAATATCCTATAACCGATCCTGATTTTGGCGATATTGTACTATCTCATATCAATCACTATGGAAATGGTATTGGTATTGTCTTGGATAACCAGTATGCCGCAATAGGTAAATTTGATAAGGACAGTATCATAAAGGTTCTTTGGATCGCCAGGGAGGAACGACCGAACTGTTTAAATTCCTCTCAAATGCTCGGAATGAGTTACGCAAGAACAATAACCCAGAGCTTTCTTGATCAATTCCCAGAATCGCGAAAAGTTCTGGAATCACTTTCCACTGGTAGTATTAACCCGAATCATAAAAGCAGGAGTTCAGAAGCAATGAAATCGCTAAACCAGATCTTATATGGTCCTCCGGGAACAGGAAAAACCTATGAAACAGTTCTCCTGGCAGCAGAACTAATCGAACAAAGAGAGATGAGTTCATATAATGAAGCCTTGGAAATATTCAACGAACACCTCGGCACTCGAATTGAGTTCATCACATTCCATCAGAACTACAGCTATGAAGATTTCATACAGGGTCTTCGTCCGGATATTGATAATAGCAAAACCCTCAACTTTGAACGTAAGGATGGTGTGTTCCTGCGAATATCGAATAATGCATTGTTCGAGTACTACAAAGCAGAACAGAAAGGGGAAACTCAGCAGGAAGTTTTGAAGGATAAAAAAGCGGGAGAGGTATACCTCGATTTTCTGGAGCACTTGAAAATCACAGAAAAGAAAACTTTCCAAACCATTAATAAAGCAGAAGTTCATCTACAGGAGATCAACAAGAACAAAAATCTTCTTCTCAGGCATGGCAATAGCAGCAAGACCTATGTTGTGTCAGCCAAGCGCCTTATTAAGCTATTTGAAGTGTACCCTGATATATCCAAAATACAGAATGTGAACAACGATATTCGTGATGCCATTGGTGGTTGTAATTCTACGATCTACTGGGTGATCCTGAAAGAGTTTATCCAATACTATAATAACTATACAGTAGATATTGATACTGATAGCGCACCAGAGGAAAAACTTGAAGAGATTGATTACGAAACAAAAAAAGAGTTACTGAGCACTTTCAATCTAAGCAAAGCTGTTGACATTGACTCAACTGAGATAAACAACTACGTCCTTATAATCGATGAAATCAATCGAGCCAATATCTCCCGTGTTTTTGGTGAGCTGATTACCCTGATAGAACCGGACAAACGTTCACACGGAGAACTCACTTTGCGCTGCACCTTACCTTCTGGAGAAGAATTCATTGTACCCTCAAATCTCTATATCATTGGAACAATGAATACCGCTGACAAATCTATCGCGCTTTTGGACATTGCGTTACGCAGGAGATTTATCTTCACCCCTATGTATCCGAAATACGAAATTCCCGGGTTTGATATTAATGATTCGGATATCCTGAAAAAGATAAATGGTGAGATCGTTAAAAGGAAGGGATACGATTTTCAGATCGGCCACTCATATTTCATGGGAGATAACTACGACAGAGCGACAACAATGAATAACAAGGTCATTCCGCTTCTTCTTGAATATTTTATGAATGATGAAAAGGAAGTGAGGGATATATTAAAAGTTGCAGAATTGCGGCTCAAAGAGAACTCATGGCCGATTGAGATTGAATGATAAATCTATTTGAATATCAAAACAAAGCAAGTACCAGCAGCTCATTGGATGATCTTGAACTTTTCCTGGATGATATCTGGAAAAACCGCGAGAGGTCGGGATTCTATTATCAGGAACAGGAAGATAGGGTTGAAGTTCAACAGTTCATTCAAGTCCTTCACAAAACCCGGGAAATAAAATCCAATAAGTATGTAGGTGTAATTCATTTCCATGAGCAAAGAATTAACCTTCTACCCAAAATCTTCTATCGGAAAGAGATTGAATCGGATGAGCAATCTATCGAAGCGATCCATACACATATTCTTTGGTGGCTCCGCTACTGCAGAAAACTCAAGTTCCCGAATTACCAGACCACATTAGGAGGCAGGAAAAACGATTTCTTTGAGGTTCTGATCTTCCTTTTTGCAAAATATACAAGAAGCCTGCTGGCCAGCTCCATTTATCAACAATATGAAGAAGTCTGCAAGGAGCTTCCATATATCAAAGGGAGATTGAACTGCTCGGCCTACCTAAATGAGAATATTTCCCGGGGCAGATGGCATAAATTGAACTGCACCTATGATGCGTTTGTGTTTGATAACCGGTTTAATCAGATAATCAAATATGTAACAACACTACTATTCAATGCTTCCAGGAATATGGAAAACAAAAAGTTCTTACGGGAAATATTGTTCATTCTCGATGATGTTTCTGACAGAAGAGCAACCGCAGAAGAATGCCAAAATATTCAGTTTAATCCTATGTTTGATGACTTCGTTACCGTTAGGGATTATTGCTACCTCTTCCTAAACAACTGTATTTCCTTTGACTTTAAAAATGACTTAAGACTATTTGCTTTTCTTCTCCCCATGGAATATGTCTTCGAGGACTTCATATTCGGGTTTATCGATAAAGAGATCGAAAGTATATCAACGAAAGCCCAGAACCAGTCAGTTAAACTCGACAAGGAAGGGATATTCACCATAAAACCGGATCTACTTCTCAGGTCAAGGAACAGACTGATAATTGCTGATACAAAATACAAAATCATCTATTCCGAAGAGGTTGATCCGAAGAGAGGAATCTCCCAATCCGATATTTATCAAATGGTAGCCTATGCGATCCGGTATGATGTTGAGAACATCGTTCTGATGTACCCTGATACAATCTCTGCAGGATCTCTGCAATCAAAGAGATTGATCATTGAAGACGCCATGGCTGATGGTAAAGAGATCACAGTCTGGATTCACCAGGTACCTGTAATAAACAGGGGGCTCTTTCAAGACGGAGCAGTATTGGACCGTCCTTATTCAGAATTGTTCGTTAATCTTAAAGAACAGTTGAGTGAAAGGATCTCTGCAATTTTTAATTGATGGATATTCTCAATGGCTGCAGGCTTGAAATCTCCTTCACTACCAAGAAACAGTGTACCATATCCAGGTACGATATTAAATATTCCGTTCACACCAATGGCCTTTTGCTGCATAGTCTGGCCGCAAACACCTGGATTTACTCGCAACAAAGTTAGAAGATATTTATACATGGAGGGTATGCTGATAGCTCCACGAAAGATGCCAGAACCCATCCTGCGGAAAAATGCCAAGATCGGGGAAAAAAAGACTTTTTTCTGTAGCCAGTTTTGTAGCCAGTTTTGTAGCCAATTCAACCGAAAAATGACCGTAAATGACCACTACCAACCAGAACATGCATGACTCTTAATTGTTTACCATATAAGTACTTAAACAATTATCTGCAAATAACCGCAAACAACAAAAAAGGCCTTGCTTAGCCAGGCATACCGTTTTTTTATTTCCATTTATATACCGTTCGGTATACGGTTTAATCAAATATACTGCCTGGCTTGAGTACCCCCAGGTTGGCAACCCCGCAACGGATTCCTAAATCAATAGACTCTTCGATCGACCGCCCCTCAGTTCTTCCATAGGCAATTCCTGCAAGGACACTATCTCCACTCCCTATCGAGTTAACGACCTTTGGGGCCTCATGATGTTTCCAATTGAGTATCCCTTGGAAAACGTAGCATGTCGGTTTTGCACCATTCGTCAGGACCCAAAGACCCTGGGTAACGTTTGCCAATTCCTTGAGCCGTTCAAAAACCTCGTTGGGTATTTCGGCTGGATCAATATTTTCTGGAAGACGAACACCAACGGTAGAAGCAAACTCAGAAACATTAATTTTTACACAATCCGGTTGGAAATGAAGGGTATCGAGAAGCTCCTGCCCTCGATAGTCGAGAAAGACAGCCTTCCCTCGTTCTTTCGCCTCAGCAACGAACTCGGGATAAAGTTTTGAAGAAAAACCCGGAGCTTTCGATCCGGTAAGAATTACGCTATCCACGTCCTTAAGAATTTCGTGAAAGCTACGAACTAAGGCTTTTTCAATCTCAGGACTAACCGGTCTTCCTTCTTCAACCAATTCGGTTACCACTAAGTTGGACCGATCGATAAGGGTTGTACAGGTTCGAATTCCCTCAGCTCCAGGGACTCCATGGAGGCGGATCCCATCGGAAAGGGTAAGGTTAACAAAGGTTTTTGCGTCTTCGCCGCCAATTTGAGTAAGATGATGGACCCTTGCCCCAAGCTGCACCAGCACTCGAGCTGCGTTTACTCCCTTTCCCGAAGCGTCTACCCTTTGAATCTTAGCTCGATTTACCTGTCCTAATTCAACACTGTCAAAAACAAGGGTTCGTTGAATTGTAGGGTTTAGACACACTACCAAGAATCGCGCATTGCTTTTTTCTTTTGTCATAAAAATCTAAGGCTTAGAGGCACCGATCGCATGTTCTCAATTGTAATTGGTTTTGGAATAAAATCGACCATACCAACATTCTGGCATGCTTCTCGTTCTTTTCCAAGCACCCCAGCGGTCAGAGCAACAATGGCAACCTTCGATATTGCACGAATCATTTTCGCCATCTCAATGCCGTCGATTTCGGGCATTTGGATATCCATAAAAACCAAGTCGATAGAATTCTCATCAAACTTACCCAGGGCTTCTTTAACGCCAGACGATATGATGACGTTACACAGGGGAAGAAGATGGAGAAGTACCTTTTTTGCCACGAGTAAATTCACCGACACATCGTCGACCAGAAGAAAGGTGGGATTGGTTTTAGCGGATTTCACCTTTCCACCCCCCCCCATTTTGGCCGAAGTCTCGGGTCATTCGTTCCAAGTCCCGTTCCACCAAAACCCCGACTAATCGAAGAATGGGCCTGAAAAAAGGGTTTAAATAATCTTGCCTCCAGTTCTTCCGGCTCACCAATTCCCGAATCGAGAAATCTAACGGGAAGGAGACCTTGTTCTGAATCCTGGGGTAAAAAATTGGTCTCAATTTTGATTCCTCCAGTTGCGGTAAACATCACTGCGTTTAGACGAAGAGAATCAAGATCCATCCAAGAAAGCAGGGAGGAGGTAGTCATTAAACTAAAATTTAGACCATTATTTGCTGCCAACTTTTCAAACATTCCACCCACAGAGTTCAGTAATGCATCTATCTGAAACCAGTCAGCCTGCAGGTTGAATCTTACCCGCTTCGATTTTAGAAAAATCGAGTATGTCATTAGAAATTCGGAGGAGCAGATTTGATGATGATCCAATATGCCCTACATATTGTTCTTGATCCTGATTAAATTCGGTCGTACTAAGAAGTTCAGAGAATCCTATAACCCCATTGAGGGGGGGGTCGAATTTCGTGGCTTCCGGACCGAATAGCGAACCTCCGCTTGCATAACTTCGGAGTCATCGGGATGAATAAAACGGAGCAAACCAGGTTTCTTGCTTCGATAGAGTTCCGAGCTGGAATAACCGGTGATTTCCGTAATGCCATCGATAACGTAAACAAGAGACCATAGAGGTTCGGCGAGGATGCGAAAGATCGCACCGGGTATATTTTTTACCATACTACGAACTTTTCCTTCGCTATCCGTGACCTGTTCTTTGGCCCGAACAGTCGAGGTTATATCTTTCGCAATAGAGAGTATGTTTTCTCGGCCAGACTTGGTAGATGCGATAGAACTCGAACTAACTTCAAGCCATATCTTCATTCCATTATCTCTCTGAAACATTTGCAACTCACCGTTAGCCCGCAAAAAGCCTGGGGTGGTATACATTCTCGAATCTTTTCCTCGGGTTTACCCAGGAGTGCAATGAAAGCTCTGTTAGCGTCGATGACTCTTTGGGCAGAGTCGGTAACATAGACTGCCGAAGAACGGGAGTTGAGCAAAAACTGATAATAGGCCTCGGTAGAAATCGAAATTACTGGGTAGAGTTCTAAGACACCCGGGATTTGAGGAGGACCTATACCCGGTAAAGACGTGAGCTTGCATTGAAATCTAGTTTGCAGAGGGTCCTGCCGCAGGTCCCCCCCTTTGAGCACCTGAGGTATTTCAGCCGTAAGGGTTTTTTCAATTTATCCCAAAATCTGTTCAAAACCCCGGGGACCAAGAATTCTTCTGAGTCCTTTTTCGAGGGATTCACCAATCTGCAGTCCTAAAAATTCCCTTAACTGAGTTCTATCCTTGGAAAAAATGAAGGATCCTTCCTCGGAGACATCGACAAGAAAAACATTCTCCGGAAAATACTCGATTACTACTTTAGCACTATCGGGGACCTCTAAAAACTCTCATCCAAATCGACCCATCGTTCTGAAATCATTGAGGTGCAATGACCAACTTGGCCAGAATAATAGATTTTGGAGGTCCCCAATTAAATACGTAGCGAGCCTACCGAGACCAAAGAAGGAAGCTCTGGAGCCGTTACGCCACCTACTAGAATTATAGGTTGTATTATTACCTGGGTACATAGAGAGTTTCGAATTCGTTTATACTTATCGTCCCCTAGTCTTTACAATAAATTGGTGTCAGAATAATATGGTAGACCGAACTATGAAAGAACGAATTCTCATTGCCGAAGACGACGCTGTCACTCGCCTCATGTTAGAGTCGACTTTGACAAATTTTGGGTATGAAGTCATCTCATCAGCGAACGGTTTAGACGCACTTCGGGAACTAGAAGAAACGAGAGTTGACGTAATACTTACCGACTATACTATGCCCGCTTTGAACGGTGCAGAGTTACTCCAGACAATGCTTTCCCGGAATTATGAAGGTGTTTTTATCTTTCTTACGGGCAATAGCGACCTAAGAGTTGCGATCCAGCTACTAAAGAACGGTGCCGATGACTACCTTGTGAAACCTTTTCTTTCGGAAGAACTACATTTTCGTATCCAAAAAAACCTCCGCCAGCGAACCCAAGAAAAGATCATGCGAAAGGTAGAGCAAGAAAAAACCCTTCTCGACCTTGAACATCGAAAACTCGTTAACTGGCGGGCCTTATATGCTAGTAAGGATATACGTCAAACGGAACAAATGATGCAATTGTTGTCCAGAAGTATCAATCAATCTGGCGGGTTTATGTGGCTTGATCTTCTCAAGGAACAACGAAGCTTGGCTACAAGAGATCAGGCATCGATTGATACAGAAATTCTGGACCTCATTATCTCTTCTGCCGATTCTCAGAAGAAAATTTTCGACTACTTAACATTTCTGGGCAATTTACCCCACCTTGAACTCGAAGTAAAACCCTACAATTTCGTAGAAGGACTCGAGCTCTTAACTTCAATGGTCAAGGGGTTTATAGCTGAATTCCAACCCGCATCTGATAAGACCTTTTCGTTTCAGACTCCCAGATTCTTTGACACGGGAACTCTTTATTTTGATGTCGAGCTTCTGGGCAAGTGCCTTAGGGAAGTTATTATAAACGCTATCAAATACAGTCCCGAAAAGGCCAGCATACGGGTCGGCTTTCTAGTTGATAAAAATCCCCATGGAACATTTCTTGAGGTTTTCATAACAAATCCACCGATTGTTCTTCAGAAACTCGATAGTGACGGCGTACCTATCCTAGGTATACCCTACGAATATTCGGAGCTTGTCTTTGACCTTTTCTATACCCTTGAAGGATTTCCTACCTATTTCGAGGGCGAAGATTGGCGAGATGGTACTGGACTTTATCTTTGTCGCCAAATACTCAAAAAGCATAAGGGCTGGGTTAGTGCGTCCAACGGTATCGATTATACTGGCAACTTACCAACTATTTTCGTACGAATGACCTTAGCCCTTCCAATAAACTAATAAAGAGGAATACATGGGTGCAAAAATTTTAGTGGCCGATGATTCAGTTTCAATGCGACAAATGACGGGAATAATTCTTAAAAGTGCTGGTTACCAGATCGTTGAGGCCAAAGACGGTATCGAGGCTCTGCAAAAGCTTACCGAAGACATCGATTTAGTAATTACCGACTACAACATGCCAAACAAAAATGGGGTCTCCTTCATTCGAGATGTCCGTCAGGGATCGATAAACAAAAACGTCCCTATCTTGATGCTTACCACAGAAACGGATCAAGAAAAAAAGAACGAAGGAAAACAAGCCGGCGCTACAGGGTGGCTAACAAAACCCTTTGACAAGGATAGCCTTCTAAAAGTACTACAAAAAGTTCTAGGAACTCTAGAATTCTAGTGGCCACTTCAAGAAGCTCTTACTCAAAGTTAGCGCGTGCCCCTTTATCGTCCATTTGTAGCATCTATCAACGGCAGAAAAGTCATTTTTTGAGGTGCCTCGAGTGGTAATTCACCGGGTCGACAAAGCTGAACCAGAGAGCCTGGAGAAACTAAAGGATGACTTACTTAGAATGTTCGATACAACCGATGGTATCATTCTCGAAATTGGCCCGGGAATAAGTTTCGATCTCTCTCTTGTTCAACTCATTTATTCTGCCGCCCTCTACGCTAAAGCTCGAAAAAAAGGGTTCTTCCTCCAAGGTGACGAGGTTCAAAGACTCGAAAAGATGCAAATTTTCGCCGGATTGCCACCTCTTCCCGGTCCACCCTTGGCCGAGGGCATCGATTAACTATGGCAAAAAAGAAATCAGATCCTTTTCAAACCTTTCGTGAAGAAACAAATGAACTTCTAGAAGAACTAGAACAGAACCTCATACATCTCGAGGATGATCCGGAGAACAACGACTACATAAACAGTGCATTCCGGTGTCTTCATACTATAAAGGGGAGTGGGACTATGTTTGGGTTTGAAGTTCTTGTGAGCTTTACCCATAAGCTCGAGTCTATCTTTGATGCCCTACGAAGTGATGAATTGAAAATAGACTCGACCCTTGTAACTCTCACTTTGAAAGCAAGAGATATAATAGCTTCTTTAGTGACCCATGAACCACCTGATTCGTCTTTATTACTAGTTCAGCAACTTCAGGATGAGTTTAGCCCCTATCTAACAACGACGTCGAGCCCCCCTAAGAGGACTCAAAAAGAAAAGTTCTTAGACTTCGGACCCCTCGAAAGCCCCGAGACCCTTATAGAAAGAGCGTATCGAATTCAGTTTCGACCAAAAGAGGATCTTTTTAAAATAGGTACCAACCCACTCCTTTTATTAAAGGAGCTTAAAGACATGGGGGAAACGGTTCTCTTAGGTACTATCGATGCAATTCCCTCTCTTGATTCTTTTAATCCCGAGTCGTTTTACCTTTCGTGGGACATTCTTATTAAAACCTCTTACTCATTACCAGAAATTCAAGATGTGTTTCTCTTTATAGATGATGTGGGGGTTGTGACCATTGACCCCCTCGAAAATCATGAGGAAATCGAGGACCAAGGTGGCTATAAAAAGCTAGGTCAAATATTGTTAGATCGTGGACTAGTGGATAAAGAGGTTCTCGAAAACGCTATTGGGTCTCCAGGATACCTGGGTGAAATTCTCGTACAAATGGGTTTGGTTTCACCGACTCAGGTAGAATCGGCTTTGGCAGAACAGAATTTCGTAAGGCAAAATCTAAGACAAGTCCCAGCCGATGTCCTTGGTTCAACAATCAAAGTACGGACAGAAAAACTTGCCGAACTAGTTAATTTGGTTGGGGAATTCGTTTCTCTTCACGCACGAATAGGTCTCCATGCGGAGAGATCCAGTGACCAAGACCTACGATCGATGGGCGAGCAAATGGATGGCCTCGTACGACAGTTTCGGGACCTGTCAATAAGCATGCACATGGTTCCCATAGGCATGCTCTTCTCCGGGTTCAGGAGGCTGGTCCGGGACGTTTCACAAGAGTTAGGAAAAGATGTGCAATTAATTTTGGAGGGCACCGAAACCGAGCTCGATAAGACCATTACCGATGCTCTTAAAGATCCTCTGCTTCATCTAGTTCGCAATAGTCTCGATCATGGTATCGAAGCCCCAGAAATGAGAAAGACCTTCGGAAAAGATCCCCGAGGAACCTTAAAATTATCGGCGTACTATTCGGGTGCGAGTGTGATTCTGGAAATCCGGGACGATGGAAAAGGAATCGATCCTGAATTCATTCGCCAAAAAGGAATAGAAAAAAAGATAGTCGATCCAAACCAAGGAATGAGCAAACAAGATATTTTTCAATTAATTTTTGCACCTGGATTCTCCACTGCCGAAGCTACGACGAATATTTCCGGTCGGGGCGTGGGGATGGACGTAGTCAAACGGAATATAGAAAAATTGAATGGTTCGGTAAAAATTGATTCGGAACTCGGACGTGGAACTTTAGTAACGCTGCGAATACCCCTAACTCTCGCGATTGTTGAGGGCCTATTGGCAAGAATTGGACCGACTCTTTACCTGGTAAACCTCAGTTATATTACCGAGTGCCTGGACTCGAATGCCATTACTATCGTGGATAAGGGTCTTATCGATTTTCGGGGGTCAATCATTCCTCTTCTCGACCTGAGGAACTATTTTGATACTCCCTCGGAAGAGGGAGATTCTTCCCAGGTTGTGGTAGTTACTATAGACGATCAGTCCATCGGTCTTCGAGTAAACCAGATTATGGATCCTTTTCAGTCTATCGTGAAGAGTCTTGGCCCTCTCTACGAAAATGCTGTGGGAGTTGGTGGCGCCATAATTCTTGGCGACGGAACTCCTGCCCTTATGCTCGATGTTGATCGATTGTTACAGCTCGTAGGAGAAAATCGTCTGGAGGAAGAAATGGTTCCATGGAAGGAGTCGACTTCTTCTGCTTCTACGTTTTCTGAAGGATACCCCGAAGAACAGGTTCTTCAACCTTTAGAGGGACTTCTCTTTCGTATAGGACCAACGGTCTATGGAGTAGATATTAGGGAAGTAGAGGAAGTTATCGATGAGAACTCAATAGTGCCTATACCGAGAACTCCGGACTTTCTTTTAGGCATAATCAATCTCCGGGGTCGAATTATTCCAATTATAGACCTCGCCCTTCGACTAGGCGTACCATCTAGTCCGGACACAGAAAGGACTCGCCTCGTGGTCCTTGGTGTCAGACTCGGCGACCTCGAACTCTCTTTTGCCTTGCGGGTCGATACTATCGAGGGAATAATCGACATACCTCGGCAGGATATTGAATCGCTTCCGCCCCGTGTAGGCCTTAGAAAGCTAAAGGGGATCCACGGCCTGGTAAAAGCCCGGGAAGGAAAAGTTATTATCCTTTTAGACCCAACAAATCTTCTTCCAATCTCTTGACCAAGAAGATTGTTTATACGCACCTTAAGGGTATGAAAATTTCAAGGAGATGCTAACTGTGCCTTCTTTATCCCTTGGCCTTTCTCTTAGCCTTACATTTTTTGCTGGCTTGGTGAGTTTTGCTAGTCCTTGTGTGCTTCCTCTTGTACCCTCGTATCTTGGCTTTCTTGCAGCCGAAACGGGGAAGTTCCGGGGTTTCATTCGGACCCTTGGTTTTGTCCTCGGTTTTGTCATTGTTTTCGCCCTTCTCGGGCTGTTCTTTACCCAAGGCAGCCAAATGATTGGGTCTCAGAATCGTTGGATCCAATACGCCTCTGGGGGAATAGTCATACTATTTGCCCTCAACCTCTGGTTCAACTTTTTACCTTTCCTCAATTATGAACTAAAGGCTCATTTCACCCGTCGACCTGCAGGCTTTCTAGAAGCAGTGGTCGTTGGCATGGCTTTCGGAGCCGGTTGGACCCCTTGTATTGGGCCAATTTTATCTACAATATTGTTCTATGCTGCGGTGAGTGGGAATACGATTAACGGCCTCGGATACCTCGTCTTCTACGGCTTGGGTTTAGGAGTGCCCTTTCTCCTTTTAAGTCTCGGATTGGATACTTTTCGCCCGGCGCTGAACTGGATGAAAGCCCGAGCACGGCAAGTCCAAATTGGAAGCGGTATCTTGCTAATGGCTTTTGGCCTATTGATTATCACCGGGCAAACTTTAGTTTTTTCCTCCTGGTTACCCTCCGCAGGCTACCGATTAGAAAGATGGAACGACTCAAATCCCTCTTTAGGCCAGACAATCGGTATTCTTTTTCCCACTCTCCTTCTTGTACTTCCAGGAATCATCCTTTTATTTGCCCGATACCAAAAATTACGTAAACTCTCGGTACCGGGGGCCATCATGTTAATTCTCTACCTAGTAATACTTTGGGGAGATTTGAGTGGGCAATGGGACGTCTTGAAAGTCGCCGCTGCTTGGATGCAGTTTCAGGGAATTTAGTCCGAGATAACTTGACAGAATTTGGTCCCTTAGGGTAATGTATGGCTGTTATTGATCATTCCCTTGTAGCTCAGTCGGTAGAGCGGGTGGCTGTTAACCACTAGGTCGGCAGTTCGAGTCTGTCCGGGGGAGCATAACACAAAGCACCAGTTTTTCTGGTGCTTTTTTATTTCCCTTCGAAAACTCGAATCTCCATTTGTGCAAATATCTAGATACCTTCTCGGGTAAATACCTGTTTTATTTTTTCGTTTAATGACAGTTCGGTAGGAAAAAGATCCTCATTCTTGCAATGATACCTTACCAGAAGGTCTACAGTGCCCTTGCCAAGGGAGAGTACCCCTACCATAGGTTCAGGATTTGTAAGCACTCGTTCATCGGACCCCAGGGCCTCTAGGGCGACTTCTTTGGCTCGTTCGATATTACCGGAGTACCCGATGGCAAATACCAGATCTTTTCGACGGGTCGGATTTATTGAGTAGTTCACTATCGTAGCACCGTTCAAAACACTGTTTGGAATAATGACTCTCCGGTTGTCGACGGTATCGAGGGAGGTGTACATCATAGAAATTTCTACTACAGTTCCCGCATAACTTCCGGACTCTATAAAATCTCCTACTATGAAAGGATGAAAGAAGAGAGTCATAACACCCGAGGCGAGATTCGACAAGCTGTCTTTCAACGATAACGAGAGGGCGAGTCCAAGGGCTCCTACAACTGCCACGAAAGAATTTGATTGAATTCCCAGGGTAATGAGAGCCGATATCCACCCGAGAATAAGAATTCCAGTCCTTAAAAGGGAGCCGAGAAAACCTCCAAGTCCCGGATCTAAAGACCTTTTTTTAAAAACCCTTAGAACAATGGGGGTGACAAAATGAGAAATAGTACTGCTCAAGAGAATTATTAAAATAGCCAGGCCAATCCGACCACCGTATATCGAAAGAAAAATCAATACAGAATTGAGAAACGAAGTCATTATAAAAATTTACCTCTGAAAAAACGTCTCGTCGTTGGGACAAAAAATATTATCCAGCCTAAAAAGCCAAATCCTAACCTTCTGTCCCCAGATGTCCTACTGCTATTCTACCAGAATTTTCCCCGAAGAATTGCCGGCAAAAATCGATAGACCAAAAATCGAGTAACTTTCTGGACTAAGATAGTCTTGTGTCCCCGACTCCGTAGAGCCGAGGAAAGATTTGTACCACGAAAGAACCCGAAAACTCCGATAGTCCATGGTTACTCGGGTCGGTTTACTTCCGTTGTTCTGAAGAACAACTATTTGCCGATAAATATCCGCTACAATTTCCCGTGGATCCATACAGTGCTGTTATCTCCCCCTCAAGAGTATCGGGCTAACGAAGCAAATCAAAAAGATTATACTTCTGGAAAATTGAAACAGTTATAAGCGAAACTACTGCCATAATTTTAATGAGAATATCCAAAGACGGACCAACAGTATCCTTTAACGGGTCTCCTACCGTATCACCAATAACGGCCGCCGAATGGGCCTCACTCCCCTTTCCACCGTGATTTCCTTGTTCAATGAATTTCTTCGCATTGTCCCACGCTCCGCCGGCATTCGCCGTATAAAGAGCCAACATGATCGCCGAAAGAGTCGTTCCAATGAGTAATCCTCCGACAAAATTCGGACCAAAGAGAAATCCCGAGGCTACAGGTGTCAGTACCGAAAGAAGAGCCGGATACTTCATTTCCTGCAAAGCTCCCGCACTCGAAATTTCAATGCAGAGGCGATAGTCAGGTTTACTCTCGCCGGTAAGAATTTTTGGATCCGCTTGGAACTGTCGCCGGACCTCTTGAACCATTTTTCTCGCAGCCTTCGCCACCGCTTCTATGAGGATACCGGAGAATAGATAGGGAAGGGCCGCACCAATGAGCGCCCCGGATAAAACCAAGGGATCGATCATGTTCAGCTGAAGAGTAAAAGTCTCCATAGTTTCCGGTGACACTTGGGCGTAGAGAAATGATGCGAAGAGAGACAGAGCCGCCAAGGTCGCTGACCCAATTGCAAAACCCTTTCCAATCGCCGCCGTCGTATTCCCGACCGAGTCCAGTTCATCGGTAATTTCTCGAACCGTTGGGGGTAATTTCGCCATCTCGCTAATTCCCCCTGCGTTATCCGCGATGGGACCGTAGGTATCTACCGAAACGGTTGACACGACAAATGACAGCATTCCAATAGCCGCCATTGCCACCCCAAACAGGCCCGATAGGTAGTACGAGCCAATGACCGCAAGAGCAAGCACGATCAGGGGAGCAAAAACACTTTTCATCCCCGATGCCATTCCTTCGGTAATATTGAGGGCAGTACCTTCCCGGCTGGCCGCCGAGATTCGTTGAGTTGGGGTAAAATTATAGCTAGTATAATACTCTGCCAACTGGCCAACTAAAATTCCACTAGCAATTCCCATAAGAGCCGATAGCCAAGGACTCATGGGTCCAACGGCAAACCCGATTGCGCTCAACTCAGCACTACTAAAGGGGCTAAAGTAGAAATAGGTAAGCAGACCGGTGAATACAACCGTAAGCCCTGCGGCGGCGAAAACCGATGAGTTTAATTCCTTATGAGGGTGGTCGGACACTTTTTTTGTTATGAGGTATATGATACCTAAGATTGAACTAATGACACCTATCCCCGCAAAAATGAGGGGGAAGAGCAGAACCGCACCTATGAGATCATCGGAAATAAAGAGGTTCGATGGTAGGGTGTAATAAACGTAGGATGCCAGTACGACACTCGAGATAAGTGCACCAACATAGCTCTCTAAGAGGTCCGCTCCCAAACCCGCCACGTCACCCACGTTATCTCCGACATTATCTGCGATCGTTGCAGGATTCCGCGGGTCGTCCTCGGGAATGTGAGCTTCGGTTTTGCCTACAAGATCCGCTCCCATATCCGCTGCCTTGGTGTATATTCCGCCCCCAACCCGATCGAACATAGCGATAACCGAACACCCAAGGGCGTATCCCGAAACCGTCATTGTAAAGGGAATAAAATTGATACCCAGCCAGTTAGCGGAAACCGTCAGGTTTTCTGGCCGCATTTGCCCAAGAATATTTCCAAAAACTACATACACTATTGTGAGTCCTAAAAGGGAGAATCCCCCAACGCTCAGACCCATTACCGAGCCACCTTGGAAAGCGACTTTCAAGGTTTGTCCAATACTCGATGTTTCAAGAGCACGATTAGAAACTCGAACGTTTGCAATGGTGGCAATTTTCATACCTATCCACCCGGCGCTTCCACTCATTAACGCCCCGAGTACAAAAGCAACTCCCGTATACCAACTCACAATAAGGGATAAAATAATGGCAATGATAACAGCGATGCCGGCTATTACCTTGTATTCGTGGGTTATAAAGGCATCAGCCCCCTCTTGAATTGCACCGGCGATCTCCTGCATCAGGGGGGTTCCTGGTTTTAGTCGCTTTACCCCGTAGAAGTTAATAGCCGCAAAGGACAAGGCTCCTACAATAGCGACGATGACGATTCCAATCATGGGTTCATCCTCTTTTCTTAGTTTGCCTTAGAATGATAGCATTGAAGTCTGTAGCCCGCAACGGAAAGGAGACGTGATATGCATGTACTCAAGGACTCGAACAGATTTTTGCCCGAAGAATTTCCCCTGGGATCTTGGGAGGATTTTAAGCCCCGAGATCGGGCAGTTCTCATGTTTGTCCAGGACGGCAATTCGGTACTCCTCATTCATAAAAAGCGAGGGCTAGGCGCCGGTAAAGTGAATGCTCCGGGGGGGCGACTGGAGCCTGGAGAGTCGTATGTCGACGCAGCTATTCGTGAATGCCAAGAGGAGGTCCATATTACACCGATAGAACCTATAAAAATTGGAGAACTCTACTTTCGGTTTACCAATGGCCATACAATTTATGGAGAGGTATTTTGGAGTATTTCTCACCTGGGTACCATGAAAGAAACCGAAGAAGCTCTACCCTTTTGGTGCGAGCTTCATGAATTACCCTACGATAAAATGTGGGCCGATGATAGAATTTGGCTTCCAGCGGTTGTTATGGGTCATAAATTCCGGGGCTTTTTCGACTTTAACGAGGATACGATGCTAAGCGGGCGGGTAGAGTTTTTGCAAAGGATTGAATCCTAAAGAATAACGAGTTATTATTATCTAATGACTGACGTTCCAAAGCCTCGCAAGGGACCTTTGAAAGTAAAAAACAATGGTTTTTTGAGTATTTTTCCCCTTGGCACAGGGGGCGCTTTTTCAAAAAAACTTTATCAGAATAATTATTTGCTCATAAAGGGCGATGAACATCTGTTAATCGATTGTGGAGCAAGGACTCCTCAGGCCTTCTTTGAACTAGGTTTTCCGATTACCGGTGTCGAAAACTTCCTGATAACCCATTCCCACGCCGATCACGTTGGAGGCCTTGAAGAAGTCGCCCTTATGGGTCGATATATGACCAAACGACGACCTTCGATGGTCATTACCCCCCAATACGAGCGAATATTGTGGACAAATAGTCTCAAGGGAGGAGCCGCCTACAACGAACGTCGAAACAACAAACTCTTGGCCTTTGACGATTTTTTCGTCCCTATTTACCCGCAACCTTCAACAAGACTGGATCGACAGGGCTGGTCACTTCAGTTTCGGGGCTTCGACTTATTCATGTTTCGAACTATGCACATTCCAGACTCGACACCTTCGTGGAAACAAAGTGCTTATTCAATAGGGCTTGTGGTCGACAATCGTTTCTTTTTTACCGGCGATACCCGTTTTGATCCTACTTTGGTAGACGAAGTGATGGGTTCCTTTCCTATAGAAGTGGCTTTTCACGATGTGCAGTTCTTTCCCGGGGGTGTGCATGCCTCGTTTGACGAAATTTCTACTTTACCCGGGGATTTCAAGAAAATCACCTATCTCATGCACTACCCTGACACCTACGAAAATCAGGAGTCCAAAGTTCTACAAGCCGGCTTTCGGGGATTTGTTCAACAACATTCGTACTATGATTTTACAAAACCCTAGGAAGAAGTTGAATTCTCTCAAAGATCACGGGGAAGTCCTCGGGTTCTAACCATGCAATTTCGCCATCCATTTGCATAGGAAGTAGGGCATCGTAGTGGATTTCTAATCTTTGCGCTTTGTACATTTGTACCCGGGGATTGTTACCATGCTCAGCTTTATACAGGTGACTTTTTAGTGCAAGGTTTTGACCGAGGCTACCCATTGGTATAAGACAGACGTTTTCTTCGGATGGAAGAATAGGTATACCCATCCCGTAGGTTCTCCTTCCCGAGGCCCCAAAACACATTATGCCTGGCACCAAGTGTAGAGTCTGTATAGGTCCATTCGGTTGACTGAGCACCACCTTACACTCTCGTAAATCGTATTTCTTTCGATAAAAGAGCACTCCCAAATCAGCGGCGATTTTATACGCCTCACCAGGAAGGGTTCTTTTGTATTTTTGAGAAAGAAATCCTATATAGGCGTCCATGCCTACTCCAGTAATATTGCCTGATAACCTATTAAACCCCCGAGAAGTAGTAACCCTTACTGCCTCTAGAAGTTTTCCCGGTGACTTGGGTCCATGAAAAACGAAATGGACTAAATCTTCCGGTGTACGTACATCTACACCGTCATTTCCTGTGCCCATAGGGTATCGGCACAGTCGAGTATCCACTCCCCTTTCGATAATTCCGTTGAGTACCTCTTGGTGGGTTCCATCACCTCCGAAAGAGACAAGTATGCCTAGAGCTCCTTGAATTCTCAAATCGTGGGCCTGCCGTATCAACTCTCCCGGTTCGTGGCTTGCGATGACATGTACACGGTTGATCTGATTTTTGTTTCGTTGGTCTTGAGGTACTAGAAAAGCAGAAACCGATTCTAAGGACTCGATGAGGGCTGTTCTTTCTTTTGAACTTTGAATCTTTCCCGCCGCTGGATTTACCATGAGGAATAACTGGGAGGAAACCTCGCTCCAGGAAGGGCTGGCCCGGACTACTTTTTCGAAAACTCGTTTTAGTCTATCAAGAAAATTCCCTAAGACTTCAGGAGAAACCTTTGGTCCCTGTTGTTCTTGTATATACACTTGCTCACCCCATTGTTCGAATATATTCGGGAAGAGTATAAATCTCTTCGACACCGGTTACGAGTAACCCTACCATTCCAACCTCAAGTCCTGGGGAAATATCTACACCGTATCGATCTCCAACAGTCATACACCGATGGGGTTCACATCCCATGAGCCTCGCCGCTAAGACGAAACTAGGAGGATGAGGCTTACTCAATCCGAGAGTATCGAGGCCGACCAAGGAAGAAACAAAGTCCGAAACACCAAGGATATCGAGGGTTCTTTGGGCTAGTTCGACCGGATTGTTTGTGACAACCGCAAGACGAAAATCTTTTGCCAGTCTTGATAGCACATCTTGAAGAACCGGGTCGGGCGAAAGAAAAAAATCCACGCAAATTTCCTGATTTCTCCATTTGGCGTTTTCAATTATTGAAATGCCAAACTCAAGAAAAGTATTTCCCAAACTCGGTAGGTGACCTTGGTTTAACCGGGCGTACTCATTGCGATAAACATCAATGGTTGTTTTTGTGTATTCGAGGTTCCAACCCTTCTCTTGGGCGAGTCGGGCGACAAGTACGTCTTCCTGGTGTCTTGCATAGGGAGGATTGGTATAGAGGGTGTTATCCATATCAAAAACAAGGCCTTCTAAAGGCCCCCGGTAATTTTCATTAGGAAAGGCTTTCATCGACTTCCATGATAGATTGTGAAAATAGGATTGAACAAGTAGAATCGATGGGTGAATGGAATCTTTCATTATTATACCTCCTATTTCCTTGCCCAAAGAGCGGGCTTTAGTTCTGGAGATTCGGAGATTCTTGCCTATAGCTCTACCTACGTAGACTCCAATGTCGCTCCGCTAGGTTTAAGGCTACCTTCGGGTATTGAATATTCTACTATTGCAACCCACCATTTTGGTTTTTGGGATCGAGGCCAGGAAGAAGAAGTGTGGATACCGTTTCATTTCTTTCCCGGTGGATCTGGAAGGACAAACCCGGAGATTACTAGACCAAATAGCGAACCCGTCAAAGAGCTCTTGATTGAAGCCTTAAAGTCTCGGAACCTTTATAGAGTTGGCATAGCGTTGCATACCTATGCTGACTCCTGGGCCCATCAGGGTTTCGTAGGAAGATCCAATCCTATCAACATCATCGCTCCCCACTCCCCTATACCCCCGATCGGTCACGCCCAGGCCGGGAACTTACCCGACCGATGGCTCACTACTTGGAACGATCCACGCATCGAAACGGGCCTTGTAATAAACAAAATACGGTTTTTCGAAGCCGCTAAGATGATCTACCGCTATCTCTGTACCTACAATCATCGCTCTTTTGCCGATGAAACCTTTGTCCTTTCAGAGCTCGAACAAGTGCTCGACGATTCGGACCGAAATAGGGGCCCTTTGAAGTCCGATGAGGGACTTGCCGTAGATTTCCAGATACTCCTGGGGGTACGTCCTTACAATCGAGGGGATTGGAGAGGTAGAGTACTAGGGAAGAACGAAGAGGAATTTACCGACAAAGCCGAAAAGCAACGGGACTTCATAGACTGGATAAAAAACGAAACTCTTTATCGGACGGCCTTGTCCCAACCCCGCACCGTTCGGGTGCGAGAGAACTTCGAAGAAACCGATTATTATAAGTGGATGGAGGGAGCAAAAAGCCAACTCGAGTCTGCAAAAAGAATTCTCAGAAACCTATGAGAAGCAGAATACTAAAAGTAGATCGAAAAAAAAAGGCTACCCGAAGGTAGCCTTTTCAATTCGCCTAATTAGACAAACTTAGTAACGAGGACCAGAATCTCGTCGTGGACCATCGAAACGACGTCCGCCGCCACCACCCTGCTGAGGGGGTTGAGCAACGTTTACACGTAGCCTCCGGCCATCGAGTTCTTGTTCGTTAAGAGCTTGAATAGCCGCCTGAGCAGCGTCATCGTTTTCCATTTCGACGAAACCAAAGCCCTTCGACTGACCAGTCTGTCGGTCGAAAATGATATTCACCGAAACGATTTCACCGTAGGGTGAAAAATGCTCCCGAAGACTTTCTTCGGTGGTTCGGTAATTCATATTACCGACATACAATTTATTGGACATGCCAACCTCTCTCGTCCGCGCTATGAATCACGGACCACTTACGTGTGCTCGAAAGCACCAAACTTTCCGATTTCTTCTCATAGCTTCCTAAGACGCGGGGACCGAGAAAGGCTCACGACAATCCGAAAATCAATGCAAAAGAAACGGTACTGGCGTCCACCAAGTGAGCCATCCAGTACGTTAGAATAGTACTTCACAATGACTCACCTGTCAACAAGCTGAATACTATCCAAGACCTGTCGGAAATACCGCCGGTTTATCCAGAATGGGTCAGCTAGACAAAAGAAATTCACAACCAGATAATCGTTGGTTCGCTCCCAAATACGATATTCTTGGTAATTCCACACCCCCGGGCGAATCTGAACGAAAGCACCGAGTTGTATACCTTGGTCTACTTCCTTGACAAAATAGTGATCGAATTCAATTTCTCCCGACCTACGAAACACCGTTGCGAAAAGAAACTGGATATCTGAATGAACACCCGCAGCTTCGGCCTCGGCTCGGTCGTAGGTTTCTACCGATAGTTGAGCGTCGGTGGCATTGTAATATCCCAGGGAAATACTATTGGCATCCTTCGAGGCCCTTCTCCAATTATTGTCGAAGAGGATTGAGACAAGACCTAAAGTTGCGTGTACCCCATCAACTGGTCTTATAGGACTCAATCGGGTGTTCTTGGGAGAGTACGATTCGGTCGACACGGTCGAAAAAAAGGTACCTAAACCCTGCTGGCTAAGAGTACCACTTCTTTCCAAAAAGTACACCGGATCGGGATTATCGTCCTCGTAGAGTGCCGTAAAGCCAAACATAGGAGCAAGAAAGGGAAAAAAGGCCCGGAAGGGGGAAAGACCGGGAAGGGAAACAGAAGTCCATGCCCCCTCCGAAGCCCTGGCACTGGGTATGAGTTCAACAAACGAAAGGATTTCTTCCGCTCCCTGCCCGAGGGGAGTACCTTCATAACCCGGTTCTTCCTCTCTCTGAACGAGCTCCAGGGAGCCTTGAGGGGTTACGACGAACAAGGAAAGGGAGTTGAGCGATTGGTTCGTCGATAGATTTATACTTCGTACCCCTACGAGGATTTCGCTGGGGCCTCCTTGGCCAAACCAATAAGCTCGAAGAAAGGGATCAGGAAAACGATTGTCTCTAAAAATGCCGTAGCTGTTGACCTGGGGCAGATCTGGCCAAGAAGAAACCGGCAATAGAACCATCAGTGTGACTAAAACAAGAAAATGCGAGCGTTTCATAGAGCCTCCTCCTACTATTTACAGGCGTGGAAGCTCTCCTGATTTTATTTTCATAAAAAAAATTAATAAATAAACCGAACTCCAATGCTCCAACTCATGTGGTCTTGGGCGAACCGTCCGCGAGGCACCTCAAGGCCCCGGGGACCGAAGGTAGCGAGGGTAGTATTCCACGCCCCACCCATTACACGACGATACACGAGGGTTTGGTCTACTTCGCCGGTAGCGAGGGTTGGCAACTCATCTTCCGGAACCGTATCGAGGGTCCACTCCCAGACATTACCCCTTGTATCGTATAGGCCATAAATACTGTCGGGTGGAAAAGTTCCTCGAGGGCTTGTTGGACCACCCATTCTTGTATGGGGCGGATTCGGATCCTCGAAGGGATCGAAGCTTCGAAAATAGTTGACCGTCTCTCGGGAAGGTCGAAATCCAGCCCGGGTCTCTGAAAAGGAA
Source organism: Spirochaetales bacterium (assembly GCA_009991955.1). GTDB lineage: Bacteria > Spirochaetota > Spirochaetia > DSM-27196 > Salinispiraceae > SKVS01. The sequence continues at coordinate 73,206 of JAACWS010000023.1, forward strand.
AGCCATTGGGCCTCGGTTGGAAGTCGAAAACCTGAGTCTTCAAAATATGGCGATGGGAATACCCGCTGAGTCATCCCTCTTAGATTTGAAAGTAGCCAACCGAGGGTCTTGGCACCGTGCCAACTGACACCGACCGCCGGGTGATTCTCTCTGTCGGCCACGGGACTTAGGCCAGAACCAGGATCGAGCACTATCCCAAACTGCTGCCCAAAATCTAAATCACCCAGACCCAAGAGAACCGATGAACTCAGAGGATCAACGAAAAGGTCCGAGCCCCCAAGAAGATCGTGATCGATGAGAATCGATGCCATACCGGCCAACTCGCTATTGGTTAGGGGGAACTCCATGACCTGCCCTTGAAAACCAGGGGAGTCCAGGGGAATAAACCGGGGGAAATTGGTAAAAAGCTCAAGGGTGTAGCTCACCTCGATGAGGGGACGTCCGTTGGCGAGGGCACTAAACACAACACTACTATGACCGGGCAACTGAAACGTGGGTTCAGAAGATCGTTGGACGCTATCGGACTGGAGGGGAAAGATTTCCACTCCCCCGGAAAGAAACTCGTAGCGATCGGCACCTAAAACTGGGGCAGATCGGAAGAGAGTCTCCGGCAACACTCGTCCATTTAAGGGCAGGGAAGTTCCGAAACCAGACTGAAGAACTTTCTGTTCTGGGATGGGAAACCACGCTCCCTGGGCAGGATTCGGAAGGAAAAATCCCTGAGAACTTCTGCTTCGGGTATAAAAACCTCCCCCGAAAGAACCTAAAATTGGCAGAGCCTGTTCATCGGGACCATAGAATCGTATGGCCCCATCTTCGAGGTCCCTCGTTCCAAATTCTTGGTACGGAACAATATCGGGAAATAGAACAAATAAGCCGGGCCCAGTGGTACCGAGGGGAACAGGAAGATCATTTAAAGAAAGGGTTTCGAACTCATCAGGAATAATGAGGGGCTCAAAGTTCCATTCCATCGATAGGGTTTCCAATAGGGTATGGTGGTCTTCTTGACTCCATTGAAGCTCAGTCTGGCCAACGACCCGGGCCTCGATCGTCAGAAGAGTTTGTACATCGGGAAGAATTCCGGGACTCGGTTTGGACTCGAGAATTTCGAGTCTCCCGATCCACCCTTCTTCCGCTGCGCCAACGAAGTTCTGACCATCAAGACCGTAGACGTGGGTGAGGGAGAGGCTTTGTTCTCCAAGGTGCTGGGTGTATTGGACATGAATGAGGGCCCGGATCGACTCAGGATTCGATAGAAAAACACTGCCTCGGTGGCCAGCGGGCACAAGGAGGTAAGGCACTCCTTCTTCGTCGACGACAAAGTCCTTGGTACTCAGAGTTTGGAGAAAATCCTTTGTGACCTCCGCAGACCCCTCATCGAGGGGAGCTTCCCACGACGCCGAGTCTTCGACGACCGAGGCTTCGGTATCAATTTCTAGATCGGTCGAAGGCGGCGTAGCACAACTGAAAAGTAGTAAAGCAACTAATGCTAGAAGAGTCACAGAAATAAGCTCCTTTGTCGCCGAACTTCGTAGGCCAATAGACCCGCAGACATCGCCACGTTAAGACTATTAACCCTACCCACCATTGGAATGTACACCCGATCGTGGGCCCGGGTTTTCCAAAAGGAAGATAACCCCTCATTTTCGGCTCCAAGGACAAAGGCAGTTGGTCCTCGATAGTCCTTCTCCCAATAGGAAACTCCGTCTTCGGGGATAGCCGCATGCACGGTAATTCCCCGAGACTCGATCCATTCCCAGACTTCTTCATTGGTTGACTCAACAACCGGAAGAGTAAAAAGTGTCCCCTTGCTCGACCGTACTACATTCGGATTATAGATATCGGTTCTGCCATCGAGGGAAAAAACACCGTGAACCCCTACCCCCTCGGCGGTTCTGAGAATTGCCCCCAGATTGCCGGGCTTTTCCAGGTCTTCGGCCATGAGGAGAAAGGGCGGCTCTTTGGACTCCTGTAGCCGGAGTTCCAGATTCTGCAAGGTCATTCGAGGTTGCCGGGCGACTAAAAACCATCCATCGGGGTGTTCTCGGTAAGCGAGTTTCTGCAGTACCGCCTCGTTACAAAAGAGAATCTCGGCACCTCGGTTCTTGACTACCGAGAGTAAGCCCTGGTCGGTATCCTTCGCAAGTTGAGGACAAAAAAAGAGTTGCACCGGTTCGAGATTCCCTTCCAGTGCAAGGGTTAACTCGGCAATCCCTTCAAGGGTCATTAGTTCTTGGCTTCTACGTTCTCGACGATTTGCCAGCTTGATTGCGGATTTTACTTTTGGATTCTGAAGACTGGTAATAGTTTCCATACTTGCTATCTATATCATACCCCTCGGCGCCTGGGTATACTACTCTTATGGACCGGATAGATTTCCAACTTCACGCTTTGTATCCCCAGTACTCGAAGACCCAATGGGCGAGATTCCTGTCCATGGGTTTGGTTCTGTGGCGAGGCAAACCTGTTTCGAAGGGCCGTAGGTCTGAAAAACTACGAATAGATACGCTGGATATTCAATGGTCAAAAATTCGTTCTCTCGGGGAGTGGAACATAATCCCCCAAGGTCTACCTCTTCAATTGATCTACAAAGACGAACACCTGGCGGCCTATACCAAACCTCCGGGATTACCAAGCCATCCCTTAACCACGTCCGAGACCGACTCGGTGGTTCACCGATTAGTAAAGGAGTATGTAGAGGCACAACAAAATCAGGAAGGATTCTTGCTCAATCGTCTGGATACCCTTACCAGTGGTCTCATTCTTTGGGCGGTAAACGAGAGCAAATACCAGGACCTTACTCCCCTTTTTCGTAGGGGCTCAAGTCTGGGGATAAAAAAATACTACGTGGCTTTGGTCCTCGGTCATCCTCCATGGGAAAGTACAGAATGTAGTGTCGAATTGGTTTCCCGCGGAAAGCGTCAAGACCCCTTAGAAGAATCTGACGGTTCAGATACCCGGACAGAATTTTCGGTTCTTCATCGACTAAGCCTCGATGGCAACGAGGTTAGCATCCTCACTTGCTCCCTCGAACACGGAAGAAGGCATCAGATCCGTGCTCATTTAAAAATCCTGGGGTTTCCCCTGGCAGGAGATAAGGTCTACGGCCCCGGTATTTTGGCAGGGGCAAAAAAATTGGACGGTGGCCACGGACTCCATTCCTGGAAGATCGAAATTGCTCCGGGCCAACTATATCCCAAGGGTCTCTTACTCCAGTCCGAACTGCCCCAATGGGCCTTAATGGACTAATCGATTGGACAAAAAGAATCACAATTTAGGGACAGACGTTTCGTTTGTTCCGAGTCCGTTTTACTGCCTAGCACTAGGAGCACCTCCCCCCCCCCAAAAAAAAATGACCAACGATGAGTGCATTCTCGAACAGGTTTGATAGTCGCCCGGAGCGGGAGTATGCGGATTAGAAGTTTCTATCGTTGCGACAAAGGCAACCTTTCGGCGGTCCACACCCTAGGATAGGGGGAGTTCAAGAATTCGGGGTAACAGGTCGTCTCGCAAGCCCCCAATGAAACTTCCCAATCGACCGGGCTCCATAGGCCTAGGGTCTTGAGAAAACATCGCCCTCCCACCCGCTACCCCTGGGGCCTCTACTTGACTCCCGACCTGCTCATGCACGCACGATAACCACTCCTGGTCCGCTAAGTGTTCGGTCTATAAATGCAACGAATCGGCGAGATAGGAAAGGCCCTCGGCCATTAGGACACCCTCCGGGCCCGAAGAAACAGTCATCGTTTGGGTGCCCTCAAATGGGGCACCGTACATCATATTACCGGCCCTGACCTCACCCTCGGCCCGATAAGAGCCCCGTAGATGAGCGCCCCGTTTGCCCTATTGAGCTTTTTAGGCCCATACGTCCTGAAACCGACAGCCCTTGCACAGGTGTCTTTCTCCGAGACCCTAGTTCCTAGGCCCTGCTCTACTGTCTTTTTGGCCCGCACAGAAATGAGGGGCTCTCCTCCCTGGGTGTTAATCCCAAAAAATAGACCCCCTATCGCTTTCGAAGTCGAACCAAAAGTTTTCGTACCCCTTCTAGGAACCGATAAAACCAGTAGATAGCCCGGTGGAGTACCAGATCCCAGGTCCCTGGGTAATGGACAATAGTGCCCCCAAATCCAGTCTTAAACTGATACAGTCCGTGCATCGGGTGGTCGGGACTATTCGACGGGGGTATTCCAAAAAGGTCGTATTCGGTACATCCCGTAGCCTTGGCCAACTCGATAGCCCGCCACTGCAAGGCATAGGCCGGCATGAGGTTTCGTTTTTGGTTAGAGCTCGCCCCGTAGACGTAGGTGGCCCTCGATCCCCAGAAAATCACTACAATTCCCGCCAAGTAGTCATCTTCGTGGTAGGCCTGGAGGAGAACTATCTGCCTTTGATCATCCAGAGGAAATTGTAAAAACCCTTGGTAATAGTAATCGTAGGAATGAATAGCAATTTTATCCCGGGTAGCAGTTTCTTTGTACAACCCGTACCACTGACCAAACTCCTTTTCCCAGGATTGCTGATCGGGCTCGAGGTCCCGATTAAGATGGACTTCCCGGACTTCAATTCCTTTTTTTTGGGCAAGACGAATATTGTACCGATGTTTGCTTTTACATTGGGTGAGGATTTCATGGAGTTCGGGCCGGAGGTTCAAAATGACCGTATCGGGAGGTTGAATATCGCTGGAACCTTTTTTTAGTTCACCGAAGCCTCTCGAAGAATCGTCCCCGTGGAGCCTTGGCCAGTCGGGATCAAACCGCAGAAGAAAGGTCCGAGAAGGCAGAAAAGCCACCAAAGCCTGACCCAACAACTCGAGAAAGGTCCCCCGTAGCGACGGTTCTAGGCCACTCAGACCCGACCACGCCGGACCGTGGGGAACGTAGGCCAGGGTGAGCCCAAGAACAGCGGTTCGCAGGAGTACGACCAGAGGAAAGCTCGCAGGCTCGGGCACCGACCCGTTTCCTTGCCGCCAGAGTACGAAAAAGGTCCGGGAACTCCAGCCAAACCGCTCCTTGTGGGCGGCCCAGTATCCGGACTGGAGAAAGTGAGGTCCCTCAGAGGCAGCGAAGGATTCCCGGACCTCGACCCAAACCCTCAAGTCCCCTGAGGGAGGATTCATTAGCCTACCGGTCCGTCGGTTACCCGGGTAGCGGTGAGTTTTTGTCCGTCCGCCACTAGCGCAACTCCACCGACCTCTACAATGCCTCCCCGGGTAGAGAGGGGAATATCGAAAAAGGTATCAATGTCGATTTGGGCCAATTCAGGCTGCATGCCGAGGAGATCTTGCCCCTCAATTACTATCCGGGTGCCTGGTTGAGCCCAGGGTGCTTCGACTACTTCGACGATTTCTTCTTCTCCCCCCCGAATACTGGCGGCTAAGAGCATTCCGTGGCTTTTTACCCCCCGTAGTTTTGCGGGTTTCAAATTGGACACCAAAATAATGTGTTTCCCGGTCAATTCTTCGGCGGTATAAAAGGGAACGAGACCCGACACAATGACCCTTTCGCTGGTAATCCCATCGTCGAGGGTTTCGATGTAGAGTTTGTCTGCATCGGGGTGTTGCTCGGCTTTGAGAATTTTTGCCACCCTCAGATCTATTCGTTTAGTAAAACGCTGGGCGAGGGTCAGGTCCTTGTCGTCTAAGGAAAGTTTTTGGGCGGTCGTTAGTTTAACCGGCGCTTCGGGGGTAGTATTTTCTTCCATGGATTTTCCTTGTTTTTTTATTTTGTCTTCTTCCCTTTGGGCCCGTTCTTTTTGGCTACCCGAAAACTTGGTTCGAAGGGATTCGATGAGTTCGTCGTCCAATTGGGCAAAAAGAATTTCGGGGGTTCCAATTTTTTCCAGTCCCCTTGGCTCTCCTAATTCGTTCCATTTTTTACACGGCACTCCCAGGAATACTCCGATTCGTTGACTGGTTTGGGGCATGTAGGGGCGAATAAGAATTGCCAGGTCCCGAACCAGATAGGTTAGGTTCCCGAGAATTTGGCCTGAGGCCTCGGGATTGGTGGTGCGAAGTTTCCAGGGTTCATTTTCCTGGAAGACCTTGTTTCCGTAGCTAGCTAACTCAAAAATGGTGCGTAGCCCGTCTCGCAAGCCCGCCCACTCGAGTAGCCCATCAATTTTCTTTTCGTAGTCCCGCACATTCGTCCAAAATTCGGCCGTATCGGGATTCTGAAGGTCCGGCTGGGGAACAACCCCGTCGTAAAATCGACCCAAGAAAGTAAGGGTACGGTTTACAAGATTGGCCAGGTTTCCGATGAGTTCTTTGTTTACTTTTTCTTGAAAGTCTTTCCAGGTAAACACGTAGTCCGAGGTCTCGGGGCGGTTATAAAACATGTAGAAACGCCAGACATCGGCTCGAATACCGGTAGTTTGTACGTCGTTTCCAAAGACCCCAATGCCCTTACTTTTTGAAAACTTTCCACTTTCGTAGTTCAGGTACTCGGTGCTGGACATGTGGTGCAACATTGTCCATTTGTCGCCACTTCCTAGGAGGCTGGAAGGAAAAACGACCGTGTGGAAGGGAATATTATCTTTCCCTATAAACTGGAAGAGTTCGACTTCGTCGGGATTTTTCCACCAACTCTCCCACTCGGGGGTGTACTCGGCGGTTATAGAAATGTATCCAATTGGGGCGTCGAACCAGACGTAGAACACCTTGTTCTCGAAGCCTTTCAGGGGTACAGGAATACCCCATTTAAGATCCCGGGTAATCGCCCGCTCCCGTAAACCGTCTCTAATCCACGCCTGGGTCATTTGGATGGCATTTTTTGCCCATTTCCCCTGGACCGAGGCTTCTTCCATCCAGGTTTGAAGTTTGGGCAGAATCGAAGGTAAGTCCAAATAGAGGTGGGTCGTAGAACGTAAGATGGGGGTTGTATTGTCGATTAGAGACCGGGGTTCGAGGAGGTCCGAGGGGTCCAGCAGTTTGCCACAATTTTCGCACTGGTCACCCCGGGCATCATCGTAACCACAGTGGGGGCAGGTTCCCTTCACGTATCGGTCGGCCAAAAACATATCCGAAGCCTCGCTATAGAGCTGCTGGATCGTGTGTTCTTTTACCAGCCCTGCTTGGTAACATTTGAGGAAAATGTCTTGGACTACCTGGGTTTGTTCCGGGGTACTGGTCCGACCAAAATGGTCAAATCCTATTTGGAACCACTGGTAAATATCCCGGTGGATTGCGTGATATCGATCGCACAGTTCCTTTGGAGTTATCCCCTCCTCCCGGGCTCGGGTTTCCGTAGCGGTGCCGTACTCGTCGGTTCCACAGACGTAGAGGGTCTCGTAGCCCTTCTGCCGACAGAACCGGGCGAACACGTCGGCCGACAAGACTTGAGTCAGGTTTCCAAGATGAGGAATATTATTTACATAAGGGAGTGCAGAGGTTATAAGCCGTTTTTTCATAGAAGGTTTACCATACCTGTGGGAAGTTTAGGTGTCAAGATTGGCTCTCGAGATCAAAAAATCCCAAAGAAAACCCCTAAGTATCGAATAAATGCCCATAAAAGTGGTACTATTACCAGGAAGGAGTAACTATGTCAGATACAAACGGCCCCCGACCCCGGGGAGTTCCTGTTTTAAGTGTGAGGCTGATTATTACGGTTATCGTAGTACTATTTCTCGTCGGCCTTGGAATGACGAGTTTTTTTGTCGTAGACCAATCGGAAACCGGTGTAATCTTGCGATTGGGTAGGTTTAATCGGGAGGTTGGTCCGGGGCTCCATTGGAAAATGCCCCTCGGAATCGACACCAGTTTAGTTGTACCTACCCAGGTAGTACAGAAAATGGAGTTTGGATACCGAACCGAGTCCGCGGGGGTCACAACAATCTATTCAAATACAAGTTTCGACGAAGAATCGACCATGCTCACCGGAGACCTAAACATTGCTAACGTTGAATGGGAAGTTCAGTTTAGAGTAACCGATGCAAGGGCCTGGTTGTTCAACTTCGAAGATCCCTACCAAACGATACGAGACATTAGCCAGTCGGTCATGAATCGCCTGGTGGGTGACCGGGCAATTATCGACGTTCTAGGAGTAGACCGGGTTACTATAGAAACCCTGGCCCAGGCAGAAATGAACCGTTACTTTACCGACCTAGGGCTTGGAGTTACGGTTGCTTTGGTTCAAACCCAAAATATCTTACCCCCTGCTGGTCCAGTGCAGGTCGCTTTTGAAGACGTAAACGCCGCAATTCAAGACATGAATCGATCGATCAACGAAGGTCGCGAGGAAATTAACCGCGAAATCCCCCGTGCCCGAGGTGAGGCAGAACAGATTGTCGAAGTTGCCCGCGGTTACGCCGCAGAGCGGGTAAACCGCGCTCGTGGAGACGTGGCTCGTTATCTTGCAGTCCAAACCGAATATCTTCGAAACCCTGGGGTTACTCGAAGTCGCCTCTATTATGAAGCTATGGAAGAGGTCTTCGGTAACACCGATAACCTTCAGCTCATCGACAAAGATATCTCGAATATCTTGCCCTTGCTCAATCTTCAGTCAGGAGTTCGATAATGAAACAGAAAGATAAAAACAATCTGGTAGTACTCCTGGTAGTTCTGGGACTGGTAGCCCTCATAATCTTCCTCGGTCCCTTCTACATTGTACGAGAGGGAACTCAAGCGGTGGTGGTGCGTTTTGGAGAAGTTATCGACGTAACTACCGAACCGGGTCTTCACTTTAAGATTCCCGTAATAGACGAGGTCGTAATGTATTCGGCTCGGGTTCTATCTTGGGATGGCGAAGCCCAGAGGATTCCTACCTCGGAACAGCAGTTCATCTGGGTAGATACTACCGCTCGATGGAGAATTAGCGACCCAAAGGTCTTCTATGCGAATATAACGTCTATGGGACGAGCGTACTCCCGTCTTGATGGTATTATCGACTCGGTAGTTCGAACGGTAGTCTCGGCTAATTCCATAACCGAAGCGGTCCGGGATACAAATCATATCAACACCGTTATTCCGACCGAAACGGTTAACGTAGACGAGGCAGAGGTGGACGAAGAAATGGTTCTTGAACTGGTTCAAAACCCTAACTTGGTTGAGACCCGGGAAGTACAGCCTCGAGTGAACAAGGGAAGAACTGGTCTTATGACCGAGATGCTCACCAATGCCCGGCAGAATGTAACTGGGTTTGGTATAGAAATCATCGATGTGGTCGTTCGACAGATTCGCTATACCGACGACCTCACGAGCGCGGTTTTCCAACGAATGATTTCTGACCGGAACCGAATCGCTCAGTTCTATCGTAGTTACGGTGAAGGTCGGAAGAACACCCTCCTTGGGGAGTTAGAAAACCAAAAGGTAACCGTGCTTTCGGACGCTCGACGAAGAGCAGAAGAAATTAAGGGTACTGCCGACGCCCAAGCAGCCGCAATTTATGCCGAGGCCTATGGTACGAACCCAGAATTCTTCGCTTTCTGGCGAAGCCTGGAGAGTTACCGGGATACCTTACCTAACCTGCCAAAGACTATGAGTACGGACATGGACTACTTCCGATATCTCTACAGTCAAAGGGGTCAATAGTCTTCTAAGCACTGTCTCAGCCCGGCTCTTTAGCCGGGCTTTTTTTATGCCCTATCCTTGCCACAGGCCTCGGCACTTGGTAGACTAGACCCATGGTTCTTCTTCAAGATCTACTATCCCCGGTTGAACACACCTATCTTTTGGGAAGTGGTTCAACGATAGTTCGGGGAATATCCTACGACTCCCGAGAAGTACTTCCCGGTTGCGTATATTTTGCCATACCGGGAATTCATACCGACGGACATAAGTACTTGCCCCAAGCTTTAGAAATGGGAGCGGTCGCATTAATCGTAATGAATCCCCCACTTTCCCAGGTGCTCGAAAGAGCCCAGAAAAACTCGGTTGCCGTAGTCCGGGTAAAAAATGCCCGAAGTGCCCTAGCCTGGGCCGCACGCCAGTGGTACCGAGCCCCCGACGAGAAACTTCAGATAATCGGTGTCACGGGTACCGACGGCAAAAGCAGTACTGTATGGTACGCCCACCAGTTACTTGAACTTCTGGGCTACGCCAGCGGTTTCGTGTCGACGGTTTCGATGCAGACCGGGGACATTCCCGAGGCCAATAGTCTACGTCAATCGACCCCCGAGGCTCCAGAAATTTTCTCTCTCTTGCAAAAAATGGTAGATCAGAAACGAACCCATGGGGTTATCGAAGCTACGAGTCACGGGCTATCGAGTAAAACTGCGCGGTTAGAGGCCCTGAATTTTCAGACCGGTGTCTTCACAAATATTTCCCACGAGCATTTAGAGTTCCACGGATCTTTCGAACAGTATCTTTACGATAAGGCAAGCCTCTTTCGGAAAATTGCTGGAGAGTCCTATGGAGGTACGGCGGTTATTAACGCCCAATCTCCCCACGCAGCCTATCTAACTCGAGCAGCAATAGAAGAATCATCCTCCGGGGCGAGGGTTCTTTATTATGGCCTAAAGGAAGCTATACCTGGGGAAAATAGGCACCTACCCCTTGCCCTGGCGGGGGAAAACGTAACTCCAGGATCCGTATCCCAAGAAATCGACTTCGTCTACGTAGAAGAGAACAAAAATCTCCGAAGAAACCTCACCCTTCCTTTTCCTGGAGCCTTCAATTGCGAAAACGTCATGGCTGCGGTATTGGCCGTCCACGGGCAAACGGGCCGAAGGATTTCGGAAATACTGGACAACGTACCCAAACTCCAAGGGGTAAAGGGAAGAATGCGAGCGATTAAGGCGGGCCAACCCTTTACGGTCATGGTCGATTACGCCCATACCCCTGGGAGTTTTGAGAAGGTGTTTCCCATTTTTCGCCAGGCCGCCACAAAGGGACTTTTTGCCCTATTTGGTTCGGGAGGCGAAAGAGACATTCTTAAGAGACCCATTCAAGGAAAAATCGCTGGCAAGTATTGCCAGCGGCTTTATATAACCAACGAAGATCCCCGCTTAGAAGACCCTCAAAAAATAGTCGATGAAATAGCGAAAGGAGTAAATAACCCTAACTGCAGGGTAATAAAAATCGTAGATCGACGACAAGCCATAGAAAGAGCTTTCATCGACGCCCAAGAGGGAGATATGGTGGTCCTCTTGGGTAAGGGCCATGAACAAAGTATAATTACTCCCGACGGGAAAGCCCCTTGGGATGAGGAAACCGTCGCCTATGAGGTCCTTGCCGGACTGGGTTATACAAAAGGAGCACTTTGAATGGAGACGAAAAAAATCCGGGTCGGGCTTATCTACGGAGGACGAAGCGGCGAACACGAAGTATCACTCCTGAGTGCGGCTTCGGTTCTTCGGCATTTGTCCCCGTCTCGCTATATCGTCGAACTCTTGGGCATTACCCATGAAGGTGAATGGTACTATCAACCGAAGACCCTTGTTAGGAAGGTCCTTGAGGGTAGTGAACTCAAGGTAGAAAAAAAGAATCCAATAAGTATTTCACCAATGAAAGGTTGGTCCTTCCTCAAATCCGATGGAACGAGTCAGACTCTTCAAGTTGATATCATTCTTCCTATACTTCATGGAACTTTTGGTGAAGACGGTACGATCCAAGGACTCCTGGAAATGGTTGGAATACCGTATCTGGGGTCGGGTGTCTTAGGAAGCAGTCTTGGAATGGACAAAGAAAAAGTCAAACAGGTCTGGGAACAAGCAGGGTTGCCGGTGGTTCCCTACAGGGTCGTGCAGCTTCCCCGTTCTAAGGAAATACCCGCATATTCCAAGATCGAAGATATGTGGCGAAGTTGGTCGACGATGCTTGGAAACTCACTTTTTATCAAACCTTCCCGGGCCGGAAGTTCGGTAGGCATTTCTAATGCGACTAGTCCGAAAGAACTCGAGATAGCACTTTCCCAAGCCGCCTTGTACGATACCAAGATCCTTGTCGAGGCCGGAGTAAATGCCCGGGAGATCGAATGCTCGGTTATTGGGAACCTTTCGCCCCGAGCCTATACCCCTGGGGAAGTAGTACCAAATCACAAGTTTTACGATTACGATGCTAAGTATTTGGACCCCAACGGTGCGGCATTACTCGTTCCCGCGCCCTTGTCTCTCGAGGTTGTGGTCAGAGTACGAGACTTAGCTGTACGAGCCTATCGGGCGTCCGAGGCCCGGGGACTGGCCCGGGTAGATTTTTTCTATGACGAAACCGATGATAAAATCTGGATAAATGAAATTAACACCATGCCAGGATTCACAAATATTAGTATGTTCTCAAAGATGTGTGAAGCTGATGGTCTATCGTACCCCGCGATACTCGATGAGTTAGTGGACCTGGCCTTTGAGGAGTTTATCCGCAAAACCGAACTCAGGTATCGACATTAACCCTCGGGTCATGAGAAAAGTCCCGGCCCCAAAACACTTTGCACTTTTAATCGGGGTAGGATTTTTCCTGCTTCCTGGAACTTTGCGAGGTACGGAGTTTCCCGACCATCGACAATGGATAAGCTCCACTATCTTTGAGCTCGAAGCTAGAAACCTCGAAGTAGAAGAATTGCCAATTATCGAAGAAGGGGTGTTTCATAGCTTTTCTTCGAATCTACTGGTTCATCTGCCCGGATCGGGCGCAGAAACAATCCTAGTCCTTATCCCCCTACCTGGACCCAACACAAGATCCAGTCCCGAGGAAAACCAAGGTTTCCTTTCTACTTCCTTACAATTAATCGATGAGCTTCAAATACGTGAACTCCCCTTTTCTATAGACATAGTCTATGCGGGGGCAGAGTTTGAAGAACAGAAGAGTCTTCGAGGCTACCTACTCTCTCCGACCATCCCCAAATATAGCTTTGCGGTTTACATTGAAGGCTGGGGAAGTCCGGGTAGTTGGAATATGACAAATGGCTCAGCTGGTGAAGTGAGTCCCGGGTGGCTGGTGAAAGCTCTTCTAGAAGAACTCAAGAAGTCCGGGGTGGCTCCCGCAATTCAGGGCCTAATGACCCAATTGTATTCCCTGGGATTTGGTCCGACCACCCCACTTGCACCACTGTTAGAAAGAACCATACCTGCAGTACTAATTGGTACCCCCCTAGACCGAAATAACGAGAGCACAGATGCCCAAATTGAAGGCCTGGTCCGTTTTCTTACTCTCCCAAGAGAACATCCCGATCCAACCCGAGATTGGGAACGATACTACATTCTCCTTCAATTCAACGCTTTTACCTGGTTCATCGGCGAAGAAACCTACCTGACCCTGACCTTTTTACTCCTGTCTGCAGTCCTTTTACGAATTCGATTCACCTCCCGGGGTAAGAAAAGGTATTCTTTTCTTCTTCTGAAGTTTGGATTGCTCGTTCTAGGCCTATCCTTGGCGATGTTCCTGCTTCTCATCCTTGGCAGTGTCCTACCAGAGATTCTTTTGATCCTCAGAGATTTTCCTACCCTGTTTCAATACAACCCTGGGGCTTTTTTTCTGTTAAAAGTCCTCAGTGGATCGGCGCTCTTCGGTTGGGTTTTTGGGGCCTTTCTCCTAGTGGTACCTGAGGATCAGGGTGAGGTGTATAGCGCGATCGCCATCGGCACCTTGGTGCTGGATGTTTTGCTCTTGTCGGTCCTCCAAGTTACTCTCGGGTACTATTACCTGTGGGCCCTGGTTTGTACTCTTTTTTTCCTGGAGGCGAAAAGCCTTTGGGGTAAGACCTTCTGGTTTCTTCTTTCACCTTTCTGGTTGATTAAGTCCCTGGTCGAACTCTTTTCTCTCGACGAACCTGCCCTGCTGCAGGCCTTTGGTGGAGTGAATTTGCCCGTTGATATGGTGGTTTCTCTTCTGCTGGTTCCCTATATAGCGATGTTTCTTCGCCTACGTATGTTAGCTCCACAGAAATACGCGAAAAATTGGATACTCCTTACTAGCCTAGGTTTTGGTATAACGGCCGTGGGTCTTTTTTGGACCCTCTACATCTATGATCCCTTTGCCCATCAACCTAAGCCTTTTCAAGTAACCCTGGAAAACTCTATCGCGACAATCGAGAGTCCAGCACCTTTCTCGGAGTTTGGTTCGCTAGATTTTCCATCGTCTAAGAGAGTCCAAAATACTCCCTACCCTAATTCCCCGGAAAATGTCACCTGGAGGAGTTCCAACTCACTTTTCCTAAACCGGGAAGTATATGAACTCAACCTGGAATTTCCACCCTTTACAAACGAAATACACGTCTTTGTAGAAACCGATGAGTCGGAAATCCTCTACGATTCGAACTTTCCTTTTCGGCATATTCCCGAAGAGGATGCTCTCGAAGTTATTCTTGGAGACTATCCTCCCCAAATTATCGATTTACGTCTGGTTGTGCCCGTGGGAAGTCGCCCGAAATTTCGACTTAGGATAACTCGAGAGCTCCCCTACCATCCCTTGAACGACCAAGCTTTGAATGGGGAGGTCAAAGTTATAGAAATAACGCATCAGGAGTTCTCGCCCTAATGGCTTCATCCCTATGGTTTCACGTGGACATGGACGCCTTTTACGCTGCAGTTGAACAGCGGGAAAACCCCGAGTACAGGGGGAAACCGCTGATTATTGGAGGAAATCCCGATTCGAGAGGAGTCGTAAGTACTGCAAGTTACGAAGCCCGGAAATTCGGTGTTCGTTCTGCCATGCCTACAAGCCAAGCAAAACGATTATGTCCTCAGGGTATTTTTATCTTTCCACGAATGGAACGCTATGTTCTGGAGTCCCAACGGATAATGAAGCTCTTTACCAATTTTACTCCGGAGATTTTTCAAGTCTCTATTGATGAGGCCTTTCTCAATATGACTGGCACCGAACGTATTTTTGGGTCTCCAAATGAAGGAGCTCGAAAGATAAAGAAGGTGGTATTACAAGAGACCGGACTTACTATTTCGGTAGGAATTGGTAGTTCAAAACTCATTGCCAAAATAGCTTCTGGGTACCAAAAGCCCGACGGATTAACCTGGATTCCCCTAGGGGAAGAGGAGTCCTTCATCGACAAACTGAGTATCCGAGACCTTTGGGGAGTTGGGCAAAAAACCCAACAGAGGCTGGCTGAACTCAATATAAATTCGGTCCAGATCTTAAAGAGTCTAGACCTGCTAAAGCTGGAGCGTATTTTTGGCCCGCGTACCGGTGAATATCTCTACAAGGTCAGCCGAGGAATTGATCCAGGCATCTACACCGGAGTCACAAAATCTCATAGCATCAGCAACGAGACTACCTTTTCCCGAGATATTTCGGACCCCGAAACAATTCGTCAGGTCCTACTCGAACTCTCCCACAGTATTCTTTTCCGACTCCGAGATGAAAAAAAAGAATCGAGAGTTCTCGTACTCAAACTTCGCTATAGCAATTTTTCGACCACGACAGTTCAAGAAGCCTTGGACCATGCCTTTCGATCCCTAGAAGAAACTCACAAGATCGCTTTAGTACTCCTATCTCGTCGTTGGAATGGACGAGAGCCTCTAAGACTCATTGGTTTAGGGTTTAGTCAGATCGTACCAGACCAGGGCAAGTTTCAGGGAGAACTCTTTGCGGAAGATGCTGGAGACCTCAGAAGAAAAAAAGTAGAACACACGGTCATAACCCTTCGAAAGAGGTTTTCAAAGGAAATCATTCAAAAAGGTAGTCTCATGAAAAAGGATCTTCCCGATCGCAGTCCACGACCCAAGGAGTAACCAGAGAACCCAGAACTTCGACTAATCGTACCAACTCCAACCCCGGGGCGTAACTATTTGTCTGACCAACGATACACCCTAACCACTGGTCGTTTCTTTTAGTATTGTAGCCCAGGACTGAATCTTGTGACCATACACCCGGTTTGTTTGGGATCGAAGACAATGGGAGCCGTACTTCAACCCGAACAGGTCCAAGGAAAGGTCCCAAGACCAGCTCTTTTCGATCCCTACTCACGAGATAGAGTCCTAACCATGTAATCCCAGTATCCCTTATAAAAATATATTCGAGGGCCTGGGTTATTGGCCTAAAGGGATCTTTTTCTTTGAGAGACCCTGGGGGTGGAGAGAGAATCCGCCGGAGCTCCCTGATCATCGCATTTACATCCATAGGTATTATTACTACAATAATACTATGATTCGGATCAATGAAAACTACCAAAAACTTCAATCTTCGTATTTATTCTCTACGATTTCAAAGAAGGTCCAGGATTTTCAAAAGTCTCACCCCGAGGCGTCCATAATTCGATTGGGTATAGGAGACGTCACCCGAGCATTGAGCCCCACCGTTATCCGAGCCTTCCACGAGGGAGTTGACGAACTGTCCCAGGATGCTACCTTTCGGGGCTATGGACCAGAACAGGGATATGCATTCCTGAGGGAAAAAATTGCCCAGGTCGATTTTATCGACCAAGGATGTTCCCTTGATCCGGAGGAGGTTTTTGTCAGTGATGGGGCGAAGTGCGATACGGGAAACTTCCAAGAACTTTTTGCTCCGGACATTCGTATTGCTGTTCCCGACCCGGTCTATCCGGTTTACGTCGATACGAACGTCATGGCGGGAAGAACTGGCTCTTTTGTAAAAGGGCGCTATGAAGGGTTGATATACTTGGAGTCAACCAAGGAAAATCGTTATGTCCCTTCACCCGAACAGTTAGATTCGACCCCCGTTGACCTCATTTATTTGTGTTTCCCAAATAACCCAACCGGTGCAACCGCCACAAAAGAGGAACTCGCCGCCTGGGTAAAATACGCCCAAAAGCACCAAGCACTTATCTTGTTTGATTCAGCCTACGTTCAATTCATTCGGGACCCAGCCATCCCTCGATCTATCTTCGAGATTCCCGGAGCCCGAGATGTTGCCGTAGAATTTCGTAGTTTTTCTAAGACCGCAGGTTTTACCGGAACCCGGGCGGCTTACACCGTCATTCCGAAAGAATGTGTGATATCCGGCGAAAACGGAAAAACCTATTCCCTTCACAGCCTTTGGAATAGACGGCAAACAACTAAGTTCAATGGAGTAAGCTATCCCGTACAAAAAGCGGCTGCCGCGGTCTATAGTCCCGATGGACAAAAAGAAATTCGAGAACTTTCCGATTATTACCTTGAAAATGCTCGCCTCATTCGTTTGACCATGACTGATCTAGGATATTCGTCTACGGGCGGCGACAATAGTCCGTATATCTGGGTCGAAACAGGAAAAGATAGCTGGGAGTTCTTTGATTCTCTCTTGGAAAAAACCGGAATTGTAACAACCCCAGGAGCAGGGTTTGGAACTTGCGGCGAAGGATATATCCGAATATCGGCCTTTAATCACCGGGACAAGGTAGAAGAGGCCTTGGTTAGAATTCGAAATAACCTCGGACCGAACAAAAAATGAAGGAAAGTCGGTTCGTCCCCCTCACCACGAAAGTAAATTTGCTCATTTTGGTTGGAATGATAGTAGGCATCGGTACTATTACTTTCTTCCTGTCAAATCGCCTCATTCGGACCCTCGACGACCTTTCGGCCTCGGACATGAACCGCCAAGCAGATGCGATATACGCCGCAATCGAAAGTCTCATGCTCCCAGGAGAAGCACCCTTAGCCCAGGGATTTTTCCAACGTCTTAATGCGATTGATCCCGACCAACAGGTAATCTTGTTCCGAACCGATGGAGAAGAAGCTTTTCAAGATAATCGTACTATTCTTCAAGTCAACGGTATACAAATGAGCCAACAATTTCCTCTAAGAGAAACAATGATGCCGATGGCCACTATATCACCCGAGGATCCGGCCTTTGCTCAAGCCCTCGGTAGTGCTGGTGTCCCACGGGATGTATTTCTACGGGAAACCCAGGATGGTCGAACGTCTTTTCGAGTTCTCAAGCCACTTATAAATCTCCCTCAATGTGTAGTCTGCCATGGAGCCGATCATACCCTGAGAGGCGTGCTGCAGATTTCCAGCGACACTACCTCTCTGGTTCAAATTCAACGAATAACTATTATATTTGCAGCCGGTGGTTTTTTATTCTTGGTACTCGTCTTAGGTTATGCCCTCACCCGATCGTTACATACCCTCGTTCTAAATCCGATTAAGACCATTGGCGAAATCTGCGATGGTGTCTCTCGCGGCAACTTGGAAGAGCGGGTAAGTATCCGACATGCCGACGAACTAGGACTACTGGCGAACAGAATAAACTCGATGATTGAAGGACTCATCGAACGTTTTAAGCTCAGTCAATACGTATCAGGCTCAACTATCCGTTCGCTCCAGAAAGATGAACAAGGTACCGATGTAAAATTAACTCTTTTTTTCTCGGATATCCGAGGTTTTACTAAGTATAGTGAGGGAACCTCCCCATCGAAGGTAGTCGAAATACTCAATCAAATTCTAGACCTACAAACCCAAATAATACAGGAAGAAGGGGGAGATATCGACAAGTATGTGGGTGACGAAATATTTGCCCTTTTCGAGGGAGAAAAAGGTCCCTGGGCTGCTCTACGTTCGGCCCAGAAAATTCAACTCCGTTTCCGCGAGCTCGGAGACCAACTTGAGGGATTAGGAGTTGGTATTGGACTCCACTGGGGCGAGGTAATTCTCGGGCGCATTGGCAGTGTTACTAGGGGTGACTATACTGTCATCGGCGACCGGGTGAATACTGCGGCCCGTTTATGTTCTGCTGCAAAGGCTGGCACAATCTTAATGAGTTCGGAAATTATTCAATGGTTACAACGTCAAAAAAATCGAGAATCTGTTCCTGATCCCCGCCTAAGGGGGCCTTTTTCTTTGCGAGTCAAAGGAAAAGCTGAACCCCTTTCGGTTTATGTGAGCGTGCCAGAACTGAAGGAGATAAGAAGTGAATAGTCCGCGAAAGGTAATGGTAGTCCTACTTTGTTCGATTTTTTCCCTTGGCATTGTTTCTTGCCAACAAGATTCCGAAACCCTTGTTCCCTCCGACTACTCCCAATGGAAGATGACTTCCAGTGAACTTTTGAATTTTCCAATCCCAGGTCACGGAAATGGGGAACGGCTTATATATATGAACGACCTTGGAATATCGTACCTCGATAGGGTATCGAATTTAGAGTCCGCAGACCTTGGATTTCCCCCAGGGACTCTGTTAGTTAAAGAAATATTCGCGTCCCCTAATCCCTCGGTAGACGATGAACCACGAATGATTACTGCCATGTACAAGGACCCCGATCATCCTTTCCAACGGGGTGGATGGGTCTGGATTATAAAAAACGGACCTAACGCCCAGGAAAGTTACCTCGATGAGGAGTTCTGTTTTACCTGCCATAACAGCGCGAATCAGGCCTTTCCCTACGGTCAGCAGAATCTTGCCGGTCGTTTTCAAGACTTCGTTTTCTATATACCGCTCCAAGGTGGATACTAGTGGGTACTTCTAAAAACCTTAGTCCTATTCTATCCCCCGTTTCTGAGTAATTGTGGTGCAATTATCGACTGATACAACAATAAACATCCGGAGGTACCGGCCGTGCGAAAAATCCTTAGTTTCCTAGTCCTGCTATTTTCTGTTTATGGTCTCTTTAGTCAATCGGCATCCGAAAGTTCTTGGGCTATTCGTCCCGGTCTACGCATTTGGGGTCTTTCCCTCGAGGTAGGGTATACTTCTGCACTTTTTTTCGACGAAAATCCCACCGAAATCGCCCTTGGGGTTAGTTCGGCTTATCAAACTGAGGGATATTTTCGAAAAATTGATGGTACCTATATTTCGGAAACCGACTTTACCTCCGATAACCGGATTTCGGATACTACCGAATATTCTCAGTTTAATTTTATTTCTTACCTGGGGCTCCGGCAGTCCCTAGGCAACAATTTCTGGATCGATGGTTTCTATCGCCTCTGGTATAACTTCAATTTCCTCGATGATCTGGAAGCTTCCCATATACTCGTCCAAACCACCTTACCGGACAAACAACGTAGTCTGAGTCACTCTTTTCTCTTGGCCCTTCGTTACGCTGGAACAAAAGTACGTCCCGTGTCCACACTGGTTGACGGATTTACTGCCACCCTTAGCGGTGAGGTTGCGCCTGGAGCCCTTAACCCTATCGGTGAAGCATCCTATCTAAGAGGTACTCTTGAATTAGAGGCCTTCCTGCCTTTGTACGAGAATATCCAGGAAGACACTCAAATGAATTCTTTCTCCCTGGGATTAAATTTTATGTCGATTACAGACTTTACAAAAGGCCTTGATGAATCGATAGCCTACGACGGGGTTCCAACCCACGCCCGTCAAAAGTTCGGCGGTTTAGTAACCCGAGGAGGCTTAGGCGGAACTGTTCGAGGATTTGAAGATGGAAGGTTTGATGGTTCCTTCAAGAACGCCCAGTCAATCGAGTTGCGAATGATGTTACCTACCCTCTTTGTACCCGGGCTGTTGCCTTTGGCTGTCGTTTATACGGATCTTGGCTTTTGGGGGCTTCCACTTGACGGGGGAAGTTTTTCTTCTGACTTCGGTGCCATTGGCTCCTTTGGGGGAGGAATAGGAATTGACCTGTTCGGCTTCGGAACCCTTATTGCATACACCCACTATGCCCTTGGGGAAAAAACGTTGAGTGGCGGTTCGTGGACACCTTTTGGCCTGGGATTTGGGTTTCATTTTTAAACTTGGGGGAGCATTGTAATGGTTCGATTTGTTGACAAAGATTCCGGGCTCGAACTCGGAAACCCATCGGAGTTTTATCCCGATCGTCTCGAGCTCCCGGAATCATTCTCCCCTCAACAGTCGACCAAATCTCTTATCGTCAGCGCTTCAGGGTGGCGAAAGGTCTTTGTGGATTCCGGTGACGAAGAAGTCAGCAATCCAGAAATAGGGTTCGAAGACTCGATTCTGGCGGGAACTATGGCCCTTAGCTTTGTCCAGTTTCTGTCCAATCATCTTTCTCGGCCCGCACGAGATTTGACCCTTCTTGTCGGAATGGATTCCAGGCCTACCGGGCCAGCTCTGGCCGATTCTATATTACGGGTGTTCTCTGCCTTAGAAATCGAGGTAGAATATTTGTTCATCTGTGCGGCCCCAGAGATAATGGCCTATGCGCGAGATCATTCCCGGGCCAGTGGGTTTGTTTATATTTCTGCTAGCCACAACCCTATTGGGCATAACGGGGTGAAATTTGGTCTTTCCGACGGGGGTGTCCTGGGTGGAAGCCTTGCCACACAACTCATTCAAATTTTCCAAAAATTGTTGTCGAACAACCTCACACCCAAGGAAGTTTTTTCTCTTCTGAAACAAGGAAAAGTCCCTACCTTGGCCCGTTGGTTTGAAGAAATGCCAAAAGGAAAGAAATCGGCCTACAACCGTTACTTTGCTTTCTCATCGGAAATTACGGGGAATACCGATCGTATAATCCGGGAACTCAAAAATAGGAAGCTCGGTATTTTGGGCGAGCTTAATGGTAGCGCTCGCTCCCTTTCGATCGACTCGGTTTTTCTTCGTGAATTAGGTGTCGATGTAACCATGCTCAACGACCAGCCACGACAAATCGTTCATCGAATTGTCCCGGAAGGAATTAGCCTCGAGCTTTGTAAGACTGCCCTCGAAAAATTACACAAGGACAAACCCTGGTATCAACTTGGATATGTACCAGATTGTGACGGTGACCGGGGTAACCTGGTCTATTACGACGAGGTCGACAAAAAAGCGAAAGAAATCGAGGCCCAACAGGTTTTTGCCCTCACAGTTCTTGCTGAACTTTCGTGGCTAGAGTTCACCGGAGCAGTACACTACGATAAAAATAACACACCGTCGCTTCCAACCGCCGTAGCCGTAAATGGACCCACCTCCGCTCGAGTTGATACGATCGCCCGGGCATTTGGCGCGGAAGTCCATAGGGCGGAAGTTGGTGAAGCGAATGTGGTAAATTTGGCCCGGGAACTTCGTAATAAAGGGTACCTGGTTCGAATTCTTGGAGAGGGATCTAACGGTGGAAACATTACCTTTCCTTCATCGGTTCGTGATCCACTCAATACCCTGGTATCCCTAGTCAAACTCTTGGCGATTCCTCAACTTTTGGACCCCTACTGTCGCCGAACCGGCCAGCAAGTTTCGAAAGACCCGAGTATCCGAGCTATTCTCTCTCTTCTACCGGCCTACACAACGACCTCGGCTTACGAAGATCGGGCGCTCATGAAGGTACAAACTCTGGATCACGCAGTACTGAAGGCGCGATATGAAGAAATTTTTGCCAACCAATGGCCCGCAAAATCAAACTTCCTTCTTGAGCACCTCAATGTCACTCAATGGCGGGAAATTAATTACGATGGCACTAACACAAGAATTGGTGTCGGAGCTAGGTTTCGAAGTGGCAACCAGCGGGGTGGACTCAAGATAGCCTTTCTGGATTCCCAGGAACTCGAAAAAGCGTATATTTGGATGCGGGGCTCGGGAACCGAACCGGTGTTTCGAATCCTGGCCGATGTAGAAGGCGATAACCCGAGCATCGAGACTTTTTTGCTCGATTGGCAGCGTTCTATGGTTGAATTGGCAGACCAAAAGTCCTCAGCTACCCACGAACAATTGTAAAAAGGTACGCTCCATCTTCGGCTTCTGATACCTCGAGGATACCATCTTTTTCAAGGGCCCTGGCGGCCCTCAAAAGCCGTGAGTAGTCAATGTGGTCCCCTAAGGACTTCTTTAGGGAAGAAAGCGTCCGATGAGAAGGTTGACTCCCTTCTTTCGCGAGGACCCTTAACACCGCTCCCCTCACCTGTCTTAAACTCCCCTCGAAGGGACTCTGCTTCTTGTAAATCTTGCTTCGGTGATTCGAGTTCCCAAGGAGGCCCTTCAGCTCGGCTCCATAGTCCATGAGACCGTAGTACCACTCCCGAGAATTGGTGGGATCTAAAGTTTGCGCCACCAGGGACAAAAGGAATTTTTCTGAAACCTCCTCCTCGGTAGGATCGGTGAAATGATGAATAAAAACTCGACGAATGTTTGTCTCAATAAAGACCGTAGGAACATTGTAACTGAAGGTAGGTATCGCACAACTGGTATAGGCGCCAATACCTGGAAATTGCCTTAATACGTCGGGTTCGCTGGGGACTATTCCGTCGAATTCTTCCACGATTTTCTGGGCAGTTTTATGGAGGTTAACCCCTCTTCGATTATATCCAAGCCCAACCCAGAGTTGAAGAACTTCGCTCAAGCTGGCTTGGGCCAGGTTTTCTATTCGGGGGAATGCGATCAAAAATTCGTGAATTTTTGATTCTACCCTTTCAGTCTGGGTCTGCTGAAGCATAAATTCCGAAATAAGCACCTGGTAGGGATCGGGAAAATTCCTCCAAGAAAACCTACGGCCCCTGGATCGGTAATACCTCCAGATGAAGCGCTGAAATCCTTGTATATCTTTTTTCGAAAGTACGTTAGCTTCCAAAACTCGAATCGATGCCTTCATTTTCTTGAAAGATGACCGGCCGGCTCGGTGGAAGGGCCCCGGTGCCCATAAAAATTCCTAGAAATTCAAGACCAGGAATATTTTCAAAAGTAATTTTCATTGCAACCGTGAGAGGCACTGCAATGAATAATCCGCTCGTCCCCCACAGCCAACCCCAGAGCAAAAGGGCCAAGAGAATAACCACCGGGCTCAGATTTAAGCTGTCCCCCGTAAGTTTAGGATCTAAGATATTCCCAATCAAGAGCTGGGTCAAAATCATAACACTCGCGGCAAGAATCGCCGAATTCCAGTTTGGAAAAAACTGGATAACCGCAAAGGCCGTTGTAATTCCCGAAATGAGTATGGAGCCTATTGTAGGCATAAAATTAAATAACACCGTAAGGACTCCCCACACGAAGGGAAAGTCCAGACCGACTAACGAAAAACCAATGTAAACAATTACACCGGTTAAGAGACTGACGATGGTTTTTATTATTATATAACGACTTACCTGCCGATTCATTCCATTAAATACAACACCAATACGCTCCGTTCGTTCGTGCTTAAAGGCCTCACGGAGCTTCTTTTTCATAAAGGGCTTTTCCATCATAATAAAAAGCAAGAATACTAGAGTAACTGCTACATTCCCCAGAATCCCAATAAATCCACCGGATATATTAACCAAAATTCCCGCAACAGTCCTCGTAATTTCAGAAGTAGAAATAAGATTAGGCGGCAAGTTAAATTCGGTAGTCAAAAAGTTCACCAGACTCAGAAACCTAGCTTGGTATTTGCCATATTCAGCGACTATCGATTGAAAACTCTGATAAAGAATGAGACCAAGAACCAAGGAAATACCTAATAGCATAATCAAAACTATGAGAACCGCAATAATCCGAGGAATTCGAATTTTAACGAAGAACTCTACCAACGGATTAAAAATAAATGATAAGAGTAAAGCAATTGCAAAGGGTTGGATAAAACTAGCAGTGACCTTAAGTACACCGATCACCGCCAGAATTGCAAAAAAGCCCAAGAATCCTAATAGGCTGCGGCGAAATCCAAGAAAGCCACTAGTCACGGCGTCACCCCTTGTTCGGTCGTTGCTCAACTTGAGATACCCAATGGGTACCCCTTGTTCGGTCGTTGCTCAACTTGAGGTACCCAATGGGTACGCCCTGTTCGGTTGTTGCTCAACTTGAGGTACCCAATGGGTACGCCCTGTTCGGTTGTTGCTCAACTTGAAATACCCAATGGGTACCCCCTGTTCGGTTTTTGCTCAACTTGAGATACCCAATGGGTACGCCCTGTTCGGTTGTTGCTCAACTTGAGGTACCCAATGGGTACATCACGTGACTCGAAGCTAGACATGAATTGCCCAGCCCTCGACCCCTCGAGCGGCTTCCATTACTGCCTCAGAGATTGTCGGATGAGCGTGAACCATTGTGGCAATATCCTCGGGCAAAAGCTCGGCTTTCTTGGCCAGTAAAATCTCGTGAATCAATTCCGTGGCCTGATACCCCACCACGTGTCCAGAAATGATCTCTTTGGTTTTGGGATTAAAAAGTATTTTTACCAACCCATTCGGTTTTTCAATTGAGTTAGTTTTACCCGCACCGGCATAAGGGAAGACGTACTTTTCGTAGGCAATGCCCCGTTCTTTGGCCTTTTCTTCACTTGGACCAAAACTACCTACCCCCGGTTCGGTGTAAGTAGCCCCCGGAATTAAGTCGGGGTCGAGACGTTTTTCCCGAGGTGCCTGACCGGCCATAAATTCGACCGCAACTTCTCCTTCCTTACTGGCAACGTGGGCCAAAAGGGGACTGGCTATAACATCTCCAATTGCGAAAATACCGGGTATGTCGGTCTGGTAGTAGTCGCCAACTTTAATAAATCCTTTTTCGGTCTTAATTCCTAAAGACTCAAGTCCGAGACCTTGACTATTTGGAGTTCTACCAACCGCAACAAGTATCTTTTCTGCTTTTAAGGTGTCTTTTTTCCCATCTTTAGACTCGATATCTAAGGTGATTCCGTCCTTAGTCTTTTCCAGGTTCGAGGCCTTCGTCGAGACGAGCATTTTTACCCCATTCTTCTTGAATTCCGCCTCAACTACCTTTACCACCTCAGCGTCCTCGATGGGTAAAATATGATCCATCATTTCAATAATAGTAACTTCGACACCGAAGGCGTTCATGACATAGGCAAATTCCATACCAATAGCTCCTGCCCCCAGAATAAGAAGACTTTTAGGGAGGGCTGTTAGCTTGAGAATTCCTGTCGATGACAGGACCTTCTCTTCATCATATTCGAATCCTGGAATAACCCGAGGACTACTACCGGCAGCCACAAGAATGAACTTTCCTCGAATCTTGTCTTTGCCATCCACGGTCACTTCTTTAGGTCCAGACAAAACCGCGTCACCAGTCAAATACTCGATACCGTTCTTTTTCAGAAGGCCGCTAACCCCCTTCCCGGATTTGAGGGCTGCTTTCCTGCTTTTTTGTTGGACCTTCTCGTAGTTGAACCCGGACTTGTCGATGTGAAGTCCCATGTACTCCAGATTTTTAATATCATGAAAGAGTTCTGCCTGGTGTAAAAGGCTCTTTGAGGGAATACATCCCCAGTTCCCACAAACTCCGCCGGGCTGGTCTTTCTCGATCACCAGGGTTTTTAGCCCAAGCTGACTGGCTCGGATTGCGGAAACGTATCCGCCGGGACCAGCTCCAATAATTACCAGGTCATAATTCTGTTCTGCCACTGTAGTTCCCCTTTTAAAATAGAACCCGAACTGGGTTTTCGATAGTCTTCTTAAGCTCACTCAAGAACTTACCACCCATCGCTCCGTCAATAACCCTGTGATCACAACTAAGGGTCATCTTCATGAGGTTCGCAGCCTTTAGTTCCCCGTTTTCGTCAAAGACTGGGGTCTTTTTCACTTCTCCTAGAGCAAGAATCGCACTTCCTGGAGGGTTAATGATTGCGGTAAATTCTTCGACCCCAAAGCTCCCTAAATTCGAAATACTGAAGGTAGCAGCGGTATACTCGTCGGGTTTGAGGCTTCCATTTCCTACCTTTTCGATAAGAACCTTGAGCTCGCTGTCGATCTGTACAACCCCTTTATTTCCTACGTTTCGAACTATAGGAGTGATAAGGCCGTTTCCAAGGTCCACAGCCAGTCCGATATCAATACTTCCAAACTGGACAATTTTATCTCCAAACCAACCAGCATTCACCTGAGGGTATCTCTTGAGAGCTTCTGCTACCATCTTCATAATGAAGGCATTAAAACTTACTTTGGAAGGCACTTCCTTATTCACCATATTTCGAGCGGCAACGAGAGAGTCCATTTCTACCGAGTTTTTCAGGTAGTAGTGAGGTGCACTAAACTTACTTTCGGCAAGCCTTTTTGCGATAACTGCCCTTTTGCCTGCAACTGGTATTTCAACGTCCTCTCCGGCGGTCCGGGCAGGAGCAAAGGTCATCGGAGCCCCCGAGGAGACTGCAACTCCCTGGTTTCCTGCGGTACTAGCCGTTGGAGAGAAGGTTTCCACATCTCGCTTAACAACCCGACCACCAGGGCCAGAGCCCGGGATCTGAGAAATATCTAAACCTTTTTCTTCGGCAATTTTTCGAGCGAGGGGGCTTGACTTTCCACTGCCGCTAGTAGGGCTACTTCCTCCACCGGAAGACCTAGTTGTTGCAGGTGTTGAACTCGCTCCTTGGGAATTTGGAGCTTCTACCGCCACCGGCTTGTCCGCGGTTTCTGGGGCGGTGGCCGCGAGGGCAGCGGACTTCGCAGATTTTGCTTCGGCTTCCAACCCACTAATATCTTCACCCGACTCACCAATAATTGCGATTACGTCACCGACCTTTGCTCCACCACCTTCCGGAACAATGATACTTAAAAGCACCCCCTCCTGGGCGGACTCATACTCCATAGACGCCTTGTCGGTTTCTACTTCACAGAGAACATCGCCAGTCGAAACCGAATCACCAACTTGCATGCTCCATTTTAGGATCGTTCCTTCTTCCATGGTAGGTGAAAGAGCAATCATCTGTACATTTTCTGCCATTTTTCAGTCTCCTTTAGTTCAGATACAGAACCTTTTTTGCTGCGGTTACAATTTTTTCTACCGAAGGCTGAACCGCAAGCTCCAGGGTATGATTGTAGGGCATTGGAACATCCTCACTGGCGATAAACTCCACTGGGGCATCAAGATCATCGAAACAGTTACTACTAATGAGGAACGCCAGATGGCTACCCACACTGGCGATGGGCCAAGCCTCGTCGATAACTACTGCCCTGTTGGTCTTTCGTACCGACTGATAGACCGTGACTTCGTCGAGTGGCCGAAGGCTTATGAGGTCAACAACCTCGGCTGATACCCCTTGGGCTTCAAGAGCCTTCGCTGCTTCAAGGGCCATCTGAACCGGCTTTCCGAAAGTTATGAGGGTAACATCAGTACCTTCCCGCTTAATGTCGGCCTTATCTAAGGGCAACAGATATTCCTCCGCCGGTACCTCTCCTTGAAATCCGTACATCATTTCGGCTTCCAAGAAAATCACTGGGTTGTTATCCCGAATAGCGGACTTTAACAGACCCTTACCATCGTAAGGTGTCGAGGGAGCCACAACCTTGAGACCCGGAATATGGGCAAAGTAGCTGGCAAAACTCTGGCTGTGCTGGGAACTCAGATACTCCGCTGGTCCATTTGGCCCCCGAACTACCATCGGAACACTCAACTGCCCGCCAGACATATGGCGCAACTTGGCAGCATTATTCACCAATTGGTCTAATGCGAGCAGGCCAAAGTTGAAGGTCATCCACTCCACGATTGGACGCAGACCAGCGGTTGCGGCTCCAACCGCAAGACCTGTGAACCCTAATTCCGCAATCGGAGTATCTACAACCCGATGGGGTCCATATTTATCTAAGAGACCTTTTGATACCTTGTAAGCGCCGTTATACTCGGCCACTTCTTCGCCCAGGAGGAAAACCTTGTCATCCCGAGCCATTTCTTCATCCATTGCCTGATTTAGTGCTTCGCGAAATGTAATCAATGCCATTGGTTTTCTCCCTTACTCGGCGTAAATATCTTCGTACATTGTGTGCAGTGGAGGTTCGGGGCTCTCTTCTGCATATTCGACCGACTCTTGCACCCGCTTCTTGATGGAATCATCGAGGGCTTTGAAATCAGCCTCGGTAATCAACTTAGACTCAATCATATCGGATTTGAGCTGAATGATTGGATCTTGCTGTTTGTAGCTTTCTAGCTCTTCCTTGGTTCTATATTTAGCGGGGTCGGACATCGAGTGTCCCTTATAACGATAGGTTTTCAAGTCGACGAGGAATGATTTTCCTGTCTTTCTGGACTCGTCAACGATCTGCTTCATAGATTCGTAAACCGTCAACACGTTCATACCGTCGATTGTTCGACCTTCTACACCGTAGCCTTCGGCCTTGATAGCAAAATCTTCGATCGCACTCACTCGCTTGACCGCAGTTCCCATACCAAAGTGATTATTTTCTACTATATAAATAATGGGGATTTTCCAAATGGCTGCTAGATTTAGGCTCTCGTGAAAGGCTCCCTGGTGAATTGCCCCATCCCCAAAGTAACAAAGGGTAACACCCATGTCTTTGGTCTTACCAAGTTTGAAGTCGTAGGCACTCTTAAAGGCTACACCCGTGGCAATAGGAATCTGAGCGCCTACGATACCGTTTCCCCCGAACATATGTTTCTCAAGATCAAACATATGCATGGAGCCACCCTTTCCTCGGCTACATCCAGTAATCTTTCCATAGAGCTCGGACATGATAGATTTTGGATCCATACCACAGGCAAGCGCGTGGCCGTGATCTCGGTAAGAAGTAAGGACATAATCTCGTTTTAGGTCGAGGGCTCGAATTGTACCGAGGGCAATGGCCTCTTGGCCGATATAGAGGTGACAAAACCCTCCAATTTTCTTTAAGCCGTACATCTGACCGGCTTTTTCTTCGAACCTTCGTATAAGAAGCATGTCTTGAAGAAGTCCGTGGAGGAATTCTGTGTCATACTTTTTCTTTGAACTCATGAGTATTCTCCCTTAGTGTAAATAACTTAAGCCCCGGCTTGTTCGTGAGTACCTTCGGAGGGTCGATAAGCGTCTATATTCATTATTACTGTTTCGAGGACACAAAGCTCCGAAGGATCGGCGTTCACTTTCCAAAAATTACCCAGATTTCCACCCAAGGCCTCGATTACCGTTGAAATGAGATCGGGAGCATCAAGGACCTTTGCATTTCCTTGAACGTTGATTACTCGATCCTTCGTTGGGGTTCCAAACATCCAGCCGACCTGATCGTTGATTCTGATTTGTTGAACCTTTTGGCTGGCCGGAGAAGCAAGTGAATAAAGTCGACCTTCCTGTCCCCGAATCATCGCGACTGTCATCCAACGCATCATTGGCCACCCAAGGGCGTCGTAGGTACTAAGTACCCCACTTGGGTACTTTTCGAGAACCGAATCTAATTCGTTCAATAGCTGTTTGAAATCCATAAAATCTCCTCTCCGTAGGACTTTTTTCCTAGATCGTTTAATTTTTCTAAAGTGCTCTTTAGGGCCTCTGGTTTCCAGGGCATGCGGTCGTATAAATAGTCTAAGGTAACCCTTCCCCCAAAAACTATAGGTTTTGGAAAATCGATAGCAGTAGGTACCTCGGAGTTAGACAAGGTTACTTGTACTCCCAGACCGCCAACAACCTTTAGGACCAGTCTTTGTTCCGATCTTTCAACGGCGCAAAAAAACTCATGAGTTCTCCCAAAGGTCCAACTCCACGATCGATACATCGACAAAAGTGGTTCTATCCCAGAGTCAGCAAATTCTACACCGTAGTCACGAACGTTCTTTCGGGGGCTGAAGGTCGCCAACCCTTCCACGGCCCGAGCAACTATCGCTTCAAGGGTAATCTTAGGATCCAACTCCACAAGATTAACTACTTTATGGGGGTGAGAGTCGACCCAGTGACCATCAAGACGGTATTGTTTGTCGCCTTTTAAGCCCTTGAGGCTATTCCCCAGCCCCTGCCGGTCCGCGTCAACGAGCAAGGTGCCGTGATGCATGACCCTATCTTTTTTATACCAAAGGGCATTTCCAGAGAATTTTCGCCCCTGGGATAACAAATCACCTCGGGCAGAAATTTCAACCGGAATATCCAACCCCTTCAGTACCTCAGAAAAGAACTCCAAATTCTTCATCTGATCAAAGGGATGCCTCGGGCCAAGAAATGAGTAATTCAAGTTACCCAAATCGTGAAAAACGGTGCCTCCACCTGACATCCTGCGCAGGATCGGTACCTTATTTTCTACTAACCATGGAACATTACCTTCATACCAGATATTTTGGTGTTTACCACAGACCACCGATCGTCGGTTTACATAAAATACTAGCAGAGTATCTTTATCTTCCAGACTTTCGAAAAGTACATGCTCCAACGCGAGATTTTCCCAGGGATCTGTACTGGTGAGAACGTACACGCCTGCTCGTCGAAACCTACTAATTTCTTCCGAATCAAACTTGAGCATGCGTGAAGTACTCCATGACTCTATAATGAGGACCTCTAAAACCTATTTTTATTGTCAGGTCTATCATTGCACCCCACTGACTCAAGAACGCAGGATACACCGGACTCCAGGTTTTTATATTTCCAATAGAAGTATATGCACTTTCTGAACCCGAGGCAAGAAAGGTACGAATACAACTCCGAAGAACCAGAGAAATTTCTGACTAAATAGGTAATATTTTATTGATTTTCTTTCTGAATCGGCTTAATGTATCGGGAAATGGTGGTTAAGAGGTTTGGATTTCTAGTATAATTAGGAGACCAAATTAAAGTAAGAATGAATTCTACGAGGAGGAGCTGTGTTTCAAAAACAAGCTATCATGCGGAAGGTGGTGTATTCGTTAATACCCATTTCTCTATGGTCCCTGTACTTGTATGGTTGGCGGGTGCTGGCCGTAACTGGAGTCGTATTCGGAGTTGGCGTCCTTTCTGAATTTGTCATGGAAAAGGCACGAAACAAGAAAGTGAGCGAAGCTGTGTTGGTGACCTCGGCTCTCCTTGCACTCTCGCTACCTCCGGGGGTCCCTTTGTGGGTCGCTGCGGTAGCGTCGGCTTTCGCCGTAGTAATGGGTAAAGGTGTTTACGGCGGATTCGGTCGTAATATTTTCAATCCAGCGATTACTGGACGGATTTTCACCTATATCTCCTTTCCGCTCCTTCTCCAAACTACCTGGATGATACCCGGTGGATTTGGAACTCTAGGAATGAACGGACAGGCTACCTCGAGCTCAATTATTGAGGCGGTTTTTGTCCTCCTCATTATTGGAGTAGCATTTCTCCTTATTACGAAAAATTACGAAAAGAAAGGCTTCGTTTTATGGACGATTCTTGGCTCGGTCGCAGTTACTATCCTCCTTTACGTAATTACAGCCTATTCGGGGCTTTTGGGTCCGGAAATCGATGTTGTTGCAACAGTTACCCCCCTCGAAATCTACCGGGGAGCAACCGGAGAAACCTTACCTGCTGCCTATAGTTACCTTCGAGAGAACAGCCTTCTTAATCTATTTTTAGGCCGACGCAGTGGCTCTATTGGGGAGTCATCGATCCTTCTCATTTCCTTGGCCGGCATCTACCTCATCTACACTAAGACCGCCAACTGGAGAATGATTGTCATGACACTGGTTTCGGCAGCTCTTCTGACGGGAATCCTGTTTTTTACCGGTGCCATGACCCGTCTTTCCCCTATGATGAGTCCCGAAGGTAAAACTCTTTTGGAAAGCCTCGAAATGATTACGAAATTTCTCTTTAGTGGAAGTTTATTTTTTGTGGCTGTATTCATGTCAACGGACCCTGTTTCTGCACCGAACAAACCTTCGAGCCAGCTCGTTTATGGCTTGCTCATCGGTGGTGTAACAATAGTCATCCGAGTCTTTTCGGGCTTCCCCGAAGGAACAAGTTTCGGAATTCTCATTGCAAATACCTTTGCCAGCCTCATAGACGAAGTAATGCCTTCCCCAAAAAAGAAGGCAAAGGCCGCCGCACCGGCTCAAGCATCGGCGAAGGCCTAGGGAGAAGTTATGAACAAGAACGGATTGACGTATACCATACTATTTTCTTTCGTGATTACCTTTATTTTTGTATTTTTGCTCGCCTTAGCAAATGTAAGCACCCTCGGAATCGTCGAGGAAAACGCCCAGGTAAACGAATACCGAGCCATCTTGAGTGCCTTTGGAATTGAATACAATCCTTTAGATAACCAAGATATTATCGCTAAGTATGGTCAAATACAGAAACGAGAATCCCCGGAAGGGCCGTATTACGAGGCCACGATTGATGGGGAGACTGCATACGCCCTACCCTCTACGGGATCGGGCCTTTGGGGGACGATTGAGGTTGTAATGGGAGTTTCCGGTGATCTTACCCGTTTCACCGGGCTCACTGTAATAACCCATAACGAGACCCCCGGCTTGGGCGGTAGAATTACCGAGTCTTGGTTCACCGATCAGTACGTGGGCCAGCGAATCCCAGAAAACGGTCAACTGGGAATGACCTCGGGTGATGGAGCAGGAGATCCAAATAAGGATGACGATTCAATTGATGCAATTACCGGTGCCACCCGTACCAGTGATAGTATGAAAGCTATTGTCGCGTCGGCCCTGGCTCGAATGAAGACAATTGTAGGAGGAAATACATGAGTCAGACGAAAGATATTCTAAAAAATAACCTTTGGGATAATAACCCAATCCTCATTCAGATCCTTGGTATTTGTTCTACCTTGGCGGTAACAAATCTCTTGTCGAACACCCTCATTATGACCTTAGGGGTGAGCTTCGTAACTGCTTTGAGCAGTCTTACCCTTTCGGCGATAAAAAAGTTGATTCCTCGTAAGGTTCGAATGATAGTGCAGACCCTGGTTATTGCCTTCTACGTAATTATAGTCGACATCTTGCTCAAGGCTTATTCGCCCGAGATTAGCAAGAACCTTGGGCCCTACGTTGGTCTAATAATTACGAACTGTATCATCATGGGTCGCGCTGAGGCCTTTGCCCAATCGAACCCTCCGGGACTCAGTTTTTGGGATGGACTTACAAGCGGTTTAGGATACATGTCCGTACTCATGCTCATTGCTTTTGTACGAGAACTTCTGGGCTTTGGTACGCTTTTCGGATATCGGGTCATGCCAATGGCCTTTACTTCAGGTGGTTATAACTGGACTATCATGGTCATGGCACCGAGCGCGTTCTTCCTGGTTGGAATTCTCCTCTGGATCTCAAAATCTATAATGCTCAAAAACGAAACCGGAGGTAAAAAATGAGCCCAATACTAAATCCCTTTTCCCTCTTTTTTGCATCGATTTTCACATCGAATATACTCTTGGCCAATTTTTTAGGAATGTGTTCGTTCATATCTATCTCGAAAGATATGAAAAGTTCAAATGGATTAGGACTGGCCGTTACCTTCGTTCTGGTCATCACTGGGATGGCAAACTGGGCGGTTCTCCACCTGATTCTCATACCCTTGGGCCTTGAATACCTTCGGTACATCGTATTCATCGTGGTAATAGCGGCGGTGGTACAGATTCTGGAAATGGTCATCGACCGAGTAAGTCCAGCCCTCTACATGAGTTTGGGAATCTTCTTACCCCTCATTACCGTCAACTGTGCAATCTTAGGTGTAGTCCTTTTTATAGAAATTCGTGCTTACACCTTCGTGCAGAGTATAATCTTTTCCCTCGGCTCAGGTTTAGGATGGTGGTTAGCAATTATGGCTCTGTCGGCAATTCGGAAAAAGGTAGACAAGGCCCCAGTACCCGCTGGACTGCAGGGAGCTGGCATTACCCTTATTACAATTGGATTTATGGCAATGGCGTTTATCGGATTTTCCGGTATGCTCCAGGTTCAGTAACTAGGCAGAAAAAGGAGTATTTGAATGACCATGGAAGCCCTACTCTTAGCTCCAGTGTCCCTGGGATTTATCTCGGCGATATTAGGGGCCCTCATTTCTGTCACCGACTCGGTAGTGAACAACTACGGAGAGGTCGATATCAACATCAATAATGGTAAGAAGAGTCTAAAAGTAAAAGGTGGAAGTCCACTTCTCGGAACTTTGGCAGAAAAGGATATTTTTATTCCCAGTGCCTGTGGAGGAAGAGGTAGTTGTGGTGCCTGTAAGGTCCAGGTACTTTCTGACGTCGGCCCCCACCTACCTACTGAAATCCCTTATCTAACAAAAGAAGAACAAGCTCAAAATGTTCGTCTCTCTTGTCAGATAAAGCTTAAGGCTGGAATCGAAATTCAAATCCCCGAAGCCCTCTTTAATATTCGTAAACTAAAAACAAAGGTAAAAAAAATCACCAGCGTTACCCACGATATCAGAGAAGTGCTCCTAGAGGTTCCTGAAGGAACCGATCTTCCGTATGTTCCCGGGCAATATGGTCAATTTGAGGTGCCACCCTACGACAAAATTAAGGAGCCTACCCAACGAGCGTATTCCTTTAGTTCGAATCCGAATGACAAGAAACATTTGGAGTTTCTCATTCGACTGGTACCCGGCGGAATTGTAACTTCCTATGTTCACCAGCATCTGAAAGAAGGACAAACCATCAACGTCGTAGCACCGGTGGGAGAGTTCCACGTCCACGATACTGGTGCTCAAATGATTTGTGTAGCCGGAGGATCGGGTATGGCGCCTTTTAAGTCTATTTTTGCCAATATGGTTGATTCGGGCGAAATAGATAAACGCGAAGTTTGGTATTTCTTTGGTGCTCGCACAACCAAAGACATTTTTTACTTGGATTGGTTATCGGAACTCGAAAAGAAGTACCCGACCTTCCACTTTATTGCGGCTCTCTCCGAACCCCAAGAAGGAGATGGTTGGACCGGAGAAACTGGACTCATTACCGATGTTCTTCACAAATACCTCACTACTGTTATTTCTGAGGGAAACAAAGAAGGATATTTATGTGGAAGCCCCGGTATGCTCGATGCTTGTATGGCAGTTATGAGAAAAAACAACATGCAAGAAGACAAGATATACTTTGACAAGTTCGCCTAGGGAGAAACTGTATGAAAATGTCACCAGAATTCGTAAAAGCAGAACAAAATATGCAACCGGGAGTAATTACCGCCGATGGTTTTTTGGGCGACGATACTCGCCCCTTGGTCGATATAATCGATCATGACGAGGAGTCAATGGTCAAATTGGGCTTAGAGTTTGAAACCCTCGTTTCAAAGATGCACTACCTTCTGGAAGAGGGCCAAAAGGGGCTTGGAGAGCCGGTTACTGTGGATGGTCAGTGGATTGTCCGGACCGATGAGGCCCGAGGTCACCTGCCTTCTCCCTTTGAAGATGGCATTTTTCGAAAGGTAAACGCCGAGGTGGAGTCCTTAGAAAACGGTAAACCTTCGGGAAAAAAATTACTTTTTACCGATCTATCTCTTCATTTAATTAATAAATATCATTTCTTCGAGGGGAAAGGATCAGCTTTTCGGGTCGATCCCGCTCAAGCGAAAGAGGTCCTTCACTTGTAATGGAGGTTTTCACATCTTGGATAGGCAGTAGCCCGGAGGAAGTATTCACCCTTCGGGCTTTATTATTTTTAAGCGGATCGTAGAGGAATTTCTATTCGAATTACTGTGCCTTTTCCCAGTTCGCTTTCAATCCAGAATCTACCAC
Source organism: Spirochaetales bacterium (assembly GCA_009991955.1). Classification (GTDB taxonomy): domain Bacteria; phylum Spirochaetota; class Spirochaetia; order DSM-27196; family Salinispiraceae; genus SKVS01. Next base: position 109,187 of record JAACWS010000023.1, read on the forward strand.
CGTAGGCCCTCGTAAAATAGTAGGCCTTCGTTAAGCCGAATCCACCACCACGGGTCGGCCGATTCGAAGTGTTACTTCCTCTTTTGCCGAAGTCTACCAAATCCTCTATTTCCGATAGTTCCATCCCGACCCCTTCGTCTTTTACGGAAAGGAGGAAGGAAGTAACAGAGTCTTCAATCTCGGTAATTATCGTACTTCCAGGTAGGCTATACTTGCGACTATTAGCAATGAGGTCGCGAATAATATCTTGAAAAACCCTCGGCATTCGTAGCACGTCTCCATTTATTGAGCGTGTTTTTATTTTCACCAGATAGGCTTTCTCATCGTGATCCTCAGCACGAAAAACAATTTTATAAGCCCCATAGCCGTTTTGTTCCACCGCATGAAAGGTGTTTACCAAGTCATCACGTAGACCCTCGGCGGAATAAGTAACCCATTCATTTTCATCATCTTTTCGAGAAAGTAGTTCCCGCGAACGAATTCCTAGAATATCGTAGACCGAAAGAAGGGTATCGTTCACTTCCCAATACATTGACTCCGGTTCGGTCTTTTCCCTCAGTTCGATGAGAAAACGATCAAGCCCCTGGTCGATGCGTGCCCTGAGTACACCGACCTCTTCGAGTACCATAAGAGACTCGACTGGATTTCCTAAACGATTGGCAGCATCAAGGACAACTTCTTGCAGTTCTTCGATGATAGCAGAGTTACCGTAGGCGTTATCGAGCCTCATAAGATTGTAAATTATTACATTGAAAATGTTTAACACGCTATGCATAACGAGCAAGGTATTTTGCTCTTTGCTAAGTTCTAGGTCTTTTTTAATTTCCATACTTTTATTTTAGGATTTCTGATTATCTATCACAAGGGGGACCTCCAAAAATAGGGGGTAGTGATTTTTCCTCCGATTATGGTACCTTCGGGTATGATTTCTTATTTTCTAAACACCTATCTGCGCTTTTTCTTTTTGCTCACACCATTTTTCGTGGTCTCGAGTTTTATTTCAATGACCGGATCGATGAGCCTTCCCCAGCGCCACTCCTTGGCTTTGAGAGTTACCACTGCAATAATGATTGCCAGCCTTGTCATTGCACTCATCGGAAATTACGTGTTCCTAGCCTTCGATATAACTCTCGATGCCTTTCGGGTCGGTACAGGGGTCCTCTTATTCTACAACGCTTTTACCCTTGTTCATGGAAGTCGTAATCTCAGCCAAGATCAATCCTACGGAAACGACGATCTGGCGGTGGTTCCCTTAGCCATTCCTATTACCGTAGGACCCGCCACGACAGGCGCTCTAATGGTTTTAGGTACCGAACTTGATTCGGTAGAAAAGATCGCTGCTGGTCTTGGAGGAATAGCCTTAGCAATTATTTCCGTAGGAGCCCTCTTGTATACCTCGACATATTTAGACCGGGCCCTTGGGAAAAGGGGTCTGAGCATTATGTCGAAACTCACCGGGCTCATATTAAGCGCCTTGGCGGCCCAATTAATTCTTACCGGAATCGGCAACACGCTTTAAATCCCACGATCGGGAACAAAAAAGGGCCCCTAAGGGCCCTTATGGCATATCCTTGTACCGATTCGGTCGTTATTGGCCCGATGGAACTTGGAATCTTGAATCGGTAATTGATGAATTAATCTGGGGCTTTCGAGCATCAACACTGAAACTTAGGTCAGTAATCAAACTAACATTCCCAAGATTATCGATAGCCCGGGCCCGAATCGAATGAATACCAGGCTGTGCGATTACTATTGGTTGGTTGTAAGTAAAGAATTCTTGCCTATCCACCGAAACCTCGATAACTTTTAGTCCGGCCTCTGAATCGCTAGCTCTAATAATGAAACTATTTCCCGGAGCCGAGAATCGCTCACCCTGAACGGCCTCGAGAGGTTGTAAAGGGACTATTCGAACGTCTGGCGGGGTATTATCTACAACTAATGAGAATTGTGTTACTCCGGTTCGATTACCTACCCGGTCCTCTGCGTAGACGTACGCAGTGTGCCGACCGGCTTCGTTTATGAATGCCTCATAATCGTATCGAAGATAATTAGTTCCATCCAAAGAGACATACACATTTCCGACCCCAGATCCCAGGTCTGTGGCCAATACGAGCAATCCCGTATTGCTTCGAACGTAGACCGAGTTATCCCGAATAAAAGCTTCGCCCCGGGTCGCTTGGGTCATTTGTGGGGCCGTACCGTCGACGACAAAATTCCGGAATTGAGGAAGAGAAATGTTTCCCATTCGGTCAATCGAATAGTAGGAAATCGAATAACGACCGTCCTGAGAAAAACTCAACGAACCGGTATACTCGGTGATTTGCCCGCCGTTCACTTGGTAATAAACGGTCTGTACTCCCGACTCCATATCCTCAGAAAAAAGGGAGAATTCGGTTCCCCGGGGGACGTACTCAAGATTTCCATCGTCGTAGATACGATAGTTTTGAGCCCACACTCCACTGCTTAAGAACAGTAAAATCCCAAGCAGTACAAGACTTGTTCGCTTCATAAAAATCCTCTCTTTGTTACTATACTTATGCCAATAGATTAGGTTGATTACCTTTTTTTGGCAAGGCGTTCTTATCCGGTACCTTTAAAATCTTCTCTATTTTTGTTCATTTGTACTCCTTGGGCATAGTACAGCTATTTAAGGAAAGAAAATTCCAGATCTATTTGTCTAGTGCTTCAAACCCTGTGGGGACAAATTTGTCGTCCTTCTCAGCCTTGAATATACTTCGGTCTATGCCTTCCCAAAGGCCTGCCTGGATTCTCCCACCCCCCGTCTCTACCGCTTCACCCTCCACGGGGAGAGACAGTTGCGGTAGAGCTTGGAGGACACCAGCTTTAAACTCCGGGGATAGGTCTTGTGGTCGTCGGTTCTGCGGTTGAGAATGACCGCCTCCCGGTAGTCGAGGAACCGACAGAGGTTTC
>JAACWS010000067.1 GCA_009991955.1 Spirochaetales bacterium
AGTTTTTGCTTCCGAGTCATTCGCCCTTTGCGTTTGAGCACCGAGAGTCCCAGACCGTAGATGAACTCGTACTCCTTACCGGCGAGGATGTTTATGTTGTTGGGGTGATATAGATTTCTTGGTGTAGTACCCCACGTGAAAGGTGCGGTAGCCGAAGGTGCGACCGCAGTTGGTGCAGCGGTAGCGGGTGACCTTTCCGATTATAGAGGTCCCCATATTTCTATTCACTACAAGAACATGGTTGCTGATTCAAATTTTTGAAAAAAACTTTTTTTTCCACAAGGTTTCGTGCACTACCCACGGTTTCCTGTACTACTATGGTAAGATGAGAAAATCCATAGAATAAAGGAGGACCATCCCACCATGGCCCACGAAAAAACATTCGCAATGCTTAAGCCCGGTATACTCCAACGTCGCGTGGTTGGCGAAATTATAAGTCGACTTGAGCGCAAGGGACTCAGAATACTTGCCCTAAAACTCATGAATATATCTCGGGAATTAGCAGGACAGCACTACGCCGAACACCAAGGCAAACCTTTTTACGACGGCCTGGTCGATTATATGACCAGCGGACCAGTGGTAGCCATGGTCCTATCGGGCGAACACGCCACCCACCAGCTCCGAAAGGTCTGTGGCCCCACAAACCCTGACGAGGCCACTCCGGGCACAATCAGAGGCGACTTCTCGGAAAAAACAAATCGAAATGTCATCCACGCCAGCGATTCGGTCGAGAGCGCCAAGCGAGAAATACAGCTCTTTTTTAGCCCTACAGAAATAATTGAGTACGAGGACGAACATGCTAAGTGGATCTACTAATCCCCCCCGATGGCAATTAGAATCCATCTACCCAGGGCTTGAAAGCCCCGAGTACCGGGATGCACACAAACGGATTGAGACCCTCATATGGCGTTTCCAACAAATTGCCCAGGGTCCATCGATCGACGATACGAAAGATCTCGATCCGATTGGGTGGCTAAGACAGGTTATCGAGGTCACCAACGAACTGAACGACCTCAATGGTACCCTGGGGAGTTTTCTGTACTGTCAGTACAGTACGAACACCACCGATAGTAGTATCTTGGGAGAGTTAACGAACTTAGAAGGGAAGATGGTGCCGGTAAAGACTGCCCAAACGGTATTGCGAAATACCTTGGCAGATCTCGAAAAGCAGACCGGACTATTTTCTAAACTACCTGAAGACCTCCAACAGTACAGGCTCTTTATTGAAGAATCGCTGGCCTACCAAGAAAAACAAATGAGTCCTGGCGAAGAAGACCTTGCCGCGGAACTCTCCCGTTCGGGTGCTGATGCCTGGAGGAGACTCCAGGAGCAATTATCATCGAACCTTGGCAAGGTGTGGGATTCCCGGACCTCCGAAACCAAGACAGTCGTTCAACTTCGATCAATGGCTTTTGACCCCGACAGGGCTATTCGAAAAAAGGCCTTTGATCTGGAATTAGAATCGTGGAAAGAAAACGAGATTGCTTTTGCTGCATCCTTGAACGGGGTCAAGGGGGCTTCGGCTTCATTGAATAAGCGACGGGGATGGGCGTCGACCCTTGATCGATCACTCTTACAGAATCGAATTTCGAGGGCCACCCTCGACTCACTCATTCAAGCAATGGAAGAAAGCCTTCCTCACTTCCGTAGATACTTTAAGACGAAAGCGAAGGTCCTAGGTGTTCCTACCTTGGGTTTTTATGACATCTTTGCACCGCTTCCCTCGAAGAAGGGGACAGACAAAACGTGGTCTTATGCCGAAGCCCAGGACTACATACTCCAGGTCTTTGGAGATTTTTCGAGTGACCTAAAGGATTTCGCCCAAGTGGCCTTTGACAGGGGCTGGATTGACGCCGAACCTCGGCCGGGCAAGGTAGGTGGTGCCTACTGTACCGATATGCCGAGTAAAAAAGAAAGCCGTATCCTGGCAAATTTTGACGGTAGCTTTTCGAGCCTTTCAACCCTTGCCCACGAGCTGGGTCATGGGTACCATTCCTGGGTATTAAGAGATGCTCCGGCCTTAACTGCGGAGTATCCAATGACCCTCGCCGAGACAGCCAGTATCTTCTGTGAAACCCTCGTCTACCGGGGGGCAATTTCTAAAGCCCCGCCGGGAGAAGCTCTCTCCCTTATCGAGGGGCTCTTGAGCGAATCGACCCAGGTTATTGTAGATATTCTTTCCCGTTTCTACTTCGAGTCTAAAGTTTTTGACAAACGAAAAGATCAAGAGCTCAGCGCTGGAGAGTTTTGTAGTCTTATGATTGATGCCCAAAAGGCTACCTATGGGGATAGTCTAAATCCCGATGAACTCCACCCCTACATGTGGGCGGTCAAGGGTCACTACTACAATGTCGATCTCGCCTTTTATAATTTTCCTTATGCCTTTGGTCAACTTTTTGGGCTAGCGCTCTATAGAAGTTATCTCGATAATTCTGAGGGATTTTCTGATCGCTATCGGGCACTTCTCTTCGAGACTGGTACCTTTGATGCGGTAGAGGTGTGTCGGCGAGCTGGCTTCGATATCGAAACAGCAGACTTCTGGCGCAAAGGAATTTCTGCTATAGTCGATTTTATCGATCAATTTGAAAAGGAAGCACAGCAGGAATGAAGACCGTTGGAATAATTGGAGGTGGGGCTTGGGGGACTGCTATTGGCAAGACCCTCGCCGAGGGTGGGCATCAGGTAGATCTGTGGGCCCTCGAGACCGACGTGGTAATGGGTATTAACACGGACCACCAAAATACCCGTTATCTCCCCGGAGTCGACCTGCCGGCCAATTTGCGGGCGAGTTCTGTGGTAACCGAGGTGGCCGAAGGTAAAGATTTTCTTATCTTTTCGACCCCTTCACTTTTTTTACTCAGTTCGGTTCGGCAGGTTATTACGGTACCTTCAATAGCCGAAGGGCTTACTACTATAGGGGTCCTGACGAAGGGATTCATCCATACCAAGAGGGGTTCTCGGATGATCTTGGAAACCATGGAAGATTACTTGCCAGGATTCTACAAGGGTAACCTGGTGTATATTTCTGGACCCAGCCACGCCGAAGAGGTGAGTCGAGGCAAACTCACGGGACTCATTTCGGCTAGTCGGAATCCAAAAAACTCTATTCGTTTTCGAGAGTTGCTCAACGGTCCAAGCCTTATGGTTTTTTCCTCTTTGGATGTAGTTGGGGTCCAAATTGCGGCGGCTATGAAGAATGTTATCGCTATTGCCTTCGGGATTTTGGATGCTCTTAAGGATTTTGCTGGCAACGTGGGCGATAATACAGAAAGTCTGCTTTTGGCAGCAGGACTTAACGAAATTCAAACCCTCGCCCGAGCCATGGGTTCGACCCACCCGGAAACTTTCACCTCTATCGCGGGAGTAGGAGACCTAGACGTTACCTGCCGCTCCATTCACGGACGAAATCGCCGGTTCGGCCGAGAAATTGTCCTCAAAAAAATTCTTACCCCCTATACCTCGATCGAAGACGTTATCGACCACCTGGGAGATATTGGCTATCTCCCCGAAGGAGCGGTAGCGGTGAGCAATGTAATGGATTACGCTGATCGATATGGAATCAAGTTGCCAATTTCACGGGCGGTATACCGAATCCTGAACCGAGAAAGCGAACCGATGGAAGAAATTCACTCGGTCCTCGCTGGACTTACCGGTGCTCGCTTCGAACTTTCCCTTTAGGCGATTTCGGATTTTGTAACCTTTGCATCTCCCGGGATCCAAGGAACAATCGAACTGGTTGTTTTTTGGTATTCCCGGTATTTGGGGTACTTGGATGCGGTGATTCCTTCGGTGAAGACCGTAGAGCCAATAAAAAGAAGGGTCAGCATTATCGGTCCTAAAATCATCCAAGAAAAACCGACATTGAGGCTACCGTAACCCAAGAAAATACTCCACCAAAATCCCAATTCACCGAAATAATTGGGATGCCGACTAAATCGAAAGAGGCCAGACCTTAGGAAGCCAGCTTCCGCATCATCGAACCAGGGATGGGATTCTATCTCTGGTCCGTTTTCGCCCGAACGAACTCGTTGTTTCAATGTATGAAAATCCCATTGTTGTTGGTCTGAAATCGTCTCGTAGACCAAAAGGATAAAGGCCAAAACAAGCGAGCCAGAGAGCCCGAGACCAAATTCGCCGGTCAAGAGGCCAGCCATGCCCAACTCGTAGACCCCGTAGAGAGGGAGGGTAAAGAGAACGAAGAGTCCAATTTGATACAAGGATATGAATCCAAGACTAAATGCATGCCAGGCGAGTTTATTTGTAATTCGTTTCCGAAGAATCGACCAGCGGTAATCCTCTTCTCCCGTGTAGCCACCTCGGCGGGCAAAGTTGAAGGTAAGACGGGCTCCCCATACACTCACTGCAACTGCCAGCAGAGTAAGGGCGTTCATGCTTCCGTCGTAATCAAGACTCCCCCGCCAAGCATAGTACCAGGCGTAGCCAATCGGAGCGGTACTCCAGAGTCGATCGACCCAAGAATAGTCGCCGGACAGGGTACCCATCACGAAGGTCGAAAGGGCTAAACCGAGGGATAGTAGTCCAATTACGGCCAAGGGGTTTCCGCCGTACCAGAAATCAGTCATGGCCATAAGACCTCCAAGGGCAAAGAGAAAGGTAAGAAATACGACTAACGTTGTCAGGGCAAGAAAAAGAACATTCAACTTCATACGGCTAAGTTCTCCTTATTTAATTTTTTGTCTATTGTCATCTTGGTTCAGGGCCCTCGCTTTCTGCCATTCCCCACAGGCTCGCTTGCCATTTCCGGCGGTGTTGGGTATATTCTCTCTACCCGGCGCCGTACCCAAGTGGTAAGGGAGAGGCCTGCAAAGCCTTCATGCATCAGTTCGAATCTGATCGGCGCCTATTTTGTTCCGCTACGCTTCACTTCTGGTTGTCGTCAGTGCGTTGCAACTGATCGGCGTTTTTATTCAATGAGTTTCAGGCGCACGTCCGACAGAATCGCCAAAGCACCAATAATCTCTCCCGAAACCGACCGAATAGCAGACCCAGACACCCGTAGATCGATTGGTAAACCGTCTTTTCGACGACGGACGAGCCGGATATTCCGGACCGATTCCCCTTGAAGTACCTGACCAAGCATTTCATTGTATGCCTTGTCAATCTCGGGGTCTGTAGAAGGCAGGAGATTGCCTTTCACCTCTTCGTAGGTCCAACCAAGGGCGTTCTCGGCGGCATCGTTCCAAATTGTCACGTTGCCGTTGATGTCTAAACCGATTACTGGCATCGGCGAAAAATCGATAAGCGTTTGTTGAACCTCTCGGGATAGCAGAACTTCTTTCTTTGCAGCGACCACTTCCTCTAGGAGGATTCGGGTTTCCTGATTCTTTCGTTCTAGGACTCGGCGTTGGGAGGAGACGTGTTGCCGTTCTCTGAAGAGACGAAGGGCCATTTTTATCGAAGCGTCGATAACCGTAATACCAGAGTTTTTGACGATGTATCCGTAGGAGGTTACTTCCTCGGTTCGGCGAACAATTTCCCGATTTGTGTAACTCGACAGAAAGAGAACGGGTATTTCCCGAAATTTCAGAATTTTCTGGGCTGTTTCAGTGCCGTCCATACCAACCCCGAGATCTACATCCATGAGAACAACAGAAATACTTGGGTCGGACCGTATATGGTCCCACGCCTCCTCACCCGAGGTCGCAAGGACCGCCGAGTAGCCATACTCTTCGAGTTCTCGCATCTCCATGAGTGCGACAATAGCCTGATCCTCGACTAAAAGAACTTTCAGTTTGGAAGTCTCCTCGGGTTGATCAACGTCCACTTTCATAGATCTTTACTATAATAGAAAATGTCCGGGCTTGCCATTCACGAGGGTTGCTACGGTAAAGGTACCCCGGGCTATAGGGACGAGATCGGGCAACCGGAGAATTTCTTGATCAAAAATATACCGTACCTGGCCTTTTGCTTTCCATCGGAGTCGCACACGAAACTGGTCACCGCTCTTAAGGCTTTGGAGGTATCGAATGTGGACCTCGGCGACCACTGGATCTACCCCCTGAGCTTGAAGTTTGATGAAGTTGATTCCTCGGGCTCGTAGAAATCTATGGCGGCAGTGTTCGAAATAATTCAGATAGGTTGCGTTATTCACAATGCCTTGGGAATCTAGTTCGTAATCCCTTACCTCTAGTTCGGTACTAAAATCCCAAGGATCGTTTTCGTTAAACATAGTAGGGTCCCTATTTGCCGAACTCGAGTTTATACCAGCCTAGGGCGATGAGCATAATCCCATTGACCAAAAACTCTTCGACCTTACCGGCAAGGATATCCTCGATAGGTACCAAGACTGGCTCGAGGTACTCGTCATCATCCAGGTCTAACTCGTGGCTAAGGGTAAGGTCCTGGGCGAAAAACGTATACATCGTATTTGTCATGAAAGCGGGGTTTGGATTTGTCTTGCCAATGACCCGAATCGAACCCGGTGAGTAGCCGGTTTCTTCCCGAAGTTCCCTGGCCGCAGCGGTGGGTGGGTCCTCGCCGGGATCCATGAGCCCCCCGGGGAACTCCAAGGACAACTTTCCCGCGCCGGGGCGAAACTGACGAACCAACACGAAACAATCCTGCCCCTGGTCGTTGACGGTAGTTGCTACCACGTTGACCCAGTCCGGACTTTCCATCAGGTGGAATTCCATCGAGGCACCGTCGGCTCGACTGTGTCGAGATCCAATGAGGCTAAATATAGTGCCTTGGTACAGAACTCGTCTGTCTTGTTTGAACCAAAGGAGGTCAGATTTTTCCATAGCCTAGGGTATCAAAAACCCGGTGGACAGCCAAGGCCCGGAAAACTACACTAAAACTATGAAATCCCCGAACCTTCCTTTTTTGAATCGTCTGCCTGCCCTCATTGAAGGCTCCTTGTGGGGGCTCATCCAGAGAGACGAGCCTATTCGCTTGGGTATTCTTGCGGCTTTGGCCGGGGAATCGGTTTTTCTTCTCGGTCCTCCGGGAGTTGGAAAAAGTTTGGTCGCCCGTCGAATGAAGTGCATCTTGCGGGGGGGAAGGTCCTTCGAGTACCTCATGGGCAAGTTCTCAACCCCCGATGAGCTCTTTGGTCCCGTTTCTATTCAAAAACTTACCAACGAAGATGAATATGTCCGACTTATCGAGGGCTACCTGCCCGATAGTGAGGTTGTGTTCCTGGATGAAGTCTGGAATGCGAGCCCTCCAATTCAGAATGCCCTCCTGACCGCCATGAACGAAAAAAGGTATCGGAATGGTCGTTCGGAAATTCTCATTCCTATGACCTTACTCTTGGGTGCGTCGAACAGCCTCCATCCAGGGGAAGAAACGGCGGCGTTCTGGGATCGTTTTCTCATCCGTCTTGTTGTAAGTCCGATTCTGGGTTCAGGTGATTTTTCCCGCTTTTTGGCCGAGGAGGGCGACCCCTATAGGGACCCAATTTCGCCGGACCTAAAAATTGATCCCCAGGAACTTAGAGACTTTCGATCCCATCTCTCCGAGGTGAATCTAGGACAAGAAATCATCCTCCTCCTCACTCAACTACGAGAGTCGCTTGAAAGCCAGGGCCCCAGTTCTGACCGCCGATGGAAGAAGATTGTTCATCTCTTGAAAGCGAGTGCCCTTGCCCACGGGCGGAGTGAAGTCTCTCTCTTGGACTGTTTTCTCTTAAGTCGATGTCTCTGGAACGATCCGGATGATAGAGATGGTCTAGAAAAAAAGGTTCGGAGCCTTATTCAAGACCGTCTCCACGAAATCCACGAAATTCCTCGACATACTCTCGCCCGGGCACGGAACTTCCTCACGGATCTTGATAGCAGGCTTTCCGTCCTTTCGGGGGAAACCTACGAGCTACCGAAGATAATCGACAAAGAATACTACGAGATTCTTCTACCCAGTTCCCCAAAAATGTATCGCCTTTGGTGCCCCGATGGAGACGAGTATCTCGCTGGAGTCGATAGACCTTTGGAAGCATTTTTGTACAACGATGGTCGGCTCGAAGGAACTAGGACGATCACCCTGACTCGAGCCGAGGGTTCTTCGAATCCCTATGAGCTTTTGCTCGTTTCCGAAGAGGGAGAAAAGAGCCACGGATACTTTCGTACGGAAAAACGAACGAGGTCAATTTCGACTGCTGAGGATAGAAAAGCTGCTCTTAAGGTACTTCCAGAAATTGAACGGGACACCCTTGCCTTGGATTCTAGAACTCTTTGCAAGGAATGTCGGGAGGTCTTGTCGGATCTTTCGGCCCTTGACGCCGATTTACGTCATCAGGCAAAAACTCACCTGTTCGTGTCCCGGGAACAAATTGCCGACCTGGATAGCAATGCAGAATCCCTTGGCCTCGAGCTCCACGAGTTAGCAAAAGTCCTCGAAGAACTCATTCCGTCGGACCAATGATACATACCTGCCCTTACGACCACCAACACCTACCCTTACCCCATGAAATCCAAAATTATCTAGAAGAGAGAATTTCTGCTCTTCTGACCGGGAAAAGGACCGCTCCTCGGACGACCGAAGAGCTCGCCGACGTCTTTGTTGCCCCCCTTATTGAGCTTCTTCACCCCTGGGTACCAAATTTTCGAAAAACCCTCGAGGGACGATCGATTCTTGCCCAGAGAATCAGCCACCAAATTCTTGAATTCCTCGCTCAAATGATTGAGGACGGAAATCTCACCGAGTTTCTTTCTACCTCATTTGCCGAAGTAACAAGAACCGATCCCCGCCAAGATCCTTCCTATCCAAACCTGGATCTCAAAACCCGGGTAGCCCTGCGAAGTACCCACCGGGATAGGATGGTAAAAGTGGCCTTCGACTCGATCAGAGGAATTATTCGTCTTGCTCAACGAGGACTTCCTCGATTCCTCGATAAGCTCCTGGCTGCGGCAGAAAAGTACCGACAGACCGAAGATCGGGTTCGTTCGGCTACGGGTACTTCCTCTGGCCTTTGGGACCTGGAACCGGGAATATGGGAAACCAGAGAAGGTAATATTCTCCAGGATACAGCCGAGTTCCTGAGTCACGAGCCCACCATCGTCGCTATGCTGGACACCCTCGGCCGCCGGGGCCTTCAAGATCCTCGTTATACCCCCAAGGGAGAGCCCCCGAAAGAGACTGCTCTGGGCCGTCAAGAAATAGTCGGCCTCGAACTTGGTAGGGACCTCGAGGTTCTATTGCCCTCCCAGTTGGCCACCCTCGCCACTACCAAAGGTCAAGGGCGATTCTTCGCCGAGTATGCCGATGGACGGCTATCTCAGTACGCTTTTCGAACCCGTCAGAATCCTTCGAATTCTGTTTCTCCAACACCCGAGGGGCGAAAAGAGTCGGACCTCGGCCCCTTTGTTCTTTGCATAGATACCTCGGGATCTATGGATGGGTTACCCGAACAAGCGGCAAAGGCTCTTAGTTTGGCCGCGGTTTTTCGATCGATCGACCAGGGCCGGGCTCTGGTGATAGTCAGTTTTTCTGACCAAACCCGGGTCCTCGAGTGGTCGGGGGAAAGGAGTCTGAAGGAGTATTTGGATTTTCTCGGCCATTCCTTCCGGGGAGGGACAGACCTGAGACCAGCCTTGGATACAAGCATTCAGTATTTTCGATCGGGCACCTTCGAGAACGGAGACCTGCTCATAATCTCAGATTTTCGAATTCCCAAAATAATGGTCAAGAAGAGTTTTAAACTCGTACAGCTTCAGGAACATTTGGGTACCCGGATTCACGCTTTGACGGTGGGACGAAACCAAATTATTGATGTTTATAATATGTTCGATAGTCGCTGGATTTTTTGCCCCGATCCAAATCCTTTCGAGCCTCGGCTTAGGGAAACCCAAGGTTAGACGGTTGCACCCCGCTGGCTTACGAGGGATAATTAGAACCAAAATACAGAGGTAGCTTCCCATGAACGAACATATTATCGAACTGACCGATATATTTTTAGATAGTTATAAGCGTATCGGGGGAATAAATCACCTCAATGGCCCAAACCTCCCAAGCCGTCTTGGGGTTCAGGCGATTATTTCTGATCTTGAAAGTCTTATGTTTCCAGGATTTAAAACCGAAGAAGCCCTAGAGCACGAAAACCTGAAGTTCACTATCGCCGAAACAATCAGTCGAGTACTAAGAAATTTGGCTACCGAAATTACTCGAAGCCTCTGCTTCGAGCGTCGAATTACCGGGGCAGATTTTTGTCCCCACCATAATTCTCAAAAAGAAATAACCCAGTGCCGAATCGAGAGCGAAGCTATTGCCACCGAAGTTCTCGGAGAATTTCCTCGCCTTCGGATTTTAGTCCAAAAGGATGTAGAAGCCGCCTTTCAAGGAGATCCGGCAAGTCGATCCAGAGAAGAGGTCATCTTGTCCTACCCAGGGGTTGAAGCGATTATCATTTATCGGGTAGCCCACGAACTTTGGATTAGGAAAGTCCCCCTCATTCCTCGGATGATGAGCGAACTAGTTCACGGGAAAACCGGAATTGATATCCATCCTGGAGCCACCATAGGCGAATTCTTCTTCATTGACCACGCTACGGGGGTTGTAATTGGTGAGACGACGGTTATTGGGAACCAGGTAAAGATCTATCAGGGGGTTACCCTCGGGGCGCTCTCGGTTTCGAAAGATAAGGCGAACCAAAAACGTCACCCTACTATTGAGGACAGGGTTACCATCTACTCTGGCGCAACTATCTTGGGAGGTAAGACGGTCATTGGCGCGGACTCGGTTATTGGGGGTAATGTATGGATTACCAGTTCGGTTCCAGCGGGAAGTAAAATTTATAACAAGGCTAGCGAATACGTAATGATGAACAGTTTCGATGAGGTAGTAGACTTTCAGATTTAGGAGACCTTGTATACCAGTGCCCGAGCATGGGACACATCGCTTCCCGGAGGAAAAAATTCTTGGGCTACAAAACTATCGGAAATGCTATGAAGGGTCTGTCGGGTAAGGGCACCAAGGTGACGCAGCTTCTGGTTGTCTCCGCTCGACGAAAAGGCTTGGGTAAACCATTCCTGATCCTTGGATCTTCCTTCGCCTTGGGCAAAGAGCACAAAGGTTTTGCGAGGATCACACCCCAAACGATAGCTTGCAGCTAGGCTCAGGCCGAAAGAAAGCCCCAAGGGAGGAAGTAGGCCTTTCCGTCCCAGAGTTATCCATGCCTCAGCCACAATAGTTGAACCCTTAGTAAGGAAGGCAACCTTATCTTGGAAACATTTCTGTAGGCCGTCCAAGACTCGAGTGAGCTCTCGTTGTTCCGAAGACTGAGGGACGACTCGCTGGGCCTCATAAATTCTGCCCACTAAATAGAAGAAATTCGAATAAAGTTCCTTTTGGCTCGTCTTTGACGGGAGGGTAGATACCTGGTATACGGAATCAAGCTTCGGATTTGTCTCGGTTCCGAGACCCAAAAGCCATTCGTGGGTACGATTTTCTGGAGCCCACTCGGGATCCCAGTGGACAATAGGCTTCCGTCCTTCAGTGGTCATAAACCATCGACTAAAAAGGAGCTCAAATCCTCCGAGGCTAGGGACAAAACAAACGCCCCCTTGCTGGTAGCGAGCGAAATAGCGGCCCAGGACCATAGCCCTACTGTCCCCAAGGAACACTATTCCTCCAAGGGTTCCATGATCGAGTTCTTCGTGCCATTTTTCTAAGGGGTAATCCCTTGGATCCAAGACCCCACTTCCCCCACAATAGAATTCCCTCTTATGGGGGAGAGAAAGGGCAAACGATGGAGTTGAAATATCCGGAAGATCGGTAACGATCAGGATAGCCGATTGAGATTTCTTTGCTTCGGGGCGCACAAAACCAGTGAGTGTTGCTTGCATGGGGGGACAGTACTGCACGAAAATCAGAATTTGGTGAAGATTTAATGAGTTTTCTGCTACGCTCGGCCTATGCTCAGACTAATCGGATCTCGAATACATGAAAGACTTTGATTCTGAGGCCAAACAATCACCCCTTTGTTAACCTAGGGGTTTCGTAGAATGGGCCCGCGTAAGGTGGAGCGAACTATTCGGTGTTATAAGGCCTGCGGATTCATCGAGGAAGGACGGTTACGCAGCCACGCCCTCAGAGACGGGGTGTGGCACGATCCTGTACGGATGGGTGTTTTTGCCTCCGAGTTTTTTTATCGATCGAACTTAGAAAATGAGGGCACTTCGGGCCCAATCGTAGTGATTCTTCCTCAAATCGGCCATATCGAGCATTGGATACATTACCAGGTTCTTTCCATCGCCTAAATAAATACCCCGATTGACAATCGAGTACGAAAAATCTTCGACATGGCTACGTTCTACGTTTTTGTTGAGTTTGTCGGGTAGGCTAAGGACTTGACGGACGCAGTTTTTAAAATGTTCCAGATTTCTATCGTAGGTTCGGCCGATGTTTCCTGTCTTCGTAGGTTCATCCAAATTGATAGTCTTTAAGTCTGCGAAGGCTACTTTAGGAACCGCTACCTTATTATGGGTGTCGGTCATGTACTGAGAAAATTCTAGAGGATTGAGTTTGCTTACAACCAAAGGGTTGATTGGGCACAGCTCGTTATATACGTAGTATTCACCGTGGGTATCTTCAACAAACTTTCCTTTCGCCAGGCAAAGGGTTCGACCGTCGAGGGTGGTCATGTAGAGATCCTTAAGGGCGGTCAATGGTACGTGTTCCAGTACCCGATAGACACTCAGCCACACCGAATTCTTTGGTCGACCATCCTCATGGGGATGACATCGCTCCTCGGCAGCCTTCCAATCGAAGTAATCTCCTTGACCTCCTTCGATTTCGATAAACACTATTCGCTCATAACTGCCATTTTTTGCCCCAGTAGCCATGTAGGCACCAAACTGAGCTGGCTCGAGGTTACTCGCAATAAGGGCTTCGGTAGGAAAAATTGATAGATAGTATCGAATGTTCATAGGTTCATAGTACGCCCGGCCAGAGAGGGTGTAAAGTTCTTTTCTTCAAACAAATTAATCGGTACCTTCTGCCTATGGTTAGCGGACCGCCGCCTTGTCGAAAATGTATCTACTTTCGGGTCTCTTGGGATGTGAGCTTTCCAAATTCGTGTACCCAATTTGGAATAAAAAGCCGGGAACTTCCTAGTCGGGTTGTCTTTCAGACGACAAACCATCATTGTCCTTCGTTTGAACTCAATTCAAAAATTCGTGATGGAGAACAGCATTCATGAGAATAGTGAGCCTGATATTCCTAAGTCTGATTGTCCTCACAGGCTGTGGAAGTGTTCCTTCGACTTCTGTGCCCGAAGTGAGCTTTCTTGAGGTGATTGAAGAGTTCGTCCAAGAGAATAACGAGTTCAACCAGGCCCTTTGGGATGGACAGGAGGGGGTCCGAGAAGCTCGGCGCGATCGACAAAAAGAGTCGGAAGGTGAGCAACGAGTAATTGCCTTCCGGGCAGGGGACAGGGTAATTTTCCGCCGAACGCCCCTTTGGAGCGATGGGCTGAGCCCACCAGCGAGCGCCCGAGCTCACGTAGTCCTTGGGATGATCGATTCTACTGAATTTCTGGTCCTGAGGCCCCTTTCGCTCACGTATCGAAACGACGATACAGGGCTTATTAGCCTAGACAACCATAGAAGTTGGTACCCATTTGGTGGTGGAGGAGGACCTCCGGGGAGTCAGAACTCTCGTGATTCCGACGATGGACCGGTAGAAATCCCTGTCCTTCGGGATTGGTTTTCGCTTCAGCCCCGTCCAAGTGCACCAAATACTTTGGATTATGATATGAAATGGGCATCATTTCGGGAATTTCGTGATCCAGTGATACCCTACGATGAGTGGGCCCCAAACAATCGCGAGGTTTCAGAACTGGTGACTGGGGGGGTAATTGATAGCTCGGAAAAAAAGGAAATTACCCTCGACCTTCGCAAGACTATCCTCCAATTTCCATCGAATACTCTGCTTGATGGATCCTTTACGATCGAAGGAAACTTAATCGAAGCAACCACCTACCCCGATCGATTTGAGATTCGGGTAAAAAGGGATTTTTGGGTTTATTCCCGATCTCCCCGAAATATTTCCTTGAGCTTTGATCGTATGGACTGGCGAAACTTTATATGGGATTTTGAATTCAAGAACACTCGGGTATCGAAGGTAACCGGCCCCCGCTCGGTCGAAGCCCGGTTCGAAGTCCTGCTATCCCTTAAGAGAGACCGATAGAATCGAAGAAAAGAATCTAGTACACTTAGAGAAGCCCACAATGACCGGAGAAATACTATGATTCAGTTCGATTTTGCCGTACCATCCCTCGGAACCCCAAAACTCAGTTCGCCCATAACCCTCAGCAAGGTGTATGGCGATAGCATTGCCAACTACGTTTCTGATGATGAACAAATCATCTACCATGTTAATTATGGACCCGAAGAACGACAAGAGGGTTTCAAGTTTTCCGATATCGGAACCCTTCAAAAAGCCGGTCCTCGGGAGAAGATCTATTTTAACCCCGACCACGTCCGGGCTGGTGTTCTCACTTGCGGTGGTCTTTGTCCCGGCCTTAATGACGTAGTGCGATCGGTTGTTCGCACCCTTTGGCACCGATACGGAGTTCGGACAATTAGTGGAATTCGTTATGGCTACAACGGCTTTTTTGGAGAAATTCATAATAGTATCATGGAACTCAACCCCGACGTGGTAGACGATATCCACCGCATAGGTGGATCTGTTCTCGGTTCTAGTCGTGGCGGTGGAGAGCGGACCGGGGACATCGTTGACTCCATAGAGCGACTCAATCTAAATCAGCTGTACATAATTGGCGGAGACGGAACGCAAAAGGGAGCCCTCAAAATTGCCAATGAAATCCAAGAACGAGGTCTCAAAATTGCGGTCATCGGGGTCCCAAAGACTATCGATAATGACCTGTCATTTATCGAAAAGAGCTTCGGGTTTGAAACCGCGGTAGTCAAAGCTACAGAAGCCGTCTATGCCGCCCACCAAGAAGCCCACTCTGCCTACAATGGAATAGGCCTGGTCAAGGTAATGGGAAGGGAAAGTGGATTTATTGCCGCCCACACGGCTATAGCGAGCCACGACGTGAACTACGTGCTTATCCCCGAAGTGCCTTTCGAACTTAAAAGTCCGAACGGACTTTTCGCCCACTTGGAACGGCGCCTAGAAAAGCGACAACACGCGGTCATATTGGTGAGCGAGGGAGCTGGCCAAGACCTCATGCACGCCGATACCACAAGTCTTGGTACCGATGCATCGGGCAATAAGAAACTGGGCGATATCGGAACCTTCTTGAGGGACAGAATTACCGCCCACTTTAGGTCCCGCAAGATTCCTATGAGCCTCAAGTACATCGATCCTTCCTACATTATTCGAAGTTCGACCGCCATCCCTTCAGACTCAATGTACTGCTCTCGGCTTGGATCGAACGCCGTCCACGCAGGAATGGCTGGAAAAACAAAAACCCTCGTAAGCCTGGTGAATAATCACTTCGTTCATCTTCCAATTGAGGTAGCGGTTCAAACCCGAAATACTGTTGACCCTGAAAGTAGCCTGTGGCGCGATGTTATTGATGCGACGGGAATGCCCATGAAGATGACGAATACCCCGGAGTGAGGGAGGAAAAAATCCTATGGCCATGAACTTGCTCTATAATCCCCACGATCATCTGGACCTTACGGATTTCGGAATTCAAATACCAATAAGTAAGGACAACGCCGCCCACACAATTGAAAACCTTCTCGCCCAAGGGAGCTCTGCCCAACCCCCAACCTGGCTCATTTCAAATCTTCCCCCAGGCCCTACCAAAGAGGATCTTTTACGAGTCCACACCCCCCGGTACGTCCAGTCCCTCTTCGCCGGTGGGGCTTCCTTAGAAGCCGAGCTCATGCGAGCCTTCGAACTTGTTCTCCCCGACGGTTCGTATCATCGGTACGATCCATCAACGGCAAACCGACCTTTGGGCGAACTTTTCGATATACTCTTGGCTCGAGGTGGAGGTACCTACGGGGCCGGACTCTATGCCCTGGAGGAAGGTGCGGCGTTCTATCTTGGTGGAGGATTTCATCATGGCCAGGCCGATTTTGGCTCGGGGTTCTGTGTCTTCAATGACGTCGTCACCGCTACTCGAAAGCTTCAGGTCGAGAGGAAGGTTACATCGGTTTGGATTGTTGATGTCGATGCCCACAAGGGCGACGGTACCGCCGCGTTGACCGTTGACGATCCTACAATTGTAACTCTGAGTATCCATATGGCCGAGGGTTGGCCCCTCGATATTTCGATCGAAGAGGCTCGAACTACTCCCGGTCGAACTGAGCTCTCGTTTTTGCCTAGTACTCTTGACCTAGGAATTCCGCCCCAGATCGATGGCAAATACTGCGGAAATCTGGGTGAAAGTTTGGATTCCCTGTGGAACAATCGAATCGGCGGTTCCCTCAATACAGGTTTTGTTTTTGATGCTTTGGGTAACCGTCGCCCGGTTCCTCATCCAGACTTAGTGTACATCCTCATGGGTGCCGACCCCTTCGAAGAGGATGAACTTCCTTCAGCCCGCTTTCTCGCCCTTGACCGGCACCAAATGCATCAACGAGATCAATTGGTCCACAAATTTTTTCAAGAGCGGTTAGTTCCTACGGCGTATGTGATGGCAGGGAGTTATGGTGAGAATGGCTGGAAAGTATACACCGACTTCCTCACCTGGGCGTTGGCCTATTGACAGTGCCTCAAACCCTGTGGCGACAAATATGTCGTCTATCTTTGTTAATCTCGAATGTACTTCGGGGTATACCGGCCAATTGG
>JAACWS010000068.1 GCA_009991955.1 Spirochaetales bacterium
GGTCGCACCTTCGGCTACCGCACCTTCCACCGGGACTACTACACCAAAAAGACCATCAACTACGTCCAGCTCATGGCCTCACCTGGTGTGCACCACCGATGAAGGAAACCTCAGTCGGTTCCTCGACTAACGGGAGGCGGTCATCCTCAACCGCATAACCGACGACCACAAGACCTACCCCCGGAGTTTGGATCTGGTGTCCTTCAAGCTCTACCGCAACTGTCTTTCCCCGTGGAGGGTGAAGCGGTGGAGACAGGGGGTGGGAGAATCCAGGCAGACCTTTGGGAAGGTATAGACCGAAGTATATTCAAGACTGAGAAGGACGACAAATTTGTCACCACAGGGTTTGAAGCACTAAAGCGTATTTTCGGTAGATCTTAGGCTTTTTGTTCCAATGCTAAGGTAATGGTCGGTTGATCACAAACTTCGGAAGGACCGTAGTATTGAATTGCTCCGGGATACCGGTAACTGGTTTGTGTTGCCCATTGGTCCCTGTTTTTCACCAGTTCCTTAAACGGCGCACCATCTAACTCGACCAAGGCTTTGCGAATGACCGGTTTATCTTTCCCGTGTCGTTTTTCCCTATTCATCATCATGGTCAGGGGTATCCCTCCAGCAACCCATTCAGAAGAAGGTCGGGCCATATTGCGTACGCTTGAAATGTATCCGGTGAGTCCGCTGTTGATTAACAAGCAGGCAGTATACCCTAGGCTGTAACAGTAATCGGCGTCAAAATTCGACGGAAATGCGCAACGGCCTTCGTATCCGAAGAAGTGGGCAAGTCCGCTAAATTTCCCGTTGAAAGTACCGGAAGCTCTTTCGGCTGCGAGTTTTTCTCCTACCATTTGAATGAGTAGCTTTTCGGTGTCGATTAAGCTCACTTGCACATTCCCATGGGGATCTCGATCGGCCATAAGTTGGGCTCGTATACCCTGGGGTAGGCTCGAGAAGGCTTGAGCGCTAGAGGAGCTTAGTTTTCCGTGTACGAACTCGTATTGGGCTTGAAAACCCTTGAGGACTGCAAAATCGTCGGTGTGGTGGGCCAAGAGGTCGTTTAATTCCGAAATGAGAACCTTCATTTCGGGAATGAATTCGATAAGGCCCTCGGGGACGAGGACAATTCCGAAGTTCTCACCCTTAGACGACCGTTTTTTTACCACCTCGGCGATGGAGTCCACAATGCTCCCAAGGCTCTGCTTATTCGCTTCTACCTCTTCGCTGATGAGTGCAACGTTAGGTCGGGTCTGTAAGGCGCATTCGAGGGCGATATGAGAAGCGCTCCGGCCCATGAGTTTGATGAAATGCCAGTACTTCTTTGCGCTGTTGGCATCCCGGCAAATGTTGCCAATGAGCTCAGAATAAGTTTTACATGCGGTGTCAAAGCCAAAACTGGTTTCGATGTATTCGTTCTTTAGGTCCCCATCGATGGTCTTGGGAACACCAATTACTTGAATATCCGTTCCCTCGGCTACGAAATACTCAGCAAGTAAAGCGGCGTTAGTGTTCGAATCGTCTCCACCAATGACTACGACTGCGTTGAGCTTGCGTTCTTGGGCGGTCTTGAGAACCGAAAGGAACTGCTCGTCGGTTTCGATTTTTGTTCGGCCCGAACCAATGATGTCGAAGCCGCCGGTGTTTCGAAATCTATCGATGAACGAGTCATCAAACTCAACGGCTTGGTTGTCAATTAATCCCGAAGGTCCGCCAAGAAAACCGTAAAGGGTCGACTTGGGGTTGATTTTCTTTAATCCATCGTAGAGACCGGTAATAACGTTGTGTCCCCCCGGGGCCTGACCTCCAGAGAGGATGACTCCGACTCGCAGATCTTTCGAGGGTTCTGCGTTTCGACCGGACACAAAAGTTGCAATAGGTTTGCCGTAGGTCTTGGAAAACTGAGCCTTAAGAGCTGCCTGGTCGGCGATCGACTCGGTTGGCTCTCCGAGAGAGAGCTGAATGGCGGAAATTGAACTCTTGAGTACCGGAGGTAGTTTCGGTTCGTAGGTATAACGAGCGGTTTGAAGGGGAGATAATTCCATGAAGACTCCTTAGGATAGTGTGAGAAAATACTATACTGGACTGGAACCCAGTTTCAAGGGAAGCCTAAATTTCTATCGAAAAGGTCCCCGTCTGGGGGACGACAAAATTCAAAGCACGAATACCCTGGGCGGTAAGGTAGGTGGCAAGTTCCTGAGGTCGAATCTTGTCTTCTTCTTGTCCTATCCAAAGGCTACCCTGACTGCCTGGTCCCCAGGGGACATAGTTTCCTAAGGCCCTGGGGTTACAGTGGTGCTTTTCAAGGTAGTTTTGCACCAGGCGCTGGGTTTCGTTGGAGTTCGTATCGAAGGGTATCCAAACACAGCCATCGGGCCATTGGTTCGATCCAAAAATCTGCGAACGAAATACTCGAGGGTGAATTCGAATACCATGGTATGACTCGAAGATTGGAGCAAATGTCTTAGTTAGGGATGTGATGAACTCCTGCGACCTATGAGAAATATTCTGCGAAAAGTAGGCGTAGAGTACAAGAGCTCCAAAGGTAAGTTCGGGAACAAAGGGATTCCCATCGATTTGTGGTATTTCGATATAGCCATCGAATCCACCTCCCTGGTAGTCGAGGCCCCGGGCAAGTTTTTGAAGACCCCACAGGAGTCCCTGGGGGCTACCCATATAGTCCTGATCCGGATCGGGAGGAACGGCCGGAGAATGCATAGGCTGGTCGTGACCATTTAAAGTAATAACGAGCTCACCGTCAGTCCTGGGCCTAAAAAATCCAAATCCATAGGAGCTCAGGGGCAGTCCTTTGCTTTCTATGGTTTCATCGGAGGATGAAGTTAATAACAAAGTGCCGGGGCTAACGACCCAAGAAACAGTATCGAGATCCTGAAACCCCAGACTCTGGTGGGCCTCATCAAAGGCGTAGCGACATCGCTTGAGAAATCGAGCCTCGTGTTCAAAGGATGCAAAGGGTGGAGGATTTCGTATCCTTTGAGCAATGGTAGGTAAAGAGAATAAATTCCCGAGCTCTCCGATGTTCATACTATTCCTCCAGACCAAAGCATAATAGAATACGCGTATGTTTGCTATTAATCCTGAACCAATGTACTACGACTGGGGCGACAGCACCCTAGTGAACGAGTATTTTTCTTACAAAATTGAGCCCCCACTTAAGTTGGCAGAATTGTGGATGGGTTCCCATCCTAAGGGGCCAAGTCGTGTGGCTCACCCCAGATCCGGGGAACCCTTGAGCCAAGGAATGAATCTCCTGGAACTTATCCAGAAGTTTCCCAGCGATACCCTAGGGGCCGGGTGGTCTACTCCCGATGGATCTCCAGGGCTCCCGTTTTTACTAAAAATTCTTAGTGCCAAAAAGGCCTTATCGATCCAGGCCCATCCTAGTCTCGAGCAAGCAAAAGAAGGCTTTTCTAAAGAAAATATAGCCCAAGTTCCGTTAAATGCAGGACACAGAAACTACAAGGATCCAAACCACAAACCCGAGGCTATCTTTGCAATTAGCGATTTTTTTGCTCTAGGGGGTTTTCGCGAGCCAAAAGCGATACAGGCTTTGCTTTCTCCCCTCAAGGGTCTCATTCCTTCGGTCCTCATCGAACTCGAAAACCCAGACTCCGAAAAGGGGCTCAAGAACTTTTTTGTTCGCCTGCTCGATACTGACCCGGGACTTTTATTTGAATGCTTCCAGGAAATGGTCCGAATAGCAGGTACTCTAGAAAATTCCGATGATCCGACCGATCCTTACCGGTGGTTTCTTAGGCTTAACGACGATTTCCCAGGGGATGTAGGGTGTTTTGCCGCCTTTTATCTCGAGATTTTCTATTTGAGGCCCGGACAAACGATGATAGTACGGGCTGGAGAATTACACGCCTACCTCCAGGGCATTGGGGTTGAACTTATGGCCAACTCAGATAACGTCCTAAGGGCTGGATGCACATCGAAGCATATCGATGTCCCCGAGCTCTTAAAGGTTACTCGATTTGAAGTGAATCGAGAACAGCCGATAACCCCTGTTGACGGTCAGTGGATCGACGGCGGGTTCCCCGAGTTTCGGTTACTCCCTGTGAGGTTAAAAGCCCAAGGAAGTTATACCCTGCGGGCTTCGAATAGGCCGCGAATATTGCTAGGAATTGAAGGCAAGGGAAATATTGAATACTCGAGTCCCAAGGGTGATGGCCCCCTTACTGCCGTACCGGGATTTACTAGCCGAGCGGCCTTTGGACCCGCAAGAGCCTTTTTTATTCCTCCGGGAAATCAAGAAATTCTCCTCACTTCCGACAGCCAATTCGAGGGGGAACTATTCTTTGTTCTTGCATCCCCTGGCGGAACATCCTTCGAAGGATAACAACTGTGGATGTTTGGGTAGATGGAGATTCCTGCGTTCGGCAGGTGAGAGAGTTCCTCATTTCCTCGGCGGAAAGGCGGGGGTACCGCCTGTCGTTAGTAGGCGATAGGCCCCTATCGGTACCTAAGGGAAGGTGGTGGCGATTTTTTCTGGTCGAAACTGGTGCCGATGCCGCAGATACCTGGATTGCTGAGTCGGTGGTGCCGGGAGGTGACTTAGTTGTGACCCGAGATATCCCCCTGGCTGCCAGGCTTGTGGATCTGGAGGTTCGGGTGCTCAATGATCGTGGGGTAGTCTATACGAAAGAGAATGTGGGGGCCCGCCTGAAAGAGAGGCACTTGAAACAAGACCTGCGGGCTCAGGGATTAGTAGCTGAGGGGCCTCGATCTTACTCGGTCAAAGACTATAAGGAATTCACCCAAGCATTTGACCGAGAGCTGACAAAGTTGCTGGCAACAGAGCGATTAAAGGGATAGGATTTTTTTCTGCCTCTTGTATCGACTTTTTATCCTTGTGGGTCATTACATTGCGATGCCCCCCTCAGGGGCCTCAAACTTTCGAAAATAGAAGTTTCCAGAGTTTCAGAGTTGATTGTTGACTAAAATAGTGCGATTATTATCGATATCAGGGTACCCCAGAAAACCTTCTTTGTCGCCTGAGAGTAGTATCCACAGAGAACGTTTCCTGCTGTACGAGAAAAAGATTCGAAGGAGAATTACATGCACGCAACACAAGTTACCGACGGCATTTTTCGGCTGAGTGCCGATGCCAGTGATTTGCTCTTTGAAGCAATTTGGCCTATTCCAAATGGGGTATCGATGAATTCTTACATCGTTAAAGGCGAGAAGATCGCTATTATCGATGGGGTATGTGGATGGGATGGAGTTCCAGAAACCTTGTATGCTCAGTTTGATGAGATGAAACTTGATATCAATGATATCGATTACGTGGTTGTCAATCACCTTGAACCCGACCATTCGGGGTGGCTAGAGACCTTCAAGACCATGCGCAGTGAGTTCCAAATCATTACCAGCGAAAAAGGAAAGCCCCTTTTGGAGGCCTTTTACGGAATTACCGAGAATATTCGCACCGTAAAGACCGGCGACACCGTCGACCTTGGTGGTGGCCGGGTGCTTGCTTTTGCCGATATACCGAACGTGCACTGGCCCGAGACCATGGCAACCTTCGACACCAAGAGTGGAACCCTTTTTCCCTGTGATGCCTTTGGTTCCTTCGGCGCTCTCGGTGATGCTCCCTACGATGACCAAATGTCCGACGAACAGTTAGCTTTTTTCGAGAACGAGGCTGTACGGTACTATTCGAATATCGTGGCCGCTTTCTGTCTTCCAGTTCAAAAGGCTCTGAAGATTGTCGACACCCTACCGGTGAAGATTGTGGCTCCCGGCCACGGACTTGTTTGGAGAAAGAACCCTAAGAAGATTATCGATGACTACCGCCGTTATGCATCCTACTCCAAGGGACCCTGTAAAGACGAAGTAACCGTAATATGGGGTTCGATGTACGGAAATACCGAGTTGGGAGTCGCTCCGATCGTTGAGGCTATGGAAGCAGAAGGGGTCAAGGTCCATGTACACAACGTTCCAGAGGCTCCACTGGGGGATATCCTGGCCAGTATTTGGACCAGTACTGGGGTAGTGCTTGCGATGCCTACCTACGAGTATAAGATGTTCCCTCCCGTGGCCGCGGTACTCGATGAACTTGGAAAAAAGAAAGTCCTCAACCGAAAGGCCTTCCGCTTCGGTTCCTACGGATGGAGTGGAGGCGCCCAAAAAGAGCTAGAAGAAATTGTAACCCGGCACAAGATGAGCTGGGACTTCTTGGAGCCCGTCGAATTCAAGGGACGGCCTTCGGCTTCGGACCTCGAGGTACTAAAGGATCGGGGGCGTGCCCTTGCTCGGGAAGTAAAGGCAATGGTAGCAGCCGCGCCTGTCATCGAGTAAACCCCGAAATCTCTTGTACCTTTGATGATCCTGGTTTAATACCAGGTCTCAAGAGCAGTAAAAAAGCCCGGTTCTAAAGACCCGGGCTTTATTTTTTCGGATATAAGTTCAGTGCATTAGAATTCGGCGTTCTTTGGGGTCCGGGGAAAGGGTATTACGTCGCGAATATTCTGCATACCCGTAACGTACTGGATGAGTCTTTCGAAGCCAAGCCCAAACCCTGCGTGGGGCACGGTTCCAAATCGTCGCAGATCGAGGTACCACCAATAAACCGACTCGGCCAGACCCGATTCCGCCATTCGAGCTTGGAGCACCTCCAGACGCTCTTCCCGCTCGCTTCCACCAATAATCTCTCCGAGCCGGGGCACCAGCACATCCATTCCTCGTACAGTTTTTCCGTCGTCATTGAGTTTCATGTAGAAGGCCTTTATTTCCTTCGGATAGTCAGTAACAATAACAGGTCCCTTATAGACGATCTCGGTCAAAAATTTCTCGTGTTCGCTTTGGAGATCCGCCCCCCAACTAGGAAGGTAATCAAATTGGGTCCCTTTTTTGGCCCCATCTTCCAAGTCTTGGATCGCTTGGGTATAGGTGATTCGATGAAACTTAGACTCGACTACTTGGGTGAGTTGTTCGATAATACCCGGCTGAATTCGTTGGTCAAAAAACTCCATGTCCTCCCGACCCTTTGAAAGCACGGCCCTTAGTAGGTGCTTCAAAAAGGCCTCGGCAATTTCCATATTCCCCTGGATGTCGCAAAAGGCCATTTCCGGTTCTATCATCCAGAACTCTGCCAGGTGGCGGCTCGTATTCGAGTTTTCGGCCCGAAAGGTAGGGCCAAAGGTGTAGACCCTGTCCAAGGCGGTAGCGAAAATTTCGGCGTTCAGCTGGCCACTGACCGTGAGAAAAGCGGGTTTTCCAAAGAAATCTCGACTGTAGTCGATACCTTGCTCGGAACTTTGGGGGTTTGCCTTAGGGATTTTGTCGAGGGGAAGGGTAGTTACCTGGAACATTTCTCCCGCCCCTTCGGCATCGCTGGCGGTAATGATCGGGGTATGAATCCAACAATACCCTTCCTGTTGGAAAAACTCGTGAACCGCCATGGCCAAGAGATTTCGAACTCGTGTGATTGCCCCAAAGGTATTTGTTCGGGGGCGTAGGTGGGCGATTTCCCGCAGGTACTCGAAGCTATGTCGCTTCTTTTGCATAGGATAGGTATCCGCAGGAGCGTCGCCAACAACCTGGACCTTGCTAATGTGAAGCTCTACCGCCTGTTTTTGACCTGGACTCGCCACCAGAACCCCTTCCAGAATTACACTAGCACCATTCTGGAGGCGATGAAGATCGCTATCGACAATGGCAGATTTGCCTTCGGCAGTAGACCGATCTATAACCCCTTGGATATTCGCCATAGAGGAGCCATCGTTTACCTCAAAAAAAATGAGATCTTTGCTCTCTCGTTTTGTCCGAATCCAACCCTTTGCCAAAACCCTTGAAGGTCCCGGAGACTGTTGAAGCAATGAGCGTACCATCGTCCGCTGAGTATCAAAATGTTGTGTCAT
The DNA here is from genome assembly GCA_009991955.1 of Spirochaetales bacterium. GTDB lineage: Bacteria > Spirochaetota > Spirochaetia > DSM-27196 > Salinispiraceae > SKVS01. Next base: position 7,878 of record JAACWS010000068.1, read on the forward strand.
AGAGCCCAGAGTATCACCTGTCCTAAACCCCGTCAATTTGCTATATTTTCCTGGCCCGGGAGGTTGAGGATGATCCAGGTGTTTGGAACCAAGAGTTGCAAGGGAACTCAGAAAGTGCAAAGATTCTTGAAAGAGCGAAGAAAGGAATTTCAATTCCGGGACCTCACTATCAAGGGCCTCGCCCCTCGGGAACTCGATGACCTGTTGAAAACCTACATTCTTACCGAGTTGGTAGACACAGAATCAAAATGGTATTCAACCCGGGGGCTAAAATATCTCGAAGTTGATCTTCGAGACGAAATCCTTGACTCACCCCAGCTGCTACGTACTCCCTTGGTCCGAGAAGGAAGTATGTGGATAGTCGGAGTGGATGAAGTCGCCTGGAAAAAACTCGTTTAATCACCTAAGAGGACGTACCAATGATTGACTCAAGCTTACCCACGAGCGATTTACGAATAAAAAATATTCAGCCCCTTGATCCTCCGTCCAAACTCTTGGCCGATTATCCCCTTACCATGGAGAGCGCTCAGACCGTCATCGAAAGCCGCCGGGTTGTCGAGAATATTTTGCTCAGCAAAGATCATCGAATGTTAGGTATCGTAGGGCCCTGTTCGATCCACGACACAAAAATGGCCTTGGACTACGCCCAAAGGTTTCTGGAACTCCGTAAGGAAGTTGAAGACGAAATCTATTTGGTCATGAGGGTCTATTTTGAGAAGCCCCGGACCAAACTAGGTTGGCGAGGACTCATTCTCGATCCTCATCTCGACGGAACTATGGATATCCAAGAGGGTTTACGCCGGGCTCGCTATGTTCTTGGGGAGATTACCCGCTTAGGAGTGCCTGCTGGAAGCGAAATGCTCGACCCAATAGTCCCCCAATACATCGACGACCTTCTCACCTGGGGCGCTATCGGGGCCCGAACAACCGAAAGCCAGACCCACCGAGAAATGGCCTCGGGCCTTTCCATGGCCATCGGGTTCAAGAATGGAACCGACGGGAGCGTAGAAACTGCGGTAAACGCCTTGGCCTCGACCAAATCAAGCCATAGTTTTATCGGTATTGATCCCTCGGGCAATACCTCGGTACTTACCACCACAGGAAACGACCTCGGTCACCTCATCCTTCGGGGTGGTAACAACGGCCCCAATTACTATCGAGAGCAGGTCGAAAAAGCTGGAATAATGCTCCGAAAAGCCCAGGTACTCGATAAAATAATGATCGACTGTAGCCATGCAAACTCGGGAAAAGATCCAAGCCGCCAAGGCCTCGTTCTGGAGGATGTACTGCGACAAAAGGTGAGTGGGGTTAGGGAAGTATTTGGATTTATGATTGAAAGTAACCTCTATGAAGGAAAGCAGGGAATCCCCGAGAATCTTGATCAACTAAAATACGGGGTGAGTGTCACCGATGGCTGTATATCCCTTGATAAGACCCGGAAAATGATGATCGAGGCCCGAGACTATCTGTCCAAGAAGAGAATAGGTTAGATTAATGGCCCAATGGACAAAGTCGCCTTTTTTTCTCGAAACCGGTTTTGAGGGGCTCAAGGTGGAATGTATTATTGGGGTGTATCCCGAAGAGCGAGTTAGTCCCCAGACCCTCGAGATCGATCTTTTCGCAAAGTACGAGAGCACCCAAGCCGCTAACGGGGACCGGGAACAAGATGCTCTAGATTATACCCTCTTAGGGAATGTAGTAACCGAATGTGCGGTACGTGGGAAGTACGGACTTCTCGAAACCCTAGCTCAGAATATTCTTATCCGCCTAGAAAATGAGTTTTCCGCCATTACAGAAATCGAGTTAGTCGTTCGCAAACCCGGCGGAATGCCCGGGGGTCGGAATTCTCTCGTTCGATTTAAAAGCTCCTGAGGGTCTCCCTTGCAAAAGGTCAAGAGGGAACCTATAATGAGGTCAATCTACAGATTGGAAGGAGGCTACCATGGCCTACTCAATCAACAGCGAATGTATCAACTGCGGGGCTTGCGAGTCCGAGTGTCCGGTTGAAGCAATCTCCGAAAAGGGAGATGTCCGGGTAATCGATGCGGATCTATGTACCAGCTGCGGCGCTTGCGTCGAGGTTTGTCCCGTCGATGCTATCGATGCCGGCTGATTCAGTCGCTGTTCTATAAGCCCCGTTGGGGCGAATCAGGTTGCTTTCCCTTTCGGGGAGGCAGCCTTTTTTTATCGCTGGCTTCTTATACCAAAGATAAATCTGCCTGCTTGATCGACTCCGAAGTCCGGTGTAAGGACAACCTTTCCGGTCGATAGGGCCTGTTGAGCCTTGAGCCGGGCATCGTCAGCCGAGAGATCCCGAAACAAATGCATAATAATCGAACCGGCGGTGATTACACCCATACTGGGAAGAAGACTTATGAAGGTAAGGTCTTTCCACGCCGCTTCGATGTCAGCAAAACTTGAACCAAAGTAGTCAAGGGTTCCTATCCGAACCGAACGGGGGAGGAGTAAGTTTGTCCCCAAAATGATGCCTGCACTTAAGGCAAGATTCCCCGCGATCATAAGGGTGGCTCCCACACCATCTTTTGCCATAATCTGTCCGACTCCGGGCATGAGGTACGAGGCATAACCGGCCTTTTTAATGAAGTCTTGTTGCTGGTTGTAGAGGTCCCACAGGGCCGCGGCCTGAAGGTAGTCCTCGAGATCGAGGGACTCTAGGCTTTCTGCTACCATCGTGGGGGTCACAAGTCCTGGGGGAAGATTCGGCGTCGTTAGAGTCTGGCTACTCAAAGGTACAAGAGTGAAAAAAAAAGTTGTGGCAATACCCAGCCACCTGAACGGGGTAGTTGATAGTGTCAATTTCATGTATACCTCTCTCGGTGAATATACTTCTTTTCTCCCAAAATGAATGGAATAAACCACTTTCTCGTGATGATCCACGGGTTGCCCACATTCAAAAAATTCTCGGTAAGTTCACTGGGGAAACACTCCGGGTGGGATGTCTCGGGCGCGGCCGTGGTGAGGCTAAGATTCTCGAAATGCCCTCCCAGGGAGACCTGGTGCTGGAGTTTCCTTCCCTCGATACCCTCGCCCCGGGGCCACCATCCTTACCGGTTGTACTCCTACTGGGGCACCCTCGAATACCCGTTATTCAACGGCTTTGTCGAGACCTTGCCAGCTTTGGGGTCGCAGGCATTGCGGTTTGCGGTACGGACCTCGGTGAAAAATCGTACTTTTCCAGCTCTTTTTGGACTCGTAATCAAGCCCAGAACCTGGCTATCGAGGGAGCCCAGCAGGGAGGGCTTACGGTTCTACCGGCGATCGACCGTTGGTGGAGTGTGGCAGACTTTCTCGAAAAGAATACCAATACCTATAGGGAGTATAACCGGTATGTGCTTCATCCCTCACACTCCCACAGTTTTTTTGCTCCTACCCTGGCTGCCGATTTTATTAGGAAAACCCCTCGGGGTGTACTCATCGCTGTTGGTCCCGAACGGGGCTGGTCAGACCGGGAGGTTGATCGACTCATGGGTGGGGACTTTACGCCCCTGAGTCTTGGTCCTTATACCTGGAGGACCGAAAGCGCCGCGGTTTTTGCGGCAGGTCTGTCGACTCACCTGTACTCGGCAACGGAGCAACAATGAATGATAATCCTAACCTGGAAAAACGAATAAAACGGCATCTATGGGGACAAAAGTTTCCCCTTGAAGTCCTCACTGACTCAGCATTTTTGCCCGAAACTCTCGAAGAACTGAAGTCTCTCGGGTATAAAAATTGGGAAGAGGGCGACTGGGGAATTCGAGGTATTGGTTCCTTCCACGACCTGTACCGATTAAACATCCAACTATCTACTCCTGGAAGGATAGTTCTCGAGGTTGCCCGGTTTAAAGCGGGTGCCCGGGAGCAGCTCTTCCGGCGGGCCCGGGCCCTACCTTGGGAACTGTGGTTTGGCCGACCCGAGGGTCTGATCTTCGATATTCGAACCCATTTTCATGGGGCTCTTATTCACCATGAGGGACAAGGCAAACAGGCCCTAGACGAGGCTATACGGGCTCGCTTGGAAGAGTTTTGGGGGTCAGCCTCAGATTCTCTCCGAGTAATTCCTGGGCCTAGGACCCAAAGAATATATTTGGACATTTCGGGTTCAAACGTCCTGCTTTTCCTCGATACTTCAGGAGACCACCTAGGAAAGCGAGGATACCGCCTAGCTCCCGGTCCTGCCCCCCTGGCAGAGAATCGTGCGGCGGCAATAATTCGAAAGCTCGCTCGTATCCAGCCCGACCCCCAATGGATTCTTGACGGAATGACCGGATCGGGTACCTTCGCTTTTGAATCTAGTCTATTTTTTCAGGGCCTATCAGTGGGAGGGGGGAGGGATTTTGCTTTTAGCCAATGGCCGTCGTACCGGGAGTCTACCAAGAACTACTGGTCCCGACAAAGAATCGAGCCCAATGTAAGGGTGGGTCAGAACGAAAAAGTAAAAGTTATCGCAAACGATAGAGATGATAGAAGTCTTGGTGCTGCTAAAATGAACCTCGATCAATTTCGTTCCCGGTTCTGTACTGGGGGTAGAGAACCACGGTTTGTAAAAGGGGATTTTTTTTCCCTATCTTCCAAGGCAGACGAGTTTATTGGTCCTGGGTGGGTCTTTCTCAACCCGCCATACGATTATCGAATTTCCGGAAGCCTCGACCAATTCGCCAACAAACTCACCCGTTGGATAGAAACCTCGGGGCTCGAAGGAACCCTTGTCCTCCTGTTGCCCCAGAATCGAATCGTCGAAAAATTTTCCTCTATCCCCCGGGTCTTTGACGACCTGGTCTTCAATCACGGGGGGCGAGGAGTAAACTTACTTGGCCTTTCGCTGAAGTAGGTCGGAACCAAAGACCAATTCGAGTACTTCTGTCATCGACCCAACCGGATGAAAAACAATCCCTTTTTTTACATACTCGGGAATTTCTTCTAAATCGCGGTTATTGGCCTTGGGTATGATGATTTGTTTGATTCCGACTCGTTTGGCAGCAATAGTTTTTTCCTTGAGCCCCCCAATTGGGAGTACCCGTCCGGCGAGGGACAGTTCGCCAGTCATTGCCAGCTTGTTACTTACTTTTTTCCCCAGGGCCAGAGAAATGAGGGTCGTAGCCATGGTAATTCCTGCGCTTGGACCGTCCTTAGGCGTAGCACCTGCGGGTATGTGGATGTGGATTGTATGCTTACCAAACCAGTCATCCTCTATCCCCAGCTTTGCACTCAGGTGGCGAACGTAGGTATACGCCAGGTTTGCCGACTCCTGCATGACGTTTCCCATTTGGCCGGTAAGTTTAAACCCCTCTTTTCCCGGTAGGGCGAGACTTTCAATGATGAGGGTATCGCCACCAAAGTTCGTCCACGCCAGGCCGATGACCATACCCGGAGCGATAATCTGATTTACCTCATTGTTAAAGTAGGGCTTGCCCAGATAGGTATCCATATCGCCTTCACTCAGGGTAAGTGGTGGGGTAGCCTCGCCCAAGAGAATTTTTTTGGCTACCTTGCGATTGATCTTATCGACCGCTTTCTCGTAGTTGCGCATCCCCGCTTCCCGAGCATAATTTTCTGCAATTGCGTTCAGGGCCTTTCGGTCGAAGGTAACCTGGTCTTTCGTAAGGCCATTTTTTACTAGGCTCTTCGGTACCAGATACTTTTTAGCAATGGCCAATTTTTCGCTGGCTATGTAACCCGAGAGACGAATTATTTCCATCCGGTCCAAAAGGGGGCGGGGAATAGTTTCGAGGCTATTGGCGGTAGCAATAAACAACACCCGGCTTACGTCGAAGGGTAGGTCGAGGTAGTGGTCACGAAAAGCGATGTTTTGTTCCGGATCGAGAACTTCTAACAGAGCACTGGAGGGGTCTCCTTGGTAGCTGGCACCAAGTTTATCGATTTCGTCGATCATGAAGACCGGATCTTTTGCCTTGGTAATTTTTAGACCTTGGATGATTTTGCCCGGCATAGCACCGACATAGGTTCGGCGGTGTCCTTTGATTTCCGCTTCATCTCTCATACCCCCAACCGAAAATCGAAAAAACTGCTTGCCCAGGGCTCGGGCGATGGACTTACCAATACTCGTCTTTCCAACCCCAGGAGGTCCCACCAGGAGAATAATCGAACCCCGAAAATCCTTTTTCATCTTATGAACCGCTATAAATTCCAGAATTCGTTCTTTGACATCTTCGAGGCCGTAATGATCGGCATCAAGAATTCGACCAGCCTTTGGTAAATCTATTTCGCGAGGTTTCGGCTCGTTCCAGGGCAGGCTCAGGACCGTCTCCAAATAGTTTCGGGTGACGTGGTAATCCGAAGAATTGGGTTCCATGAGGGAGAATTTTTCGAGTTCTTTGTCGATTTGTTCTCTGACCTCGGGATCAAGGGTCAGGGCCTCAAGACGCTCCTTAAAACGATTGGTGTCCTCGCTCTTTCCATCGACAGCAATTCCGAGTTCTTGTTTAATCGCCTTGAGTTGCTCTCGTAAAAAGTAATCCCTTTGGCTTTTTTCAATTTTTTCGTTGATTTGTTTTTGAATTTTTTTCTGAATTTTGAGTAGTTCCTGCTCTTTTTTTATAGAAATAAGCACCCTTTCCATTCGCTTTTTGATACGAAAGGTCTCTAATACCTTCTGTTGTTCTCTCCGATCAATATTCAGAATGCTCGTAATAAAGTCGGCAATTTTCCCAGGTTGATCGATATTGACCATATTCAAGCGCATTTCTTCCGAGAATAAGGGGTTATTTTCCGAAACTGACTTCATTTCCCCAATAAGGCTACGGGTGAGGGCTTTGATTTCCAGGGTGTCATCCAGTTCCTCATCGGGATACTCGACGGCCGTAATAATCGGTCCCTGATCTTGAATTACCTTTTTGATACGAAATCGTTTGATTGTCGAAATAAAAATATTCATTCCACCATCGGGGAGGTTAATTTTTTTTACAATTTTTGCCAGGGTTCCTACCGAATACAAGTCCTTGCTGGTTGGGCTTTCAGCTTCTTCGTTTTCGACCAACACTAAACCGAGGGTGTTATCGGAACTAAGGGATTCCTCGACGGTTTTTACATCCTCGGCGCTCGATATCATAATCGGAGTAAAAATACCGGGAAAAATAGGTTTTCCTAGAAGTGGGAGAATACGTAGCTTATTCGGCAGGGCCATTTCACTGGGGACAATTTGTTGTTCGCTCATAGCCGAAATGTACGAATGCTCGAGCCAGGGGTCAAGCGTTCTCATCCTGGAAAAGACGAGCTATACTCGATTAGGACCAAGGAACGACTTGGCCAGAATAACAGATTTTCGAGGTCCTCAGGGAATGAATAGAAATTGGATAACCGAAGGTATAATTTTAAAGACCTTTCCCATTGGCGATCAACATCGAGGCGTAGTGTTATGTACCCCCGAAAACGGGAATATTTCGGTTATTGCCCACGGTGCAGGGAGTCCCAGGAGTAAACTGCGGGCGATTACCCTACCTTTGGCAACTGGAACCTTCTATCTCTATGAAGACCCCGGGCGTAATTCCATAAAAATTACCGATCTCGAATTACGAAAGGTCCCCGAGGGGCTAAGGTCGGACCTCAACGGGTTTTATGCCGCAAGCCTGGCCGCAGAGGTACTACTCTACGGTCACGGGGTATCGGAAAATCCCGAATTCTACAGGCTCTTTTCTGAAGTTCTCGACACCTTGGATGATTTCGTACAAAATCCGCCGAGCGATATCAGCACCGATGAAAAGGTGAGATCTGTCACCACGATCATGATTTCTTTTCTCTGGAAGTACCTGGAGTTTTCGGGTATTTACCCCGATACGGGTATTTGTTCCCGGACCGAGGAACCACTGGCTCCTCGAACTGCGGGTTGGTACAACCCTAGAGAAGGGGGCTTTATTTCTGCCGGCGCCGGAGGGGTGACCAACGGAGAAGAAGGGCTCGTAAGAATTCCTGCTCCGGGGATAACGATTCTCGATTGGTTTCTGGACAAACCCTTTGCCCGAATCCAGTCTGAACCCCTACCACCTGCCCCCCTTGGAGCACTTCTTCATTTAGGTGTTTTTTTGGTCGAACAATCGATCGATCGAAAACTAAAGAGTGCTCAGGTTTTTCGAAGTCTTTAAAGGTCTAGTCCGAGGGAACGGAGGGCTGTTAAGGATTCTTCGGTCGAACGATGGAGAATAAAGACTCCTCCCCGGTCCTCCCAGGAATCCTTGAGCGACTCTCGATCGTCGATTAATATGTGCATACCCTCGCCACCGGTGAATTCCCAGGCCTTTTCGGCCTTCTGTTTGCTCATACAGGTGATTACCTTGACCTCTTTCCCGAGATGTTTGGCACACCAGGCTCTCTTTTGCCCCTCAGCCCAAGTTCCTCGGGGAAGACCAGTCAAAATCACGGGGTTGAACCGAGCCACCAAGTTCCACAGGGTCTCACCGTCGGCCATCCAATTCAACGAGGCGTAAAAATCAGGAGTTTTTGCAATCCGCGACCACATGACCGGGGGTGGAAGTTCGGCAGGTAGCCTGCCAGTTATTTCTTTGACCCGGCTATCAAAATCCGCAAGTACTCCGTCCAAATCTACGAATAGCTGTATAGTCATTAGGGGACCTCCTATGTTTTACGTCAAGCTCCCAGTCCAATTAATTCAAATTTATAGTACTTCAGCTTCGCAAGTCTTTCTTTTAGCTCGCTGTACC
>JAACWS010000007.1 GCA_009991955.1 Spirochaetales bacterium
TGGGGGCCAGGGCCCCAGGAGCCCGAGGGTTTGGGAGCAGAGCCCCCAGGAGCCCGGGGGTTTGTGGGCAGAGCCCCCAGGAGAGGGGGTAGCGATAGACCCGGCAAAGGGCGGTACGCCGGCGCCGGGGCTAAAGCGAGGGGCGGGAGCCCCTTGAAAAGATTACGCTACGTAGAGGGCGTAACCCATGAAGAAGGAGATGCTTCCGGCCAGAACCCAAAAGTGCCAAATGAGGTGGGCGAAGGGGAGGTTCTTCATGGCATAGAAGATGAAGCCAATGGAGTAGGCCAGGCCACCGATGACCGCCCAGAGGATGAAGCCCGGGGGCGAGAGTTCGAAGAAGGGGCGGATGGCGATGATGATGAGCCAGCCCATGGGCAGATAGAGGGCGTCGACGATGAGGGGGAGTTTTTTCATGACGAACATTTTCATGGCCAGGCCAACCAGGGCCAGGGCCCAGACGGTGCCGAACATTGCCCATCCCCAGGGTCCACGCAGTATCACCAGGGTCAGGGGGGTGTAGGTGCCGGCGATGAGCAGATAAATTGAGCCGTGGTCCAGGCGTTCGAAGTGTTTGCGGGCTTTGGGGTAGGGGGCGAATCCGTGGAGTAGGGCCGAGGCCAAATAGAGCATAATTTGGGTGGCCCCGTAGATGCTGAAACTGACGTATTTCCATGGGCTGGGGTCCCGGCCGGTGAGGATGAGCAACACCACCAGGCCGGCGATGGAGAGTCCGGCACCTATGGCATGGGTCATGCTGTTGAGGATTTCTTCTACCGCCTTGCCGGTGGGGTAGTGGATTTCGCGGGGGCTGAGTTCTTGGTCAAAGTCTTGGGTTATCACGGAGGTCTCCTGCCCGTTTAGTATAGCGGATTTGGGGGCAGGGCTCCAGCGGGGGAGGGTTGGCGGCCATAGTGCGGTTAGGTCAATGTGAAGAACTGAGAGAAGATGCTCCAAACATCTACAGGTCAAAATTTACAATTTACGTGTCAAAATTTACAACAAATTTTGGGTCCTCTAGGGACTCAAATATTGGCGACCTCTATAATTTTGTTTTCTGGCTATGGTGGCCATTGCACCGCCATGGCTTAAGAGCCTGAGCTGATGAAGAATAGGCGTTTATAGAGGTCCCCGTATACTCTTCACCTCCCGTAGGTACGAGTATCGCGGAGCTGCCAGAAGGCAACTCTGACGTAGCGGGGATGGTTCAGGATTGCCCGGGCTGCGGTGTCGAGGTAATCGGCCTGGTACTCCTCAGACCACGGCCCCTAAAGGGGGTCGCGCCGACCGTAGATTGCCCCGGCGCCGATTTCGCTGACTAAGATGGGGGTCTGGTCCAGGCCCAAGGAATCAGCATGACCGACTGATGGTTGTAGCTGGAATCGACCATCTGGGTGAGGTGTTCTTTCTGGCTCCAGCCAACGCCCTCCTCAAACACCAGGATTCCGGTCTCGTCGCAGAGGTCCAACCATCGTTGATCCTGGGGATAGTGGCCACCGCGGACGAAGTTGGCCCCGAGGGTCTGAAGATATTGCGGGTCTTTGACTAATTGGGGTGGCTCTCGTGGCGACAAAATCCCCGCAGGGAAAGGGCCTCCCCGTTCAAGAGGATTTTCCCTTGGGAAACCTCGACTTTTCGTAGGCCAAAGCGTTCGACGATACTGTCGAGGGCAGTTTCAGTTTTTGAGGTGATTTCTATCGTATGCAGAACAGGACTTTTGGGACTCCACAACTGGGCATTTGGTACCGTAATCCGAGCGCTACGCCGATGAAGGTGGGGCACTCGGGGTACGAGGGAGCAATTTCCCAGCCTATTCCCGTAGGCGTAAAAGTCAAAAAGCTACTCCTGCAGGGGGATGGTGGCAAAATCGAACCGATAATCGATTACGACCGTGAGGGTTCGCCGGCCCCCGGCTCCAGGAGGAAGCACTATCGTGTGCTTAGGTACACCCTCACCCCTCTTTTGCCAGCCCAGCGAGGGTAAGTCATAATAGATGAAATTATACCCTAAGAAAGGCTTGCGGGCCGAAACTTTGCCGAAATCTTCCATGGGGTCCAGGGAACCGGTCGAATACGCTGCGGGAGCCAAGATTTGGGAATACGAGTGGTAAACTCTCGACGGACCCCTTGGGGACCAGATTTTAGACTCGGGCATTCAGTCCCAAAAGAACTGCGCCGCCTACGGGTTTCGCCTTTTGGGGGCTATTCCCTCGGAGGTTCCGAGCAAAGGGCGATCGAAGCCGGTTTGGCAGACCCTTCGGCTCATTCTCAGACGATTTGGAGGTCCGTAGGGGTCGATAAGCGCTATTATCGATGAGGTGGGAATACACCGAAGCCAGCTGTCCAGAACCATTTTAGGGGGATAGGCCCCTGGGGTATTGTTGATCGGTCGGGTGGTTGGTTTTGACGATACTCCCCAGAACTTTCTCAACAGCCAATTCATCAGGGTTAGCCAGCCATGGTATCCTTGGTCCGGTCTAAAAAGTCGTCGCCGTCAAATCCTTAGGCACATCGGGATCCAGAAGCACCTCGCCCTCGAACCCAGGAACGAGAATTGAACGCAAATTCAGGAAGGGTAGACTACGGGTTTCGGCCCGAATCCCGGTTTCAAAGTCCCGAGTCAAGTTATCCGAAAGTTCAGTGGCCTTGGAAAGGTAGAACTGGGCTTCAACCTGTCGTCGGACTCGGTCGAGGCCCGCGGAACGGGAAATCTGGTACATGGTAGCGCCCAAGTTATTGTAACTGCGAATGGTAAAGTCGATGAGACCCCGATGGGCACTGTCTTCGGTCACCAGGAAGGTTGCAATACTCTCCCGCTGTTGAACCAGGCGGCTAATGAGTCGTTGATAGTGGGCCGATGCGGCATTATAGTTGCCCAGCTGGTAAAGAGTATTCGCCTTGGCGTACAAGAGATTCGGATTGACCGTAGGGTTTGGTCCCTCGGCGGTGAGGAAATGATTCAATGCCCGCCGATACCCCTCTTCGGAACCATCGCCGTAATGGATAAACCCAATCTTGTAGTTGATGTCCCGCAGAAGTACAGGCATATTCGGTTGATCTGCCTGTCCATATCCGTTCTCCAGGGCTCGGGTAAAGAACTCCAGGGCCGAAACGTAGTCGTTCCCCTCGTAGTAGTACAAATCACCCAGGTTCGCATATCCTCGGCCAAAGATATGGCTGGGTTGAACCAAGAGTGCTTCGCGAGCCCGCTCGTACTCGGCCATGGCCCGGGTATACTCCTCTTCGGCGGTGAGTAGGTTTCCGCTGCGCTCATTACTTTCTCCCAGGCGAATGAGGGTGTCGATGTATTGGGGGGCCTCGAATTCGGTAAAGGGAAGGTTCTCGAGATCTCGCCGTTTTTCAAAGTTGAGTTTGGCATTATTCAAAGCTATTCGCTCTTGGCCGTAGGCCTGATTTTCTGCGAAGATCCTGGCCAGTTGGTAGTGGGTCTCGGGAAGATCTTTATCGACCTCCAGCGAGGCCTTCAATAACCGCTCGGACTCAACCAGAAGATCGGGTCCAAATCCCGAAGGAACCACCGCCGCACCATCCTCAGCAGGAAAGATTGGGCTCGTCTGCCCGGATAGCCAGGTGTCGATATAAAAACCCGCCAGTTCGGCATAAATGTCCGGCTGGGGGCTCACGTTTGGGTCGGCGTCGAAGACCTGCTGTAACCGGAAGGACCGAGCCAAGTCCCCGGTACGAATAAAGTACTGCATAAGCCGGAACAGAAGTGGATCGGTCTGGCCGTAGACCACGGTCAATCGAATAAAGGCCGAGCGAGCCGCATCGTGCCTTTCCCGTCGCAGCTGCGAGTCCTGGGTAATTCTCGCCCACTTCATATAAATATCCCCGTGGGCCAAAAGGGCATCGAAATGATTCTTATCGTCATCCAAAATCCGATTCAAAATATCCAGACCCGTTTGGTACTCTCGCAGGTTTTCTACCGCAAAGTTGGAGTACTCCAAAATCCCTGCTTCATTCTTCCTATCAACCCTTAATAACTGCTCGTACTTTTCTTGGGCGAGAGGATTTTGTCGTTTTGCTGCAAAGGCCCGGGCGTAGTCGAAAAACCGTTGGGTTTCGGGCCAAATTCCGTAGGCCCGATCGAAAAGGGTATTTCCCCTGAGGTACTGTTCGGCGGCGATAGCCTCCAAACCTTGATTATAAAGGCTACGGGCGTAAAGGGGGCGATAGATATACGAATAGGCGGCCCAAAGCAGGGCAAGGCTCGCGACCGTAATAACCATGGCCAGTCGAATAACCGGCCAGTATTTTTTCTTAAATTGATAGAGAAAGCTTTCTTGTTCTTCGGCAAAGGCCAGTCCAGAACGTTTTTCGTATCCCTTGGGTACTACAACCCGTTTGCCAGAAATTTTACTGACAATACTCGCGATCTTTTTGGGGCTTTCGCCCTTGGCCAGGGCCTCAATGAGGAGCTGCAGATCGTCGAAGGTAGAGGTCCCGGCGGAAATTATTTCTGCGGCAGCGAGCTTTACGTTGAGTGGTAGGTCCTCGGTTGTTCGTTTGAAGATTTCAAATTGTTCGGGTTTGAGATTAAAGGCCGACGCTTGCTCGAGGGTACTTACCTCATCGAGAACGTCGCTGGTTTCCAAAGCCGCGGGCTCGTCTTCCATTGCCGCATCGGGCTGGACGACGGTCTCCAATATTCCGAACTCTGCACCAAAGTCCCCCATAGAGAACTCGTCAGAAAACTCTTCCCCAAACTCTGCTTCGAGCTCGCCCTCTACACCTAAGGGGTCTACTGGCTCATCGTCACCAAACCCGCCGGCTGCCTCGAAGTCATCGGTGGCGTCCAGTTCATCGGTGGACCCGAAGTCATCGGTGGTGGCGAAGTCTGCCACGGCCTCCAGGTCGTCGGTGGCGTCCAGTTCATCGGTGGACCCGAAGTCATCGGTGGTGGCGAAGTCTGCCATGGCCTCCAGGCCGTCGGTGGTGTCCAGTTCATCCGACGGATCAAGGCTGTCAAGGGTTTCCATATCGCCGGAGTCATCACCAAAATCATCGACTGCTGCGAAGTCGTCGGTGTCCAAAGAGTCACCGATGTCCAAAGAGTCGTCGGAGGAGCCCAGGTCGTCGGGGGTAACCGGTGTTTCGGTCGAATCAAAATCGGTTAATCCAAAATCGCCCAAGGCCAGATCGTCTTCGTCAGGGGTTTCGTCCAGGGTAGTGGCTTCTTCATCTCCGAGGCCCAAATCATCGAGGTCAAAAGGGGCAGGTTCGTCGGCAGGTACATCGGTACCACCCAGGCCTAAATCATCCAGGTCAAAGGGCTCGGCTTCCTCAGCCGGCGCAAGGTCATCGGCCTCGGCGGAAGGTTCTTCGGTTTCTGCGCCCGGCTCTTCGCCATCCTCAAAGGATTGGTCAGAAAAGGAGGACAAAAAGTCGTCCAGGAGTTCTTCACTCTCGGGGTCGATTTCTTCGTCACCGGTGTCTGGGGTAGGTATGGGGGTATCAAAAAGGTCGTCAAAGGCGCCAAAACTACCTTGGGCAGCGGAATCCTCTTCGATTCCTCCAGAGGCGAATAAATCGTCCATGCTCGGTTCGGAAGAACTAGGGGCGGCCTGTGGGGTCTTCGGCGCCATAGGGTTTGCCCGAACGTTGAGGGCGTTTGCCCCAAGAATTTGCTGCTCTTCCTCGGGTGAGGGAGGAGTAATAGGTTTTAGCTCGAGACCTTGGGCGGCGAGGACCGACTCCTCGTCACCGAGCTCATTGAGGCGGGTTTGAAATTTCTCAAGATCCTGGAGCAATGGCATTCGAAAGTTTGTCTACTCCTTTTGAATATCATCGACATTTTAACCGATTTCTCAAGGAATCTTCATCCCCTGTCGACAATTATCCTGAGATGCAGCGAGTACCACGAAGGTTTACCTACCAATTCCTCTTTACCCTCCTCTTTTTGGGTTTTTTTGGGTCACTTTTTGCCCAGACGGCTGAGAATTCGGTTTTGCGGCCGGCGTTACCCCGGGAACTCACCCTCAATGACCACATGTTCATTCTTGATCTCCAGGATTCTGTTGCTCCCCGGGTCTTGGAGGATCGAAAAGAGATTGTGTTCACCTATCGTCCCGATGTAGGTGCAACCTTGATTCGGGATCAGGGGTATCAAAATCAACCAAATATGAGTCCCCGAGGTCCTGGACGGGTATCGATAGCCTTTGGCCACGAACAGTTTCGCATTTTGTATCCAATGGATCGTAGCCCTAACGGGGTATTTTTCTTCTATTTTGATTACAACCGCAGTTTTCAGGAACAATTTAGGGTGTTGGAATACCGGTTTATCGTAGACGGCGTGTGGATGGAGGATCCTCGAAATCCTTCGGTACGTAGCCTGTTGAGTGGCCTCGGGATTTCCCAGGTTGCCCTACCAGCTCCTTCGGTTCTACCGGAAACCGCACCTCTATTAACTCCGGCGGCTAACGGTATTCCCGGGCGGACGGTTCGATTTGTCTACGAAACTCTTCCAGGCCAGGCTCTGTATCTCTCGGGAAGTTTCAATGCCTGGGATCCATACCTCTACCGGATGCGCGAGCGGGCCGACACCCCGGGGCTCTACGAGCTCACAATCCACCTACCCCCCGGGGAATACCACTATCAATTTACCGCCAATGGCCGACGAACCCTGGATCCGTTAAATGGAATGTTTGGCACAGATCGTAACGGGGTAGTATATTCCCGGTTTATGGTACCCCAATAATGATAAGCACGATACTTTTTGACCTAGATAATACCCTCTATCCCGAATCCAGTGGTATTCAGGATGAAATTCACCGGCGAATGACCCTAGAGGTTGCACGAATTCTTGATCTGCCCCTGGATGAATCTGAACGACTGCGACACCAGGGGTACCTGGCGCACGGAACTACCTTGCGGTGGCTCCAGGTCGAAAAGGACCTACCCGACGATCAAGTGGCCCAGTTCATGAAAGCGGTGCACCCCCAAAATCCTGAGGACTTCTTGATACTCGATCCCCAACTGGACGGACTGTTGGCTGGCCTTCCGTACAATTTGGCGGTGCTGACGAACAGTCCAATTGATCATGCAATCCGAATTCTCACAACCCTGGGTATCCTTTCCCGTTTTACCGGAATTTACGACATTACCTTCAACGAACTGGAAGGAAAACCGAATCCCCGAGCCTACACTCGCGTCCTAAATGCCCTCGGCGTAGAACCGTCGGAGGTACTTTTTATCGACGATGTCCCGGCCTACCTCGATGGTTTTGCCGCCTTGGGAGGTCAGACCCTGCTCATCGATGAATTTGGGGTGCATTCGGACGGAAAGCACAAGAAGATTACAAGAATCCAGGAACTTCCTTCTTTTTTGGCCACTTCTCCGCTATAATTTGGTCCCTATGAAGATGGTAAAAGAGGTCTATCTCGACCAAGCCGAACGAATGGTGAGAAATTCTCTTACCTCTGGCTGGGTGACCAAAGATCAAGTATATCAGCCTGCAAATTTGGCAAACCGCGAAATCCTAGATCCCATTGTGGAAGAATTACTTCTGCCGGGGAGCGAGTTTCGAGATCTCTATCGCTTAGAGGAACTCTACGATCTAAGTCAACAGGGAAGAAGTTGCCTCATTCTCATGGATCACTACAGCAACTTTGATATTCCCGTATTTCATTACCTCATTCATCAGGGGAGTCCCCGGGGCCTCCAAATAGCCGATAGTGTCCTCTCTTTGGCGGGAATTAAGTTGAGTACCGATGGTCCCTTTGTTCGTGCTTTTACCGAAGCCTATAGCCGGTTAGTCATTTATCCCTCTCGAAGCCTTAGGATCTTGGAAGGCAGACCGGAATACGAGGCAGAAAAGAAACGTTCGCGACAACTCAACATGGCGGCTCTGGCTCAAATGGTCCGTAAGAAACACGAGGGCCACATTATCCTGCTCTTTCCATCGGGAACTCGCTACCGTCCGGGTCAAGAAGACACCCGCCGGGGGCTACCCGAAGTCGACTCCTACCTCCGGGCCTTTGACTATGTTTTGCCCATTGGAATTGGGGGGAACATTCTGCGCATCAACCCCGAGGGTACCATGGCCGAGGACTTTGTTGTCCCCGATGTAATGGTGCTCCAGCCCGGCCAGATTATGGACGCTCGAAAGTTCCGAGAGTCCGTACGCCAAGGGTTAACCGCCGGGCCCGAGGCCAAGCAGCGGGTTGCCGACCGGGTTATGGAAATACTCATGGAGTTACACCGGTCTGCCAAGGCCTATCGTCGGGCTTTCTTGCCCCCAAATCACCCTGCCGACGTCGATGGGGTACTATTCTAGGATCATTTCCAAAACCCCTTCTCCCATGGTACAGTGCCGCCACAAGGAGGCCCTGGTGCCCAACTTAACTCGTAACCCTTCAATTCGTAATATTGCTATTATTGCCCACGTAGACCACGGAAAAACGACCTTGGTCGATGCGCTGTTTCGCCAAAGTGGTCTCTTTCGAGATAACCAGGAGGTCGATGAACGAATCATGGACCGGGGGGACATCGAAAAGGAACGGGGCATTACCATTTCCGCCAAAAACTGCTCGGTATCGTGGCGGGGAATCAAAATAAATATCCTCGATACCCCCGGGCACGCGGACTTTGGGGGTGAGGTTGAACGGGCCTTGTCTATGGTAGATGGGGTCATTCTCCTGGTCGACGCTAGCGAAGGGCCCCTTCCCCAGACCCGGTTTGTGCTCAAAAAAGCCCTGGAAGCGGGGCTCGCCCTCATTGGGGTCATAAATAAGATCGACCGGCCCGATGCTCGACCGGCGGAGGTCCTCGACGAAATATTCTCCCTTCTTATCGATTTGGATGCCCACGAAGATCAGTTGGACTTTCCTCTTTTCTATGCGATTGGGCGAGATGGAATAGCCCAGAAGACCCTGGAAGAGAAAGGTGAGAACCTTACGCCCCTTTTTGACGCCATTGTTGATCAACTACCAGCTCCGGGGTACAAGCCCGAGGCGCCTTTTCAAATGTTGGTGTCGGACCTGGACTACAGCGATTACCTTGGCCGACTTGCGATTGGTAAGGTAGTAAACGGTAGCGCCCATGCGAACCAAGAACTGGTGTGTATTGGTGAAGACGACAAAATCACCCCCCTACGGGTTAGCAAAATTCAGACTTACCAAGGGGTATCCTTGGCCGATACGGCTAAGGTCGAGCCCGGTGATATCGTCATTCTGGCAGGGGTCGAAAACGTTCATATCGGCGACACAATTTGTACGAAAGAGCAACCCAAGGCCCTCAAGCGTCTGAGTGTCGATGAACCGACGGTAGCCATGAAATTCTATCGAAATAACAGCCCCTACGCCGGTACCGAAGGAAAATTTGTCCAGTCCAGTAAGATATGGGAGCGTCTCCAACGAGAGGCCCTGCGAAACGTCGCGATTCAAGTTTCTATGTCCGAAGACAAAGAGAGTTTCGAGGTCCGAGGACGAGGCGAGTTTCAAATGGCGATTATTCTCGAAACCCTCCGGAGGGAAGGCTACGAGCTCTGCGTTGGGCGACCAACCGTTCTCATGCGCAAAGAGGACGGGAAGACCCTCGAACCAATCGAACACGTGTTTGTCGACTGCGAGGATCAGTATGTCGGGGTAGTGACAGAAAAACTTTCGATCCGAAAGGGCCGAATTATTACTATGGTAAACCACGGCTCCGGACGGGCCCGAATTGAGTTTTCTGTACCAAGCCGGGCGCTTATCGGGTACCGAGACGAATTTCTCACCGATACCCGGGGCACGGGCCTTCTAAATTCCTACCTCATGGGCTACGAGCCCTACCGGGGCGACTTTCCCGCCCGCACCACCGGGTCTTTGGTGAGCGATCGGCAGGGAAAGGCTATCCCCTACGCCATTTTTAACCTCGAACCCCGAGGGCGGATGTTTGTCCAACCTGGAGACCTTATTTATGAGGGTATGATTGTAGGGGAACATAATAGACCCGGAGACCTGGAGGTGAACGCCGCCCGGGAAAAGAAACTTACCAATATTCGGGCGGCCGGGAGGGATGAGAACGTAGTACTTACCCCCATTACTCCCCTAACTCTCGAAGCGGCATTGAATTTTCTCAACCACGACGAGCTTGTAGAGGTGACACCAAAGAGTTTGCGCATTCGAAAGAAAATTTTGGTAGCCAACGAACGAAAAATTGCGGCAAAACGGGGAGACTCTTAGGAATTTTTCCCCTTTACCATGCGGATTACCGGCTCAAAATCCTAGTCATGGAGGGCATTTTTTATCTTCCTTGGAGAAGTGCCAATCCTTTCCCAAATGGAACTCTCGTTTTGTTCCCGAGGCTTTGGAGGGATTTTTGGTCGGTGTAGTCCTAAGCTCTCCTTCGAGAAAACCCCGAGCGGGTACCTAACCTAAGTAGAGGTGAGGCGGAGACTCTTCGCAACTTACTTTTGATTTTTCATATAACGAACGAGAATTGGGGTCAGTTTCTGTATTGTTTCCTTAATTAAGTTTTCGTTCTTTTCTGCCAAGAGCCCTTCAAGGCGGTACTCGAGGTCCTCAATTTTTCTGGATAGGGTACTTACGTCCTGCTCGTCGCTTTCGTTTGTACCAAAGGGGTCAAAACTGGTGTCAGATGTACTGGCTGACAGGCGTTCGGCCCCACTCACTGCGGCCTTTAGGAGGTTGTCCATTTCATTTTCGGTAGGATCAATGAGAAGGTGGTCATCCACAAACCCCCGATTTGTCGCTTCTTCCTGGAGGAGGAAGTAGTCTTCAGCGTCATAGGAGTCTACAACCAGTTGGAGGGTTCGGGCATCTCGGGCAAAAACCACCCCCATATAGAACATTATGACCAAAAGAACTGCCAGAAGGCTGGCAATGACGATCGTCATTACAATCTCGTGGGTTCGCAAAGTATCGTAGGCGTCAATAAGCAGACCATCGGTGGGAAGACTCAAAATCCCATCGGGAGAAAACCTTCCCGAGTTGAGGGGCACTTCCATATAGTAGTGTAAGGCGCTATCCCGGGCTTCTACCCATCCTTGGGCCAGAGTTTGACCTTCCTTCCTGGTTTTTTCCCCAGTCAAGGCCCCTGAGAAGAGAGAACCTCCGCGGGAAAAGAAAAGAATTTCAGAGCGGGCAGCGAGGGCTTCAGCCGAGGTGGTCTCCTCGAGTTCGAGGTAGAAGTTTCTGGTAATCGATTGTAGACCCGTTTGTAGACTAAGGTCGAGGGTTACGATGCCCACCATAAAGACGAGGACTATCGATACCCCGGTTTTCATGATTCGGTCTTGAACCCACACCGAGTCGGCCCGCATAGACTTTAGGAAGCTGAAGGCTCGCAAGAATCGCAATATTCGAATGATCCGAAAGAATCGGCCAATTCGTACGATGCGCAACAGGGACAAAAGGGGAGTTGATGACAAGAACACCAGAAACCCGGGAAGGCTCGCCAGAAAATCAATCCATCCCCACCCTTGGAAAAAGTACTTCGCCGCCGGGTAGGCCACGAGTCGCAGAAGAAAATCGACCGCAAAGGCTACAGCAATTATATCGTTGGGTAGGGCGGCGTAGGCCTTGAGGGGAGAGTAGTCGAAAAAAATACCTATTGTAGCCAAGAGAACCAAAAAGGGATTAACCGCATCGAGGATTTTTAAAAGACCTTGAAATTGCGGTCGGGGTTGTACTTGCATATAAACCTTCCTACATCGATACGGGGGTGTCGAACAGATCGTTGGGAGAAAGCAGATCTTTTCGGGTACCGATAAACTTCTTGAAAAGATTCTGAACCTCTCGAGTCTCGGCCTTATAGTCGTTTATTCGCCGGCTGGCCGAATTATTGGCGTTAGTAATGAGTAGTCCAAACCGTTCGGGAGACCAATAGAGCTTCTTGAGCTTTTCCTGCTGAGCACGATCGGAGTTCTGGTACTTAACCGCAATCTCGGTTACCTGAGCACAGAGGACGTACACAAAGGTATGAATAAACACAAAGGCCGCATAATAGATACTACGAACTCGCCCTATTCGGTCGGAAAGCCAGGCAAATAGCGGAGGGGCCAGGCTCAAGGAATCCAGAAGCTTAGGATCGGTACCTCCCAAGAGAACGTAGAGAGCCTGATAGGGGGCCATTTCTTCCGGACGTTCGCCCCGCTGCTGAATGACCAGAGCCATAAAGTCCTGAACAGCTCGAATGTATTTGTCGTTGTGCTGACCGAGGTAGTGGGCAAGGATAGGTATGGCAATTCGTCGCCGTCGTAGGGACTCCTGGAGAACCGACGATAGTGCCCCCATGTCGATAACCTTTCCAACATTGAGCTTCACAATCTGGTCGGGCTGAATACCGAAGGACTTCATAGTCAACTTGAAGAGGCCCTCGGGGCTCAAGGGAGGCTCGGTTTGGGCTTTAAGGTTGGAATAGGGAGTCGGAGCAGGTCCCCGGGTAATGGCAACTTCGCTCCGTTGGGCCAACTTATTCACCTTTATAAGATTGTAATAGAGAATTACGTCCTCGGACGAAAGCCCTATGGCATCGCGCTTGAGTTGGTCTACCAAAACTCGTTCTTTGCTCGGATCTAGTGCCCCCAGGTTGAGGGAATCTAACTTAGAACGGAAAAGCTCTTTGTTGATGAGGATTTTTTCTTCCGGCAGGTAGTGGGCCAATTGGTCTTCGGGGACCACCGAATCGTACCCTCGACTAATGATAAGGGGGGTTCCTGGACTCATGGCTCCCCCATCCTGGGGTGAGCGATTCTTGGCTTGGTTATTCCAGTAGTCCACCAAAGAATTGAGTAGGGCTTCCCTGTCAGTATCAGAGGAGGTGCCTGCGGGCATGGCCAAGCGGACAAACTCTTCCAAGGCATTTTTGGGTACCAGTCGATCGCTCAAGAGCAACTCGACCACGTATCGTCCCATAGGTTCGTGTAGGTTTTTTGTATCCACCCTTGTATCATCGGCACGAGGTTACTCTTGGTCAAGTAGAAAATGGAACCTCGAGACCTCCTTGGTAATCGTGCCGCTTGTAGACTACAATCGAGGGTATGATCCTCGTCATTGGCGGCGCAAACATCGACTACCACGGTCGCAGCTCGGGTGCGGTTCACATGTACTCATCTAACCCGGGAATCTTTACCCGGTCGTGGGGTGGCGTAGGGCGAAACATCGCCGAAAACGTGGCCCTCCTCGGGGTGGCACCGTCTTTCATTGCGGCGGTTGGCGACGACCCTGAAACCTCTCTCCTTTTTGCCGACCTTGAAAAATTGGGTATTTCCACGGATTTCCTCATTCGGGTACCCGGGGGGCGGACCTCGGTGTACTGTGAAATTCTGGATGATCAAGGGGATTTGGTGGTAGCTATTTCCGACATGGACATCTGCCTCGCTCTAACACCCCACGCTCTCGAACCTCATGTCGACCTCATCCGCTCGGCCACCATTGTGGTGGTGGATACAAACCTTTCCCAGGAAACCCTAGAATTCTTGGCCGGTTTAGCTGATATTCGGCTCTTCGCAGACCCAGTGTCGGTGTCCAAAGCCCCCCGACTGTTGGGAATTTTGCCAAAACTCTACGGGTGCAAACCAAACAGGGCCGAAGCCGAGGTACTCGCCGGTCTTGAACCCTCAACCGGTTCTTCCAGCTCTACCCCAACCATCCGGGACCTGGCCCTTCGCCTACGAGACCAGGGCATCCAGCAGGTGTGGGTCTCTGACGGCCCCCAGGGGGTGTACTACGCCGGATCCGAGGGTGATGCCCACTATCCAGCCGTGGGCGCCGGAGCGCCGGGGCCGGGAGGGGCCGACCAGCAGCAAAGCCCGCCCACCCTGCCCCGGGGCACGGCGCCTCTGCACCTGCCACCGGCCACCCAGCAGCAAGGCCCGGCTCCACCCGCGGTCGGTAATACCACCGGGGCTGGCGACTCCTATACTGCCGCTTTGGTCTGGGCTTTGGACCGGGGTCTATCGGCCCGCCGGGCCACAGAAATTGGCGGAAAGGTTGCTGCCTTGACGTGCCAGGTAGAAACGACTACAAATCCCCTACTTAAAACATTAAGGAACCAACTATGACAGAAACCAAAAAATATCCGTTTTTTCGCGTAAGCCCTCGGGTCGCCCAGGCCTTGGCGGCGGGCCAACCGGTAGTTGCCCTGGAGTCGACCATTATTTCCCACGGAATGCCCTATCCTCAGAACCTGGAAACTGCTCTGGAAGTAGAGGAAATTGTTCGTTCCCGGGGGGCGGTACCGGCGACGGTCGGAATTATTGGTGGGGTGTTGACGGTTGGGTTAGAAACCGAGGAAATTCGGCTTCTTGCCCATAAGGGGAACGAAGTGGCCAAGGTTAGCCGGCGAGATCTGGGCATAATTGCTGCCCGAAAGGCCCACGGAGCTACGACGGTTGCAACCACCATGATTGCTGCCCACAGGGCGGGGGTTCGGGTCTTTGCCACCGGGGGAATCGGTGGGGTCCACAGGGGGGCTACGAGCAGTTTTGACATTTCTGCGGACCTGCAGGAGCTGGCGCGGACTCCGGTGGCGGTGGTGTGTGCGGGGGTCAAGTCTATTTTGGATATCGGATTGACCTTAGAGTACTTGGAGACCTACGGGGTGCCCGTGCTGGGAATGGGCTGCGACAATTTGCCCGCGTTTTTCCTACGGGATTCGGGATTTGGGGTCGATGGACGGGTAGAAACTGCTGCCGAGGTAGCAGAAATGTTGGTTGCCCACTGGGGTCTCGGTCTGGTATCCGGGGCGGTCATTGGAAATCCCATTCCTCCCCAATTTGAGGAAGATCCGGCCCGAGTAATCCCGGCAATTGAGCAAGCTCTGTCCGAAAGTCGCAAACAGGGTATTCGAGGAAAAGATACCACTCCCTTCCTCCTGGCTCGGGTCAAAGAGCTTACGGGGGGCGAGAGTTTGGCCTCAAATATTCAGTTAGTGTTCAATAATGCCCGAGTTGCGGGGGATATTGCGGTCCAGCTCGAGGCCCATATCCATAGCTAAGACCGGCTCGACTTTAAGGCTTTGGGCGTTCATGAGGGTGGCAATTCGTTGCAAACTGGCGACCAATTGGCTTTGCTCCCAGGGCTCCAGGTGAATGAACTTTTCCAGGAACTCCTCTTGGAGGAGCGAGGGGCTGCGGGAAATTCGATCCTCCGCCTCGGGGGTGAGGGTAAGGCTTACTCGACGGCGGTCTTGTTCGGACCGAACTCGTACAACTAATCCTTTTGCTTCCAGGCGATCGAGCACACTGGTTACCGTGGCCCCAGACAGGGTAACGGCTTTGGATAAATCACCGGCTGTAAGGCCGGGTTTTTTGTGAATCTCGGTCAAAATGATTAACTGGGGCCCAGTGAGGCCGATAGAGCGGCGCAGCTGCTGGCTATGGAGGTCTACCGACCGAATAAT
>JAACWS010000008.1 GCA_009991955.1 Spirochaetales bacterium
AGTATCTGGTCAGGAGGGCTAAATTGTCTAGGCCACGGGGCTAAATCCCGCCGTTTTATTCAAATTTCCTACTCCGGAAGTCCGGAATGTGGGTTATCCATTATAAATATTAACATAATTATGACTCAGCTTAAATTCTAGACATAATTGCAGTTTTTGTTCGTTCTACAGTGACGCCTTAAGACCGATCAACTTCTTTATATAATTCAGGTCAGGTAAAATTCTCACCGGGAACAAGCCAAAGTTGCTGATAAGGCGCAAGGGTAAGGGAGTCCTGGTCGCAGGTGACCTTCTCACCGGTGAGAGCATCCCATGCCCGAGGATAGAATCCCTGCAGCCGTAATTCGTTGCCCGGAATTGACGCTGGCCTATCGGTCATATTGGTAATAACAAAGAACCGCCGCCGTTCTCCGTCGCGCACAAAGGCAAAGACTTGGTTCGAGCACCCATCGACAATCTGGGTCCCCCCAGTACCAAGGGTAGGATAGGCTTTCCGCAGGGTTATCATCTTCTGAATTCCCTCGCGAACCCGAGTATTCCATGATTTTTTAGTCCATTCAAAGGCGGGGCGGTGTACCCATCGGCTGTCTTTACTCTTCCCCGGTTCGCGGGCATAGGTATAGTCATTGATTTGGCCGTTCTCATCCCCAAGGTAGAGTACCGGTAATCCACCAATCGCAAGAATTATGCCGTGGAGGGCCAACAGTCGGGCTATTGCCATTTCCTCTTCGACCTTTTTGGCCCTGGGTTCCTCAAGGGTAAGAGATTTTTCCAGGCCCGCCAGACTGGCGGCGGTTCCACTTACCCGACAATCGCCGGTCAGGGGATTGTACTGGAAAGGCACTCCCCGGGAAAAACTTCCCGGGAACTCGCCTATATAAAAATCATTAAGAAAGCGTCGGTGACCTTGGGGGTTGATTCCAAGTTCCCAGGCATCCTCATCCGCAAAGGTCCAACCGATGTCATCGTGGCACCGGATATAGTTCACCCAGGCTGTATCGCCAGGAATGGTAAATCGTTTTTGCATGCTCACCCGCAAAAGATCGGTATTCCGGGTTGCCAGGGTTTCCCACAACAGGGCCATAAGTAAGGGGTTGTAGGATATTTCGCACTCGGTCTTGTCGATGTATTTTACCACCTCATCGGGGTGGACGATGGCTTCGCTCTTAAAGGCCAGGGCCGGAGCCGCAATGGCCGCCGCAGCCCGGAAGCTCTGAATAAGCGTGTGGGCTTTTGGTAGATTTTCGCACGAAGTGCCTAGTTCCTTCCAGCAAAAGGCCAGGGCATCTAACCGTAGAACCTCGGCTCCTAGGTTGGCCAAAAATAACATTTCTTTGACCATAGCAATAAACACTGCGGGATTCTGATAGTTCAAATCCCATTGGTAGGTGTTAAAAGTTGTCCACACCCAGCCATCGACTTCGGGAACGTAGGAAAAACTCCCCGGTCGGGCATCGGGGAAAATATCGCGCAAGGTTCGATTATAGGCGTCCGCATCGGCTTTGTCGGCGAAAATCCAGTAGTAGTCTCGGTATTCCTCTTTTCCAGCCTTGGCTTCCTGGGCCCAAGTATGCTCATTGGAGGTATGGTTAAAAATAAAGTCCAGAACCAGGCTGATTCCCTTTGCCCGCAGTTCTGTAGCTAGAGTACGCAGTTCTTGTGTTGTGCCGAGGCTCGGATTTACTTGCCGGTAGTCGGAAACCGCGTAGCCCCCGTCACTTTCTTTTTCCGGAGCCAAGAAGAGGGGCATCAGGTGCAAATACGTAACCCCAAGCTCCTCGAAATAGGCAAGCTTCTTTCGGAATCCGGTCAGATCTTTGGCAAAAAGATCAACATAGACCATAGCCCCAACCATTGATTCCCTTCGAAACCATTGGGAATCTTGGTTCCGAGCCCGGTCCAGGGCCTTCAAATCCCGGTTCCTATTGACCCAGGCCTCGGCTAAGGCTGTCGTCAACGACTGGACTTGGTAGAAAAAATCCCAACGGTGACCGTAAAGATGCCGGAGATTGTCAAAAAAACTCGGAAAAAGGGCCGAGAACCGATCATGGAATTCTTTTTGTTCTAAGGGGTCAAGGGATGTGAGGAGAGGTTCGATCGATGGCCATATCAAAGCCTGGGCCTTAAGGGCTTCTTTGTTCATAGGAGACTCCTTTGAGGGGGTATCATTATACGCTACCTCGGTCGATAACCGAGAGGTTAAGAAACACCCTATGGACCGGTTCTTGGGTTCCCCGGATTTTCTTCTGTACTAGTTCTGCCGCTAATCGCCCCGAGGCTTCTAACTCTTGGTCGATAGTGGACAGACCTAGGTACTCGGCCATGTCCAAATTATCGAACCCAAGCACTCCCAAATCACCAGGAACCGAAAGCCCGAGCCTTCGAGCCTGTTGAAGCACCATAGCCCCCAGCAGATCCGAGGCCAAAAAAAGCCCTCGGGACCCGGTCGACTGGTCCACAAAGTCCCGGAGCCATTGGTCTATCCAGCCATAATCCCTAGGTGTACTTAGCTCAATTATCCGAATCCATTGGGGATTAAGTTCTATCCCCGCCTCTAAATACCGACGGCGAAACCCCTCTAACCTTTGCTCGGTAGCCGCCAAGGTAAAGGCTAATGAACTTCGTTCCCCAAGGAAGGCACCGTTCAAGTAGCCTTTGGTCAGCAAATAGTCCGCCGCCAGCCAGCCTCCCCGTTCGTTGTCAATAACTACAGCAGAAAACCCTTCGGAGCCCGCCTCTACGAACACGGTGGGTAGTCCTGTCTTTACGAGCCGCTGCCGGTCTGTGGGATTCAACAGAATACTGAGAACAATGAGGCCGTCGAGCCTACCCGGAATCAAAAAGAGATCGAGGTATTCGTTCAGTTGTTCTGGGCTCTTTACGGTGTAAATGATGAGTTCAAACTCGGAAGGTCCCAAAAAATCCGATATTCCCCGAATTCGTTGGACAAAACTGGCTTCGGTCAAAAAGGGCGTAAGCACCCCTATTCGATACAGGTGTTTCCTTGCCCTAGCTACTGCTTCGGCCTTCGGGATAAAATGCAATTCGTCCATCGCCAAGATAACCCTTTGGCGGGTATCTTTTCGAACTCTAGAAGGAGAATTCAGAACCCGGCTTATGGTACTAATACTGACCCCCGCGAGTTGAGCAACATCATAAATTGTCGGAGGACGCGAACTCATGCTTGGTCCCTCTATTCGTCTGGTCGCTCCCTTTTATGAAAGCACTTTCATGAAAGGGAAAACTCGTGGTATCGTATACCCATGAATAAGGAAGAACAACTGCGTAGGGAGTGGATTTCGCTCTACGGAGACAAAAATGTCCCAGCCAAGAGTGCTCTCGATCAGGTAGTCGAACACCTCAAGAGCTCAAAATCCTACCTCAAACAGAAAAAGAAACCCGATACCCAGTGGTATCAGAACGGTCTGGTGTATGCCCTGTACACCCAACACTTTCACCGGGATTTTTTGGGACTCACCGAGAAACTGGACTACCTCCAGAACCTCGGTGTCACCTGCCTTTGGTTATTACCAATTTTAGAAAGCCCCATGAGAGACGAAGGGTTTGACGTCTCGGACTTTTACTCCCTGCGAAAAGATCTCTTTCCTCCTGGTGGACCTCCGGAAGAACATTTGCCTATTTTTCAGCGTTTCGTCGATGAAGCCCATGGCCGGGGCATTCGAGTCATCTTTGATATTGCCCTGAACCACATAAGTATCGATCATCCGTGGTTCCAAAAAGCCCTGGCCGACCCATCGAGCCCAGAATTCGAGTACTTCCATTGGTCCGATACGGGAACCGAACACCAGAAGGCCCGCATCATCTTTAAGGGTATGCTCGATTCGAACTGGGAGTTTGAACCCCGGGTAGGAAAGTACTACTTCCACCGGTTCTACCCCCATCAGC
This sequence comes from Spirochaetales bacterium, assembly GCA_009991955.1. GTDB lineage: Bacteria > Spirochaetota > Spirochaetia > DSM-27196 > Salinispiraceae > SKVS01. The sequence goes on from JAACWS010000008.1 coordinate 3,907, forward strand.
CGGATATTAATTACGGAAATCCACAGCTCTTGAAGGAGATTCTGAAGGTACTTCTCTATTGGATCGATTTGGGGGTAGACGGATTTCGGGTGGATGCGGCGCCGTACTTCTGGAAGGATGACCAGACCACGTCAGAAAATCACCCTGGAACCCATACAATAATAAAAATTATGCGGGCCCTTACCGACCTGGCCAACCCCGAAACCCTGCTTCTGGCCGAGGCCTGCCAACCCCCAACCGAGGTGGTCGACTACTTCGGCTCTGGGGACGAATGTCACGCCGCGTATCACTTTCCTCTTATGCCTCAAATATTCTTGTCCCTGGCCGAGGGTTCGGCAGAACCCATACGCCGGGTACTCGATCCCCAGGTTACTCCTGCAAAACCCATCGGCACCCAATGGTTCACTTTTCTGCGGTGCCACGACGAACTCACCCTAGAAATGGTTAGCCCCGAGGAACGAAAGGCCCTCCACGGGACTTACTGTCGCCAACCATCCTGGGACTTCCGCCAGGGGGAAGGGATATCGAGTCGGCTTATTGCATTGATCGAGTCACCTGCCCGGGCTCTCTTGGCCCACGGTATCTTACTGGGTCTGGCTGGCACACCGGTGCTTTACTACGGAGACGAGGTCCTGACCCCGAATAACGAGGAGTTCAATCGGGCCTGGTCAAGACGAACGGGGTACACCGATAGTCGTAATTTGGTTCGCGGCCCCCTCAATTGGGAACGAATCGAACAGGAGCTTTCCACTCCCGACAGCCGGGTTCGTTGGCATTACGAATCCTTGGCGACCCTGGTTCAGATCCGAAAAACCCACCGAGCCTTTGGACAGGGAGAGCAAACGATTATGGCGAATCAGGGTTCGATACTCGAGATTCGAAGATGGCTGGGGAACGAACACCTCAGGTTACTCTATAACCTTTCTGAGGATTCGTCGGTTCAAGTCGATCTGGGGCGCGAAAATCATGCCCTCTTTTCTACCGGCCTCAATCGGAAAGGGAACGGGACTCAAGAATTAGAGCCAAATGGTTTTGGTTGGTGGGTTATGGAGTCCAACAAATAGGCCCGACCATTGGAAGGCACCCAGTCAGCAACCCATCAGTAAAAAAACCCCGGTCCGATTGGGCCGGGGTTCTCTTTTTAGGAATACCTTAGATCTTAGAAATCAAATTTGTCCTTGGCGTTCAGGTCGTCAAAGGCCTCGACTAATCGAGCAGTCATACCTTTTTGGCCGGCTACAAGCCATACCCGTGGGTCAAGGTATTTTTTGTTGGGCTTGTCGTTCCCTTCGGGATTGCCAATTTGGCTTTGCAGATAGGCGGAATTTTTCTCGACATACTGAACTACCGGATGAGCAAAAGCCCACTGGGTATCGGTATCGATGTTGAATTTTACCGCACCATAACTACAGGCTTCGCGAATTTCGCTTCGGCTCGAACCAGATCCACCGTGGAAAACAAAGTCTACGGGTTTAGGACCGATTCCTCGTTCTTTTTGGATAAACTCTTGGCTATTCTTGAGGATTACCGGTCGTAGTTTGACGTTTCCGGGCTTGTAGACCCCGTGGGTGTTTCCAAAAGCGGCGGCCACGGTAAACTTACCAATACCCTTGAGGGCATCGTAGGCCTGGAGCACTTCTGAGGGTTGGGTGTAAAGGCGGCTCGAATCGACGTCGCTGTTATCTACTCCGTCCTCTTCACCACCGGTAACACCAAGTTCGATTTCCAAGGTCATATCAATCTTGGTCATTCTCTCGAGGTACTTGGAAGAAATTTCAAGATTTTCGTTGATTGGCTCCTCTGAAAGGTCGAGCATATGGCTCGAAAAGAGGGGTACTCCGTGAGCCTTATACCATCGCTCACCCTCTTCGAGAAGACCATCGATCCAGGGGAGCCACTTTTTTGCTGCGTGGTCGGTATGAAGAATGACGGGAACACCGTAGAGCTTGGCTAGTCGCCAGATACTCTCGGCACCGGCAACTCCACCTTGGATATTGGCTTGGAGCTTATCGTTTGGAGCCATTTTTCCTGCATAGTGCTGAGCACCACCATTGGAAAACTGAATAATAATGGGGGCTTTCGCCTCTGAGGCGGCCTGGAGGGCTGCAGCTACAGAGTCGGAGCCAACGACGTTGACTGCGGGGAGTGCACACTCGTTCTCTTTACAATAGGCAAAAACTTCCTGGAGCTGGGCGCCGGTAACGACACCGGGTTTTACTTTGAGTTTAGACATACAATGTCTCCTTGGACTGGGATTATTTCATTGTATTCATGCCCAGGGCTTTGTCAATCCTCGGTCTTGGGTTCCAAATTCTTCCAACGACCTGTGGAGTCCTGAACGCGTATGGATACCTCGGGGGTTCGGAATAAGGAGTGGACAAACTCCAGGGCTTCTTTTTCATTTTTGAAAGTTCTAAAGGGTTGCAAAATCCCCGGTTTCTTTAGTTTCCATTCTCGTTTTCCTGAAAGTAAGTAGTATTCCTGATAAGCCATTTTTTACCTCGCTAGGTTCGGTATCCAAACGTGTATTCGAGTTCCCCTTTGCTGATCACTCGAGTAGCGAATCGTTCCCCCGTGAGCTCGAACCGCCAGCCCAACGAGGTAGGTTCCAATTCCACTTCCTCCGGGTTTTTTTGAGTTCACCCGTTCACCAAAGATGTGAGCATTCAACTCCGCCGGAATAACTCCTTTATTATGCATGTGAATAGTGAATCCCGGAACTGTCCCGTCGTATTCTTTCTCCAATTCGATTATTACGGACTCTCCTGGACGGGAGGCTTCGATTCCATTTCGAAGTAGATTTGAAACCATACTCTGAAAAAGAGTCTTGTGAATTTCCCAGGGCTCCCAGTCGAAAGGGGCCTCGAACCTTACCTCTACCTCCAAAGTCGCCGCCAGGAATTCGAGTTCTTGTACCTCCACAGAGATAATTTCGGGAATTTCTTCAGGTGCTAAGTGCAGAACGAAGTTTCCTTGTTCCAGACTGACCAGGTCGACAGTGGTATCGAGCAGACCCTTGAGCTTTTGGGAACTGGCGTAGACAAGCTTAACGAGCTCGAGAGCGTCTTCGGGAAGGACCTCCTGGTCCTCTAAAAGGAGCTGACACGATCCCATGATACCGTTCAATGGATTTCGAAGGTCGTGACGGATCATAGAGTCTACGTTATCTCTGACCTTCTCCAGACTACTCGCCCTTTGGACCTCTAGTTCTAGCCGCTCCTGGGTCGATTTTTCTTTCGTCACGTCGATAACGAAGGTAACCTTACGAGGCTTGCCGTCCTCGCCAAAGATTCGGGCCGCTTCGGCAAGAATATAAAGGTTCCTAGCATCTTTGGTCTGTACCTTCCATTCCCCCCGAAGCTCTCGAGCTCCAGCCAAAAAATCATCATGAAGTTTTGCCAGGTACTCTTGCCCTTCTTCGGGAACAACCATAAGAAACGAGTTCCCCACTAATTCCTCGGCCTCGTACCCGTACAGACGACAATAGGCAGAATTTACAAAATCGTAGTTTCCATCACCATTCGTAATACAAATACCTACTGGAGTATGATCGATGATTGTCTGAAGACTCTGCTCTGATATTTTCAAGGATAGATCTCCGTCTTTTTTGGTAGCACCATTCCTTCGAGGGCCATCGTCTTTTTTAAAATTGTAAGCTCGGTGTCGAGCTCAAGAAGGTCGTTATCCAGGAGTTTTCCCAACTGGCTTTCGAAGGCCTGGGCCAATTCAAGGGTACTTTCCCGTATTCTTTGGGTCGATTCTCCTACCGCTTCCTTTTTCTGTTCTTCAGGAAGATTCCCCAATTTTAGGTAGTGTTGGAGCAAGGTGATTCCTGCCTCGCCGTAGTAGTTCAGAAATCGCTTTACCGGTCGGGCGTCCTTGGCATCCTGTCCTACCGATTCGGCCATGGCTTGGTACGAGCGCAAAATTCTATCGACCCCAGTCCGAAGTTCATCGTTGGTTATGCGAAAGGCAATGTTTTCGAGGGCCGTTCGTTGGGTTCGAATAAGTTCCATTGCCGATGCTTGGAGTTCATCCTGATTTCGTTGGGCCTGGGCACTAAGCCTCATTAGACTCGCATCTTCATTTTTTCTTCCACTTGTCGACGGAAGTATGTTCGCCCCAACAAGAAATCCCCCAAGTCCCGAGGCTACACTAAGAATCATCCGCAGGAAGAAAGGGAGTCCCCGAACGAGAAACCCAACACCCAGTGCTACTGCACCAGCAACAACGAGGGCAAAGAGCACATGGGGTAACAAAAGTCGCTTCTTACTCATGGTAGTTAGATCTCCTCTTACAGTATAATCGCCCCTATGAATCAAGACACAGTTAAATCGAAACTTCTCGAACTCGAAACCGAAATAGAAGAGTTTTCACTCATTTTTTCGGGCAAAACCAGTAAAAAGGTGAACGGACTCTATCATCCCAACGAACGAGAAATTATCATTCATAACAGGAATTTTACCGATGATAACCTCCTCATGTACACCGCCATCCACGAATTTGCCCATCATGTACACTTTTGCCGGGCCAGGCAAGGAGGGGTCGAACCGAATAGTACCAGGGCCCATACGGTTGAATTTCGAGCTATATTTCACGATCTCTTGGTTTTAGCCGAAGAGAAAGGTAGTTATTCGAATACTATTCTTTTGGTTGACGAACTACGTACCCTGGCTGACACAATCCGCGAACGATTTATGCGAATCAACGGTGAACTCATGAAAGACTTTGGTCAGGCCCTTATGGAAGCCGAACGACTGTGTCAAAAACACGGTGCCCGGTTTGAAGATTTTGTCGAGAGGGTCTTGCGGATGCCCCGACAAACCGCCGGCACAATTATGAAAATGCGAGCTATGGACCTGCCGCCCGATTTGGGGTATGAAAATATGAAAACCCTCGCGGGAGTCAGAAATACCCAATCCCGACAGGAAGCCCTGGAGGCCTTTCGGCAAGGAGCAAGCCCCGATCAGGTAAAACAAGCCCTGCGAACCCGTGAACCAGTAACCCCAAAGGACCCCGTAAAGGCCTTGGAACTGGAAAAACGGCGAATAGAGAAGAGTTTGACCCAACTTCACCAACGTTTAGAAGAATTAGAACTTCAACTTGCCCAATATCCACGGTAATATACATAATAGCAGTGCACCAAAGCTTGTGGTAGGTGTCGCTTTTCCTTAGTGGGGCCACAAAAACCCCACTTTTATTGGTTTCGATGGACAAAATACGGCAGCTTTTGATACCTACAGTCCTTACAGGACTGGGTTCCCACAAGCTTTGGAGCACACAAAAAAGGAAAGAGGAGAAGAAGCATGCGAATGATCGACAGCACCGAGTACCATTACGTTGAAGGGGAAAAAAAAGACAAAAAACTCCGGGTCTACGCCCTTTCAACCTGTGCATTCTGCGAGAAAGCAATGCGTTATCTCGAAGCCCACGGACTTGCCTACGAATACATGTTCTTGGATCGAGTTCCCATCGAAAATAAACGAACAATGAAGGGCGAACTGAAAGAACAATTCGGAAATATCCCAGTCTTTCCACTGTTGGTAATCGATGGCCAAGAAATGCTATCGGGTTTTACTGAAGAACGATGGGCCGAGGTTCTGGGGTTAGGAGCATGAATCAAAAGTTGAAGACTCCCGCCGATTCCGCCCTCTTCGTCCAAAAGGTGGCGGAAAAACAAGGCTGGGTGCCTAATCCCGACGAGGAATTTCGAAAAAAGATTGAAGCCGGGCTAGCGGAAAACTACAATCGATATGGTTACTTTCTGTGTCCCTGCCGGGATGGCGATGGCGATAGGCAGGCTGACAAGGACATCACCTGTCCCTGTGACTACAACGTACCAGATCAAAAAGAGTACGGCCACTGCTTCTGTGGTTTATTTTTAAGCCCCGAGTTCGCCGCCACTGGTGCGCCTTTACAGGGTATACCCGAACGCCGGCCCGAAGAACTTCAGTAAATACTCCCTGCCCAAAGCTCCTTAGCCCTGGGCTCGCTTTCTAATTCCCTCGAGTAGCCGGTCAACATCTGCCTCTTCGGTATCCCAACTGGTCATGAGCCGGGCTACCGGGTCTTTGAACGGGCCCGGCCCCTCGGGTTCCCACAGGTAAAAACCAAACTCCTCCTGCAAAGATTTCACCCATTCCCCGGGCATCTGAAGCCAAACCCCATTAGCCTGGACCGGGTACATAACCCGAATCCGCAAATGTTTCGCTTCGAGATCCCTTAGCCCCCGTTCCAGTCGAGCCGCCTGGGTATTTGCATTTGCAGCGTTATGAACCCACAAGTCGGTGCCGTAAAGGGCAAGAACCTGGGCCGCGAGGTAGCGGTTCTTCGAAAAAAGACTCAAACCCTGTTTTTGGCTCCGTTGGATTTTCAGCTTGAGCACAGACCACGGAGCGGAGTCCCCCTCTAAGGCCCAGTCAGGCAGATTCTGGGGCAAAACAACCAAGATGTCGCAGGACAACCCACCGTTTTTTGTAGCCCCCAAGCTCATTATTCCTACCCCGGCATCTCGGGTCATAGCCCGCAGGGCTGCTCTCGGGTCCTCAGGATTGGTAGCCACCGCCGCGTTGGCAATACGAGCACCATCAAGATGCAATATCATCGAAGAATCTCGGGCCCGACGCCCAAAATCCGCTAACTCTTCGATCGAATATCGGGTACCTAATTCGGTGGTTTGGGTGAGGCTGACTGCTCGGGGATTGTTGCGATGCAAGTTTGTCGCCCAGGGGAGGTAGGTGTCATAAATATCTACCGAGAGCTTGCCATTCTTCGAGGGAGCGTGGTAAATCTTGACTCCCCGCAGCCCCTCAAGGGCTCCACACTCGTCTTCGGTTATATGACTCTCGGGACTCCCAATAACCCCATCCCAAGGACGAAGGAAGGACGACAGGCCTAGTACATTCGCCCCCGTACCGTTGGGGACAAGAACACTAATTGCGTCGTCGGGCTTGAGTCCCAGGAGGTCAGCTACCGTCTGCTGGGCTTGAAAAGAAAGCTCATCGGCCCCATAGGAATACCTGTGGGCCGAGCCAACCTCGGCCATCGCTTGAATGACTTCGGGACTGGCGGGAGCGGAATTATCGCTGGCAAACATTCGTTGTGACATTTACATCCCCATTTGATTTGTTATGTGATGATGAAACCTTCGGGCCTGGTCAGAATCGGGGGCCAGGGCTAACGCATCATCGCAGTCTCTTAAGGCATCGTGCATTTTACCGATTCGGGCGTAAGTTTGGCTCCTACTCAGCAACACGTCGTATTGTCGATTATCCAAGGCTAACGAAGCAGTAAAGTCCTCGAGGGCAGCTTCGTTGTCACCCCTCCGAATGAACGAAATACCCCGGTAATGGTAGGCCCTACGCAGATCGGCATTCAGGTTCACTGCCCGGTCAAAGTCATCGTGGGCACGATCGTAATCTCCCAGAGAAAAATACGCCATTCCCCGATGGATGAGTACTACGGGTAAGACTCCGGGCCGGGGATCCTCTTCCAAAAGGTGGGAATATAGGTCAATTGCTCGCCGGTAGTCGTGTCGATTATGGGCGTAGAGAGCCTTGAGTAGTAGATGATCGGCGGTGTTCCCCGAGGGCAACACCTCGACCATTTCTTCGACCCCCGGGGATGGAAAAACAGTCTGGTCTTTTCTCTCGTTGAGCGGTGATTCCTCCAAAAGCGTCTCGGTAAAGGCCTCGCGACGACGGCGAATCTGTCGCTGAAGTTCCCTTTGGAAGACTCGGATCTCGTGAAAAATCATGTCCGCCAAGGAAAGGTTTGCATTCAAGGCGGCCAACTTTCGCCGTAAGGGCTCATCAAAGGTACTGTACTCGCTTTTGTACACCAACTCGTGTTCGACCTCGGCCCAGGCATCCTGGAGAATAGTGCGCAGCTGCACCTCAATAACTGTATCAGGTGACAGATGGAAACTATCGCGCACTTCGTCGGGCACGTTCATCAAGAAATGCACCGACTCGTAGCCGAATTCCTTGAACGAAAACTCGGCCCCCTTCTTTTCGCGTTCTATCAATGAATACTGTCGGCCAAGTACGGCCTCAACCAGTTCCAGGTCTTCCATGAAGGGACACACAATACGCATCCCAAGAAGATCGGTAAGTTCGATGACAGGGGCTTTGGCGTTCAAACTCGCCCGATATACGAGTTTTTTATAGTAACTTTGAAAGGATTTTACCCGATATTTAACAGTTGCTCGGACATCAACCTGGGCGAGCTCGGAACGAATTCGCCGATGGATTTCGAAGAGAACCCTCTCCCAACTCTCGTAATGATCCTGGTATTTTCGTTCCAGATTCTCTTGGTCAGGAGCCGGAAGGTTCAGATACATGAGGGACATATAGCACGATACCACGAACCGAGGATCTAAACAATATTGGCTGTTCATGGTACAATGAACCTCCTCAAGTAGCTAGCTTGTGAGTAAAAAAGTGAGGCAATTATGCAAGACGACCGGTTCACCCGAGCCGCCCTTCTTGAGCGGGTGCTCGGAGATGAAGATATCGCCAGTCAGATTATCGAATTAGTGCTTACCGATATACCTATTTTTATTCAGAGTCTGAACGATCACCTAAACACCAACGACCTGGCCCAGGCGTCGGGAGCTGCCCACCGACTCAAAGGGGTCGCGGCAAATATTGGTGCAACAACCCTTTCAGACCTGGCAGCCCATATCGATTCGCGCTGTAGAGGTGGCTCCTCCGAGGGTTGCGACGAAATTCTTCGGGACATTCAAAAAGAATTCGAGTACATAAAGGGCGTCCTAGTATAAGTTTTCTCCTAGGGGAAGCGGCGTTATACTCAAAAAACAACCATTGAAACCAAAGTCGTCCTCGATACCCTTTGAAACAACCACAGCCCCTATGACCTTTCCCGATCGGGTAAGGAGACGGAGCAGTCGGGGTTTCTCAAAGGTTGCGCTAAAAGTGGGACCACACCACTCCACCAGACCCCGGTCATCGGGATGGACTAACTCTTCAAAGGTAGCCGAAGTAACATCTTCGGCCCGAAGACCCAAAATTTCTAGGAACGTAGGATTTCCGTGAATTATTCGTCCGGTGGGGTCGAGAAAACAAAAACCTTGGTTCATTGTTTCTATGAGGTGACGAATCTGAAGTTCTTTCTCCCGAAGTCGTTGCTCAATTTGATGTTTGTAGACCGCTATTTCTAGGGCGATGTGGAGCTCCCGTTGGCTGAAGGGTTTGGAAATATAGCCGAAGGGCTGGGTAATTTTAGCCCGGCCCAGGGTTTCTTCGTCTGCCAGACCGGTTACGTACACTATGGGAATGAGGTACTCTTCCTGAACCTTGGTAGCCAGAGCAATACCGTCGGTTGGCCCTTCTAAGTGAATATCTAACAACGCAATATCTGCGCCAATTTCCGACAAAATTTCAATAGCACCCTTAGCATCACCGGCTATCCCCGAAACTCGATAACCGAGATACTCAAGGTTTCGCTCTATGTTCGCTGCGATAATAGGTTCGTCTTCGACGACAAGTACCCTCAAGGGGCTGGTCATAATCCGCTTCCTCCCGGTCGCTGGACTTAAGTATGAGCCGCTGGAGCAAAGATTGCCAGTGGAATAACAGTATTATCCTCGGGGGTCTTGCGGATCTGGCTTACCCTTGACGAAATATAGGATATTTTATATATTCGGGGAGCTCTAAACTCTGGTTGTCTTGCCATGTTGGTCATTCCAACGCCATGACTTTAGAGCGAGGGCTGATTATGACAATGGACACAGTAAAAACCCAGGACGAGTATACCCAGGTTCTCGAAAGAAACGCCCTGGTACTTACCTATATTACCGGAACCAACTGTGGTGTTTGCTCCTCGGTAAAACCAAAGATTGAGGCAATTCTCGCAGAATACCCCGAACTCCACTCGGTCGAAATAAACTCCCACGAAAACCAAGAACTGGCCGCCCAGCTTTCTATCTTCTCTATTCCTGCGGTTTTGATTCACCTAGAAGGGAAAGAAACAATTCGCGAAGCCCGGTACTTTTCGATTCAGGAACTTGAGTCCCGTATCGACCGCCTGGTTGGACTCTATTCTCGCAGTTAGTCCCCCGAACGATACCCTTGCCACCCCTTTTCTTCGAGATCCATGGCCTTCCCCAACACTTCGTTTTCCATTCTCTTTTGGTAGCCCTCAAGTTTCTGCCGCAGATTCGGATCTGACAGACTTAAAATTCGGACTGCTAACAATCCCGCATTCTTGGCACCGTTAATAGCCACCGTGGCAACCGGCACACCCCCGGGCATCTGAACGATCGACAAAAGGCTGTCGAGGCCCTGCAAATTTGATGACCGAACGGGGACCCCAATAACCGGTAACGTTGTTATCGCCGCAACCATACCAGGCAGATGGGCCGCACCCCCCGCACCGGCAATAATCACCCGAATACCCCGACCCGAGGCGGTCTGGGCATAGTGGTAGAGCCGATCGACCGTCCGGTGGGCCGAGACTATCGTGACCTCGGTAGGTATCTCGAAACCTTCAAGAACTTCAGCAGCTTCCTTCATAACCAACAGGTCCGAATCGCTACCCATAATTACTCCTACCCGAAATTGTTTCACTTCATCCTCCATTTATGCCATCGATCCAAAGGGTTCGCCCTACTTTGGCAGCCAGTTCTAGAGCCTCCTCCAAAGTCGGTCGCAAAATCGTTACGTGGCCCATTTTTCGCTGGGTCGAGACCTGGGACTTCTCATACCAGTGCATCGCTAACCCAGGCAAAGAAAGGGCCTGTCGATAGCCCCGAATGATCGGTGTACCCCGGGATCCCGAGGAACCCAAAAGGTTAATCATAACCGCGGGCATTGTCTGTTCGGTACTACCCAAAGGAAAACCACAAACCGCCCGAAGGTGTTGATTGAACTGGCTGGTCAATGAGCCCTCGATCGTCCAATGGCCAGAATTATGGGGTCGGGGAGCTATTTCGTTGATAAGCACCCTCGAATCTTCGGTTACAAAAAGTTCAACCGCAAAAACCCCCACCCCATTGAGGGCCCGGACCCCCTCAATACTTATTTTTTGGGCTTCGACAGATAAAGACTCGGAAATTCGAGCCGGTGCACATACCTGGTTACAAATTTGGGTTTCGGGGTCGAAAACCATCTCAATGACTGGCCAGGATCGCACCTCCCCATCTCGTCCCCGAGCCAAGAGAACTGCAATCTCCTTTTGGAAAGGAATATACTCTTCAAAAAATGTCGAAACCTCCGGGCCATCCCTCAGGTCCTCGACCGAGCGAACAATTTTCACCCCTCGCCCATCGTAACCACCGATGCGGGCTTTTTGGACCAGGGGAAAGACTCCGTCAAAGGCTTCAACGCTCGGCGAAAACCGTGGGACCGGGAGATTAGCCTCTGCCAAGGTAGACTTTTGTGTGTATTTGTCTTGAATAATTTCCAGTGTCCGAGGCGATGGGTAGATAGGGAAACCTCGGTCCTCCAAGACCTTTAAGAACTGACTATTCACATGCTCGATTTCGAAGGTTAGGACGTCAGACTTTTGGGCTAGATTTTCGATAGCCGCTGGATCGTAGAGATCACCCACGATACATTCATCGGCCACACCAAATGCAGGGGGGCGAGGTGAGGGATCGAGACAAAGGGTCCTCACCCCCATGCGACGGGCTTCTATAGCAATCATCCGCCCCAATTGCCCACCACCGAGAATACCGAGGCGTAACCCTGGAATAGGAATATCGTAGTTCATTTCTTGGATTATGGGGATAAACTTCCGGGCTTTCAAGATAGGTCGGGTCACCGATGGACCAATAGGTCTAAATTAATAATTTCATAATTTAGGTGTGTCTACTGGTATTGTGATAACTTCCCGTGATACACTCTAGATTGTTGCATTTTTTGAAATGAAAAGGAGACTCTCTATGGCAGAAACCAGGCCGACACTTTACATTCGCCCTAATGTAATTTACCTCAGTCGAGGCCTATCCCGGGACCTGAACAGCGACTCGTATAGTTTTGAAGTCGTAAGCCCAGGGAAGGCTTTTAAGATCCGTCCAAAGGGCGAGGTCCGTCCTTTTGCAAGCGATAAAAATAGTATCGCCCGCCGGTTTCTGGAAGATTCTTTTCCCGTTGGCCGATACCTAGGAAAGCAAGATGGTGATGGATTTCTCTTTCATGTTTCAGACATGGATCAACCCGAACCCCGGAGAACTATTTTCCGTAACCCCGAACTCAATCTCCCCAGTAGCGACCGCATCATAGAAGAACCTATCGATGAACAAACAATTAATCGTATGATTCGGCTGTTACGAACCCGCCGACATAGCGACCTTGAAATTGTGGCTGCTATTCTTCGACATTGGAAGAGCCTCCTCTAGTAGTGGGCTCTTAAAACTTCCAGGTAGGGCTTAGCCAGGGACGAAAGTACCTCTGGCCGAGTCCACACCAGGGAGTCGAGGAGTCGCTGACCCACCAAAAAAGCAAAAAATTCTCCTCCTAGGACCGGTACATCAATCGGACCTTCCCCCTCGAGGTTTCGATCAAAAATCCTTGCCTGACCAAAGATATCGTGTCCTTCGGATCCAATAATTATCCCCGGCAGACCTTCCTCCTCAGAAAAGAGAAAAGCTCCTGCAGGTTTTTCATACTCCCCAAGACCCCTCGAAAGGTAGAGTAGAGCCTCGGAATCGAGATAGGAAAATAACGGTACCTGGGACAAGAGCTGGACCCGTTGAATGAGTCCTAGGCTCCTAATGGCACTCGGAAGCCAGTTTCCCCGATCTAGGGAATTTTCTTGTCCTGCAATTTTTACCTTTTGCCCAAGGGCCCCTAAAATTGCCAAGGCCAACTCTGGATTCCCCTGGACAGCATCGAAGAGCGCCTTCTGCTCAAGCTCATACCATATTCCCCCCTCGGGTGCGACAACCCTGGCACTTCGGGGCTCGTTATCGAGGGCGGCAAACTCCCCAAGAACAGCCCCCTCGGGAAGCTCAAAGATGAGGTCTTGGCTTTTCTCAACCTTCGCCTTTCCACGAACACTAATGAAAAGGGAAGTACCAATCTCCCCTTTTCGAATGACCTCGGTATCTGTGGAGAACCCATGGAGCTTTAGGTCTTTTGCCACATACCACAGTTGGCCAGGGGACACGAATTGAAAAATTTCCAGAGTTGGAAGGGCCCGGGCTGCGTTCGCCCGGGATTCTTGGTTTGGATCGGGAGATAGGAGGTATCCCATCCAACTTCCCGGTACCCCCAGTGCCCCTAGGGAACCATCGGTGCCTGCCGGAGGGTTGAGGACTTGGGCGAAGAGGGGCTGGAGAATCGCCCAATGGTTAGGTTCGACCAAACTCTCGATTCGCTCGAGCACTAACGCCTGTCGCTCGGGAAGTCCGGAGCGGAAGGTTCGCTCTAGGGAGTTGATTGCCCCTTGGGGATACCACATTTCTAAAAGTAAGAACACCTGCCCTAAGAGGCTGTAGAGTAACTCTTCCCAGGCCGCCCTCAATTGGGGTTCGGAGAAATCGACACCGAGGGGACTGTAGAGGTTGCGCAGATCGTCTCGAATACCGTGGACAAGATTTACGAAAAGTTCATCATTCAAACCCAAATTATGGTGGCTAACCCGAAGGGACAGGCGATAGGCCAAGGAAAGGGCAGTACCCCTTAACCCCGCCTCGTAGAGTTCCGCTCCGGCGAGCAGATACCCAATTCCCGAGCTCCCCCCACTGCGGCCGATAATTCCGAGGAGGTGACGAATGGTGGTTCGTGCCTCGGGGAGTTGACGGAGCTCTTCCTTACTAAAGGCCCTTAAGCCTACAGGGGCCCACTGGTCGGTTAAAACCGACTTTGACCCCAGCCACTCCTCGAACCACGAAATAAGGGCCGGTGTACGGTGAATGGGTTCTATCCCTAATAGGACCCGGAGACCCAGATGACAAATCTCCGCCCGATAGAGGTACTTGGTACTTTCCAGAACCTTCCAACCCTTTTCGGCTTCAAAGAACGACAGGAGAAAGTCTGGGTCTACCTGGCTGAACTCTTCGGCAATTTCTACTATATACTCTTCTTCTGGGCTGAGGTTCCAAGATTCGAACCCAGGTAGCGGTTCTTGGGAAGCGAAGATCCCAACCAGAACTTTTCGAGCTTCGGGGTCCGTTTCTCTTTGAACCAGTTCTCTTTGCTGGTAGGTTTCAAGATGGTAGAGATGCTTAATCGAACTTCGGTAGGCTTGCTGCCGTAGGGTGGGCTCCTTGTGGGCCCAGAGGTCCCGATAGACCTGGTGGAGTTTAGGATACCCCGAGGTCTGGAGGATTTCTAGCTTTACCCCCACCAGCGAAGCCTCATCCTGGGACACCGTCGCTCCAATCTGCTGCAGGGCAGCCTCATCGAGAGCCTCGGTCTGGGACAGAAACACCCCACCATCCATCGCTGTGTCCAGGGCTAAGGTATAGGACCGAAACATTCGTCGGGAAAGAATCAGCCATCCCGCCGCGGCCCCTGCCAACAGTAGTCCCAGAATCTGGGGCCCCACCCCTCCGTACCCGGTGATAATAAAAAGGCCACTACCTACAAATACCCCTACCAAAGGACCGTAGACCAGTTCGCTCAAAGTCTGGACCCGACTTCTTTGCCTGGGTGCCAACGGTTGCATGAGGGAATAGAAAACCGGGTATACAAGTCCGGAAAAGAACACTGCCTGAAATAATCGTAGACCAATCGCGGGACCCAACCCTCCCAAGGTCCCTACCAGTAGTCCAAATCCCCCTAGTCCCAGGGGAGTAAGGATGAGCGAACGGCGCAACCCTATATGAGGGATTATTCTGCCGGAGAAGAGTACCTTGAAACCAAGCGTGAGTATTCCGAGGATGGGAAAGTAGAGAGCAAAAAAACCCGCCAGCTCTTCTGCCGTACCGTAGGCCTCTTCAGCCTCCATGTAAAATATGGTATCCCCAAAAAAATAGACCCCGTACTGAAAAATCCCAAAAAAAAGAATAAGCAACCATGAGAAGGAACCCAACTTTGTACCCTTGGACTGAGGGGCTCCCGGTCCATTGGGCTCTATTCCCGCCGAAGCATGCCGACCTAACAATCCATTGAGTACGGGTACCATGAAAACGAAACCAAAGAACGAAAAGAAAATCAGACTTCGGACCCCAAGAAAGGCGACAATTGGACCGGAAGCCAGTCCCCCGAGTACCATCACCAGAATTTCTCCACTCCCGGCCACCCCGTAGAGCCGTTTACTCTGTTCGACCGTGTATATTCGGTTGAGAGTTCCCCAGAGGATGAGATTTGTCAGGGTCCACTCAATATCGAGCCATACCAAGAGCACCGCACCACCAATGCCCGGGTCATCGAGTCCATAAGTGAGCCCTATCAGTACTCCCGAGGATCCCACCAATAGGCCCAAGGCCGAATTCTGTAGGACTCGAAACGAGAATCGCTTCTCCAAGGAAAGATACAGTATCCCGATTACCGGATTCAAAAGCGCCGAACCCAGGTAAACCAGGGGAAGGTACTCAGCGGAAAACCGACTAAGAAAAAGAGCATTACCCAGGGTCATCGAAAACAACCGAGGAATTCCAACAAGAATTGAGAGGAGAAAACTCCAGCCCACGAGGTTGTGTTCCGAAGGACGAATTTGGAGTACCCGGCTCTGCCAGGATGTCTGCATCATAGTCCTACCATACTTAGTGCACCGAAGCTTGTGGAAGGCCGTTTTGTAGATTTCCAAAGAAACTTCCTCTTTTCATCTCTTTCTGGTCTATAATCGGGCCATGAAGCGGAAAATACTCCGGAGATTTGGAAACCTAGGGCTGTTGCTTTTTTCTACCTTTGGTCTCTACGGTCTGGGAAACCCCACCGGCTCGGGTCTCCTTTTGGCACCCAGTGCCCAAGTTCTCGGTCCGGGCAAGGTAGTCGTTGGATTTTCAGTAGAAGGGGTTCGAGGCCAAGACCTCTACCGGGTACCCACCACCCTCGAACTTCGAATGGGAATTGTACCGGGACTCGAAGGGGGAATTTTTGGAGGCGCGGTGGTACAAGAAGGACTCGACCTGCAGACCCAGGGAACTCTGGGCTTTGCACTCAAGGTTCTTGTGGCTAAAGGGCTAGTAACCGGTGGATTGCGTGCCTTTACCCTCAGCCTCGGTGGACTGTATCGCCAAAATCTGGATATTGAGGCCCAAACGGAGAACCAAGGGTTTCATCTCTACCACGAAGATGGCAACTTTCCTGGGCTTTCTGCGGGACTTATTTTGGAGAGTCGTCGGGGACCCTTTGGGCTCTACCTTGCCTCGGACTTCCGGACCAGCCCCGTCCTGCCTCCCGATGCCG
The DNA here is from genome assembly GCA_009991955.1 of Spirochaetales bacterium. Classification (GTDB taxonomy): domain Bacteria; phylum Spirochaetota; class Spirochaetia; order DSM-27196; family Salinispiraceae; genus SKVS01. Next base: position 20,226 of record JAACWS010000008.1, read on the forward strand.
AAATACTCAACAATCCTCGCACCTGGGCTAGCTGGCTCTATTTTCGTGGAGGAACAGAGGTTGTTTTTGGACCTTTTTTTGGGGGGATTTCTGGGGCCCTGAGGACCAAAACCCTTGGGTCCTCGGGAGATTTGGAAAATATGGAAGGAACTCTCGCCTACGAGCTGAGGTTCGCAGTTCCCCACACTCCCCTCACCCTAGGGGTCTACGGCAGAACCCTTTTTCCAGAAAACTCTTCTTCCTATTTACCCTATACCTACGGTGGACTTCTAGTCGAGGGGAGCTTTGCTCTCTTTTCTCAGCTCAGCGTAGCCGGAGAATAATCGGCTCGGGATTTGTCCCGGTTTGGGGCAGAGTCAGAGCTACTCGATCGAATCTGGGAAGCCCAATCTGGGGCCGGGTGCTCTTAAAGATATCCCAAGGTTCAGTGGGGCCAAAAACGCCTAGGGTAAGATTGTTATCGCCATTTACATCGAGAAACCCAGACACCACGTAGCGCCCGGTAACAATCGCCGAAAATCGACCTTCAACCTGACCTTGGGCGATGTGGGTAGCATCGAGAGATAGTACAAGAGGATATTCGGGATCTTTCCGAGTACCATACACTTCGGGTCCTTGTATCGCCACAAACACCCGATGCCCAACCCGAGCCCTTCGGGGCAGTTCTACAAGAATCGAGGTGTCTGCCGAGCGGTCTGCGACCAAAAAAGTTGGAATCAAGCAAAGAAATACGAGAAGTATCGGTAGTTTGGGCGATCTCACAATCCAATTTCCTCGGCCCGAGAAAGAATATCGGCCACCGAATTGAAAACAAAATCCGGTGAATAGGGAAAATCCTCTACTACCTCGGGTCCCGAGACCCCACTGAGAACCAAAATTGTGGTCATGCCCGCCTCCATTCCCCCAAGAACGTCGGTATCCATTCGGTCGCCGATCATTACTGTGTCGTCGGGGTGTACCCCTAATTTCCTCGTCGCCAAGGTCATCATGAGGGGATTTGGTTTTCCGACAATGTACGGTTTCTTACCTGTAGCAGTCTCAATTGAGGCTAATAGGGCACCACAGGCGGGCTCAAATCCACTCTCCGCAGGGTCGAGCAGGTCGGGGTTCGTACCTATAAACTTGGCACCCCCAAGGATCGCCTGGACAGCAGTTTTTATGTGACTAAAATGAAACTCCTCGGTTTTCCCGACAACCACGTATTCGGGATCCTTTTCGACCAGGACAAGCCCAGAGTCTTCCAGCTCCTGGCGAAGTCCCAGTCCCCCAATACAATAAACTCGGGACCCCGGACGCTGTTGGGCCAAGAACATCGCCGTCGCCATAGCCGCAGTAATAAAGTGTCGTTCTTCCAAGCCCGGTATACCCAGGCCCCGCATTTTTTCGACCAGGTCTTTGGGCGTTTTTTCTGAAGCGTTTGTAAGGAAAAGAAACGAAGTACCTCGGTTTAGGAGGGATTGAATAAACTCCTGAGCCCCGGGTACCAAAGTACCCCCCCGGTAAATAACTCCATCCATATCCGAAATTATGCTTTTTCTCATATACGCTTAACCCTACAATATATTCGAGAATTGACAAAGGACGTCAGGACTACGATAGTACACCGATGATACAGAAACCTTTACCTCTCTCCAACTCCGAAGCAATTCGTGCTTATAAAAAGACTCGTATGTCGAAATTTTTCCTCGGTCCCAAAGACGAACCCTCGGTTCGAGGGGCAATCATCGACGGAACTCTCCTTGTTCGACAAATGCGAGCCAATCATGACCTCGGAATTTTAGAAACCCTCATTCTTGGTCACGCTTACCTTGGGGCTCTGCTCATGACCAGCCAGCTCAAGGGCCAGGACACCCTATCGATTAGCGTCACTTGTGAAGGCCCTGCCAAGGGGTACTACGTTGAAGCCAATGCCTTTGGTGAGGTTCGAGGGTACCTCAAGAATCATTCGATTCCAATTACCAAGCCCCTCGACTCCCAGGACTACAGCGAGTTCTTCGGACCTGGCCGAATGGAGATCACCCGCATATTGGAGGGCGGCAAAAAGCCTTTTTCAAGCGCTCTCGAACTGCAATACGGTAACATTGCCCAAGACTTGGCCTACTACTACACCGTGAGCGAGCAAACTCCCTCTGCATTCCATTTGAGTATCCGCTTTGACGAAAAAGGAGCGGTTATTGGAGCCGGGGGACTCAAACTCCAGGCCTTCCCCGGTGCCGCTCCTGGGAACGATGACTTAGTCCGGAGAATTGAGAACCAAATGATGCTTCTTCCCAGCCTTGGATCGGAGATAGCCCATGGCCAAACTGCCATGGAATACCTCGAGCACTGGTTCCAGGATTTTACTGTCACAGCCTTGGATTCCCGGCCAGTTGAGTTTATGTGCCACTGCAGCGAGGAAAAGTTCCTGCACCACCTTAAGAATCTACCTGCCGAGGATCGAAAAGACATTCGGGACAACGGCCCCTTCCCCTTGGTGCTCAGTTGTCATCATTGTGGTAGCACTTACGAGATTGCAAAACAGACCCTGCAGGAGTGGGATATTTGAGTACACCGATTCCCGAAGCCCGATACTTACAATGGGAGGCTCTCCTCGGCGTGCTCTTCCACGATGTAAACGGAGCAGCGGGGGTCGGGGTTCTGGGTTCCACCATTATTTCCGACCTAACCCAAGAACTGAAAACCAAGATAAGTTCAGGGACTCTGAAATCCTCAGACCTTGAACAGTCCCTCGACGAGATCCTTGAAGCCAGTCGAAGTATCGAGACCACAATGTCTAACCTCCCATTGGCCATCGAGCTCGCAAAAAAAACTCTCTTCGAACTTAGTACAACCGGAACGGAGACCCGGACCTTTGGAGAAATCTGGAACCAAGTGCTCCATAGGTTTGATGAAGAACTGACGGAGAAGAACCTTTCGGTTGAGACCATTCTCGAACCCTCAGCAAAGGTTGGAATTCGCCAGGGAATACTCGAAGTCATTCTCTTTGAATTGCTGAGGAATACCCTTACCTACGGTTTTTCGAATAAAACAGTCGTCAATCTGACTATCGAAGCCAAAATAAATCAAGAAAACCCTACCTTTGAGCTTGTCTGGTACGATAACGGTTCCGGAGCCGAATTAAAGAAGGTCAAGTCCCACACCGCCAAAGTTCGCTTTGACCAGGGCCTTGGCCTACCTTTGGTACATCGCCTCGTTACCCGTTACCTTCAAGGCAAAATGCGAATACGAACCGCACCGGACCAAGGATTTCGGGTCGAAATTGATATTCCTATGAGCTCCTAAGGGCGCTCATGGGCTCCAAAGACACACAATACTGGGCCAAAATTGACCACTGGATCATTATGACCCATTCCCAAACTTAACAACATTCCTGCTATTTCGTAAATCCTTTTTATATAACAACTTATAATATATTAGTTCTCTTGGCACGTTCTTTGCTCTAAAAGAATCAAGAATACGAAAGCCAGGAGGAATACAATGGCACAAATGGTAGTACGAACCCGACGACCGGTAAGCATGTTTGATGAGATGGACCGCATGTTAGACAGTATGTTTGACAACGCCCACAGTTTTGGCAAAATTGGAAGTCTTTCAACCCGAAACCCTGCAGTCGATGTAACTGAACACGAAACGCTCTATCGCATCGAGGCAGAACTCCCCGGGCTGGATGAATCGCTCGTCGATATTAAGGTAGAAGACGGTGTCCTTACCCTTAGCACCCCCGAAAAGATCCTTGACGCAAACCTCAAGGCAGAAGATAGCGAGCAACCCCGCTACCTTATTCGCGAGCGCAGATCGGTCCACTTCAACAGGAGCTTTGTTTTACCAAAAGATGTAGATCGAGAAGGTATTACGGCTCACTTTTCGAAGGGACTATTGACCCTCACCCTGCCAAAGCAGGAAAAGGCCTTGCCTAGGAAGATTGAAATCAAAACAACCTAGATTTTTATCCCTACTATTGATTTCGGCCCCAGTTGTCGCCATACTTTGAATATGATCGAATCCGGGGCCGTTCTTATCGCAGAAGACGAGGTAATAAATCGAATGTTCCTCGTCAAAATCGTCCAAAAGCTCGGAATTTCGACTTTTGAAGCTCGAACAGGCGTTGAAGCCATCGAGAAATTCTCAGAGAACCAAGGCACTATCCGGTTAATCCTAATGGATCTAAGCATGCCGGAAATGGATGGATTGGAAGCAACCCAAGCAATTCGAGAAAAAAACCCCCAGGTTCCAATCGTTGCTCTTACCGCCCACTCATCCGATGAAGATAGAAAGAGCTGTATGCGAGCGGGAATGAACGAAATGCTTATCAAGCCCGTACAGCTCCCTCAGTTGCGGGAAACTATCTACCGCTACCTCCCCCCAGTTAACTCCAGCACTTTGTCGACAACTTTGTAGGCTCCATCATAGACTCCAGCTCGCTTATTCGCCAGTATTCTTTCGACGTATAAGGGCAACAAATCGGTGTCCCTAATGAGGATATCGACTAACTGTAAGACCTGGGAAATCCGGGCGGTCTCCATACTTCCGTCGCCAATTTCCGCACTATGAATAGCCCCCCAGGCCTCGTGTTTACCTACCCGTTGGATAAACAACTTTGGAATAGGATAGAAACTAAGTTCCGATGGCTTGGTAACCAAAACATCACACTCGCGAATGAGCAAATTTGTCGAATAGACCGCCGGGAAGGTATCGCGATGCAAGATTATGTGGACCCCGGTGACATTTTGCCGATGCAAATCCTCTACTAGTCCCTGAAAGGCCTTCCAGTCATCATCCCAAAGGGTATAGTCCAAACCAAGAGACCTCAAACCCCGGGAGAGCTCTTCAAGCCGTCCGTAGTGGTCGCCCATGTTAACAATGACCATTCCCCGGCGGTTCAAGATATTCCCTTTCATATGGGTAAGAATCTTTAAAAATTTTGACAGCTGAGCTCCCGCCCCACCTATGGTGAGCAAGAATCGTCGCGCATCGCCGTTCGCCATTCGAACGAGTCTTCGATTACAATCATCCTCGAGATTTTCGACCATTTCATGATCGACGTAATGCCCAGAATAAAAAATACTCCCCTCGGGCATAGGTTTAAGGATTTCGATAGTTCTAAATCCCTCCCGACCTCGTATTTTTCTGTCTCCCATGTTTCGTAAAGTTCGATATCCGAGGAACGCCGAGGGTGTTTGAACCGCATGGACCGCCCCGGGGGCCACGTTAAAGGCCAAGGGCATGTTATCGGGTATTATGGAGACTACTCGTTTGAGTCCAGCGGCCACCGCCGCTCGGGCATTCCACGGGTGGGTTGCGATATAGGGCACCTCGGGATCGAGTCCCTGGGGTATCTGGGCGAATATTTTGGACCATGCTGCATCCCGAATTGTCGCACTTATTGGCCGAGCGACCTCTTCTGTTAATCGTTCCCAAATAAGTCGGTTAAAGAGAGGCATTTTGGCACTCAACCGGCTCCCTTTTCTGTAGAGTCCTTCAAGATACTCGATCATATGGGCTGCGGAGCTGCCCCGGAACCTTAGAAAGTCGAGCCAATAGGGTGTGAGTCCCCGGGCATTGACTGCCGAAGCTATTGCCAAAGCCATTCGATAGTGCCCAAACCCCATTCGGATTGTACCAATCACAACTCCCGGGGTCTCGGGTTTCCACAAATCCACCACCCCTTCACTTTCAGGAGTTTCTTCGAGGGGAATTATTCCAAGCATCGGTGGGTCGGCTTTTGCCTGTCCAGACCGGATTCCTGCCCGACTATTTGGTTTATACCCAAAACGATCGGCAAGCTTGATAGCTTTTCGGATGGCGTTTTCGGCTTCACGGGGGTCGAGTTTATTCTGAAAGAAGTCCATACCCCCATGATACTCTAGTTCAGTGCCCCAAACCTTGTGGGAATAAAATTATTTTTGAAAAAGTTCAATCAGAATCGGCATTTTGCCTTGTAATAGAGAGTTATGAAAACAA
>JAACWS010000009.1 GCA_009991955.1 Spirochaetales bacterium
GCTTCACCTCCTGGGTGTAATTAGATTTGTGGTTAAATCATTATACAACACCAGGATAGCTTGGATTTTTTTATTTTTTATACGGATTCAGGTTTAACAAAAAAATTGCCAAGCGGAACCTGAGAATGATTTTGGAATCGGCCCCGGATATTCATTACACCTTCGAAATACGGGCAGAACACATCGATGAAGAGATGGCCTACCTATTTTCTCAGCTTTATTGCTCGCTGCAGATTGGCCTACAGAGTATTCATCTGCCGGTGTTAGAAAAAATTAACCGCACCTTTCATTCCCAGGAGTTTTTCGACCACGTCTTACTCCTCCACCACGAACAGATTCCCTATGGATTTGATCTCATCTACGGTTTGCCCGAGGATAGCCTGGACGGATTTTTGGAGAGTCTAGATTTTACCTTTTCGATGATACCGAACCACATCGATATTTTCCCCCTTTCCGTCCTTCCGGGGACCGAAATCTACGACAATGCGGAAAGCTATCAATTACACTACTCCGGCCCAGACTACACCGTCACCCATACCCCGACCTTTTCCGAGGCCGACATGGCCCAGGCTGGCAGGGTTGCCAACTCGGTTGATCGGTTCTACAACCAAGGCAAAGCGGTAACCTGGTTCGATATTTTGCTGACCTATTTGGACCTTAGGCCCTCGGAGTTTTTTACTCTTGTTTGCAATCTGAATCCCGAACCGTCAGGTACCGACATTTTGGAGTATCAGTTGTTGGTAGTAGAGGCAATACTCCAAGAGCTTCAGATTTCCGGCCCGTGGTTAACAATCAAAGAAACGATTCGGTATTTTTGGCTTAGCAATAATGTACTCTCCTCGGCCCAGGACGAGGGTCCATTCTTCGGCGCCTATACCCTTAACCCCCAACTCCAGCTGGGTACCTTCGATAGTAATCCCCTGGAAATTGTATCGCTTTTAGAAAATGGCATTCAGGATTTTGATGAACTCACCAGACAGGTTTCGCCTTGTCGGGTATACCTGGCGGTCTACGAGGCAGATGGCGAAATTCAGCACTATGAATGTACTCTTGGGGAGTATGAATTGCTGGAAGCAGCCAGATCCAGAAACGAGGCTTCACTTTTCGACTTCATGAAACAACCCGACAGCCCAGCGCTTTTGACCCACCTGGAGGCCTTGGGGCTGGTGAGCTATAGCTCATCGGGGACGAAAGAAGTCGTTCAGTCGATTTAGGGCTTCAGTCAAACTACACACAAAAGTACCAGCCCTCACGGGCCAACCGGTTTCGACAGGAGCTACGACCAGGGCTACATCAGGCTTCAAATCCGCCATGGCCGTCCAGAACCCTCGGGTCAGCTGGGGGGCGGTACTGGCTTTGGTCTCCACAACCAGTCGTTTTTGATCCTGTTCCAGAACCAGGTCCACTTCGATACCCGAGGCTGTTCGGTAGAAGCTGGCTCTAACCCGAGGAAATCGGGAGAGGATCTGTTCCAACACATAACCCTCCCACGAGGCCCCAAAAAGTGGGTGGGCGAGGATGTCGTTAAAATCCATCGCTTCCCATAGAGTATGAAGTAGTCCCGAATCCCGGATGTAAACCTTGGGGGTTTTTACCAGTCTCTTTCCTTGATTCTCCATCCAGGGTTGAAGGACCCTTATCTGGAAGGTTCCTTCCAGAATCTCTAGGTAATGGCGGATTGTTGGGCTACTTACACCCAGGGAGTTTCCTAAAGCTGCCATATTCAAGTTCTGACCGTGCTGGAGTGAGAGCATCCGCACAAAACGTTCCAGGGTCAGAGGCGAAACCCTAATACCGAGGGCGGGAATATCCCAGGTAAGGATTGTCTTTTTGAAGGATTCTCTCCAGTCATAGGAGGCTTGATTACTTTCTGCCAGGAAACTTAGGGGATAACCGCCCCGGAGCCAGTGCTTTTGAAGCAAGGACAATGGCCCCTCGGTCGTCGAACCGGAAATCTCTTCCCACAAAAGAGGGCTCAGCTCCCGGTAGACCAAGCGACCGGCCAAACTTTCTGCCGATTGTTTGAGCAAATCCGGGCTGGAAGACCCCAGAAGCAGAATGCGAGTTCCTCGATGATGGCGATCGACAAATCCTCGCAAAATTGGAAAAAGCCCTGGTAGGTGCTGGAAAAAGTTCCGGGTCATCAAGCTGCCTCAGGTCCCGGGGACGTTCCAGGTCCTTGTAAACAAACCCTGTTTTGTCTTCCCATAGACTTTGAACCAAGGTGGTTTTACCACTTTGCCTGGGCCCCAAAAGAACCACAATCGAATTGGCATTCAGATCAGTTTTGAGAAGGGTACTCAGATTGCGCGGAAGATAAATTTGCATATAGAAAGTATATCTTTAGATTTACAATCTTACAAACCTTCCCCATTAAAACCCCAACACCACTCCCGCCACGGCACCAATGAGGATAAACACCACCGGATGAATTGAAAACTTTCTAATCGCCCAAAACAACACGACAAATACCCCTGTCTGGGGAAGGTATAGAAACTGGGTCCAGGATTCGGCTCCAGGCCGAACCAGGGCTAACTGCATAATGCCCAAACCCGCGGCGGCAATAAGACCCACAGCGGCGGGTCGTAATCCCAAGAATCCCCTTTGAACCAGGGTATTTTCGCGAAAAGCCTCCAGACCCCGGGCGATGAAGACAATAATGAACAGCGAAGGGGTAATAAGACCCAGGGTGGCCACGACCCCACCAAAGACTCCAGCGGTAGTAAACCCAGCAAAGGTGGCCATATTAATGCCGATTGCCCCGGGGGTCGATTCGGATACGGCAATCATGTCCGCCAGCTGGGCGGGGGTGAACCAGCCGGTGGTGGCCGAAAGAGCGTACAAGAAGGGTAAAGTCGCCAGGCCTCCACCCACGGCAAAGAGGCCAATTTTGAAAAACTCCCAGTACAGTTCGAGGTAGATCACTTTTTGCCCTCCTCGCCGGCGGGACCAGAAAACAAAATCAACCCAAAAAACCCACCTCCCAAAACCAGGAGAAAGGGCGAAAGCCCCAAGAAAAACGACAACCCAAGAGTGAGGGCAAAAATACCCAGGCCTCGTTTGTTCTTAACCGCCCCGGTGTAAAACTTGATAACCGTGCTCAAGACCAGAGCGGCTACGGCTACCCGCACCCCGGCCAAAGCGTGTTGCACCGTGGGTACGTCCCCGGACCAGGTCAGGACCCCAGCCAAAATGGTAATAATGACCAAGGAAGGAAGAACAAACCCAAGGGTGGCGGCTAAAGCCCCCACCCACCCGGCCCGCTGCCATCCAATGAAGGTGCTTACGTTAACGGCAATAATGCCCGGGGTAGATTGACCTATGGCGTAATAATCGAGGATTTGCTCTTTGGTGACCCAGGAACGTTTGTCGATGAGTTCTCGTTCCAAGAGGGGCAACATGGCGTATCCACCACCGAAGCTGACCGAGCCAATTTTTGTGAAGGTCCACAGGAGATTGAATAGGGTTTTCGTCATAACTATCCTTTCCTAAGGAGTCTACCCTAAAAATAGGCCCACGGAAAATAGAGCTTCCAATACCCAACGGAATCCACGAATAAATTATCGATTTCTCTCCTTTTTCCCTCTTGCCAGGCTCCCCTTTCCCTCGTATAATCCAAGACGAAAGCAATACGAAAGTATTTCAAAAGGATTTCGTAAGTGATAGACAACCTTTCCGACAGAGAAAAGTTAATTCTCACCCGCCTGGCCGATGAGCCCAATGTGTCGGTGAGCACCCTTGGCCGCGACCTGGGGGTTTCGGAAGTTACCATTCGAACCGACCTAAAATCCCTGGCGGCCAAGGGTCACATAACCCGCACCCATGGGGGAGCGACACCTGCCTTTCATAAACATATCCTCGAACGCCAACAGGCAAAAACCGAAGAAAAGAACCGAATCGCCAAAGCTGCAGCCGAACTGGTCCAAGACGGGGACACCATAATGGTCCTTTCGGGCACCACCACGGCTCTTTTACCCAAATATCTACTAGGCAAAGGATTCATCCGAGTGGTCACCGACTCTACCCTGCTGTTGCCCTATGTGCGCATGAATCCCAACCTCAGCCTGACCGTTTTGGGGGGAGAATTTCGCAGTAGCACCGAAAGCTTCGTCGGACCTGCAGCCCTGGAGATGGTGAAACGGTTCAACGTGAACTATGCCTTCATCGGGACCGACGGGTTTAGCATCGAAAAGGGGCTCACCACCCACCTAGTTGAGGTGGCCGAGCTGGTGCGGGCCATGACCGGTCAGGCCACCAAGACCGTACTCATGAGCGACTCGTCCAAGTACGGCCGGGCGGGTTTCGCGACCATAATGCCCCTGGCGGCGGTCGACATTCTCATAACTGATTCGTATCTGGACCCCGAAACCCAGGCCCGTATTCGGGAACAAAATTTGGAAATCGTAACTGTATAGACACAGCAAAAAAGGAGAACCCCTTGGCAGAAAAAATCGTCATGCCCCGACAAGGTAACACCGTCGAGTCGTGCATCATTCTGGAGTGGAAGGTAAAAGAAGGCGACCAGGTTACCGAGAAGACGGTAATTTGTGAGGCCGAAACCGACAAGGCGACCATCGACGTGGAAGCCGGAATGAGCGGAACAATTTTGAAACTCTTGTACAAGACCGGGGATGATGTGCCGGTCATGGAGCCCATGGCCATCGTTGGCCAACCGGGGGAAGATATTTCTTCTCTTCTGGGGGGGATTTCGAGCGCCGCCTCCGAGCCGGTCGCCGAGGCTCCCGTCGACAAACCCATCGAGGCACCCGCCGCGCCTTCGGCCACAGCAGCAACACCTGCCCCGGCAGTGGTAACTCCGGTCGCCGCCGCCTTTCCGGGCACGGCCGCAACGGGCGCCGTCAGTCCCCGGGCCCGCAACCTGGCCCAGAGCCGAGGTTTTGATCCCTCGGGCCTGGCAGGCACCGGTCCCCAGGGTCGAGTCATTGAGCGGGACGTTCAGGCAGCCTTAGCCGGCACACCAAACCTTACTCCCGCAGCCCTGGCGGCTTTGGGCAGTGGAACCTCTACCCTGCCCTCCCAAGGTACCGGCATCGGGGGTCGTATTACCGCTGCCGATTTGGCCACCGGAACGACCACCGCGGGAACAGGAGCAGGAACAGCGGTATCGCCGGCCCCCGCCTTTGGTACACCCGCCTTCCCCGGACCGGCTCGCGAAATCCCCATGAAGGGAATTCGAAAAATTATCGCCGACCGAATGAGCCAGTCCTTGGCGTCTACCGCCCAGTTCACCCTCAATGCCAGCGCCCCAGCACAAAAGTTGCAGGACCTACGAGCCCGTTTCAAGGCCAGTGCGACCGAGTTAGGCTATCAATCTATTACGATTAACGACCTGGTCATGTTTGCCCTGGCCCGAACCCTAAAACGATACGGCTACATGAACGCCCACTCGGTCGATGGAACGTTGAGGGAGTTCGAAAATGTCCACATTGGAATGGCGGTGGATACCCCCCGAGGACTCATGGTTCCGGTTATTCGATTCGCCGATCTACTCACCCTCAAACAATTGTCCTCCGAGGCCCGACGACTCATCGAGGCCTGTAAGAACGGCAGCGTCAAACCCGAAGAACTCACCGGCTCGACTATTTCGGTCAGTAACGTAGGGGCTTCGGGGGTCGAAAGTTTTTCCCCGCTTTTGAATATACCCGAGGTAGCCATTTTAGGAATTTGTGCAATTGGGTACAAACCTATGAAGACCGGCGACACAATCGGATTTGAACCTGCCATGGGTCTGTCGTTGACCATCGACCACCGGGCGGTAGATGGGGCTCCCGCAGCCCGATTCTTGCAAGAACTATCGACGGTTATTAGTCAGATCGATCTGGTTCTGGCGGGCTAAAGGAGTAAGAAGTGTACGATGTCATTATTGTTGGTGGGGGACCGGGGGGCTACATCGCCGCCGAGCGAGCAGGCGCTCTAGGAAAATCGGTCTTATTAATAGAGAAGGAATTCCTGGGAGGCACCTGCCTCAACTGGGGGTGTATACCTACCAAGACCCTGTTAAATTCGGCCAAACTCTACACCCACGCCCTGGAAGGGGAACACTTTGGAGTCCATGCCAAAGAGGTAAGGTACGACTGGCCCCGGATGATGGCCTGGAAGAACGATGTTATCGGCAAACTTAGGGCGGGAATCGCCTCCATGATGAAGCGTTTCAAGGTTACGGTGATTGAAGATTCGGCGGTCGTCCTGGGACCGGGCAAAGTTCGGACCCAAAAGGATGGCCAAGTCCACGAGGGCAAAAATATCCTCATTGCCACCGGAAGCCGGCCGGCCATGCCCCCCATTCCCGGAACCCAGAACAATCCAAAGATAAAAGATTCGACAGGTCTGCTGGAACTGGACAAGGTTCCCACCAGCCTGACGGTTATTGGCGGTGGGGTTATCGGCCTGGAATTTGCCGGCCTCTTTGCCACCTTGGGAACCAAGGTGCAGGTCATAGAAATGCTGGACGAGGTCATACCCTTTATGGATAAGGATCAGGCCCCACTTCTGCGCAAAGCCATGAAGGGGGTCGATTTTGCCCTGGGTTGCAAGGTTACGTCGGTCGATGGGGGTAAGGTTCACTACACCGACCCCACCGGAAAGGCCCAGATCAGCGAGTCGGACATAATTCTCGTGGCCGTTGGCCGCCGAGCGAACCTTCAAGGTATTGGCCTGGAGGATGGGGGAATCGCCTTTACCCCCAAGGGAATCGAGACCGACCAGTACATGCGAACAAACATTCCCGGCATCTACGCAGTAGGCGATGTCACCGGCAAGAGCCTCTTGGCCCACTCGGCCAGCCGCATGGGCGAGGTCGCCGTCAGTGCCATGTTTGCCGGTGACAGTCCCTCGGGTGCTGCCGGTGCTACGGCACCCGGCCACGGTGCCTCCCCAGCCACTGCCCGGCAGACCATGCGCTACTGGGCGGTGCCCTGGGTCGTGTACACCAACCCCGAAGCAGCGGGTGTGGGGCTGACCGAAGCCGAGGCCACAGCCAAGGGCCACCAGGTCGCCAGCGCGACCCTGCCCTTAACCATGAGTGGCCGATTCCTGGCCGAGCAGGGTCCTGCAGGGGTGGGAAAATGTAAGGTACTAGCGGACAAAAAAGATGGCCGAATCCTGGGCATCCACATGGTGGGAGCCGGGGTCAGCGAAATCATCTGGGGAGCCGCTACCTTTATCGAAATGGAAATGACCGTCTGGGAAGCCCGGGAAATAATCTTCCCCCACCCCACGGTTTCAGAAGTTATCCGCGATACCCTGTGGGAACTCAGCCACAAGCTGGCCCACTAGATCGAAAAATCAGCCCGAACCAACAGGAAACAAGGAGAATTGAATGCCAAAGCCGATGTTAATTGACCCCAACGAGGTCCGAAAAAGCAGTGTTTTAAAAATTAAGGATATTCCCGTAAATCAGTACGTGAACAATTTCGCCGCCGAAAAGAAAGCCTACGGAATCGAGAAACTGGTTCGTATGTACAAGACCATGGTCACCATGCGGGAATTTGAGTCCATGCTCAACTCGATTAAGGCCACCGGGGCCTACAACGGCATCGAGTACAACCACCGGGGGCCTGCCCACCTGGGTATTGGCCAGGAATCCGCCGCTGCCGGGCAGGCCTTTGCCCTGGAGCCCGAGGATTTTATCTTTGGAAGCCACCGGAGCCACGGGGAAATTTTGGCCAAGAGCTTCGCCGCGGTCAGTAGCATAGACGACAAGAAACTCTTGGAAATTATGGAGAATTTCTGGGGGGGGGCAACTCTGCGGGTTGCCGAAAAAATCAAAACCAAAAGCACCAAAGAACTAGCCGACAACTTTGTCCTCTACGGAACCTTGGCAGAAATTTTCGCCAAGGAAACGGGATTTAACAAGGGATTAGGTGGGTCGATGCACGCCTTCTTTGCTCCCTTCGGCTCTATGCCTAACAACGCCCTGGTTGGGGGTTCGGCAGACATCGCCACCGGATCAGCCCTGTATAAACGGATTAACGGAAAGCCTGGCATTGTCATCGCTAACATCGGGGACGCATCGATGGGTTGTGGTCCGGTTTGGGAAGCCATGATGATGGCCGCCATGGAGCAGTACACAACCCTCTGGGGTAAGGATGCCGGTGGTGCTCCCCCCATTATGTTCAACTTCTTTAACAACTTCTACGGCATGGGTGGGCAAACCTTCGGGGAAACCATGCCCTACAATGTTCTTGCCCGGGTTGGGGCCGGGGTGAATCCCGACAACATGCACTCCGAACGGGTAGATGGATATAATCCTTTGGCAGTGTTGGATGCAGTAACCCGGAAGAAGAAGATTCTTACCGAAGGTCGAGGTCCAGTGCTTCTAGATACCATTACCTACCGGATTTCGGGCCATAGTCCCTCGGATGCTTCCAGCTACCGCACCCGGGAAGAGGTCGAAATGTGGGAGGCCAACGACGGGGTCAAGGGCTACGGCCAGTACCTGGTGGACAACAAGGTCTTCAGGCCTGGAGAAATTGAAGAAATCCAGTCCCGGACCATCGAAACCCTCAAAGAAGTCATGAAACTCTCCATCGATATGGATCTGTCGCCCCGAACCTCTGTTGGATTTATCGATTCGGTTATGTACTCTAACGGCAACGTGCCGGCCTTCGACACCGAAGGGGGACGCAAACCCGAGGTTCTGTTGACCAAGGCGGAAAATCCCCGGGTAAAATCCCTTGCAATCAAAGCCCGCTATGGCCTGGATGAAAAGGGAAATCCCCTTCCCAAGAATAAAATTTTTGCCTTTCGAGACGGTCTTTTTGAGGCCATGCTCCACCGTTTCTACGAGGACCCCACCATGGCTGCCTGGGGCGAGGAGAACCGAGATTGGGGTGGTGCCTTTGCGGTCTACCGAGGCTTGACCGAAGCTCTTCCCTACAAACGATTGTTCAATAGCTCGATTTCCGAAGGGGCCATTGTAGGTACCGCCGTTGGGTACGCCCTGTCCGGTGGTCGGGTGGTTGCCGAGCTTATGTACTGTGATTTTATGGGCCGGGCAGGAGACGAAATCTTCAACCAAGCCTCCAAGTGGCAGAGCATGAGTGCGGGTATCCTAAAAATGCCCATGACCCTGCGGGTGAGTGTAGGTGCCAAGTACGGCGCCCAACACAGCCAGGACTGGGCCGCCTTGGTAGCCCACATTCCCGGCCTCAAGGCCATGTTCCCTGCCACCCCCTACGATGCCAAGGGTATGTTGAACCTGGCCCTGCGGGGAACCGACCCGGTTATCTTTTTCGAAAGCCAATCTCTCTACGATATTGGGGAACTGTTCGAGAAGGGCGGAGTTCCCGAAGGCTACTACGAAATTCCCGAAGGTGAACCGGTCGTTCGTCGGGTCGGAAAAGATCTGACCATCATGACCCTGGGAGCAACCCTCTACAAGGCCCTCGATGCAGCGAAGGTTCTGGAAGAAAAGTACGGCCTCTCGGCGGAGGTAATCGATCTGCGGTTCATTACCCCCTTGAACTACGAGCCCCTCATCGAATCGGTTAAAAAGACCGGCCGAGTTGTGTTTGCCAGCGACGCCGTCGAGCGGGGAAGTTTCCTCCACCACGTGGCGTCTACCTTGAGTACCCTGGCCTTCGACTACCTCGATGCCCCCGCTGCAGTGGTAGGAAGCCGAAACATCATTACCCCGGCGGCCGAGATGGAAGAGGTGTTTTTCCCCCAGGTAAGTTGGATTTTGGACACCATCCACGAGCGAATTCTGCCCTTGCCCGGCCATACCCCCGTGACCGCACCGACCAACGCAGAAATAATTCGCCGCAACAAGGCCGGTTTGTAATGGACGCTACTGCCTTACGGGAAGCCATAAACGACTTTTCGGCCCCTTCAGCCCAACGGCTGGAGGCCTTGGGGGCCTACGTTGCTGCCGGGTTACTCAAACCCGGTCGACGGCAGGGGGAGGTAAACAACCACGTTCATACCATCTACAGCTTTAGCCCCTACTCCCCGGAAATGACGGTGGTCAAGGCCTACGAGGCAGGGCTGGAGGCCGTGGGATCGGTAGATCACGACTCGGTAGCCGCCGCCCAAGGGCTTGCTGCCGCAGGACGGGTCGCCGGCCTGGCAGTAACCAGCGGGTTCGAGGTGCGGGTCACCTGGCCGGATTCTCAGTTCGCGAATAAAAAAATCAACTTCCCCGACAGCATCGGCCGGGCCTACATCGTGGCCCACGGAGTTCCCGCCGGAAGTTTGGATGCGGCAGAAAAGTGGTTGGCTCCTTTACGCCAGGCCCGAATTCTTCGAACCCGGGCTATGAACCAAAGAATGTCGGCGATTTTAAGTGACGCAGGTTTTGGCCCGGTAGATTTCGATACCGAAATTGTCGGGTTGTCAAAACTGTCGGAGAAGGGCGGTATTACCGAACGCCATTTGCTCGGCGCCGCGGCCCTGCGGATTCTGAAGTTTATAGCCGACAACTCCTCGGTTCGCCGAGCCTTGTCCCAAGAGCTCAAGATTCGCCTGGGAATTGCTGTTCCCCCCAAGACCGCGGCCTTGCTCGACGACGAAAAAAATCCCCACCGGTACTACGACCTACTGGGGGTCCTCAAGACCACCCTCATCGAGCAGGTGTGGATCGATCCAAATCTCAACGAGTGCCCCACCGCCGAGGCGGCCACGGCCTTTATCCGCAGTATTGGCGGAATTCCGGCCTATTCCTACTTGGGCGACGTAGGCGAGAGCCCCACGGGGGACAAGAAGGCTGAGGCCTTCGAAGATTCGTACCTGGATAATTTTATGGAGTCCGTAAAGTCCTTGGGTTTTCAGGCTGTAACCTACATGCCCCCTCGGAACACCCGGGAGCAGTTGTTACGTTTGCGAAAGCTCTGCCAGCTCCACGGGTTTATGGAAATTTCTGGAGTCGATATTAACTCGTCCCGGCAAGTATTTTCCTGTCCCGAGATTCTTCTGCCCGAGTTTCGGCACCTGAACACCTCGACCTGGGCCCTCATTGCCCACGAGGTCTTGTCGAGTCTCAATGCCGATTGGGGGATTTTTAGTCCCCAATCGCCGCTGGCTGGGCGCCCCTTGGAAGAGAGGATCGAAGCCTACGCCGCGGTTGGTGCAGCCATGGATCCCCACTTTCCCGAGAAGATAACCCGGCCCTGGGAGGCCCACACTACTGGAGGTAAGAAATGAATGTGTTTGATCAGCACCCCCATCTGAAGGTTGGTCCTTGGATTCGGGGATTGGCCGCCGCCGAGGGGTCTAGTTGTGTGGCTGCGTACAAGTCCACCAGCGGTGGCTCAGCCGCCGGTTCGGCTACCCTGGTAGTCGATGCGAAGGCGAGTAAGGATGCCTCGGCCTTCACCGCTGCTTGGAAGGCCTACCTGGCATCGGCGAAAAAATTCCCCGCCGCGGTCCAAACTCCCGACGGCCTATGGTCGCTTACAACTACGCCAGCCCTACCCGAGAGTGACCGGAACCGATCGGTCTACAATCGCATCGCCATCGTAACCGGTGGGGCCCAGGGTTTTGGTGAAGAGATTACCCGAGGGCTCATCGACCGAGGTGCCCGGGTTGTTATCGCCGACATGAACGATGAAGGGGCTAAAAAACTGGCCGCCGAGCTAAATTCGGTCGCCGAACGGAAGGGACCTACCCAACCGGCCCTGGGGCTGAAAGTGAACGTAACCAACGAAGAGTCGATGATAGCTATGGTCCAACAGGTAGTAGAAAACTGGGGAGGAATTGACCTTTTTGTGGCCAACGCCGGGGTCCTCAAGGCCGCCAGTGTGTTGAACCAAGAGTTAAAGGATTGGGATTTTGTGACCCAGGTGAACTACACCGGCTACATGGTCAGTACCAAACACGCGGCCCCTGTCATGAGGGAACAGTGGGCGGTGAACAAGAACTACTACGCTGACATTATCCAAATCAACTCAAAATCCGGGTTAGAGGGCTCAAACAAGAACGCCTCCTACGCCGGGAGCAAGTTTGGTGGCATAGGCCTGACCCAAAGTTTTGCCCTCGAGTTAGTCGCCTACAACATAAAGGTAAACTCCATTTGTCCGGGCAATTTCTTCGACGGCCCCCTGTGGAGTCACCCGGAAAACGGTTTATTCGTTCAGTACCTGCGAACCGGCAAGGTTCCGGGAGCAAAGAACGTTGCCGACGTCAAAGCCTTCTACGAGGCCAAGGTTCCCATGAACCGAGGTTGCTCAGGAGCCGACGTTCTGCGAGGCATCCTCTATCTAGTAGATCAATTGTACGAAACCGGCCAGGCCCTGCCCATTACCGGCGGCCAGGTCATGCTAAATTAAACAAGAATTGAGAACCAAACCCATGAAGGAGCAAAGTATGAAGACAAAAGCGGTACGAATCCACGGAAAAGACGACCTTCGCCTCGAGGAGTTCGAACTTCCCCCAATCAAGGACAACGAGATTCTGGCCAAGGTAGTGTCAGACTCTATTTGTATGTCCAGCTACAAACTGACCCACCAAGGCGAGGCCCACAAGCGCGTACGGCACAATTTGGCCACCAATCCGATCATCATTGGCCACGAGTTCTGTGGCGAGTTAGTCGAGGTCGGCTCTACGTGGAGTAAGAAATTTAAGGCTGGTCAACGATTCTCTATCCAACCGGCCTTAAACTACCAGGGTACCCTCTGGGCCCCGGGCTACAGCTACGAGCACATTGGGGGCGATGCTACCTATGTTATTATCCCTAATGAAGTTATGGAAATGGACTGCCTTTTAGAGTACAACTCCGATGTCTACTATCTGGGTTCCTTGAGCGAGCCAGTTAGTTGTATAGTTGGTGCCTTCCATGCCCAGTACCATACCACCCCCGGTAGTTACGAACACAAGATGGGCATAATCGAAGGGGGCACAATGGCCCTCTTGGCCGCTGTGGGTCCTATGGGAATGGGGGCCATCGACTACGCAATTCACAACGATCGCCGACCATCTCGCCTTATTGTCACTGACATCGATGACGCCCGTCTGGCCCGGGCCGCCAGCATCTTGACCATCGAAGAGGCAGCAGAACACGGTGTCGAGCTTATTTACCTCAACACCAAAAATGTTGCCGATCCGGTTGCCCACTTGGTAAGCCTGAATGGGGGTAAAAAGTTCGACGATGTGTTTGTATTCGCGCCTGTCCGCCCGGTTCTAGAAATGGGCGATAAACTTTTGGGTGACGACGGGTGTCTGAACTTCTTCGCCGGTCCCACGGACACCGAGTTTTCGGCGACCATGAACTTCTACGACGTCCACTACGCCAGCCACCACATCGTAGGGACCAGCGGCGGAAACACCCAGGACATGATCGAATCCCTGGAGATGATGACCGCCGGCAAGTTAAATCCTGTCATGATGATTACCCACGTGGGGGGCCTAAACGCCGTAGCCGAAACCACCGCTACCCTGACGAGCATTCCCGGGGGCAAAAAGCTCATGTACACCCACAAGAAGCTGGACCTGGTCGCTATCGCCGACTTCGCCGATCGGGGTAAGACCGATCCGTTCTACGCCCGCCTGGCCGAAATTGTCGCCGGCAACAACGGTCTTTGGTGTCCCGAGGCTGAGAAGTACCTTCTGGAGAACGCACCGGAAATCTAAGATTTCGGTTGAACTAAGCGGATTTCGTGCCCCTGCCCCCACCTCCTGAGCAGGGGCTTTTTAATGTCCCGGAAAATCGACACACCCTATCAAATTGACTCACTCTTGGTGCTCAAAATCATTGTAAAAATTGACAAATAAATTGTAAACCTGAATCCGTATAAACCATCCAGTAATCCACTCCCCCATAAAATGGAGTGCATATAATTTACATTTGATACCTGGAAGTCATCTTAA